>JBNKVA010000001.1:0-17954 GCA_050298955.1 Pontiella sp.
CGACGTGACACAACGCGCGGAACTCGAAAGCCGCCTGAAAGCGGAGATGCGCCATAACGGTTACGATGCCGAAACCGGGATCCTCACAATTTCTGACGATCGAGCCGAAGCCGTCCGCCAAACTGCCGCCCACTATCAAAAACTGTTCAGCGGGGAACCCGAACTGCATGACCTGCGCGAAGCCTATGCGATGCATGAAAACGCGGTGAAGAATCCCGACCTGCGCAGACAGCTGGCCGGATTCTTTTTCTGGAGCAGCTGGGCGTGCGCCGTACAGCGCCCCGGCCATGATATCAGCTACACCAACAACTGGCCGCACGAACCACTGGTCGGCAATCAACCGACCGGGGCCAACTTTGTCTGGTCGATCATCAGCATCGTGTTGCTGCTGGCTGCCGTCGGTGGACTGATCTGGTGCGAAGCCTTCCGCAAGAAGCATCCACAAGACGAACCGCCGACCGCCCCAGCCGAAGATCCGATGAAAGGCTTCAAGCTGACACCCTCCATGAAAGCACTGTGGAAATACGGCCTGGTAGTCTTCCTGCTGCTGGGCGTGCAAGTCATGCTCGGCGCGCTGACGGCCCACTACACCGTGGAAGGCCAGGAATTCTTTGGAATTCCGATATCGAAATTCCTACCCTATGCCGTCAGCCGTACCTGGCACGTGCAGGCCGGCATGTTCTGGATCGCCACCGCCTTCCTGACCACCGGGCTTTTTCTCGCCCCGATCATCGGTGGCCGCGAACCCCGCTTCCAGCGGTTCGGGGTCAATGCCCTCTTCGTCGCGCTGCTGCTGGTTGTGGCCGGCTCCTTCGCCGGCGAATGGTTCGGCGTCATGCAGCAAATGCCGCTGGAACATAACTTCTGGTTCGGTCATCAGGGCTATGAATATGTCGATCTCGGCCGGTTCTGGCAGATCCTGCTTTTTGTCGGCCTGCTGCTTTGGCTGACGCTGGTACTCCGCGGCATCTGGCCGGCCCTGAAGAAAAGGGACGACAACCGCCAAGTCATCCAAATCTTCACCTTCGCCGCCACCGCGATCGGCCTGTTTTACGCCTCCGGCTTCTTCTACGGTGCCAAGACTCATATTTCCGTTATGGAATACTGGCGCTGGTGGGTTATCCATCTCTGGGTGGAAGGCTTTTTCGAAGTGTTTGCTACGATCGCGCTGGCCACGATCTTCTGCAAGCTGGGACTCGTTAAGGCCAACAGCGCCAGCCGCGCCGTACTTTTCTCGAGCTGCATCTTCCTGATCACCGGTATACCGGGCACGTTTCACCACCTGTACTTTTCCGGATCGCCCTTCTCCGTGGTTGCCATCGGCGCGGCATTCTCGGCGCTCGAAGTGGTGCCGCTGATCCTGCTCGGGCTTGAAGCGCGCGAAACGATGCGCCACCTCGACAGCGCCCCGTGGATGCAGCGCTACAAGTGGCCGCTCATCTTCTTCATGGGCGTCTCGTTCTGGAACTTTCTCGGTGCCGGCGTCTTCGGCTTTCTGATCAATCCGCCGATCGCGCTCTACTATATGCAGGGCCTCAACACCACGCCGGTGCATGCCCACGCCGCGCTGTTCGGCGTCTACGGCCTGCTCAGTCTAGGTCTGATCCTGCTGGTGCTGCGATGCATCCAGCCGCATAAGCCGTGGAACGAGACCTGGCTCAAATGGGCCTTCTGGGGCATGAACGGCGGCCTGGGACTGATGATTGCACTGAGCCTCTTCCCGATCGGCATCGCGCAAACGATTGCCAGCGTCGACCACGGCCTCTGGTATGCCCGCAGCGCAGACTTCCTGCAGCAGCCCTGGGTGCAGACCCTGCGCTGGATGCGGATGATCGGCGACGTGGTCTTCCTGGCCGGCGTCGGCTGCCTGCTGCGCTTCGGGTTCGACCTGCTGCCGATTCAGGTGCGCAAAAAAGTCAAGCTGCCCGATGCTCCGCCGGAACCGGCGTAATCACCCAATATAGAAAAACAAGGAGAACATCATGAGATCCATAATAGACAAAACCACATCGGTCGGCGATTTCGTCGTCCGCTACCCCCAACTTCGACAAACGCTCGAAGAACTGGGTATCGATTACTGCTGCGGTGGCAAAAAGACGATGGCCGCAGCTGCCAAGACCTCCACCCTAGCCTGGCCTGCCGTGGAGACGGCGCTTGAAAAAGCACTGGCGCAACACCCGGAACCCGAAACAACCGACTGGAACCGGGAATCGCTCAGCGCCCTGGTTGACCATATTGTCGACATGCACCACACCTTCATGAAGGTACAGCTGCCCCGGCTCGATGGCTTGCTCGCAAAAGTCGAACGTGCACACAGTGCGCAGCACGGTCAAATGCTCGCCCAGCTCCGCCGTGCCTATGATGCTATCCGTTCCGAACTGGAAGCCCATCTGATGAAGGAGGAGCAGATCCTCTTCCCGCTCATCCAGCAGACGGAAGCGTTCGTGAACGGCGGCGGCCCGAGGCCGGTATCCCATTGTGGAAGCGTGGCCAACCCGATCCGGCAGATGGAAGTGGAACACGACGATGCGGGCGACGAGCTGGCCGTCATGCGCAAGGTGACCGATGGGTATCGGCTTCCGCCGGATGCCTGTCCGACCTTTGCTTCGCTCTACGAAGGATTGGCCGCCATGGAAGCCGACCTGCACGAGCACATTCATCTGGAAAACAACATTCTTTTCCCTCGCAGCGTGAAACTCGAAGCCGAAATGCAACGGCATGCAAACGGCAGCCCCGCTGCAAGTTTTTAGCGGAATAGTTGTTCAAATGATCCCGCGGACTGATACAACGTGATCGGTTCGCGGGATGCGTCCCATCGCGACCCTTGTGTAATCATGAATCTGAAGCAACATACCGACTATGCCCTGCGCGTTTTGATGTACGTCGCCAACAAGCGCGATGTGATGGTGTCGGCCCGAGAGATAAGCGAATACTACGACATCTCCTACAGCCACACGGTCAAGGTGGTGAACAAGCTGGGGAAGCTGGGCTATCTCGAACTCAAGCGCGGACGCTACGGCGGCGGTATGGCGCTGGCCATGGAGCCGGAGGAGATCAACCTCGGTGCCGTCGTCAAACAGTTCGAAGCCAGCTTTGACGTGGTCGAATGCTTCAACCCCGACAAGAACACGTGCCCGATCGCGGCGGAGTGCAGGCTCAAGTTCAGCTTCGGCAAGGCGCTCGAAGCATTTTACGACTCCCTCTCGGCTGAAACATTGGCCGACATCATCCCGCCGGCCCCGAAGTAAACAACGACGAAATCCCATGGCCTCACCGCACCCCCCATCGAATACCCCCTGGAGCTCCCCCGAGGTGGTCGACCGGTTTGCCACCTCGCCGCCGAACCCTGTGTTGATGGCGTATGCAAAGGAACTGCAACACGGGCGCACGGAACTTCGGGCGCTCGATATCGGATGCGGAGCGGGTAGCAATGCCTTGCCGCTCGCACGCATGGGGTGGACCGTGCTGGGCATCGACCTTTCGGAGCCTATGCTCGAAGCAGCCGAGCGTCGTGCACACGCGGAAAGCCTGACGGCGCGACTCCGCTTCCAGCACGCGCCGATGGACCAGCTTCCGGTGGAGGATAACAGCTACGACCTGATCGTGGCACACGGCATATGGAACCTCGCCCGCTCCGCGGCCGAATACAGACAGGCGCTGCGGGAGGCGGCACGCGCAGCACGGCCGGGCGCCGCGCTGTTTATCTACACATTTTCGCGGAACACGTTCCCGCCCGATACGGAACCGGTAACCGATGAGCCGTTTGTCTTTACCCAGTTTTCAGGCCGGCCCCAATGTTTCCTTACGGAAGACCAGCTGATTGAGGAGCTTGGAAGCGCCGGTTTTCAGCCGGAACCCGGAAGACCGATCCAGGAATACCCCCAGCCCCGGACAGGGACCAAACCCGCCATCTACGAAGGGATCTTCCGGCGCGGCAACATTGATTAACAGATCAATGAGCGGGTCAATGCTTACTCTTTGATCATCCGGTTTCCGCCGATCAACGAATAGACGTTCTTATACCCCGCGCTTCGCAGCGCATTGGCCGTGTATTGGGTGCGGACACCTGCAGCACAGACCAGCACATGGGTTTGTTCCCGGTCGAGCAGCTGCGGCTGATTAAGCAGCAGGTCCATCGGGATATGGATATGCGCACACGGTAACGGCTCAATCATCACCTCGTCCGGATTTCGGATATCGACGATATTCACGGCACCCAGTTGCGGAATCTCCACCGCAGAAATTTCTACCGATTCAGGAAGTTCGGCATCCGGTTGATGCGCCGGACAGGATGGATTGCGCGGCAGTGCGATTCTGCGCATGCCGTAGTCGGAGAGATTGACGATGAGCAGTTCGTTTTCCAGCCGGCCATCCAGCTGCAGCAATTGCTTGACCGTCTCCATCGCCTGGATGGAACCAAGCACGCCGGGCACCGGCCCCAGCACACCCGCCACTGAGCAGGACGGCACGTCCTGCGGAGCACCACCCTCGTAGAGGCATTCGAGGCAGGATGAATCAGGAGTCACCACCTGCACCTGCCCTTCAAACTGATAGATGCTGGCGAAAACGACGGGCACACCCACCTTCAACGCCGCGCGGTTGACGCGCAGCTTGGTATCCATGCAGTCTGTGCATTCAACGATGATGTCGTAGCTACCCAGTTGATCGAGATCCAATTGCTGGAAGCGCAGGTCGAACGCTTCGATCTCGATTTCCGGATTGTATTGCCTTAGCCACTCCGCGACCAATTCGATCTTGGATTCTCCAATCTGATCGGGTGCATATAAAAACTGTCGATGCAGGTTGCTGGCTTCAAGCCGGTCGTGTTCAACGACACCAAGATGGCCAACGCCTGCCCCGGCGAGATAGGCCAGCACCGGACAGCCCAGCCCGCCCGCACCGACCACCAGCACCCGGCTTGCGGCCAGTTTGCGCTGTCCCATGGGCCCAATCGCCTTGAGCGCGGTCTGGCGGCTGTAATCCATTCGCGGCTTATGCCCATGTTTCGCGCACTCCTCGCAGTTGACCCAGCCGGAGTCGCCATTGTGATAGTGCTCCTTTTTCCAGATGGGAACGCGCACCTTGATTTCATCGATGATGTACCGGCACGCCTTGAACGCCGCATCGCGATGCGGCGTAGAGACACCGACCCACACAGCGATATCGCCGATGCCCAGATGGCCAATGCGGTGCACGCAGCAGGCCTGTTTCAGCCCGAACTTATTCCGGGCCTCATCCAGAATGCGGCTGCCTTCGGCGACCGCCAACTGCTCGTAGGCCTCGTATTCGAGTGAAGTAACGGCATGCCCTTCGTTATGGTTGCGCACCCAGCCCTCGAACGTAACGAGGGCACCGCATTCGGGGTTTTCAGCCGCGGCCTTCAGCTGCTCGGCATCAAGCGGGTTGGACGACAGGGAAAACATTCAACCTCCAGCCACCGGCGGGATAAAAACCAGTTGATCGCCGTCGTTCAGCGGCGTGCTCCAATCCACGAAGGCATCGTTGACCGCCAGCCTGATGTGCGAGCGGCACATTGGAAAATCATGCTTCTGCCTGAGCTCATTGAACAGTGCGACGGCATCGCCGCTTTCGGTTTCAATAATCTCGCCGCTGCAGCCCGCCTGTTCGCGGAACATGGCGTAATATGTGATGTGTAGTTTCATAACGTGAGTTGCAAACCGTAAAACGTGGCCATCAGGCAGGCACATTTCAATCGGCATTCGTCACCCTCCTATGTAGAACATTTCAATCTTGTGCTTTGATTCCTGCTTTGTATTTTCGCCCCAGCGCAGCTGACTGTACTGATCGTGCCGGGCTTCCCAGACCGCGCGGATCACGTCGTACAGATCGTCGTCCGACGTTCCGTTGCGCACCGATGCGCGCAGGTCCGTTCCCTCGGTGGCAAACAGGCAGGTATAGAGCCGGCCGTCGGCTGAAAGGCGGCTTCGATTACATGAACGGCAGAACGGCTGGCTGATCGACGACACGAAACCGATCTCGCCGGAACCGTCGGAGAAGCAATAGCGGTCGGCCACCTCGCCGGGATAGTTCTTGGCCTGCGGCTCGATTTCCCAGCGCTCCGAAATGCGCTCGATCAGCTCGGCGGTCGGCACCACCTGATCGCGCTGCCAGTGATTTACATTGCCGACATCCATGTATTCGATGAAGCGCACCGTTACGCCCGTCCCCTTAAAATGTCTCAGAATCGGGATAACCTCGCCCAGATTGATATCGCGCCGGACCACGGTATTAATCTTGAGGTCATCCAGGCCGGCGGCCTGTGCCGCAGCAATGCCCTCAAGCACCTGTTCGGGATAGTTGATCCCTCCGTTCATCTGCCGGAAGACGTCATCGTCGAGGGCATCGAGACTGACGGTAACACGATCGAGACCGGCGGCTTTCAGGTCGGCGGCAAAGCGCGGCAGCAAAACGCCGTTGGTGGTCATGGCGACATCCTTGATTCCAGGAATTTCGCGTAACCCGCGGATCAGGTCATCCAGCTGGGCACGCAGCAGCGGTTCGCCGCCGGTGAGCCGGATCTTTTCCACACCGAGCCGCGCGAACTGCCGGACGAGGCGCAGCATTTCATCGAAGGTCAACCGCTCGGAATGGTGCAGCCATGGAAAGTCGGGACCGACCTCCTCTTCCGGCATGCAGTAGGTACAGCGGAAGTTGCAACGGTCGATTACCGAAAGCCGCAGGTCGCGCATGGGACGCGAAAGACGGTCGACTCCGATCAGTTTTTTCACCTGTTTATGCTCTTTACTCAACATCAAAAACCTTTGTCGCAAACGCCGCCACGGGATCTACGAACGAGGCCCGAAATTTATCACGTAAAATATGATCATCAATATAATTTCTTGACCCAAGCGCTCCTTCGGGGACATTTTGAACGCTCTCCCATCGCAGAGGTCAACGAAACGGATGATTAAACTATTCGATACCTTCCTCGACACGCTTCGGGCGGGCAACGCCTGTGCGATGGCCACCGTCGTGGAGACTAAAGGGTCCACTCCGCGCAAGTGCGGAGCCAAAATGCTGGTCCAGGCCGACGGCTCGATCAGCGGCACAGTCGGCGGTGGTAAATTTGAATTTCTTGTCATCGAACTGGCCAGGAAAGTCATGCTATCCAATGAACTCTGTTTAAAAACCTTCCCGCTTCATGAATGTGACGACGATTCCTTCGGTGCAATTTGCGGCGGTGAAATAACAGTACTGGTGGAGCCCTATGCGATGAAACAGCGTCTCTTGATTGCCGGCGCAGGTCACTGTGGCCGGGCCCTGGCAAACCTGGCCCTTGATTGCGGTTGGTCAGTTACCCTTTTCGACGATCGTAAGGAGATCTTCGAATCCCCTTTTTACCGCGGTTCAGCCCATCGCATGCCCTATATCACGGAACCGGACGCCCTGGCGCAATTTCCGTTCCGTGAAGATGACTGCCTGGTACTGGTCAGTCGCGGACATGCAGAAGACCGGGCAGCACTTGAGTCAGTACTCACACGCAACCCGGTCCCGCCCCTGGCCTATCTCGGCATGATCGGAAGCAAGCGCAAGGTTTCAATGGTCATGAAGGACATGGAGGTCAAAGGCCTTCCGAGGGAAGCACTGGAAAAGGTCTATTCGCCGATCGGCCTCGATATCGGTTCCGAATCCCCCATGGAGATTGCGGTCTCCATCATGGGAGAAATACTCAAGGTTACCCGTGGAGCGACCGGCACACATATGAGGATCTAGCCTAACATGAAGCCACGCATCGCCATATTATTCCTGGCCGCCGGCGCATCCCGGCGTATGGGACGCGCCAAGGCGCTGCTTCCCTGGAACGGCGAAACCATTGTGGCCCATCATGCAGCATTGATCGCAGCGATTGAAAACTGTGAGGCGTGGATCGTAACACAATTCGACGATCCGGCGCTCTTCACAGAGCTGCAGCGGATTGAATGGCCCCGCGAACGACAGGTGATTAACCCGGACGCCCCTGATTGCGATATGGCAGCCTCGATTCGGTGCGGCATTCGCGCCGCCCTTAAGGCCGGTGCTGATGCGATTGGCATTGCCCTGATCGATCAACCGCTGATACAGCGCGAAACCATCGAGGCGCTGCTCGCGGCCTGGCGGCTTCATCCAGACCGGATTTGGCAACCGGAGCATAGGGGCCGGCATGGGCATCCGGTAGTGCTGCCCCGAAAATTCGCCACTGCTTTAGGCCAGGAAGCCAAAGGTACTCTGCGCGACTTTCTAACGAAGAATGAGGCCAGCCGCAATTATCTGCCCGTCGATGATGACGGGATCACCACCGATTTGGATACCCCCCGCGAATATGAAGTCCATCTATCCAGACAAGCGATGAAAGGAGCCACCCATGAGTGATCAAAAAAGGAACAAATCTGTCGTCGGATTTGACCGTCGAACTTTTTTCAAGGCGGCGGGAACCACAGCCGCAGCAAGCATGGCCAGCCGCGCCGATGAAGTGGCAACCGAGCTCGAAGAGCAGCGTAAGGAACTCAGGATTGGTCCCGAGGCCCAGACCATTGCCTTGCGCATCAACGGATCCACGCACAAGGTGACCATTGAACCCCGCGTAACGCTTCTCGAAGTCCTGCGCAACCGGCTGGGCTTAACCGGCACGAAAGAGGTCTGTGACCGGGCCCAGTGCGGCGCCTGTACCGTGCTGGTGGATAACGAACCGGTGAATGCCTGTATGATGCTTGCCGTCGCCGCGCAAGGTCGGGAAATTCGCACCATAGAAGGCATATCGGCAAAGGGACTCAATAAGATCCAGATGGAGTTCATAGAGCATGACGCCCTCCAGTGTGGATTCTGCACGCCTGGCTTCGTCACCTCGCTGACCCATTTGCTTGAAGTGGCTCCAAACGCCACGGACGAACAGATCAAGCAGGCGTGTTCCGGCCATCTCTGCCGGTGCGGCACCTATCCGAAAATTCTCGAAGCCGCGCGCGCCGCCGCCGGCAGAAAGGGGCAATCATGAGCAGCTGGCCGGACAATCCGAAGTTTATTGGAAAGAGAACGGTGCGTGTCGACGCCGAGGACAAGGTGACGGGTCGCGCCAAGTATACGTACGACGTACAACCCAAGGGATGGCTCTACGGTCGCATTCTCGGCTCCCCATGGCCGGCGGCGGAAATAACGGATATCGACTTCAGAGCCGCAAAGAAGATTCGTGGCGTTAGGGCGGTGATACTGGTTCAACCGCTTCCCCGAACGGTACGCTTCTATGGTCAGGAAATCGCGGCTGTGGCGGCGGATACCCGGGAAGCCTGCGAAGATGCACTTCGCGCCATCAAGGTGACCGCCCGCCCGCTGCCCTTTGTCGTCGATCCAGCCAGATCGCTTGAACCCGGCGCACCCCCAGTCTTCGAGGGCGAACCTAATACCAGCCGGGCCGCTACCCATGATAACGGAAATCCTGGACAAGCTTTGGCAAACGCCGATGCCGTGGCAGAGGTAAAGCTGTCCACGCAGGTGGAGGTGCATCACCCGCTGGAAACCCATGGGAATACCATAGAATGGAACGGTGACGAGCTGACCTGTTGGTCCTCCACCCAAGGTATAACAAGTGTCAAGAACGACCTCGCGCGCGCTTTGGAATTGCCTGGCAACCAGGTTCGGGTCATTTCCGAATTCATGGGCGGCGGATTTGGTGCCAAGTTCGGTGCAGGAGTGGAGGGCCCGGTCTGTGCCCGGCTCTCCAGGGAGGCCGGTGCACCGGTTAAGCTGATGCTCACCCGCTTCCAGAACCACCATCAGGTCGGCAACCGTCCCTGCACCTATCAGCATATCCGCATCGGAGCAAACTCGGACGGCAAGTTGGTCGGTTATATCAACGAGGCATTTGGATCGGCTGGGTTCGCCAGTGGCGGCAGTACCGCCGGTGGCGGTGGTGGCGCCGGATTCCCGGCACCGTATGCCTACCGGGTCGAGAATCGGCGGAGTTCGCAGGTAGGCGTAGCGATCAATGCCGGATCGGCTCGCGCATTCCGTGCGCCGGGACACCCCCCGGCCTGCTTCGGCATGGAGACCGCCATGGACGCGCTTGCCGAGAAGCTGGGCATCGATCCCGTTGAGTTTCGCAAGATAAACGACGGAAACCGCATCCGGTCGGAGCAATGGGATATCGCAGCCAAAAAATTCGGTTGGAAAAAGAAATATGCAAAACCGGGAACAACCCCCGGCCCTGTAAAACGGGGAGTGGGCTGCGCGGGCGCCGAATGGGGCGGTGGCGGCGGCGGCACAAGGGCGGAGGTTGAGATCGCTCAGGATGGATCGGTTGAAGTCCGTTGCGGCACCCAGGATCTGGGCACAGCCACCAAAACGTATATCACGGTCATAGCGGCGGAAACGCTGGGGCTGACACCGCAGCAGATTCGCCCCCGGGTTGGCGACACACGCTACCCCCCGTCGGGCGGCAGTGGAGGCAGCAGCACATCACCTTCCGTCTGCCCTGCCATTAAGATTGCCTGCGAAAATGCTTTGGAGGCATTGAAACAGAAGTCGGGCATGGACAATGTGTCCAGCGACAACTGGAAGAGAGCCTGCCAGAAGATCGGGCCCAATCCATTGGTGGTACAAGGTTCTTGGCAGGAAGGCCTCTCGGGCAGGGGAACCACGGACGTGCAGATGGCCGAGGTGGAAGTCGACACCGATACCGGGTTCGTCAAGGTCAAGCACATCACCCTGGTACAGGATTGCGGATTGCTGGTGAACCTGCAGACCGCGGAGAGCCAGGCCAATGGCGGGATCATCATGGGGATCGGCTACGCGCTCTACGAAGAGCGCGTGATGGATCCGCTGTCCGGCGTTTCGCTGAACCCGAATTTTGAAACATACAAGATTCCCGCAATGGCGGATATGCCGACGATTGATCTGATCCTGCAGAACTACCCGGAACGCGGCGTAATCGGAATTGGCGAGCCGGTCACCATTCCAACGGCTGCCGCGATTGCCAACGCCGTTTCCAATGCGATAGGCGTCAGGATGACCAGCCTGCCCATCACCCCGGCCAAAGTGCTGAATGCGCTGAACAACGTACCTCCGCCAGAAGAATCCTATCCGTGGAACCGCGTGGTAGAGCTGGCCAACCAGGGAACGTATATGAACTTTGACAACATGGAGTCGATGGCATGAAGAACTTTCAATACATAAGGGCTGCATCAGCAGAACGGGCTTCAGCCCTTGCAGGCGAGAACAGCCGATTCTATGGCGGTGGAGTCGACCTGATGGGTGAAATGAAGGACTACCTTGCTTCGCCCGAGCAGGTCATCGATGTGTCGGGGCTGGACCGGCAGATCACAGACAATGGCGACCACTGGCTGATAGGCGCCGCGACACGGTTATGCGATATAGAGCGGCATACAGGACTCAGAGCGACGTTGCCAGGACTGGTGCAGGCAGCCGCGGAAGTCGGTTCGCCCCAGATCCGTAATATAGCCACCGTTGGCGGCAACCTGGCCCAGCACAGCCGATGCTGGTATTATCGCCATCCCGATGTAAAATGCCTGAAGAACGGAGGCACGCGCTGCTATGCCGCCGAAGGCATTAACAAGTTCCACTCCGTCTTCTACGAAGGCTCCTGCATCAGCCCGGTCGTTTCTAATCTGGGGATCGCATTATCGGCGCTGGATGCCAGCGTGCAGGTGATGAACAAGGGTGAGGAACGCGAGATGGATATGGCGACATTCTACGCCATGGCCGACATCAATCCCCGCGCGCACAATTCCCTCGAAGACGGGGACCTGATCGTTTCCATCAAAGTGCCGAAAGTCCGGAGGCAAAGCGTGTACTTGCAGGTCTCCGAAAAGACGTCATTCGACTGGGCCTTGGTCAGTTGTGCAGCGGCAGCCAATCTACAGGGCGGGATTTTACGAAACTTGAGGTTCCACTTGGGCGTAGTCTCTCCCGTTCCCTACTCCGATGACGATGCAGTTGCGTATCTGGAGGGAAAACGACTCACCAAAGCATCTGCGGCCAAAGCCGCGCAACTGGTCATGAATCAGGCGGATCCGTTTGAACATAACGGCTACAAGGTACCTATGGCCGAAGCACTCGTCCGCCGAACCCTAATGGCTCTGGAGGCAACACCATGAAATCCGAACCCTGCGTCAACCTAGGCACTAAGAAGCTCTATGTGCCCGCATTGGAAGCGGAAGCGTTCAAAGAGAAGCAAAAACCGGGCTTCGAAGGCCACTTCTGGTGCACTTGCACCAGCAATGAAGTAGGCCCCGACGATCGCCCGGTGAATCTTCGGGGATGTTCCGATCCAAAGCGTCGTTGTTATCGGAACATGATTTAACCCGGTCATGCCTGTCGATCACAAGGGCAGCTTGCTGCATGAAGTACTGCAAACCGACTGGAGCTTATTCCAAGAGGTGCTGGTTTAAGGGTTTGCCCTCCCTTGCCGGAAAGCAATGGGTGCTTCGGCAAGTGCATCGGTTAATCATGAAGGGATACAGGTCTCACATTAATCGTCTAAAATGCTCTCTGAAAGCCTTGGCGCTTGCTTCATTCGATCACCGCTTCTTAATCAGTACGGCCCCGCTCTTGTAGGTGGGCTGAAAGGATTCTGGATCAAACGAGGGCAACGTCAACCGATTAGTGGATTCATAATGCATCGGGAGAAAGACATGGTGCCTGGCCATGCCGTCCTCCAGCGCGGCGACCGCCGGGATTTCAGCCCTTCGTGAGCAGACCGTCACGGTGTCCCCCTGATGAATTCCGAGCTCGGCCGCATCCAGCGGATTAATTTCGACATACAGCTCCTCCGGGGCCATGCGGCGGAGCTTCTCCACCTTGCCCGTCCGGCTCAGCGTGTGCCACTGCGCAACCGAGCCGCGACCCGTGATCAGCCAGAACGGATACTCCGCCGAGCAGTGTTCGTCAGGCTCGGTCGGCTCGGTGAACACAAACCGGGCTTTGCCGTCATCGTGGTAAAACCGAAGGTCTTCAAAGAGTCGGCGCTCATTGCTTTCGAGCACACCTTCAACCGGAAAGGGCCACTGGATCCCACCGGATTGATCCAGATGGTCATAGCCCTGAATCCCGGTAATATCACACGGCTGTCCGGCGGACACCTTCTGCAGCAGCCGGAACACGCTCTCTGGATCTCTCCAATCTTCGATCCAGCTGCCGCACCCCCAGGCCCGGGCAATGCGCAGGAAGATGTCAAAATCAGGCAGGGCATTTCCCGGCGGATCGCATACCTTGCGCACATGACCGATTCGGCGTTCGGAGTTGATGAATGTGCCCTCTTTCTCGCTGGAGGCCGCAGCCGGAAGGTATAAATGCGCCAGACGGGCCGTGGCCGTATCGGGATAGATATCCTGTACGACCAGAAAGTCCAGCTTGCCGGCGACCTCCTCGAACTCATTCAGGTCAATCCACGTATGCGCTGGATTGGTGCCTACGATCCAAAGCCCTTTGATCCGGCCCTCGCGCACCTGTTCCAGGATTTTGTGATAGGGCAGACTGGGCCGGTCAGGAACGCGACCGTCGTTGATATTCAGCAGCGCCGCCACCTTGCGTCGGTGACGCCGGTCTTCAAAGTCGTGCCCCCCGAACAGATTTGTCGTGTTGGCAAAGAGCCGGGATCCCATCGCATTGCACTGGCCGGTGATTGAATTCGCACCGGTTCCCGGCCGACCGATGTTTCCGGTCATGAGTGCAAGATTGATAATGGCTTCAGAGGTTTTGACTCCCTGATGGCTCTGGTTTACTCCCATGGACCACCAGAACGACACGCGCCTGCCCTCATGAATCAACCGCGCGAACTCCTCGATCTGCCCGACGGTCAGTCCGCATTGCGCCGCGGCGTGCTTTACGGGATATTCCGCGACATGCGCCCGGTATACCGGAAAACCGTGGGTATGCCGCTCGATAAAATCGAGATCAACCCAGCCCTTTTCAATTAGGATGTTGGATACCGCATACAACAGCGTCAGGTCCGTCTTGGGCTCCAGGGCATAATGATGGGTTGCCGCCTGGGCGGTTTTAGTCCGGCGGGGATCCACGACGATCACCTTCGGCTGGTTGCGGTTGGTGCGGACCCGGTTCCACAGCAGCGGATGGGCAACAACAGGATTCGCCCCGATGAATACGATCACATCCGATGCTTCCAGATCGCCGCAGGTATAGGGGGGCGCGTCAAACCCGAACGCCTGCTTATAGGCAACCGAAGCCGAGGCCATGCACTGACGCGTATTGCCATCACCATGCACCATGCCCATACCGAATTTGGCCACGGCGCCAAGCAATGCCATCTCCTCGGTTGTGATCTGTCCCGTACTCAGGAAGGCCACGCTTTCGTTTCCCCATTCCGAAATAATGGCTTTCATGCGGGTCGCAAAGATCCCGGCTGCCTCGTCCCAGTCCACCGGGACGTATCCTTCATCCGTCCGCAGCAGAGGCTGCGTTCCCCTGTCGTCGGCCTGCAGGGGCTCAATCATGTTGAGCCCCTTGTCACAGGCCTTGCCCAGGTTCACCGGATAATCGGACCGGCCCCGAATTCGAATCTCATCCCCGGTCTGTTTCACATCGAGGGCACATCCAATCGAACAGTAGCTGCAAATCGTTGTTTTGGAATCTTCAGACATAGCGGTACGACACATGAATTAAGTGACGCCCGTATGCATCGAGTGTGCCATCACCTCGCCAACACACCCTGTATTTTTGCTATCTCCTTGTGCACATGGAGATAGAAGAATTCATCCCTCCCAATCTATTTGCATATATAATGATCATGTATATCATATATGTGGAGAAAAACGAGTTCGGCAACATTTATGTCAACTCCGTAAACCCGCTGCCCAACCGATGATACCGCAAGCCGAATCAGGCAGCCGGAGCGACCATTCACCCCCGCCCGACCCCTGGATCTCAGCCTAGAAGGCCGGCATTAAAAAAGCGGGGCTGATCCGGCGGCGCTCGCCGGGCCGGCCATGAGAGCGCGTCTCTTCGCGCAATGGCTTAGTTTCAAAAAGGTTATGAATAGTATTCCCCTGTCCCAGGCACAGATATGTATTTTTCAATGCCGCCTATAAGACCGGTTTCAATATTGTATTTAAGCTATTTATGTATATTCGATCTTATTATTAATACATTTATGTACCCAAATGCATCATTTCATACATTTGTATATATGGACGTATCATGCTACTCCACAATAGGTTACGAAATATTTTCCGCGATGGCACGCTCTCTGCAATCTGGACCTCATTGAATTGATACTATTACGGTAATTTAATAGGTATTTTAATTAACCAAACGAAGGAAGATGATGAAAGCAGCAAAAAACACCGCCCGCCTTTATTCTGTTATAACCCTGGGCATGGCCCTGGCCACCGCCTCGCCCGCCGCCGTGGATGACAATACTATTCCACTCGACGTGGAGAAACCCAATCTGCATTTTGGATTTATCAAGCTGACCGACTGCGCCCCGCTGGTGATTGCCAAGGAGAAGGGTTTCTTTGAAGCGGAGGGATTGAACGTCCAGCTGACCGCCCAGAAGAACTGGGTGATCCTGCTCGACAATGTGATCAAGGGTTCGCTGGACGGCGCCCACATGCTTGCCGGCCAGCCGATCGGCGCGACCGTGGGAGTCAGCCAGAAGGCGGATATCATCACCGCCTACTCGCTTGACCTCAACGGAAACGGCATCACGCTGGCTACCGATATCTGGGAAAAGATGAAGGAAAACGTCCCGCTGGATGAGGACGGCAAACCGATCCACCCCATCAAGGCCGATGCACTGAAACCGGTCATCGACAGCTGGGAAGGCGACTTTAACCTTGGCATGGTATTCCCGGTGTCCACTCACAACTATGAAATCCGCTACTGGCTGGCCGCCGGAGGCATCCACCCGGGCTTTTACACCGAGGCCGACGCCCAGGGCCATACGGGCGGCGATGTCATCATCTCGCCCAACGCACCGCCGCTGATGCCTTCGTACCTCAACTCGCGCGCTATCCTCGGCTACTGCGTGGGCGAACCGTGGAACCAGAAAGCCGTGTTCGCCGAAAAGGATGGCAAGCAGCTGGGGGTTCCGGTCGTTACCAACTATGAAATCTGGAAGAACAATCCGGAAAAGGTATTCGGCGTCACTAAGGAATGGGCGGAAAAATATCCGCAGACCCATCTGGCCGTGCTGAAGGCGCTGATCCGTGCCGGAAAGTGGCTCGATGAATCCGTCGAAAACCGCGAAGAAGCCGTACAGATCCTCTCCCGTTCGCACTATGTGGGTGCGGAGCCGGAAGTACTGCGCAACTCCATGACCGGATCGTTTGTGTATGAGCGCGGTGACCGTCGGGAAATGCCGGACTTCAACGTCTTCTTCCGCTACTACGCCTCTTACCCCTACTACAGCGACTGTATCTGGTTCCTGACACAGATGCGCCGCTGGGGACAGCTGAGCGAGGACCAGCCGGATGAATGGTACCTCGCAAAAGCCAAGGAAATCTATCGCCCCGACCTCTACATGGAAGCCGCGGCCCTTCTGATCGACGAAGACAACCTGGAGGAATCGGATATCCCGGTCGGCACCGACGGCTTCCGCCCGGTCACCGGCGAGGGTGACTTCATCGACGACAAGGCTTACGACGGCCACAAGCCCAACGAATACATCAAGAGCTTTGCGATCAGGGCCGAATAATCCCCCCGAAGCAGCATACCGGGCCAATCCCGCCGTATCTCTCCTCCGGCGGGGTTGGCCCGGTGAATAACACCAGAGGATGCAATACGTTATGCAGAAATTACTCAATTTTTCGGAAAAGGCCGGTCTGACGATCCTGACACCGATCATCAAGATGGCCATGAAGGATGAACCGGGAAAGCAGCTGGCCGAACTGATCAAACTCATCGGACTGCCCGTTGTGGCTCTAACCATTTTCTTCAGCCTGTGGGGGTTTGCCTCTACCAAGATCCAGACCAGTGTCGGCCAGCTTCCCTCCCCCTCCTATGTCTGGAGCCAGGCCCAGGCCATGGCGGGCGACTACCGGGCTGAAAAGGTAAACAAAAAGGAGTTCGAGCGCTATGAGAAGGCGCGCGAAAACCTCTATGAACTGCTCTCCGAGCGCCGCGAACTGGAAGCCTCCGGTGCGTCGGCTGCGGAACTCAGAAAGATCGACGACAAGCGGGCCGCCTTTACCGGCGAGCTGCAGGCCTATGTGGATAAGCTGGGCGCCCGTATCGAATCGCTGACCGCCGAAGTGGAGACCGCAGACCAGGCGGCGGAAGAGGCAGGCATCACCGATCGCCGCATCGCCCCCTACAAAACCACGGTGCTGCGCTTCTACAACGACAGTCACCATTCTCTGACCAGCCTCCTCGGCAAGGACGATAAGATTACAGACTGCATTGCCGGCCTGGAAACCGCCGACGAGGCGACCGCGGCCAAGCTCGAACGCAAGCGCTCGGCATACGAAACGCAGCTCAGCAAGCCGCGTGAATACAGCGGAAACGGATCCATCGTCGACTATATCAACCGCAGCATCCTGACCGTACTGTTTGGCTTTGCCATCGCGGCACTCGTCGCCATTCCGCTCGGCATTCTCTGTGGACTGAGCAAGGGCTTCATGACGGCGATCAATCCGCTGATTCAGATCTTCCGTCCGGTATCCCCGCTCGCCTGGGTGCTGATCACCATCCAGATCGTCGATGGCATTTTTGTCGGCGACAAGGCGCTCAACGGGGAGCTGATCAACAATCCGTTCCTGCACTCGGCCATTACCGTGGCTCTGTGTTCGCTGTGGGCCACCTTGAGCAATACCGCCCTCGGCGTATCATCGGTCAGCACCGACTACATGAATGTGGCAAAAGTTCTGAAACTCAACTGGTTTGACCGCGTCGTCAAAATTGTCATTCCCTCTGCGGTACCCTACATCTTCACCGGCCTGCGCATCACGCTGGGGGTCGGCTGGATGGTGCTGATCGTCTCGGAAATGATG
>JBNKVA010000002.1:0-3776 GCA_050298955.1 Pontiella sp.
CACGCGGCGATGTGGTGGAGACCTACATAACCCATCGGATCAACCCGCACTTTATCGCAAAGCTGAGCTATATCTACTACAACTATAACTATTCCGGTTCGGGCTGGCACATGGGTGCACCCAAGAAGCTGGATGAAACGCCGGTGCTGGGCGCCCAGACCTATGACGAAGCGGGCATGGTCACCCTGGGTCTGACTGCGCGTTTCTAGACATGTACCTGAATGAAAGTGGCAGCAGAAGCTGCCGCTTTCTGTTTATCCGAGGAGTAAACCATGAGAAGTAACTGTTATTTCACTGCCATTGGCTGCCTGCTGATTCATGCGGCATCGGCCGGTGCTGCAGCAAAGTATGCCCATGAGGAATATTTCGAGCATTACGAGGGCACGAAAACCTGTCTGGAATGCCATGAAGACGAGGCTGAAACCTTTTTCCACTCGCAGCACTATCAGTGGCGCGGCGATGCACCAAATATCACCAATGCCGATGGAAAGAAGCTTGGAAAGATGAATACCATCAACGACTTCTGTACATCCCCGCAGGCGAACTGGATCGGTGTGGTAACCAGCCCGTCGGGAAAGGTGCTATCTGAGGGCTGTTCCAAGTGTCACGCCGGATTTGGTATGCTGCCGGAAGAAACGATGTCTCAGTCCCAGCTTGAGAATATCGACTGCCTCATCTGTCACGCCTCCGGCTACCGGCGCAGTCTCTATGAGGATGAGGAGGGCAACCTGGTACGAAAACCCATTCTCTGGAAAAACCGGGAAGGGCTGGATTCCGTTTCCAAACGCATCTCGCTGCCGAAAAATGCCATGTGCCTGCGATGCCATTCTGCATCGGGCGGCGGACCGAACTGGAAGCGCGGCGATATCGAATATGAGCTTGCGGAATGCGACCGGGAGCACGACGTCCATATGGCGGAAGACGGCGCAGGTCTGCACTGTATTGATTGTCATGCGGGAGAGGATCATCGGGTCGTGGGCCGTGGAACGGATCTGGCGGCAACCGACACGCCGGGTGAAGTTTTACGCTGCGAAAAATGCCATGATGCAGAACCCCATGCGGAGCCTATGCTTAACAAGCATGCCGTACGTGTGGATTGTACGGTTTGCCATATTCCCCGGTTCGCCAAAGTGGATGCCACCGACATGGATCGTGACTGGTCGAAGCCTCATTACAACGACGAACTGGAAAAATTCGAAGCTACCATCGTGCTGGCAACCAATCAGATTCCCGGATATGCCTGGTACAACGGCAACACAAAAGCCCAGCTTCCGGCCACGCCGGCGATGCGGAACAAAGATGGATTGATTGAGATGATGGTCCCCCTGGGAAGCAGAGCAGATGCCTCTTCCAGAATCCACGCATTCAAGGTCCATAAGGGGCGGCTGCCCGTCCTTGACGAAAAAGACTGGATTATCCCGATCGTAGTAGAGGAATTCTTTGCCGATGGCGATATGGATAAGGCGGTAAAAATTGCCGCCGAGGACATGTACGGGGTTTCCGACCCGAATTACACATGGAACGATACCATTCGCTACATGGGTATTTTTCATGGGGTCGAACCGGCAGAAAATGCACTCAAATGCCTCGACTGCCACGGGGTGAGGGGGCGCATGCCGTGGGATGAACTCGGGTATGAAGCGGATCCGCTCGCCTCATTGAGCGGAACAGAATAACCCGTGACCCAATAAAAAGGGCAGGCTGTCGAGCCTGCCCTTTTCTTATGCTGTGATCGTTTCGCTATCCGGCGAAGTTTTCAGCGACCTTGTCCCAGTTGATCACACTGAAGAATGCTTCAATATAATCGGGACGGCGGTTCTGGTAGTTCAGGTAATAGGCGTGTTCCCAAACATCGATACCCAGGATCGGCACGACGCCTTCGCCACAGCCGACGTCCTTCATAAGCGGACTGTCCTGATTCGGCGTGGAACATACCTTAAGCTCACCGCCCGGATGCTTGCAGAGCCAGGCCCAGCCGGAACCGAAGCGCGTAGCTGCTGCGTTGCTGAACTCATCCTTGAAGCTTTCAAAGCCGCCGAAAGAATCGTTGATGGCCGCTGCCAGGTCACCGCCCGGCTCTCCGCCGCCGTCCGGTCCCATGATTTGCCAGAACAGACTGTGGTTGGCGTGTCCGCCGCCATTGTTCCGCACGGCCGTTTGTTTTGACGAGGGCAGCTCGTCGAGACGGGCGATTACTTCATTGATATCAACACCTTCCAGCGCCGTACCTTCGAGAGCAGCATTCACCTTGGTGATATATGCCTGATGGTGCTTTGTATGATGGATTTCCATGGTACGTGCATCGATGTGCGGTTCCAGCGCATCATATGCATAGGGTAGTGCGGGTAATTCATAAGCCATATTAAACCTCCTGTAAGTTTTTTTGTTTCAACTAACGCTATAATGTACCTGCAGAATCGTAAGTCAAACATAAATAGAACTATAATGGTATTATATTGCGGCCATAACGTGACATGGGCTTTTGGGTTGAAATAATTTTCAATCCTTGGAGAATAACGTCTTTATTTAAATCTATAGAATTAAGCATGAACAAACCGCAAACCATAGCCATTCTGGGACTGGGCCTGATGGGCGCATCTTTGGCGCTTGCCCTGAAAAAAAGAGGTTTCTCGGGCAGGATCACCGGTTATGCCCGGCGTGAGGAGACACGGACGCAAGCGCTGGAAAACGGCGTGGTCGACACGGTTTATGCTGACCCGGCCGATGCGGTCCGGGAAGCGGATGTTGCGGTTGTGTGTGTTCCGATCTGGTCGATCGCAAAGCTGGCCGAACAGGTGGTTGGAGCGCTCAAGCCCGGTGCGGTGCTCACGGATGTTGGAAGCACCAAATCGGAATTGCTGGAGAAAATGGATCGGCTGTTCTTGGACAGTGAAGCCTTTTTTATCGGGTCGCATCCCATTGCGGGATCGGAAAAAACGGGCATCAACGCCGGTGATCCGGATCTTTATGATGGTCGGCTGACGGTTGTATGTCCTTCTGATCAGAACACGGATGCCGCAGAAAAAACGGTTGTCGAACTGTGGAAAGCTGCCGGTTCTGAAGTGGTTGAGATGTCGCCGGCGGCACACGATGCCATGCTGGCATCGACCAGCCACCTGCCGCACATGATCGCCGCCGCCCTGGCTCGTTCGGTAGCCAATGGCGCACCCGGGGGAAAAGCCGACTTTTGCGGCACGGGATTCAAGGATACCACGCGGGTAGCATCCGGCTCTGCCGATATGTGGGTGGACATCATCGACACCAACCGTGCGGCGCTCGAAGCTGAACTGGACCGTTTTCATCAGGAGCTTCAGGGATTGATCGGCATCCTGCGGAGCGGCAACAGCGACGATATCCGCCAATGGCTGGAGGAAGCGGCATCCGACCGGAACGACATTCTCAAACTCAACAGGTTTTTAAAAAGGTGATATCCACCACGCCGGTCTCAGAAAATGCGGAGTGAGAACTCTGTAAAGCTCTGATTCCACCGTGGCCCAATTAATAGTCATGAGCAGCAAACAAGTATTTCCAGGAGAGTTGGGCGGATCCGTACAGGTGCCGGGCGATAAGAGCATTTCCCAGCGGGTGGCCATGCTGGCCTCGCTGGCTGCGGGTACATCAAGGGTGACGGGTTACCTCAACGGCGAAGATGCGCGCAGCACGTTGTCGGCCATGGAACAGATGGGGGCGAGGGCGGAATTCCGCAACGACGCTCTGTACATCACCGGTGTGGACGGCCGGCTTCAGCAACCGGCTGAACCGCTGAATATGGGCAA
>JBNKVA010000003.1:0-37385 GCA_050298955.1 Pontiella sp.
AGGATTGGATCGACGCAGCTGAGCCCGATAGCCGCAGAGACTAGGCCTGAATCTGCATTTTCTCCCCATCCATCGTCACGGTTACAACAGCACCATCACCGAGCTTCCCGGCGATGATCATGCGCGATATGGGGGTTTCCAGGTGCTGCTGGATGAAGCGTTTCAAAGGCCGGGCGCCATAAACGACATCATACCCCTCGCGCGCAACGTATTCTTCAGCCTCTTTCCCGATATCGAGCCGGATATCCTGCAAAGCCAAGCGCTCACGGAGATCCCTCAGCAACAGCTCTACCACTCCCGTGATTTCCTCCAGCGTCAGGGGTTTGAACAGCACGGTTTCATCCACGCGGTTCAGGAATTCAGGACGGAAGTGAGCTCGGAGCATTTTCATGACGCTGTCACGGACCTCGTCGGAAATGCGGCCGTTCGCATCAATCCCCTCCAGCAAATGTGTTGAGCCGATGTTGCTGGTCATGATGATGATCGTATTCCTGAAGTTGACTGTCCGCCCGTGCGAATCGGTCAACCGGCCGTCCTCAAGGATCTGCAGCAGCACATTGAATACGTCGTGATGCGCCTTTTCAACTTCATCCAGCAGCACCACCGAATAGGGTTTGCGCCGCACAGCCTCCGTCAGCTGCCCGCCCTCTTCAAAGCCCACATACCCGGGCGGTGCCCCGACCAGGCGGGATACACTGTGCTTCTCCATGTATTCGCTCATATCGATGCGAACCATGTTGTTTTCCGAATCGAACAGCTCCCAGGCCAGGGTTCGAGCCAGCTCGGTCTTGCCGACACCGGTCGGTCCGAGGAACAGGAAAGAACCGATCGGCCGGTTCGGATTCTGGATACCCGCCCGTGAACGTAATACGGCATCGGCCACCGCCTGCACGGCATCGTCCTGTCCAATCACGCGCTCGTGCAAAACCGTATCCAGCTTCAGCAGCTTTTCGCGTTCGCCCTCCAGGAGCTTGGTCAGCGGAATCCCGGCCCAGCGGGAGATCACCTCCGCGATCTCCTCCTCGGTCACCTCTTCACGCAGCAGCGACGCCGTCTCACGGTCCGCCAGGGCAGCCTCGGCTTCAGCCAGCTGTCTTTCTATCTCGGGAATCGTCCCGTGGCGCAGCTTGGCCACGCGCTCCAGATCATATTCACGCTCGGCCTTCTCGGCTTCGGTCCTGGCCAAATCGAGTCCTTCCCGCAGCTCGCGCACCTTCTCTATGCCGCCCTTTTCGTTGTCCCATTGAGCTCTCATGGCATCGGCTTCGGCCCGCAGGTCGGCCAGTTCCCTGCGCAGGTCTTCAAGCCGTTCCCTGCTGGCTTTATCCTTTTCCTTCCGCAGGGCCGTCTCCTCGATTTCCAACCGCATGACCCTGCGGGTGATTTCATCCAGCTCTGCAGGCATGGAGTCGATTTCGGTACGAATGGTTGCGCAGGCTTCGTCCATGAGATCGATCGCCTTGTCCGGCAGAAAACGGTCGGAAATATAGCGGTCCGAAAGCACCGCGGCCGAAACCAGCGCTGTGTCCTGGATACGGACGCCATGGTGCACCTCAAAACGTTCCTTGAGTCCGCGCAGGATGGAGATGGTATCCTCAACACTCGGGACATCGACGACTACCGGCTGGAAGCGCCGCTCAAGAGCTGCATCCTTTTCGATGTGCTTGCGATGCTCATCCAGTGTCGTGGCACCGATACAGTGCAGTTCGCCGCGGGCCAGCATCGGCTTTAGCATGTTGCCGGCATCGGTCGATCCCTCCGTCCGGCCTGCACCGACAATATTGTGGAGCTCGTCGATAAACAGAATAATGCGGCCTTCGGACTCCTTGATTTCGTGGAGCACCGCCTTGAGCCGTTCTTCAAATTCACCCCGATATTTAGCGCCCGCCATCAGGGCGGTCATATCCAGCGCCCAGATCGATTTCTCCTTCAGGCCTTCTGGTACATCCCCGCGTACAATACGCTGCGCCAGCCCTTCTACAATGGCCGTCTTGCCGACCCCGGGCTCACCGATCAGAACCGGGTTGTTCTTGGTCTTGCGCGACAGAATACGGATCACCGACCGGATTTCAGCATCGCGACCAATGACCGGATCCAGCTTTCCTGAACGGGCGGCATCAACCAGATCCATGCCATACTTTTCCAAGGCCTCATACTGTCCTTCCGGATTATCGGATGTTACACGCTGGTTTCCGCGCACCTTCTTCAACGCCTCCAGCACGGCCTTTCGCTCAACGCCGTTCTCTTTCAGGTATTTCAGCTCGTCGACCAACACCAGCAGCAGGTGTTCTACCGAAACAAACTCGTCTTTCAGCCGTTTCGCTTCATCGCCGGCCTTGACCAGCAGCTGATTGAGGCGTTGGGTGATGTATACCTTGCCCGCCTCGGTAGCGCCTTCCACACGAGGTCGCTTTTCCAATTCCTGTTCGACACGCGCGCGCACCACCGGAACCGATGCACCAACGCTCTCAATCAGACGGGATACGAGTCCGTTTTCCTGATCCAGCAGGGCAAACAGTACGTGCTCGGCATCCACTTCCTGATGTCCATAGCGTAACGCCTTCACCTGCGCCTGCTGCAGCGCCTCCTGAACCTTCTGGGTTGTCTTTGAAATATCCATCACCTACCTCCTGATACCATTTGGATACTGCACCGACCATGCCAACGGGAAAAGTGCCGTTTTCGGGGTATTCCGATACAGGACAGGCCCGAATCCGTGCCACAACCGCTCACCCTCTGCGACAGATTGACCCTTCAGTAAAAAAAGATGTTCCACCCTGCCGAACTGTTGTAGAACATCGGGCATGCAATTCTTTGAACAACTGATCGGCACTCAAACGGGATTGGTACTTTCCTTTATTGCAGCGGCAGCGGTTGTCGTCCTGTCCGGCATTCGACTGAGCCTCTACGGCGATGCGCTGGCCGATCGCACCGGCCTTGGCAGCGGACTGATCGGTCTCGTATTCCTGGCCGCTGTAACCAGCCTGCCGGAATTGGTGGTCTCGCTCACGTCCGTGATCAAGAACCTGGATGACCTCGCAAAAGGCGCCGATCTGGCCACCGGCAACATGCTTGGATCCAATGTCTTCAACCTGTTGATTCTGGCGTTGATCGCCCTGGTTTTCGCGCGCAAGTTCCAACCGCGGAAAATGGAGAGCACCCATACCGATTCGATCATCTACGGCCTGATCATGCTCGGTATTTTTACCCTGGCCTTCCTGACCACCAACAAAGTGGCGTTGCGCGTTCCCGTTATCGGTTGCAGCTGGCCGGTGCTGGCCCTGCCGATTGCCTATGCCTTCATGATCCGACGCGAACACGCACAGCTGGGCGCTGAACCGGAAGAACATCTTCCGGCGGAGGGCAAGCTCGCCCATCTTCCGGCCCCCCGTTTCTACAGCATGCTGGGCCTGCTCTGCGCCTGTATTATCGGCGGAGGCATCCTGCTCTCCATCCTGGGCGGCCGGATGGCCCTGCCGCCCGAGCAGGGCGGCTTTGGCCTGGAAGCCAGCCTGATCGGCACAATCTTCCTCGCCATTTCCACCAGCCTGCCGGAACTGGTCATCTCCTTTGCCAGTATGCGTATGGGCTTCCTGGACATGTCCGTTGGAAATGTCCTGGGCAGCAACATGTTCAATCTGTTGATTATTTTCTGCGCCGATGTCGCCATGCGCGGCAATAGCATGCTCCGCCACGCCTCACTCAACCATTGGACCAGCGTCGTACTCATCCTGATTCTGACCCTGCTCGCGGGCACCCTGCTCCGGGCACGCCGCACACGCGAATCCGTCACCGTGGCATGCGTCATGATCCTCCTCTATCTCGCCGCCATGTCCGTCTTCGCGTGATCGACACAAAAAATCCCAACCGCTGAAGCAGGTCGGGATCTCCGAAGACAGCGTTACCCGAGCCGGTCAGATAGCCAGCATGTTGGACAGGACTCCGAGGAGGAGCAGAAGACTAAGGCCGGACAGTACCATTCCGAACACCGGCAGGGAGCCCCCTGCAGTCCTGCGGCGCTGCAGACGCACATATACGGTGGACACCGAAAGAATCAGTGTCACGGCCAGAACGGCCAGGAACGTAGCCCTGTTTTTCGCGGCATGGGCAACGCGACTGCCGGCCGGTCCAACCAGGGGCAGGATCATGCAGAGGATATAAAATGATAAGCCGGCGGCGATCGACAACGCCGTTTCCACCCAGGCTTTTTGAACTATGCTGTTTTCATTATCCATGGCATTCCATTCGTCCGTTTGAATAGCCGAATATAGGCAAGCGCCCAGATCGGTTAAAGGAAAAACGGAAATCCAGACGATCATTCCTTTGACTTAAGCTGGGTGTATCGACTACAAAGGGCGCTCATTTTAATCTACCAATGGAAGGATATGCCATGAAGACAACAGCCATTATGTTCAGCGCGCTCACGTTTTGCCTCACCGCCCATGCGGAGTGGTTCGAGGTGCAGTCGGTCATCAGCTACAACCAGATCGTGGCATCGCGTCCAAATGCTCCTGCAAATACCATTAAGATCCGCATCAAGAACCTTGAAAACATTGAAGACATCCAGATGGACCGTTCCAAGGTGCTGCTTTCAGGAAAATCCACGATTGATCTGGCCAAGGATTCCCTGCTCGGACAGCTGGTCTGGGTGGAGGACCTGAAGGAGGAAAGCGGGATCCACGTCGGCAATGTTTACTTGTCCTACGAACAGATGATTCGCGGATATGCCAAACAGCGGATGGTGGGCGGACAAACCGTCCCCCCCGAAGTCAAAGCCAAGCTGGAAGGTATCTTTAAAGTCATGCTGCGCAATATCAATACATCGGCCAACTATGAAGACGACGCCCTCTTTCTGCAGGCCTTCAACCAAACGGTCGAAAACAACAACCGAAGAGCAGTACAGAACAACCAGCAGAATCCGGCTCAGATTAAAACCGACCCCAGGTCGTACTTCAGCTACGACGTCTGCTACACCCACGAATACTTAAAAGGTATTTTTGTCTATGAAGCGCTGAACTGGTTCAAGGACGAGGGCCAGTTCCTTCCGGCAGACATCCAGGCCATGTTTGTCGACTGGCTTGCCTCGTACCAGGGCGCCGGCGAACAGCGGGCAAAAGGTCTTGAAATGAAAATCCGCGATATGACCGTACGTTACGAACTCTACAAGGATTTTCTTCTGGGCGACTAATTGCCGCGCCGGGGCAGTTGCATACCGTGCATGGAGTTGAAAATGACCACCAGGTTTGAAAAAACCATGCCCACGGCGCAGTATTTGGGAGAAAGCCAGCCGATCCCGGCCAGCCCCATGCCCACGATGTTGTACAGGAACGCCCAGCCATAGTTGAGACGAATCTTTCGGCGGACTTTCCGCTGCATAAACGGCAGGTCGCTCAAGCGGTCGATCTCAGGAACCATGAACACACCGTCGGCACTCATTTTGGCCGGTATCTGGCCGGAAAATACGGCCAGACCGAAATCCGCCGCCGCCAGCGCCTGCGCATCGTTGATTCCGTCACCCACCATCATGACGGAGCCGCCCTGCTGCTGCAGGGCCGCAATCTCACGCTGCTTGTCGCCACTCGACATTTCACCGCGATAGTTGTCGATATCCAGCTCCTTCGCAACCTGCTCTACCACCGGTTGACGATCACCGGAGAAGACAAAGGGCTCCACGGCCTCCTGCTTCAGGTCGGCGACCAATCCGGCGGCGTCGTCACGGACAATATCCTTCAGGCCTGCAATAAAAAAGCAGCGCTCCTCATCCCCGAACAGGACGATCGTGGACTGCTCCAGCGTGGGCGGTATGGAGACCTCGGCATAGAGTTCGGCACTGCCCGCCATATATCGAATACCGTCGACTTCGGCGGAAACCACGGTACGCGAAACCGTCCGGTCGGCGATGGGCCGAGGGGTTCCGAGTTTAGTAAGGGCCCGGGCGATGGGATGTTCAATACCGTTCTCGAGCGATGCCAGCATATCGAGCTTGTCTGGATCCTTTTCCACCAGCCATATGATTTCATGCACCTCCGGCATGCCACGCGTCAGGGTGCCGGTCTTGTCAAACACCACCACCGAAGGCTTCAGTGCAAGAACCGCTCCGTTGAAAATCTGGATACCCAGTCGCCGTATTTTTTCTATGGCGGCGGTCAACACCAGCGGTTCGGCGATGCCGAATGCGCACGGACAGGCCACAATCAACACGCTCAGCATCCGGATGACCGCTTCGCTGCCTGATCCCGCCGACAGATTACCCACACATACCAGGAGGCCGACCGCAATGACCACGGGAACAAACACCTGGCTGATTCGGTCACCAAGCGACAACTGCTCCTTACGCGTATTAAAGGCGTCGATGGTGCTTTCCACAATCCGTTTGATCAGGTTGCTTGTTCCTGTTGCCGGAACGGACAGGCGTGCCTCTTCCGATAACAGTCGGGCCCCGGCTCCGACATAGTGCCCCCGCTCAAGTTCTACGCCATGGGATTCCCCGGTAATCAGGCTGAAATCAAACTCGGCGGACGCTAATAGTATGCCGTCGGTCGGCACGATTTCCTCGCGCATCACGCGAAACTCGCAGCCCGGAGTCAGATCATCCACGGAGACATAGTCATCGCCATTGACGCGCGCCTTCTTGGGGAGCTGCCAGGTCAGCGAGCTGACTCTCCGGCTGAGCTTTTTGTAAAAACTTCCCGAAATCAGATTCCCGGTTTCAATCAGCATCAGCAGCAAAGCGACCACATCAAAGTACAGATGCGCAAAATCGCCGGTCAGCATGGAATAGACGGAATAGATCCAGGCGGCAGTGGTTGACAGGACCACCAGACTTTCCATCCGGAACTGCCGGATGGCGATCTGCCGGAACCCCATGACCATGGTGGTCCTTGCCGCATAGAGCGGTACCAGGGTGCCGAACAGCGCCAGGAATAGTGAACAAACAGCCTGCATGGCCAACGGGACATCCCAGCTTTCGGCCGAGTAGACCACAAAGGAAAGCATCATGTTGTTAAGCGCAAAGAACCAACCGGCTCCAAACCGGAAAAAATTGAAAGATTCTCTGCGGACATCGTCGCCTTCGTAAAACCGGTAGCCCAGCTTTTCTATGTCTTCCGCGATGTCATCCTTGCCGATGATCATGGGGTCGTAGGTGAGCGTACAGGTTTCCGCGATAAAGTTAAGGTTGACGTTACCCACGCCGGACAATTTTCCGAGGCTGTTATGCACGAGCCACGAGCAGGCCGGACACACCATGCCGCCTACGAGAAAACAGATCTCCTCGCCATGAGCGCTATCGATGCCGGAACTGTTCTGCACATCCTCCCCGCCGGGAAACACGCCCTCAAGAAGCTGTGTGATCCGTTCGTCGCGCTCCACGCCTTCAAGCCCCATTTTTCCGACAATGGTATGGACGGCGGCACAGCCGGGACAGCAGAAATCCCCCTCCCCGCCGGGCACGCTACGATTGCAGACTATGCAGTGTTCAGCCATTGAGCTTGAGGAGGAAGAGAATCAGGTAATAGGTGCCGATGGCTAGACAGAGCCACGGGAAGGCCTTTTCAAACCGGGCGCCCCACTTCTTGTCGAGCAACCTGCCCAGCGATATACCCAGCTGCATGAAGAAGGTCTGGGTCACAACAAAAGCGAGCATGAAA
This sequence comes from Pontiella sp., assembly GCA_050298955.1. Taxonomy (GTDB): domain Bacteria; phylum Verrucomicrobiota; class Kiritimatiellia; order Kiritimatiellales; family Pontiellaceae; genus Pontiella. The sequence continues at coordinate 7,650 of JBNKVA010000003.1, forward strand.
GCCCCGCCCAGATACCAGCTGCCCGTGCCAACGGCCATGGCGAATGCCGCATAAAGCATCCCGCAGGGGATCAGCGAAGTACATGCGCCGCCGGCGGTCAGCTTGCCCAGACCCCCATTGAAAAAACGCGAAAGCCAACTGCTCCTGGGCGCCTTCAGGCCTTTCTTCCTGAAAGCATACACGGCAATAAAAAACATCATTACACCTGGAAACAGCAAGGACAGCAAAGCCCCGCGCAGCGGATGTTCGCCCACTTGACAGCAATAATGAGCCGGTCCCAGATTGATGAATTCTCCGAAAGCCCCGAAGAGTATGCCGGCCAGCGTATAACCGAAAATGCGGCCCACATTGAACAGCGAAAGTGCCTTGAGGCTTTTGTCCCGGTGTAATGCGCAAACGGAAACGTGCAGCGGACCGCACATTGCATAGCAATGAGGTATAGCAGCCCAGCCCAGCGCGGAACCCATGAGAATGGCGGCGATCAGCTCTTTCATAATGGCGGCTTACACTATCACCATATCCCGTGATTTCAATGCCAACAGGAAAATATCGACTGCTTAAACCCGCCAAAAGGCAGGCGCCTGTAAGCCGGCACGAGTTAAATTACGGCTTCTCTCTGCCGAACAAAGAGGAATAGCCTACCGTACCGGAACTGCTGCTCCCACTTCCGCTTCCGCCGGTATCAAAACCGAAGAAGTCGCTTGATGAGGATGAGTCGTTTGCATCGGCGGGGACGGGTTGGGGCTTGGGGGGCGGACCGTTTGTGATGAACGCAAAACTATCCAGGCCGGAGTGGTTTCCGGTTAAACTGATCCACATGACGCCCGTGATATATCGCCCCTTCGGGGCGCGCACTCCGAAGAAGGTATCATCGCGGCCATTTCCGGAACGGAAATTCATATCCGCAATCGCCGCAACAATATCTCCGTTGTCCAGAGTCGCTTTCAGGAGCCATTTTGCTGATTCATCCGCACCGTTCCGCCCAAGAATAGTACCGCCTACCGCCTCCACATGCTCGCCCGCACCGAAGCCCTGCTCATCGAAAGTGAAGTTAAACGTACCGCCCACGATATTCCGATCTTTTCCCTTTATGGATTTGGAAAGGAAGCCCCCGTTTGATTCTACGCCGGAAACCGGCACAAAGATCCGGGGGGCACTGAAGTCGGTGCGCAGGTGATCCACATTCTTGATGATCAGCTTTTTCTGCTCGCCGAAACTGGCCGCAAACGTGTCGGTCTGGGTGCCCGCCAGAATGACTTCATTGTCGAAATTGACCACGCCGCCACATCCATTGCTGAATGCCTTGAGGAGTTCCGTCCGGAATGAATCGATCTTCAGCACTAATGAGGCATCGTCTCCTGCTCCCGAGGAGTTGCCCTCATAGAAATCAGCATCGCGATCAACCACATTCCCCGAGGCCGATCCATCATATTCGCCGACCACCGGGAACGTGACGAGCTCGCCGCGCACCTGCTCCGGTAGACACATCAAAACCATACAGCTCATAAAGATAAAGGACGCTGCCTTCATAAAACACGTACTCCTATATAGAAATTTAGACAAAACGATCAATTAACCAAAATTATGCGAAAAATATAGTTCCCCACTCTACCCTTCAAACAAACAATCACACTAAATCTAGTAAGTATTACTGCTTTCGGAAAAGCAGCCGCTGGACCTGCTGCAACAAACACACCCGTACACTGTTTTATTGCACGCTAAAAAAGTAATATAAGGACTCAGCGACCGGCCATTATAATCCGCCCGTGAGTCTGCAATAGAGGCCCATTCGGGCGGGAAGGCGACCTGCTAGTCGCTGGCAGGCGCTGCGGGTTCAGGATCCGTCAGATGAAAGAGCGTGTTTCCCGCACCAAGTTCGGAGGTACAGGCTTCCGCGCACAGATTGCAGTTGGAGCAGTCTGTGCCGCGGCTTTCAAACCGGGCACGAAGATTGAAGGGACAGATATTATCGCACCCATGGCAGTTGGTGCAGGTTTTGGCTGGATTGGAAAAATCCATGTAGCGGGTGTTCTCCGACTGCAACAGCATCTGGATCAGCGCATAGGGACAGCCCCGCTTGCAGAAATGTTCCTGATAGTGAACAAACAGACCCAGGAGTCCGAGAAAGATTGCTGATCCTATACCGATCAGAGCCCGGTTCCCCTCCGCAATGAGAGTGACCTGCCGGGACATCGGCTGGAAAAAAGAAAGGATGACTTCCATGAGGAAGAAAGACAGCAGCAACCCCCAGAGCCAGACCTTCACCGGCCGGTGATCAGCTTTCTTATTGCCCGGACTGTTGACTACTTCGAGGAAGGCATGCATCGGACACATGTGCGAGCAGAAGATCCGGCCCTTTTTCATCGACAGGAAGACCACGTACATCAACAGCCCCACCACAGCAAACAGCGGATAAAACATAGTGGCGAGGCCGAACTCCATGCCGTAAAAACGAATCGAGTCGGTTTCCAGATCAAAACAGAAGCAGCGCAGCGGAATGCTTGCCAACACCAGAAGACTCAGGACCTGAATGATCCGTCTTCGATTGGAGTATTTCGACTTGGCCATACCTGGTCGACCTCGGCTTCCTGCCCTGCCCCGCATCCGCTTAGTGCCTGCGGGACAGCAGGCAATCAAGCACTTGATTTCAGACGGTGGTCGCTACTTCCACGGCGACGCCAGATGCGTAAAAAGATAGATAAGGCAAACGACCGTGAGGATAATCGCGATCGCAATGTTGAATTTGCCGACATTGGCATGTCCCTGCTTGATCTCCGTCGTCGTTTCAAGCATTTCGTCATTGTTTTCTTTTTCGCTCATATACGATACCTCGAAGCTCTATTTTTCGTAGTCGTTGAGGGGACGCCAGTCTTTATTCCGTCCAAGCGTCTGGATGTAGGCCGTCAGATCCCTGATCTCATCGTCGGACAGGTACGCGAACGACGGCATAATGGAAGCCCGCTCATAGATCCCCTTCCGATCAGGAAATTTCTCGCCCATGTTGCGCGGATCCTTGAAGTGCGCCCAGTGCCATTCTGATGAATACTTTCCGCCGACACGTCCCAGGTCGGGACCCGTCCGCTTGGTTCCGAGAAAATGCTGCTTGTCGTTCACGTATTCCCAGGACTCGGACGGTGGGGCATTGACCAGCCGCCAGCCATAGCGGCGCTGATCGGATTCCAGGTGCCGGATCTGCTGTGTGTGGCAGTAGACGCAGCCTTCACGCTTGTATATGGCGATGCCGCGGAGTTCCTGCTCTGTGTATTCATGGACCGGGCGCTCGGACATGTACATTTCCGGATTGACCATCGGCGGCACAATCGTGGTCAGGATGGCGCCGATCGCAAACAGAACGAAGGCGCCGATTGCAGTCCAAACCAAACTCTTTTCAATATCGATTTTCATATTCGAATCCCCTTAACCGGCAACGGCGGTTTCTCCTTCGTCTTCATCGTGGTACTTCCCGAAGAACGTCTGTAGCACGTTATACAGGAACAGGAAATAGGCCAGGAAGATCAGTCCCCCGGTGGTAAAACGCATGATGTGCGCATGTCGTATGGCTTCCAGCGTCTCCACAAACGAGTTTTCCGGATTCATCCAGGCATAGCCCTGGACCACGCCCGAAATCCACAGCACGGCAAAGAACGGAATACTGGCCAGCGTCATAATCCAGAACTGCAGGTTACCCATCTTTTCAGAATAGAGCCGGCGGCCGGCCAATTTCGGAGCAACATATAAAATGCCGGCCATCGCGTAGTAGGAGAAGGCCCCGAACAGCGCCATGTGGGCATGGCCCACGACCCAGTCGGTCTTGCTCACAATCTCATTAACTTCCCGGATGGCCTGGAACGGTCCCTGAAGACAGGTGAAGATATAGTAGACCGTTCCCATCATCAGCAGTTTGGGAATAGGTCCTTTCATGCGGGTGCCGCGGGGTGCGGTGGCAAACGTTCCGAAAAAGTTGGTGATTACAGCCATCACCGGAATGATCAGGCTCCACGAAAAGATGATGGATACCGTCTGCAGCCAGTACGGTTGCGGGCCGTGAATCATGTGATGAGCCCCCGTCCATACATAAACGAAGGAGATCACCCAGAAACCGATCATACTGAGCTTGTGGGAGTAGATCGGGGTGTCGAGCTGCTTTGGAATCAGATAATAGGCAATCGCCACACCGAGCGGGGTAAAGATCAGACCCACCGCATTATGCACATAGAACCAGATGAGGTTGGCCTGGTTGACACCGGCCACCATGGGCAGCTGGCTGAACATGTTGCCGGTCAGGTAGACAAAGGCCGTCCAGATGACCGATCCCAGGGTATACCATACCGTCACATACAGATACTTGACCTTGCGGATGGCGATGGTCCCGACCACGTTCACCAGGAACAGCACCCACGACAGGGCAATCATGTAGTCGAAGGGTACCGGGATTTCCCCGTATTCCACATTCTTGACGCGCCCGAGCATGATGGATACAAAGCCGCAAAAAATGGCGACGTTGTAGATGATACCCGTGATAACCCCCAGCTTTTCCGAAAACAGGCGGGTGTGCAGAATACGGGGAAGAATCCACAGCAGAATCCCCATATCCGCCTGAAGCAGCCAGCCAAACAGGTTGATGTTCGTGTGCATCATGCGCACACGCGGCAGGGAAAGATATTCTATCTCGCCGACGGTCGGCGCAATAAACTTCAGTGCCGTAAGCAATCCCATGGTCAACGCCAACCCGAAATAGATCGTCGAGGCCAGTACTAATGTTTTTGCAGCAGTATCTTGTTTCATCACTCGGTTTCCTCAGTGGTGTTAGACCGGATAAAGGCAATAATATCCAGAATGTTCTGATCGCTCAGGCGCTCGTCATGTGACGGCATCCCGGTTCCCGGAACGCCCAGCAGGATCGACTCGTATAAACGCTGGTCCGTCATATAAGGCTGGTTCATAAACTCGGCATTCAGCAGGTTCCTCGGCAGCGGATGCTCCAGGAAGTAGGCGTTGGGCCCTTTACCGTTGGCCAGCTTGCCGTGACAGGAGGTGCATGCCCGCTGGAAGACATCATATCCGCGCTCCGGATTGCCGGCTTCAAGCACAACGTCCTTATCGCGGAAGTTAAACCGTTCCGGATCGCCGGGTTGCGGCAGCGGTACCTGCTGCCGGACATAGGTGTCCTCGCCGGCCAGGCTCTTCTGCGTGATATATGCTATGACCTCATCAATTTCCTCATCGGAAAGAATATCCTTCCAGGGCGGCATCGCCGTACCCTTGACGCCTTCGCGAATCGAGGTTTTGAAACGCTCTTCGTAGGAAGAAACAAACTGATGTCTGAAAGCGCGCGGGAGCGGATCGAGCATTTTCGAAACGGGGCCCTTGCCATCCATATTCTCGCCATGGCAGGAGACGCAGTAGTTCGCAAACAACTGTCCACCTTCATTGCTGTCCAGCCTGTAGTCGAACGTGGAAAGGAACATCACCAGACTGTCGAGTTCAGCGTCGTTGTAATCCTTGAACGTCGGCATGATCGAGTCAGCCACATGCATCCGGGAGTTTACAATATGGTCCCGCACATACTCCTTGCCGCGCGAGCGCACGGCATACGTCAGCTCGGGACCGACATTGCCGCCGGACAGATGCCCGGCCTCATCCTTGAAGGCGTGACAGTTCACGCAGCCCCCGCGGGCGATGGATCCCTCATAGTCCACTCCGGCAAACAGGGCCCGGCCGGCATCGACGCTGGGCTCCTGAATACGGGCCACATCGGAAACGGGTTTAACATAACCGATCGGCGCACTCTGTTCCGAGCGGAGACGGTCTTTCTGCTGACCCTTCAGATAGGTGGCCAACGCGTTCACCACCTCTTCGTCATCGACCCAGTCAAACTTGGGCATCTTTGAATTGGCAATATTCGCCGTCGGTTCCTCGATGGATTCGACCAGATATTCATAGGAAAACTTGCCGCCCGCATCGGTCAGCTCCGGCGCCTGGGACGACGTGGAGATACCGGCAATCGTATGGCAGCCCCAGCACGCCTTTTCCAGGAAGAGGTCGCGTCCCTTTTCATACACTTCAGCTCCGGCCAGTGATCCGCCTTCCATGGCATGGCAGCGGTTGCAGTTCGCCTGAGCGGCGTTGCCGGTCAGCAGCGGAGCCGGCCAACCGTGATATTCGCCATGCGCGTCATGAATCTCAAGTGCGCGTCCATTGCCGTCATGGCAGACCATACAGCCGATGTCAGCAAAGTTATGCGGATCCTTATCGACTCCGGGAACGATCGGCGGGTGGGCGGCAATCGGCTGCTCGAAGCCGGCGGCGTCCGGGTTGGAGGCGCCGATGTGGCACGACTGGCAGCGGTCGATCATGATCGACCCGGGCGTCTTGACATTCACCTGCTTGATTTCAACGGTATAGTCCTCAACGCCCAGTTGTTCATAATACGCCTTTTGATATTTCGGAAAATCCTGATCCAATCCCTTGACGATGGACATTCCGAAAAACACGAAGCCGATCAGTGCCAGCAAAAACAGAATTCTATAATCCTTGATCATCCTAGTGGCCTCCCCCTGAAACATGTTCCCAAGGGTATACGATCGCCCAGTTTTCACCGCGGAAGTAAACCCCGATAATGATCAGCACCAGCATGAAAATATACATGCCGATGAAGAGCGCATTCAACAGGTTGCGTTCACGCGCAAACCAGACGCCCGGAACATTGGTTTTCCAGGTCTTGGTGAATGTCTCGAAAAACATTTCGACATACGGCAGCACCATGACGCCGCCCGCCAGAATACCCGGTATAACGATCCCGCCGATGAAACCGTGATAGCTGACCAGTTCCTGCAGGCCGAGGAAGTACCACGGTGCCTTGGAGGGGTTGGTCGGATGGTTCGGATCGGCCGGCCCTTCGAGCGGTGCGTCGAAGAAGACGGAAATAACACTCAGGAAAGCCACCACGCCAAGCAGCACGATCAGCTCGCGTATAATCAGTTTCGGCCAGGCAAACATCATCTGGTCAACCTCTTCATTGACCTTGGGTTCGTTGCCCTTGACGATTTCCACCAGCTTGTAGCTGCGGGCTGACTTGAAAACGGAGGCGTTTTTAACCGGCCCGAACTCCTCGTCAGGAATCTGCTTTTCGCTGGAGGTATCTGCCGGACGCGCCAGACCGCCATCCTTTCGGATGCGGAAAAAGTGCACCGCAATCAGGGAAGACATGACCAACGGCAGGACGGCCACGTGCAGCACGTAGAAACGGATGAGCGCTTCCCCGCCCACATCGGTGTCACCCAGCAGGATCCCGCGTATGATTGCGCCGCCGGGGGCGATCTTTGCGATCTCCGTACCCACCTTAACGCCCCAGAACGCCAACTGGTCCCACGGCAGCAGGTAACCGGTGTAGGAAAGGAATACCGTCAGCAGCCCCAGAATACAGCCGATCACCCAGTTGAACTCACGCCCGCCGGGGTGGGCGCCGGCCAGGTAGACACGCAGCATATGCAGCGCCACAAACGCCACCATGCCATGGGCAGCCCAACGGTGCATATTGCGGACAAAACCGCCCCAGAAAACATTGCTGCGCAGATTCAGCATGCGGCTGTACGCATCCGGCAGGCCGTCGGGGCCGAGGGCGGTGGATGGAACATAGTGGAACATCAGCATGATGCCCGTGGCCGTCAGGATAAGGAACAGATAGAAGGTTATCAGTCCCATCCCCATGGTGGTCATGAACTTTACACTGCGCTTGTGGACCTTCACAGGCTGGATGTGCAGCATGACATTACTGAACATAATCTTGGACTTGGTGAGCCCGGTATTGTCGAAACGGTGGCGGAAGATCGAGTAGTACAGCTTGTTCCCGAACTCCTTAACCTTTTCCTTTAATTCATTCATTTTGTATTCCCCCTATTGGAACAAGGCTGACTAAGCGATTGACTGGAAGGAGTTTTCCGGCAGCGAGGTTCCGGAGTCGATCTCAAGCTGGTTGCCGGGAACGCGTTTGACCGACAGCCACGGCAGGGTTTTGGGCGCAGGTCCGCCGACCACAATGCCGTCGGAATCATACTGCGATCCGTGGCACGGGCACTGGAAACCGGTTTCCACGCGATTCACGGTACATCCCAGGTGGGTGCAAACCAACGAAATGGCAGCCACTTCGGTTTCGGTCTGCCGACGCAGGATTACCTTCTGATCCTCAAAAATCAGCTCATCGCCCACATCGGGCAGATCAGCCACAGGCACAAGGAACTTCTTGGGTGTGCCGTAGGTCACCACCGGAAACATGTACTTGAACAATGCACCGCCGGTTCCGGCAGCAGCCAAACCCAGCAGGCCGAAAGCCGATCCCAACGTAATCAGCTCACGACGGCTCGTGCCCTTCTTTTCATTCTTTTCCATCTACTTACTTCCTCCATTCACAGCACCGTTCGCGTGCCTCTCGTCTTCGCGGAAAATTACATACTTCGCTTCTTCAGGATCATCAAACTGCCCATCCTTGACCGCCCAGCGGAACAGCAGAAAAAAGATAAAGCCCAGCAGGGTGGTCGATATCAGCAGTATAATGGTCATCCAAATAATCGGTGTCATAACGTTAGTATCCGTTGTTTAAACAGCTGTTCCGCAGCCCCTCGTCAGGCAAAACAATCCTCAAAACTGTTGACCGTCATCTGGCAGGCCCCGGTAGGACACTTCTGCGCACACATGCCGCATCGAATGCATTTCAGCGGATCGAACAACATCACCGAGCCTTCCGCTTCGGCCACTTCCATGCTCCCGAATTCCATTTCGGCCAACACTTTCAAATCCTCGCCGCCGTCAACCCGGTCAACCGTTTTCATCGACAGGCAGTAGGACGGACAGACATCCACACAGCCGCCGCACAAAATGCATATATCCCCCTCAAAAGTGGGGTGAATGTGACATTCCAGACAGCGGGCGGACTGTTTTTTAGCCTCGTCGTCCGGATATTCCACCGTGGTGTTGAATTCAGGATCCTTCGCCGGATCCACGGGCAGCTCCTCCCGCTCCCGACGCTCTTCGTCCACGTAGACCGATCCGCGGCCATATTCCGGCAGATCGGAAAAGGTCAGCTTGCGCTTTAACTTTAAGACTTCCCCGCCGGAAAGATAAGCATGAATCCCCATGGCCGCCTGACTGCCCGTGGCCACCGCATTGATGAACAGTTTCGGGCCGAGAGCAATGTCGCCGGCGGCGAACACATTCGGTTTGCTTGTCTGCCAGGTTTCCTCGCTGACCACTTTAACCAGACCGCGGTCCGTGACCTCCACGCCGGTTCCTTCAAGAAATTCGAGATCCGAAATCTGCCCCACCGCAAAGAAGACCGAATCCCCCTCGATCAGGCGGGTCTCTTCTTCCATCTGAGGCGAAAATTTACCTTCTTCATCAAATACGCGAATGACTTTGCTGACGAGCAGCCCCTTGATCTTCCCGTTTTCAACAACGATTTCCCGAGGCCCCCAGCCATCGTTGATAACCACCCCTTCGCGGCGGCCGCCCTCACGCTCATCAACGGAGCCGGTCATTTCACCGAGATGCTCCCGCTCAAGGCAGGCCAGCTGAACTTCCGGGGAACCGCACCGCAAGGCGGAACGGGCGACGTCGAAGGCGACATCGCCGCCACCGATTACGATGGATCGCCTGGAGGAGAGATCCCACTTTTCGCGCATGTTGAAATCGAACAGGAACTGCAGCCCGATGTGTGCATCCTCGTGTTCCGCATTCGCAAGAGGAATCTTGCGGCCCCTTGAAAGGCCGACACCGATGAACACCGCATCGTGCTTTTCTTCCAGCTCCTTGAAGCTGATGTTTTTACCCACATCCACGCCGTTCTTCACTTCAATGTTTTCAAAGCTTTCAATCGAGGCCAGTTCATCAGCCACGACTTTTCGGGAAAGGCGGTTGATCGGAACGCCCTGTACCAGCTGCCCGCCGGACTTTTCCCAGCGCTCATAGATCGTAACGCTGTAGCCGAGCCGGGCCAGGTCGTGCGCGCAGGTGTATCCGGCGCACCCCCCGCCAATGACGCCTACCGATTTCCCGTTCAGCTCGGGCTCGATGGAGCCGGGTGCAATGGAATAGGAGAGCGGCGTGCGCAGATCACCCGTCTCCGGACCGTGTTTATCGGTAAGATAGCCTTTGATGTTGCGAATGACGATTGCTTCATCGACGTCCGAACGACGGCAGCCCGTTTCGCAGGGTGCACCGCAGACTTTTCCGCAAATCGAGGCAAAAGGATTGGTGGCGCGCGATATCGCGTAGGCCTTCTCGTAATCGCCGGCAACCGTGGCCATCAGATAGCCCCGTGCGTCCGTCTTTACAGGGCACGCATTTCGACAGGCGACCTCTGCTTCATAGTAGTCGTCGTTGGGTAGTTCAACATTGATTCTGTCCACAGCCATGACCCTGCATCTCCTCGCTCAGGCAAATCCGTAAATACGCCCGTTTTTGTCACGTCTTTGAAAATGGAGTTATTACACCGTCCATTTTTGATTTCAACCCTATTTTGGTATTTAAATACCGATTTCGGAAAAAGCCCGTTACTGCGTCGATTTTTAAGCCTGAACACCGGCTTTCAAATGCCTTAAAATTTATTCAAACAATCCTCGCTATTAAGTCGTGCGCATCTTAGCCTTCATTTGGATTGAAAACAATCCTCCCTGCAAGGGAAGTTAACAGAGGCGGCCCGGCACCCGGTGATGGGCGCCCGAATAAGAAAGTGGCTGGAAACAGCCTGTGTAGGAGCAAAGCAAAGTTATGTCAGATCAGCTCGAAAGCGGTACGGTCAAATGGTTCAACGATGAAAAAGGCTACGGATTCATTGCACGTGAATCAGGAAACGATGTATTCGTTCACTTCACCGCCATCAACATGGATGGTCGCCGTAGCCTCAAAGAAGGTCAGAGCGTTACCTTTGAAGTAACTGATGGTCAAAAAGGCCCCCAAGCGGCCAATGTCAGCGTCGTCGAATAAATTCGCCGACCACCTTTAACTCCAGATTCTCCGGTATTCATTTCAACTGAAAGGCGCAGCCTTCAGTCCTGTTTTTGCGTGCCTCCGCAAAAACGAATGCGGACGATTTCCTGCACAAAAAAACGGGAATGCACGGAGATCTGAACACCTAGAACACCTAGAACGCCGGGGGCGGCGGAGCCGTGGTCGGAGGCGTAGGCGTTGTGGCCGGAACATCGCCGGCAGGGACTCCTCCGCTACTGCTGTCGTCGGAAGAAGCAACACTGGCTGCTGCTACGCCCCCTACAACCACAGCCTCCCCAAGCAGGATGCGGCCGGTACGGCCGGCGTCGTCGCCCCAGGCCACCGGATTCAGCCATGACAGGCTGCCGCCCGTGGCAATGGGGGATTTCCAGCGTTTGGGAGAAACCAGAGCAACAAAATCGCCCCAGGTCGTAAACTCAACTCCGACCTCGGCGTAGTGTCCGTTTCCCGTGGATCGCCCGCTCGTAACCAGTTCGGGGCCCCTCGCCCCGCCCATTTGGTTCGTGGATGCGCATCCAGCAACAAAACATACTGCAATAAAAGCACTTGTGACGTTTATTAGATTCATGAAAATACCTCCAAATGAGCGCCATAAGCTACACCTGCGTCGAAAAGATGCAACCCGCAAATAAAAGGAATTAGGCGCGTTCAGTCCAGTTCGACAACGGCATCCAGCATGCGTTCATCGTCGAACAGATATCGGGCCGAAAAAGGTCGGCCCTCCAGCATGTGCGGGAACCAGGTTGGGTCATCTTCCCACATGTGCTCATAGGGCAACTCATCGATCGAACACCATAGTGGATCGGCTTCGTCGGTTTCCCCGGGTTCACCCTGAAAGCCGGTGGCCGTGTAGACATGACCGTGGATCGAATTTCCGTCTTTAAACTGAAACCGGAGCTCGCCGGCAAACTCCACGCCGGTCGGGGTGATACAGACCTCTTCCTGGGTTTCACGGATCGCGCACTCCAGCGGCGTTTCGCCCGGCTCAATCTTTCCGCCAGGCCCATTGATCTTCCCTTTTCCGAAGCCGCGTTTCTTGTGCATCAGCAATATGCGCCCTTCATGAATGACGAACATCAGGGTGGCACGCACCTTGGGATCCCAGTTTTTCCAATCGATTTCATCTACACTCGAATACATGCAGTTACTCCCATTCAAACCGCCGCGCAGTGTGCCCTGCACGACGGTCGCAGACAAGGTCCGATTCTGGCCGGTATTAGTCGCCCTTGTGTTCGTAGAGGTGCACATCCCGCTGCGGGAACGGAATGGTAACGTCTTCGGCATCAAACCGTTTCTTGATCGCCTCGGTGACACCAAAGTAAACCGCCCAGTAGTCGGAGGGCTTGCACCATGGACGCACCGCAAAGTTGACACTGCTGTCCGCCATTTCGGAAACGAAAACATCGGGCACCGGCGATTCCAGAATGCCCGGCACCTCGGCCAGCGCGGCCTGGATGGCACTCCGTGCCTTGTCGATGTCGTCCCCATAGCTGATGCCGGCAACCAGATCTACGCGCCGCGTATTGTTTGCTGAATAGTTGGTGATGTTATCCGAGGTAAGCTTGGCGTTCGGCACAATCGTCTTTCGATTATCGAGCGTATCAACCACGGTGGTAAAAATCCCGATTTCGCGAACCTTACCCAACACGCCGCCGGCCTCGACCAGATCCCCCACCCTGAACGGCTTGAAGATAATCATGAGAACACCGGCTGCAAAGTTGGAGAGCGAGCCCTGCAGGGCCAGGCCCACCGCCAGACCGGCCGCACCCAGCACGGCAATGAACGAGGTGGTTTTTACATCCAGTGTTTCAAGCGCTGCGATAATCACAAACACCTGCAGGGCGATGTGCGCAAGACTTGATACAAAGGAGATAAGCGTGGGATCCACCTTACTGCGGTGCATCAGCTTAACGACTATTTTCTTGATCAGCTTCGCCACCCACATCCCGATGATCAGGATGGCAAGTGCACCCAGCGCTTTCATACCGTACTGGACCCCCAGGGTCTCGACCGTTTCAACTACGTTATCATAGGTTTCCGTAACGGAATCCATTGTCCCCGATACTGTATTTGTTGCCATGCTATATCTCCTTTCAGGATTGTTAACAGTTTCCAGATTTGCCAAGGCGATTATAGAACGCCCAAAACCATTGGCAAGAAATCCCCCGACAATGAAAAACCGGAAGCGTTTCCGCTTCCGGCTGATCCGAACAGTCTATCTGGCCGTTCCTACCCGTCCTTATGCTCGTAGATATGCACATCTCGCTGCGGGAACGGAATGCTGATACCCGCTTCGTCGAACTTTTTCTTGATGGCTTCGGTCGTCTCGGTAAAGACCGGCCAATAGTCCGCACAGTTGACCCAGGGTCGAACCACGAAGTTTACGCTGCTGTCGGCCATTTCCGTGAGGGCCACCTGCGGGGCGGGATCCTCAAGAATGCGTTCGTCGGCGGCGAGAATCTCCTTGAGAACGGTCTTCGCCTTGTCAATGTCGTCGTCATAGCTGATGCCGGCTATAATCTCGATGCGCCGGGTTCCATTGGCGTTGAAGTTGGTGATTTTCCCCCCGGTAACGCCTGAGTTCGGCAGAATAATCTTCTTATTGTCCGGCGATTTAAGAATTGTTGTGAAGATTCCGATTTCCACGACGCTGCCCACCGCACCGCCGGCCTCGATAAAATCACCCACCTTGATCGGCTTGAAGACAATCATGAGCACACCGGCCGCAAAATTGGAAAGCGAACCCTGCAGCGCCAGACCAACGGCCAGACCGGCGGCACCGAGGACCGCAATAAACGACGCCGTCTGTATATTGAGCTTGCTCAATGCGGCAATGATCACAAAGACCTTCAATGCCACGGCCGCCAGGCTGCTCAGGAATGCAATCAAGGTGGGATCAACCTCTTTCTTCTGCATCAGCTTAACCAGACCCGACTTGATCGCCTTCACGACCCACATACCAATGATCAGAATAAGCAAAGCGCCGATAATTCTCGTGCCGTATTCCAAACCCATGTCCTGCAGTTTTTCGATGTCCATGATCATCTCCTTTTGCTGATTTCGATGGTTGTAAAACTCATGACTAGAGCGAATTATAAGCTGAACATAAGAGCCGACAAGGATTTATCCCGGCATCAAACCGTCTTTTTGACAAGGAAGATACGTGTACACCGGCTGAAGCAAAGGAGCTAAGATGAAACCGCATACCGCACCTAAAAAGATACTCGTCCTGCTGCTGCCCCTGGCACTCCTGTCTCTGACAGCTTCAGCGGCAAACTGTCTGTGGAAAGCCGCTTCGGAGCGTGGAACATTTTATCTGCAGGGATCCGTTCACCTGCTGAAGGCGAAAGATTATCCGCTGGATCCGGCGATTGAAGCGGCTTATGCCAACAGCGACACCCTCATCTTCGAAACCGATATGGAGGAAATGCTATCTCCCCGGACCCAGCAACTGCTGCTGGAGAAGGCTATCCTGCCCGGCGACCGAACCCTGAAAAACGAACTGGATGCCGAGACGTACGCCATGTTGGAAAAAGAGTTTGCGAAAGCCGGCCTGCCGGCGGCGATGATTCAAAAATTCAAGCCCTGGTTCGCCACCATGACGCTCGCCCTGCTGCGCATGCAGGAAATGGGACTGGATCCAAACCTTGGACTGGATCAGCATTTTCACCGCAAAGCGATGGCCGACCGCAAACCCGAAACCGGACTCGAAACGGTTGAATTCCAGATCAACCTGTTCGATACCCTCTCAGAGGGCGATCAGAACGGCTACACCAAACACGCCCTGAAAGAACTGGAGCAGATGGAAACCCTGCTCGATGAAATGCTCGCTGCGTGGAAATCGGGCGGCGTGGACAAGCTCGATGAGATTATGCGCGAAGGTTTCAAAGACTATCCGGACATGTACAGGCAGTTTGTCACCGACCGCAATAAGGCATGGGTTGAAAAACTCGACGGCATGGCCGATCCCGACAGGACGGGCATGGTGGTTGTCGGCGTGGCGCACCTCGCAGGCGAGGAGGGTCTGCTCGAGCTGATGAAGGCCAGGGGCTATGCCATCGAACAGCTTTAACTGAACTCAGCGATCATGAATGTGTGATCCGACGGCTTCTCCATCCGGCGCGGTTCCAGATCAATATCGCAGGAACTGCTCTTATCGGCCAGAGGCGGTGTGGCGAGGACATAGTCGATGCGCCAGCCCAGCTTGCGGTCGATCGCGTTTTTAACCCGATAGTCGTAAAAGGAATAAAGCTCCTCATCCGGATGATGCTTGCGGAAAACATCGGTAAAGCCGAATGCGCATACATCCAGAAAGGCATCGTGTGCGTCCACATGATAGCAGGGATCATTCCGGTGCGACTCCGGATTAGACACATCGATCGGCTCCACCGCAATATTGATATCCCCGATCCAGGCGACCGGCTGATCCGGTGCATACTCTGATTCAAACAACGCCTTGAGCCGCTTATACCAGCGCAGCTTGTACTTGTACAT
The DNA here is from genome assembly GCA_050298955.1 of Pontiella sp. Lineage (GTDB taxonomy): Bacteria > Verrucomicrobiota > Kiritimatiellia > Kiritimatiellales > Pontiellaceae > Pontiella. The sequence goes on from JBNKVA010000003.1 coordinate 23,148, forward strand.
CGCGTGATCAATCGCCCGCCCCTGCGGTACATAGGTGTTCACAATGGACACCCCGTCCACCACAGCCCGCACCAGCCGGGTTTCATCCGCAGGCCCTCCGTCATTAAATCCGAATTTTACATCCTGCGGTTCACTTTTACAGATCAGCGCTACGCCGTTGTAGGATTTCTCCCCTCGGAAGACCACATGCCATCCGGCCTCTTCGATCGCCTCGCGCGGAAAATCGTCATCCTGAACCTTGGTTTCCTGTATCCCCAGCACGTCCGGCCGGTGCTGATCCAGCCATTGCAGGATGATGGGCAGTCGTGATCGGATGGAATTTGCATTGAACGTTGCAATTTTCATGGATGTCTTTCGTTTAATTAGATCCAGTATCGATAAAGTCGCATTTGCCTGATGAAGTCAAGCGGATGAAATTACCGTCATGAAAAATGGAATTATAACCTCACTGACCGCATCGCTGTCGGCCCTGCTGATTTCGGGCTGTAATCCACCACCGCCGCCTTCTGCAAAGGTTGAAACACCACAGCAAATCAAGACCTCCATCCGCGAATCCACCGCCCCGCTAACCTTGGTGCATGTCTGGGCCACCTGGTGCGATCCCTGCCGGGAAGAGTTTCCCGCGCTGCTGAAAGCCTTTCAGGAGGCAAAAGCGGATGGACTGGCCCTGCTCCTGGTGTCGGCCGATGATCCCGGCGACATGGATGCGGTGGAACGCTTTCTTGTTGAGCAGCAGTCACCGGTCGGCAGCCTCATTTCCTCGGAACTCAATCAGGATTTCATTGCACTGTTTTCTGCAAACTGGGCCGGCGCCCTCCCCGCGTCCTTCTTTTTCGATACCGACGGCCGACTGCTCGCCGAGTGGCAGGGAAAAAGAAGCTACGAGGAATATGTGGCAACCATTGAAGCGCTGTTGAAAAAAGGAAAGGAGTAACCTCATGAAGTTACATTACATTACCGGCATTGCGGTGATCGCCCTCATGGCGGCCGCTGTACCGGCTAACGCGCTGGATATCGGCGACTCCATGGTTGACGGCGACGTCCGGATGGAAAGCGTGGATGGTGCCGTGGTGACCATCGACCAGATCAAAGGCGAAAAAGGCACACTTGTCATTTTCACCTGCAATCATTGCCCCTTCGTGAAAGCCTGGCAGAAGGAGATGGTAGCCATTGGAAACCAATACCAGAAAAAAGGATTCGGTGTGGTCTTCATCAACTCCAACGACCCGAATGCCGCGGGTGACACGATGGAAGGAATGAAGGAGCTCGCCGAGTCCGAGGGTTATGAAATGCCTTATGTGGTGGATGCCACCTCCGATGTAGCCCGCCACTATGGCGCCAGCAAGACCCCGGATGTCTTCCTGTTCAATGCGGATGGTCAGCTCGTCTACAAGGGAGCAGTCAGCGAAGGAGGCCGCAGCCCGGCAAAAGGCGGCGAACCCTACCTGAAGAATGCGCTCGAAGCCCTCTTGTCGGGCACTGCGGTGGAACCGGATATCACGAAAGCGGTAGGTTGCTCGATTAAATTCCGATAGTACACAGTTTCTCGGAGGGAAAGGTCGGCGGGCGATGACTGCCGGCCTTCTCTTTTCCTCCACTGAAAGGATTGAACTGCTCCGGCGAATCGGGGATAAACAACGCCTGATTTTAACCCATGGTTCCCGGAATGAGCGAAGAGATCAAAACGACTAATTTTATCCACGACATCATTGATGCCGATCTGGCCTCGGGCAAGGCCACCGAAGTGGTGACGCGGTTCCCGCCGGAACCGAACGGCTATCTGCATATCGGTCATGCCAAGGCCATTTACCTCGATTTCGGGACGGCCGAAAAGTATGGCGGACGCTGCCACCTGCGCTTCGACGACACCAATCCCGAAGCCGAAGACGAGGAATACGTACGCGCCATTCAGGAGGACATCAAGTGGCTCGGCTATGACTGGGGCGACCACGTCTATTGGGCATCAAATTATTTCGACACGATGTATGATTATGCCGTGCGCCTGATCAAGAAGGGAAAAGCATACGTCTGTGATCTGACGCAGGAGGCCTTCAAGGAGTACCGCGGCATTCCGACCGCGCCCGGAAAGGAACCGCCGGGACGGGACCGCTCCACCGAAGAAAACCTCGAACTGTTTGAAAAGATGAAGAACGGGGGATTTGAGGACGGTGCGTGCGTGTTGCGCGCCAAAATTGACATGGCCTCCCCGAACCTGCACATGCGCGATCCCGCGATCTACCGGATCAAGCGCGCGCACCATCACAACACGGGTGATACATGGTGCATCTATCCCATGTACGACTTTGCCCACTGCATTGAAGATTCCATCGAGGGCGTCACCCACTCCATGTGTACCATGGAGTTCGAAGTACACCGACCGCTGTACGACTGGATACTCGAAGAACTTGATGTCTTCCGCTCCCGGCAGTATGAGTTTTCCAAGCTGAACCTGACCTACATCGTACTCAGCAAGCGACGCCTCCTGCAGTTGGTCAATGAGAACCGTGTGAGTGGCTGGGACGATCCCCGCATGCCTACCCTCTGCGGCATGCGGCGGCGCGGCTTCACCCCCGAGGCCATAAAAAAACTGTGCGCAACCGTCGGCTGCACCAAGTTTGAGGGCAGCACTGAAATTGAGCTTTTCGAGAGCATTGTCCGCGATGACCTCAACGAAAATTCACTCCGTGCCATGGCCGTGCTGGATCCGGTCAAGGTGGTTATTGAAAACTATCCCGAGGATCTTGAGGAAGAATTCGAGGTGCCCAACCACCCCAAAAAGGAGGAGCTCGGCAATCGGAAAGTACCCTTCAGCCGGGAGCTGTGGATTGAACGCACCGACTACATGGATGACGCACCCAATAAATTCAAGGGCTTCACGGTCGGCCGCGAGGTCCGCCTGCGCAGTGCCTACCTGGCCACCTGCAACGAAGTCCTAAAGGATGCCGACGGCAACGTCATCGAATTACGCTGCACCTACGATCCCGAAACCAGGGGCGGAAGTGCCCCCGACGGGCGCAAGGTGCGCAGCACCATCCACTGGGTTTCAGCTCAGCATGCGGTTGATGCCGAAGTGCGCCTTTATGAACGCCTGTACACCGTTGAAAACCCGCTGGCCCACAAGGAAAAGGATTTCAAGGATTTCATTAATCCGGAATCGTTAAAGGTGATTACCGCCCAGCTTGAGCCGATGCTCGCCAGCGCGCGCCCCGGAACACGCTACCAATTCGAACGCGTGGGCTACTTCTGCGCGGATCTGGATCACACTGCTGAAAAGCCGCTCTTTAACCGGACGCTCACGCTCCGGGCGCCTCGCAGGATTTAAAGCAGGAGTCCCGCACGAACCTCGGCAGACTTGTTGGGACTGCTGCATTCGGCGATGACTTTGAGGGCGAATTCGAAGGCGGTGCCGGGCCCCTGACTGGTGATCAGGTGGTCGTCGACGACGACGATTTCATCGACGGGCTGTACGTCGGCCGGCAGCTTTTGTTCGACACCGGGATAACAGGTAAAGCGCCTGCCGTTCAAAATACCGGCCTCATTGAGCGCCAGTGCCGCGGCACAGATAGACCCGATCCATTTGCCCTTCGCATTGAAATCCTTGAGCGCCTGCTGCACGCCCGCATGGTGCATGAAGGCTTCGGTTCCTCCGAATCCGCCCGGCAAAAGAATAATATCAAAATCAGCCGGATCGACCTGTTCAAACGCGGTATCCGGAACCAGCTTCACCCCCCGCGAGGCTTCGATGGTTCCGTCAGTCAATCCCACCACGGTGACATCCCATTCGGCGCGGCGCAGTGTATCGATGATAATGACGGCCTCCATTTCCTCGGAGCCGTTGGCAATAGGCACCAGTGCTTTCATTCTCAACCTCCCTGTTCCGGATATCTTTTCTGTGAAACACAAAACTGATATTAGCGCATCGGATTGGATACGTCATTCAATAACTTTTCGAAGCTCGCCGACCACCTGATCACGCAGGTTGATGGCGACGGGCTCGTCGAAGGTTTCCTGAAGAACATCGACCAGGCGCCGGCCTGAACAAATCACCACGCCATTAACATTCATGATTTCCTCGGGCAGCTTCGTGCCGAGGAAACAGAGAACCGAGTGTACCGGAATGTTCCCGCAACCGGCCTCGTCGATATAGGCAACGAGCTCCGCGGTGGCGGCCTTGACCTGCTTGAGCGGCGGGCGCGAAGGTTCCCTGCCTCCGGCGAACAGCTTGCCGTCGCGAAATTCGATGGAGCCCTTCCAGTTCTTGGTTTCCACGACAAACACGCCGGCCGGGCCGATAATGATGTGATCAAAATTCTGCTTTCCACCGCCCAGGCGAAGCCCGTTGAATATGGTGTAGTCCGCGCCCAGAAAAGCGAGTTCGTGCGCAACCCACTCCTCGCCCTTGGCGCCTTTGAGAAAATTCCCCAGGCGCTTATCTCCCCAGGCCAGCAGAATGGCCGTGGCGGCCGCCAGCAGAAAAAACAGCATGCCGACCTGCGAGAGGCCCAGTTCGGGTATGGGCAGCAGCGCCCGCAGGAGATAGCCCGTTACAAAGCAGATACCCAGAAGCGGCCAGAATGCACGAAGGAGCCCAAGCACGCGCGGCGCCTCTCCGGGACTGCCATAGACCCGGGCAAACCGACTGCTCAAGGGTTCCTTGTGTGCATCCATTTGAGCTACAGTCCGAGAACATCCCTCATGCTGTACATCCGGGCGGATTTTCCGACCACCCAGGAGGCGGCCTGCAGGGCACCGATGGCAAATACATCGCGGCTGGTTGCGCGATGAGAGAGCTCCAGCAGCTCTCCAATGCCGGCGAGCATGACCGTATGATCACCTACAATATCGCCGCCGCGAATCGCGTGAAACCCGATCTCTTTCGCGGGGCGCTCACCAGGCAGGCCGGTTCGCCCGTCCACCTGAACTTCTTTCAGGTCCCATTCATAGCCGGCAGCAGCGGCGCGACCCAACATGAGCGCAGTTCCGCTAGGAGAATCCTTCTTCTGATTATGATGCCGTTCTAGCACTTCAATATCATAGCCCTTGCCCTTCAGCGCGCGGGCTCCGGCTTCCACCAGGTTGCAGAGCAGATTGATTCCCAGACTCATGTTGCCCGAGAGCACCACAGCGGTTTGTTCCGCAGCAGCATGAATGGCCGTAAGCTCTTCCTCGTTGAGTCCGGTCGTTCCGATCACCCAGGCGGTGCCCCACTCCGCAATACGGGGAGCGTTGCCTGCCGTTCCGTGGTGAGATGAAAAGTCGACAATTACGTCGGCCGAAGCCCCGACCTGCTCGAGATTATTGATGAGCTTGATGCCGGCCTCCCTCGATCCCGCCATCAGGCCGGCATCCGTCCCCAGCGCCTCGGCATCCCACAAATCCACTGCACCATGCAGCTCCAAACCCGGAACCTTCTCTTCCAGTATGCAGCGGATCAGCGTTCTGCCCATCCGGCCAGCTGCCCCGAGAATTACCACTTTTGCCGCCATTAGAGCACCCCCGCTTCTTCCAGAGTCTTACGTAGAACGGACTTCTTTTCCGCTTCCATCGAACACATCGGCAGCCGGTACACTTCTTCAATCATCCCTTTCATAGCCATGGCCGCTTTGATGGGAATCGGATTGGTATCGATAAAAAGATCCTCGAATGTTTGCGTGTACCGGTCGTGCAGCGCCTGAGCTTCATCCAGCTCCGCCGACAGGGCATGACCAACCAGGGCCACGATCTCGGCGGGAATAATATTGGAAGCAACCGATATCACCCCGACCGCCCCTTCCTGGATCATCGGCAGGGCCAATGAGTCGTCGCCGGAAAGCACCTCGATATCGCACAACTTCCGGATCTGCGTAACGCGCTCTACTGAGCCGGCCGCTTCCTTGATGGAGACAATGTGCTCGTGCCTGGACAGTTCTACCACGACATCCAGGGGAATCTCTTTTGCCGAACGCCCGGGGACGTTGTAAAGTACAACAGGCACACCCAGGTCCGCTACAGCGGAAAAATGCTGAATCAGACCTGAATTGTTCGGCTTGTTATAATACGGTGTGACCTGCAATGTGCCGTCGACCCCGAACGCCTTGCAGGCTGCAGTAAGCTCAATGGCCTCGTCGGTCGAGTTAGCCCCCGTGCCGGCAATAATCCTGCAGCGGCCCGCCGCCGTGGCGGTTACTTTCTCAATAACCTTCAAATGCTCGGGTGTGCGCAGCGTAGGCGATTCTCCGGTCGTACCGACCGGCACAATACCCGCAACTCCGGCAGCGATCTGGAATTCCACCAGCTCTTCGAGCTTTTGATAATCAACCGATCCGTCCGTCGCAAACGGCGTCACCAGAGCGGTATATACACCTGAAAAATACATTCTTATCTCCTTATACCTCGAAGGCCTTCAAACCTTCAAAGTCCAATGTGCTGAAATAGTCATCAATGGTCTCAGCCCGGCGAATCTGAACCACATTGCCGTCTTCACGCAACAACAATTCCGCAGAGCGAAGCTTGGCGTTGTAATTAAATCCCATCGAATGTCCATGCGCGCCGGCATCGTGGATCACCACCAGGTCGCCAATGTCCACCTGCGGAATCATTCGGTCGATCGCAAACTTGTCGTTGTTTTCACAGAGCGATCCGGTGATGTCGCACTTGAAATCGCACGGCGCATCCTCCTTGCCGGCCACCGTGATATGGTGGTAAGCACCATACATGCCCGGACGCATCAGGTTTGCCATGCAGGCATCCAGCCCAACATATTCCTTGTACGTGCTCTTCCGATGCAGTACCCGACTGACCAGATACCCGTACGGGCCAGTGATTACGCGACCGCATTCCAGACGGATATCGAGTGGCTTCAAGCCCTTGCCAATAACCAGGCTTTCATAAAGTTCCTTCACTCCCGCGCCCAGGGCCTCGAGATCAACACCCTGATCCTCCGGCTTGTACGGGATGCCGATGCCCCCGCCTAGGTTGATGAACTCGAAATCAATGCCCAACTCGGCGTTAAGCTCAACGGCCAGTTCGAATAGCATGTGGGCCGTTTCGATGAAGTAACTCGTTTCCAGCTCGTTCGATGCCACCATGGTATGCAGACCGAAGCGCTTCACGCCCTTGTTGCGCAGTAGGCGGTACCCCTCGAACAGCTGTTCGCGGGTGAAACCATATTTTGCATCTTCTGGATGCCCGATAATGGCATTGCCATCCTTCAGCGGACCGGGGTTGTAGCGACAGCTTACCAACTCGGGCAGACCCACGTGAGCTTCGAGATACTCTATGTGCGAAAGGTCGTCGAGGTTGATGACAGCCCCGAGTTCTCGCGCCTTCTTGTATTCATAGGCCGGGGTGTCGTTGGAAGTAAACATGATATCCTCGCCTACAATGCCCACCGCCTCGGAAAGCATCAGCTCGCCCATGGAAGAACAGTCGGAGCCGAACCCTTCGGACTTGAGAATCTTCATCAGGTAGGGGTTCGGGGCGGCCTTGACCGCATAGTATTCCTTGAAGCCCGTATTCCACGCAAACGCCGCCTTCAACCGGCGCGCATTCTCACGAATGCCCTGCTCATCATAGATATGGAACGGAGTCGGGAAGCGCTGTGTCAGCTCTTCCAACTGTTCCTTGTTCAATGGAATCTTCTTTTCTGCCATGGTTATCTCCTAAAAAATTAATGGGCGGGACTATACACGAAACCCCCGTGTTTCCAACGCTCTGAACAATAAAAATGGGCTCGCCATGAAGCAGCAAGCCCTTCTGAATACACGCAACCATACTTAGAACGGTCGCCGTCCGGGGTGAGGCGGGGCTTCGGACTCGGAGAGATAGCCGTCATGGTTCTTATCGAGAAGATCGAATTGATCGGCAGGCCCGTCGAACTCATCACGTGAAACCTTCCCGTCGGCATTGCAGTCCAGGTGGGCGACAAAACCGGGCCGTTGCCGCGAAGATGATATTTTTTCGACCATGGGTCCGCTTACCCGGGGTTCGGCCGTTCCACCGCGGACGAGACGGACATAGTTATTGATTCGTTGCGCATCGCCCTGCGGGCCATGGCCCTGGGGCAACTGCGATTCATCCCCGCTCTTCTGGTCGCTGCGTTGCGCGCCCGCACCGTGAACATCCATCCACCGATTGTGCATGCAGCCAAGTGCCCGTCCGAAGGCAATATACACCGCCCGGCTGCCGCCGCGCGGATCGACGTGCGTGGTGCTCGTCCAGTAGTGCCCGAAATCCTTTTGGCCATCCTCGTTTGTGATTGGCGTGCATTTAAAGATCAGGTCGATGGCGGCGGATTTGGTGGTATCGGCCGAACGGGCATAATCGATGATGCTCTGCAACTCCTTGGCATTCGGCAGGCGCCAGTCGTCGTGTCCGGCAAACTTCATGTTTTCAGCATAGTCCAGCGCGGACGGCCAGTCCATGCCCTTCCCGCTGTCCGCCTGAATCCAGGTCAATCCGGTGGCGCGATCGGTCACGGTGCCGTCGCCGTTGTCGACAAAATTGTTCTTACCGTAATCCTTGTTTCCGCGAGCATAGATGGCGTAGAAGGTCTTGGCACCCATGCCCGGCATTTCATCCACCGGATAGCCCTTGATGCGGCCGTCGGCAAAGTTGACGCCGAACATGGCCTGCGCACCATGCATCACCTTGCCGACGTAGAGCGTCGAGGTGGCCCATTGCGAATCGATGATGCGGTCGCCATCTTCTTCCTTGCCGTACTGGAACTTGAAAAAGTTTGTATCGATAAACGGCGTCGCCCCTTGGCTTCCACGCGGATCGACATCGATTCCGCTGAAGTTGATTAGCGAATAGAGTTCCTTGATGGTCGGCAGCCGCCAATCGGAATAATCGCCCGTCCGGCATTTCGAAACACCGGCCACGATTTCGTCATAGGTTTTCTTCTTTCCCGGATCGGCCTGCCACATCAGGCCGGTGTTGAGATCGGTGACCGTGCCGTCGCCGTTGTCTCGGTACGCGGGCTGGTTGCCGTTGTACTGCGCGTCCTGCCCGAAGAACGGCTGGCCACTTTTTGGGTACTGGATTTCCGTCCGGTCGTCATAGCAACGGACCTGCCCCGTATCGACTATCGGATAACTGACCTTGTTTCCAAACGCGACGCAGACCGCCAACCCCATAATTCCACTTATAATGATTGTCCTCATCCGCGACTCCTTTCTCTCAGGTTCGGCAGAAACATAACACCCTAAACCTTAAGGGAGAATTAAGGCCATGCGTTACGGATTTTTTTACCGCAAAAACCGCAAAAGGGAAGAACCACGAAAGACCGAGCGCGGCCAAGCCCCAACCAAAATAAACACTCAGACACGAAGTACACTAAAAGAAGATTTGAGCCACGGACCAACACCGATAAACGCAGATTAGAAAGGGAGGATGTGATCCGCGCCAAACGAAAGAGGCGTCCCGTTGCTTGGGAGGCCTCTGCAAGGACTATTCTGAATCCGCCCTAACTGCTCGGGGTCACATCGATCCGATAGAAGATGGCGTCGATGTGGTGGAATCCTGGAGGTTGCTGGGGGTAGTGGAATCAACGAAGAACCAGTTGCCTTCCACCAGATTGGTGCTCCCATAGAGTTGATAAAGCAAGCCCGACTTAAAGACTGGCCTGCTGAGCTGCATGTCGTTGCCTCTGTTGTCACAGTCACCACGGACCGGCTTTTTTCATCATTCAGCCTATGCCTAATGAGCAAGGTCTCCCGAAACGGTCCACATTGGATACTTTTCTTTGTAGAAAAACCGTACCATCATCTGTATTGCTCTACCTCGATGAACTGGAAAGACACGGTTTGGAACAATGATGAATACCTATTTTAAGCCCGCTCTTGCCGCAGTCTGGCTATGCGCCGCCCTGCCCGCTTCAGCTGTTCCTGTACTTGACGGGGTAACGTCGGTCTCACCCGCCTCCGCGACCCAGGGAGATGTCGCAGTTCAGGTGTCGATGACGCTGGCCTCCGGCACCATGCCGCCCGCTCCGCCGGATAATGTTCATCCGCAGTACATGATCATCGGCAATATAACCAATACGCCGCGGACCATCGTGCGGACGGGGAACAATTGCACAGCCATGTTCAATATTCCGCCGGATACCCCACCGGGCCTTCGACCGGTAGTGGTCTTTTTCGAGGATGATCCCGCACCGCCCCCGGAGCTCTCTTTTATTAAGGAAAACGCCTTCGAGATTCTGCCGGTTGCCGCCGGGCCCGTCGTCGCTATCACCTCCGCCAATGGAGTGGTCTCCAATGCCGTAACGACGCTTTCAGTTTCCGGAACCAACAGCCTGGATGTGGTGGGCTTCCTGACCTGGAGCAACGAGGTGACCGGAGCCAGCGGAACCTTCCCGGCCGCTTCGCCCTGGATCACTCCGGCCATTGATCTTTATGTGGGGGATAATCCAATCCTTGTTTCGGGCACTAATGAATCCGGGACTGCGGGGTTTGATAGGACGTTGATCGGCCGCCTCCCGGCTGCAGGCGGCCCGGTGCATCCGTACCCCATCGTGGATACCGCGCAGTTTAAATGTTTCGATACGCATGATGAAATAACTCCGCCCGCGCCGGGGGACGCGTTTTATGGACAGGATGCACAGCTACCGGGCGCGGCTCCAAAATACATGCAACTGGACGGCGGAACCGTGCTGGATTTGAATACCGGTCTCGAGTGGACGCGGTCACCCGACACCGACCGGAATGGGCAGATCAATGCCGCCGATAAAATGACCCTGGATGATGCGCTCGCCTATGCGACCGAACTGAATGCAAGCAACTATGCTGGCCACGCCGACTGGCGGGTGCCCGGAATTAAAGAGCTCTATTCCCTCATCGATTTCAGCGGGGGCGACCCCAGTGCCTACACCGACACGGATACCACGGTGCTGGTGCCGTTCATAAATTCACGCGTATTCGGTTTTGCCTATGGCGACCAGAATGCCGGTGAACGGATCATTGATGCGCAGTTTGTTTCCACCAACCTCTATGTCGACACCTCCAACGAAGAGCTCCTGTTCGGGGTCAATTTTGCCGACGGGCGCATCAAGGGCTACAGCACCTTGACGGCAGGCATCCAGAAAACCTTCTATGTGCTCTGTTGCCGCGGCAATCCCGGCTACTGCATCAACCAGTTGGTCGACAATGGAAACGGTACAATCTCTGATCTGGCCACCGGACTCATGTGGGATCAGAACGACAGCGGAGCTGCCATGACATGGGAGTCGGCCCTGGCCTGGGTGGAGACGCTCAATGGATCACACTATTGCGGTTATTCCGACTGGCGCCTGCCGAACATCAAGGAACTGCAGAGCATTCTCGACTATACCCGCTCGCCGGGCACCACCGCCTCGGCCGCCATCGATCCGCTCTTTCATTGCACCTCTATCCTCAATGAAGAGAACATCCTCGACTGGGGATACTACTGGTCCGGCACCACGCATAAAACCTACGAGGAAATCGGCGATAGCGCCTGCTACATGGCTTTCGGACGCGGCCTCGGCTATATGAACGGCGAATGGAAAGATGTACACGGCGCGGGCTGCCAGCGCAGCGATCCAAAGACCGGAAGCCCCGGCTACGGCGGACCGCAGGGCGACGCCCGGCGCATATCCAACTTTGTGCGGGCCGTGCGCGACATCGCGCCCATTGATACCGATGCCGACGGCATGTGCAACAGCGATGAATTGATCGCGGGAACCGACCCGTTTGACTCTGGCTCATTGTTTGAGGTGGTGCTGGATGAAACCGAAATCCACTGGTCCAGCGCATGGGGGAAAACCTATGCCCTCGAATCGACCGGAAACCTTGCCTTCGGATCATGGACCACCTACGGCATCTATGCGGCCACCCCGCCCGAAAACACCACCACCGTCACCAACACCCCCAATCAGCTCTTCTACCGCGTCCGTACCATCCCCGCTCCCGTAGAATAGAGTAGCTTCCAAACATACCTATGCTTAGCAGTCGCAAAGCATAGATGGAACAACCTGCTGCAAGACTTGTTTGCCATGCCAGGGAGATGCGGAGTTATTCGCTCGGCGGTTTGGGAGCGTTGATCCGGTAGAAGCGGGCGGGATTCCGCGAACCCGGAAAAACATCGGGATCGCAACGCAATCCATCCCGTTGCCACCATTCATATCATCGGTGCCTTCATCCTGTTTTACTTATCCATCTAATTGGTCACATCGACCCGATAGAACAGGACGACGTTGGTGGTGGAATCCAGGAGGTTGCTGGAGGTGGTGGAATCAACGAAGAACCACTCGCCGGAAACCAGATTCGTGCTGGCGGACAGCTCGTACAGCAGCCCTGATTTGAACTTGGGCCAGCTGATGGTCACCTCGTTGGTGCCTGATTGCCGGATGGATACCTTGAAGACGGAATCGGCAGACAGCAGGTCGGAGCCGATGAAGGCCTCGTCGCCGTCGGGGGAGCCGTCGCCGTCGGTATCGACCAAAGCGGGATCGGAACCATAGCGCACGTACTCGTCATAATCGGTCAGGCGGTCCAGATCGGTATCGGAACCGTCGTCAAAGGTTTCGTAGGCGCCCATGTCGACAAAGTCGAACTGCAGGTCCGGGTCGTCGTATATGCGGTCGTTGCCCGCCAGATCATAGTCATCCAAGGCGAAGAGATCATTGCCTTGATTGATCGCCGGGGAAGAAATCCGCAGGGCATAATCGCCACCCGCCACCGGGGCGCTTGCCGGATCCAGGCCGGACACGAATCGGGGATCCGCATCCAGATTATGGCCCCAGTCAAATCCCAGTGCCGAGTCCCAGTTCGTGCTGCTGCCGGAGTTTGCAACCAGGGAGTACTCCCAATAGGCATCCGACCTGCCGCCCAGATAGAGTGCGGCAGAAGTGGTGTTCGTTGCCCCTGCGGCACTGTTGTTCCAAACAATCATATTGTACATATCGAAGGAAGCACGACTACCCTGAAGCCCTCCACCCTGGCCCTCCGCTGAATTCCCGGAGATCGTGCAGTTCGCGAAGAGCAGATAGGATTGAACGAGTTGAATGCCGCCACCATTGCTCGCCGCGGTGTTTCCGGAAACCAGCGTATTCACAATCTGGCCGCCTGCATCATAAAGATCGATCCCGCCGCCATCGCTGTCCGAACGGTTGCCCTGGATGGTGCAGGACCAGAGATAAACATCGAGACCGCGTGCATAAATCGCTCCGCCGCCGCCATGGGCGGCATTGCCGAGGAACCTGCAATCCCCGAACGCAACGGTTCCGCTTGCCAGAAAGGCGTGGAACCCGCCACCGGCCCCATTGGCCGAAGTGAAGATATTCGGCGCGTTGCCCGCCGTGATGACAAAACCCTCCAGATCGGCACTGCCGCCGCTGGCCAACGTCACCACCGTGTACGCATTCGTGCCGACCACATCGTCCGGGGTTTCGGCAATGTTGTTGGAATCGCTGTTGATGTCGTTCCCGTCGATGTCGCCGCTCAGGATCGTTGCATGGATACGCGGATCGCGCTGGCTCAGACTGGTCTCGGATCCCTGGAATCCGCCATATACCACCACCCCATCGGGCAGGGTGAAGACTTCATTGGGATCGTTGTCCGTCACCGTCACTCGTCCGCCGCGCGCCCGGTCCGGCACATACAGCCCCTCCGCCACCCAGATCTGGTGCGATCCTTCGGCAATGGCCAGCGCATCGCGCAGGTCCACAAAGGCATCCGCCCAACTGGTGCCGTTTCCGCCGGCGGCGTCCGCATCCACATAGATCACCGGAGTGATTACGGAAGTCACGGTGACCGTGTCGGTGATGGTGCCGCTGAAGTTGGTTCCGGAAACCGAAAGGACATTGGCCCCTTCAACCAAATCGAACGAAAACTGCCAGTCGGAGGAGGCCGGGATGGTGCCGGACGCCCCCGTCAATGAATTGCTCCACACGATATCGCCCAGCAGGTTTGAACTGGTGCCCTGGAGCGTGAAGGTGTTGATATTGGTGGTCGCGATATCGGTCGCTGTGATCGAAAGATCGCCCGCGAACAGGCCCGTCACGGAAACCGTGTCGAATATCGGCACACCGAACGAGTTGGTGCCGGAGACGGTAATCAGGTTTTCCCCCGCAAGGATGGATACGGAGGGGATGGTCCATCCGGTTCCGGCGGCGACCGTGCCGCTCTCTTGGGTCAACGCATTCGTCCAGACCACATCGCCGGCCAGATTCGTGCCGGTGCCGGAAACCGCGATGGAGGCCGGCGCGGCGACCACCAGGCCGTTCACGGGATTGGTGAT
>JBNKVA010000004.1:0-176331 GCA_050298955.1 Pontiella sp.
GTTGCCCCGGTGCTTCTTCAGCGCGTCGATAATGATTTCGCGTTCGTAGGCCTCGATCATCTGCTTCAGGTTGGCGCCGTTTTCGGGCAGCAGGTTGGTGTGCGTACCTTCGCTGGTCTGCAGGGACGGCGGCAGATTGAATCCGTGAATCACACCGTCTGAAGAGGTCAGCACCGCACGCTCGATGCAGTTTTCCAGCTCACGGACATTACCGGGCCAGTGGTAGGCCATCATCATGTTGATGGCGGACGTGGAGATGCGCTTCATGTCCTTGCCGTACATCTCTCCGTATTTCTGAAGAAAGTGATCGGCCAGCAGCATGATGTCGGATTTGCGCTCACGCAGCGGCGGAAGCAGAATCGGGAAAACGTTGAGGCGATAATAGAGGTCTTCACGGAAGGTTTCTTTGATAATCCCTTCCTCCAGGTTCCGGCTCGTCGCGGCGATCACGCGGACGTTGACTTTGATGGACTCGTTTCCGCCCACGCGTTCAAAGGTTTTTTCCTGCATGACGCGCAGGAGGCGCACCTGCACGGCGGGGGAAATGTCGCCGATTTCGTCAAGGAAGATGGTGCCGCCGTTGGCCAGCTCAAAGCGGCCCTTCCGTTGCTGCGCGGCGCCGGTAAAGGCGCCCTTCTCGTGACCGAACAGCTCGCTCTCAATCAGGTTTTCCGGCAGGGCGGCGCAGTTTACGCTGACAAACGCATTGTTTTTCCGGGGACTGTTGAAATGAATGGCGCGCGCCACCAGTTCCTTACCCGTTCCCGACTCGCCTCGAACCAGTACGGTGGCGGCACTGTCCGCCACCTGGATGATCTGTTCATAGACGCTGCGCATGGAGTTGCAGTTGCCCACCATGTTGTCGATGCTGTAGCGGTCACCCAGCTGACGCCGCAGCATTTCGTTTTCCGATTCGAGCGCATGCCGTTCCTCGATCTCCTCGCGAATGGTCGAAACCGCGGATGCCAGGATCTGTGCGACATGCTCCAAGAAGAGGGCATACCCCTCCAGTTCCTGCTCTTCACACGTGGGCAGGTCGATGCTCATGGTGCCGATGACTTCCTTGTGGTGGATGATCGGTACGCAGATAAACGCGGTTTTCTGGTCACCGCGGGCCTTGGTCCGGTTAAGAAAATCGGGCGACTCGCTGATGTCGGGAACAATCGACGCCTGCCCGGACTGCGCCACCCGGCCGGTGACGCCTTCGCCCAGCTCATACTGGCCCCGACGCATTTCGCTGCTGGACAGGCCGCTGGAGGCTTCGATGTTCAGGATATTGGTGCCCGGCTTGCGCAGCGCAAGGGTGCCGCGGAGCAGCCCCATATCATTCGCCATGATCTGCAGCACCTCATTCAGCATATCGGAAATGTTGTGCTGTCGGGCCGAAATGGTCTGCGATATCTTGTAGAGAACATTAAGTTCCTTCTCACTACTGGTCATAATTACATCCTCTTGTACGGGTGCTGTATTAAATGCGACAACAAGCTACAAATATGTACAGGTGATTGAAGGGATGCACAAGGATGCTTTTTTTGTTTTTGTAAACAAGGCGCCCGCTATTTGTAGTTGGGCGTGTGTTTATTGTTTTTATGCAGCTCCGCCCAGAACTCAAGCAGCTCCCTGTTTCGGTTGTGAACCTTGGAGGAAAACTTGAAATAGAGAAAGGCATCGAGAAATCCGCGGTTGTGCATAAACCGCTGCGGGCGGTGACCCTTGGTTTTAGGGAACCGCAGCTGATTGCTCATGATGTCCGAGACCTGATAGATGACCTGCTTCGGTATGCAGACATTGCCGCACATGCCTTTGAGATGATTATGCACGGATTGGCGGGCGGCATCATGCGCCGAAAGGCCTTCCTGCAGCAGCTGGTCCGCACAGAATTCGTGGTATTCGCCGAAAATGAGGGCAAACAGCAGGCCCGGGTGGACCTTCAGTCCGGCCTGGCGCCAACGATCCATCTGATCAAGGGTCTGGATCACCCAGTCGTGCCGTTTTTTGTCCTCGTCGATCCAGTGCGAAAAATCATGGAACATGGGGTGCAGCAGGTCGGTACGCTCCAGCCACTGGAAAACCGCGCGGGCATGCCCGCAGAAAAAGAGCTTCTGGACCTCTTCATACATGCGCGATGGCGAGGCCTGCCTGAGGATGTCCTTGTTGCGGCAGATCGAATCGTAGGCCTCCGGTTCTATCGTAAAGCCCAGAGAGCCTGCAAACCGGGCGGCACGGATCATCCTGACCGGATCCTCGGCGAAGCGCTTGTCGGGATCGCCGATCACGCGGATGACTTTTGCCTCCAGGTCCTTAAGGCCTCCGGCATAGTCAATCACGGAAAAGTCGGCAATGTTGTAGAAGAGGGCGTTAATGGTGAAGTCGCGCCGCAGCGCATCCTGTTCAGGAGAACCGAAAATATTGTCGCGCACCACCATTCCGTTTTCGGAGGCGCGAAACGTATTGGTGCAGTGCTCCCCGTTTTCCTCCTCCGGTATCGGGGCCCGGAAGGTGGATGTTTCAATGACCTCGCCGCGGAAGAGAATATGGGCCAGCCGAAAGCGCCGTCCCACCAGGCGGCAGTTGCGAAACATTTTGCGGATCTGCTCCGGCGTGGCATCGGTGGCGACATCGAAATCCTTGGGATTGCGCTCCAGCAGGAGATCGCGCACGCCGCCGCCGGCCAGGTAGGCGGTGTGCCCTTCATCCTTAAGGCGGTAGAGGACCTTGATGGCCGCCGAACTGATATTTTTCCGGCTGACGTTGTGGTCGGCTCTTTTGACAATGACTGGTTCCATATTCGAGACAGGATATTCAAATGAACGGGTCAAAAAAAAGAAAAACCTTCCGATGAAGGAAGGTTTTCAGACAACGAGGATTCGCATCTAGGTGTCCAGATGCTCCTCGATCCACTTGAGAATGACATCCACCACGGTGTTCACCTCATCCTCGGTCAGTTCGCGCCCCTTTTCAATATCGAAGAATTCTTCGAGGGCGGTGCGGTCGTTGCAGCCGCAGGCATGCTGCGCAATGAAGACCGGATGGCCCTTTGTCGGGGTTTGGCGGCCGTCATTCTTGGGATTGGCGGGAGCAAGCCGCTTGTTGACAAAGTCGGTGGCATGCAGGCGCAGAATATCCATGCCGCGGGACGTGACATATTCCTGTTCCGGCTCGCCCAGAATAAATTTTTCAAGGCGCCCATCGTCGCTGAGCTTCTTCTTCAGCGTTTCCCAATCCTTGTCTGCAATCGTAGCCACAACACGTCCTCTTTCGTTTCTTTCGACCTAACCGCAACAGCATAAACCGACTGGAGCGTTAACGCAAGTCTGCACTGGTAGATATTGCTATCGATCTGTTACGGCAGGTGGTCATGTGCACGTCCGCACGGGGCGCTGTGTTGAGCGCGGCGGCGGACCGGGACGGCTTCGGAATCTGCGGCGGCGGGAGCTTCGGCGGAGGAATCTAGAGGTGTTTCATCCAGCCGACCAGGTTGGTGTGCTTCCATCCCTGTTGCCGGTAGAAACAGAGTGCGGAACCATTGTCCTTGTCGGCTCGAAGCTGGAGGCGTCCAAGTCCCCGGGATATCGCCCATTGTTCCACCGTCCGCATCAGGGCCGAACCGATGCCCTGCCCGCGGTGGTCGACATCCACAATCACGTCCTCCACGACACCGACTTCCATGCCCATGGCCGTGGATACGATGATCTGAATGGTGCACATGCCCACAACAGTCTCTTCCTCCGCCGCGATGAAAACGGTTGCGGAAGGCCGGTCGATCAGTAATCCAAGGCCGCGCTCCTGCGTGGCGAAGTCGGGCGTGAAATCACTTTCGATGGCAAACAGTTGGTGCAGCAGTTCGGCCATCGCGGGGAGGTCATCAGGGGTTGCGGGTCGTATTTCCATGGCACAAAATCTGGGTTTCCTGGGTTAGGGTTCAATTCTGTTTTTTGCGTCTTTTCCGTTTCTTGAAGAGGGTTTCGTAGTCAATGTCCAGGTTCTGGATCTTGTAGCGCACCATGCGTTCAGTGATGCCGAGCTCGCGTGCGGCGGCGCTGATGGTTCCGTTGTTTCGTTTGAGCGAATCCACGATCAGATCTTTTTCCAGCATCGCGACACGGGCCTTGAGCGTATGCTTGATGTTGCCGGTTGCCGCTATGGCCACGGGCGTCTGCAGGGTGGGCGGCAGGTCGTGACCGTGCACCACGCCGTCCTCCTTGCCCATCAGCACCGCATATTCAATCGTGTTTTCCAGTTCGCGCACATTGCCCGGCCAGTGATAGGCCATGAGCATGTTGATGGCGGGTGTGCTGATTCGCCTGATCTGCACATCCATCTGCGTGGAATACTTCTGGATGAAAAAGTTGGTCAGCAGAAGAATGTCGTCCCGGCGTGCGCGCAGCGGCGGGAGATAGATCGGAAAGACGTTGATGCGGTAAAACAGATCCTGGCGAAAACGATTGTCGAGGATGGCGGCTTCAAGGTCGGCGTTGGTGGCGGCAATGATGCGTACGTTGGCCTTGCGCTGTTCGTTGCTCCCGACGCGTTCGTAGGTCCGTTCCTGCAGCACGCGCAGCAGCTTGACCTGGATCGCCGGAGAAAAGTCGCCGATCTCGTCGAGAAAGAGGGTGCCGCCTTCGGCCTCCTGAACGCGGCCGATGCGCGTCTGCAGGGCGCCGGTGAAGGCGCCTTTTTCGTGGCCGAACAGTTCGCTCTCCAGGAGGTTTTCATTCAGGGCGGCACAGTTTACCTTCACGAAGGGTTTTTTTGCGCGGGCGCTGCTGTAGTGGATGGCGGAAGCGACCAGCTCCTTGCCGGTGCCCGATTCCCCGCGGATGAGGACGGTCGTGTCGGTGGCCGCCACCTGATGGATGCGGGTATAGACCTCATTCATCTCGTTGGAGTTGCCGATCATGTTTTCCGGCTGGAACTTGGCCATCATGGCCTCGCGCAGGCGCAGGTTTTCCGTTTCGAGCGCCTGCCGCTCCATGCGGGCCTCGCGCCGGGCACTGACATCGCTGGCGATGATCGTGGCCACAATGGACAGGAAGCGCTGCAGTTCCTGCAGCGCCGGCATGCCGCGTGCCGGACAGTCGGCTGAGAGGGTGCCGACCGTCTCGTTTTCCAGAGTCAGCGGCACGCAGATAAAGCTGAGCGGTTCGTCTGAGCGGCTGTGCAGCCGACCTTTAAACTTCGGCTCGTCGGCGACCAGCGGCACGATGCGCGGCTGTCCGCTTTCCAGCACCTGTCCGGTAATCCCTTCACCGCGCCGATAGGCCTTGCCTTCAGCCCGCTGCACCGCCTGGTCCTTTACCGCCTCAACGCGCAGTTCCCGGCCGTCGATGGTCAGCAGCATAATGGTTACCCGCTGAACATCATGACTTCGTTCAAGCACATCGATTATTTCGAGAAGTACCTCTTCCTGCTTCGTTTTACTGGAGAGGGTGCGGGCAATCTGCGCCAGCGTTTCAAGTTCGTCGATGTGACGGGCATCGCACAGTTTAGGGTCATCATACTTACAATTTGGCATTTGCTGTTCATGGTTTTAATGATCTTAATGACAATTATGTTATAAAATGCATGCTTCCAACATGCATGTGCATATAAGTGCATTAAGCGTACCATATCGTAAGATCGACCCGGCCCGCGGATTACTTATCGCAGCTGGACCATGAGCAGGTACAGTTGTAAATGGTTGCGAGCTCCTCAATGACAGGAAGCGCGAGGCGGAAATGCTCCGTCAGGAGCGGAATACGGGTGCCGTTTTGATGGATGAATACCTTGCGACTGCTTTGCTGGGCATAAAACCGGCGTGATCCGCAATGGGGGCATTGCAAAAGAGAATGATTATTCATAGTAGAATTGTCTGAGTTCGCGGGGCCCTACCGATTGCTTGGTGTTTTGGGCATGTGCGCGGATGCGTGCAAGCAGCCAGTTAAGGGATTCATTCCCCGGCTTTATATTCAGTTGCATGAGGGCGTGCCGCAGAGCAGCCTCTCCGGAGTGAATCCCCAGCACAATGCGGGTGGAGTCCGTCCGTCCGATATCCGCCGCCGCAAACGGTTCATAGGCCTTTCGATGATTCAGTACGGCGTGGACATGAATGCCGGATTCATGGCTGAAGACATTCTGCCCGATGATGGGTGCACATACCGGAACGTCGACGCCGGCCGCCTTCAATACAAGCTCGCATAGGGGGGCCAGTTGCGATCGGCAGATCTTCAAATCCGGTACGGCCATGGCCACCTGTTCCAACGCGGCATTGCCCGCCCGTTCACCCAGTCCCGCAACCGTGACATCGGCCGCTGTCGCCCCGCCTTCAAAGGCGGCCAGTGTGTTAGCCGTGGCCATGCCGAGATCATTGTGTGCGTGGAAGGCCAGCTCCAGCTCCGGTGCGCCGGCTCTCAGTTCGCGGAAAAGCTGCACTACCTCAAACGGGTTCATTATGCCGACGGTGTCGGCAATGCGCAGCCGATGTCCGCCCAGCTCCTGCACACGCTGTGCAAATTCCATCAGCCGTGCGCGGTCGGCCCGGGCCGAATCCTGCGCCCCGACGGAAACAAACGCGAAGCGCTTCAAGGCTTCGGGAAGCACCCGCTCCAGGGTGCTGAACACCCAGGCTGAATCCTTGCCGAGTGCGCGGAAATGGTGATCTGACAGCGGGAAGGAGAGATGGACCGATTCCAGTCCGGCGGCCTCGGCGGCTGCGAGGTCGACCGAATCCGCCCGGCACCAGCCGGTGATGCGGCATGGGAGATTGAGGGCAAGGATGGCGGCGATATCCTCCTGCTCCGTCGGACCCATGACCGGTATGCCGGCTTCAATCTCGCCGACGCCGATGTCGGCTAGTGCGATGGCAATCTGCAGCTTTTCCTCGCGTGTGAACACCGTGCCCGGCATCTGTTCGCCGTCACGCAGGGAGGTGTCGATTAAATAAGGCGTTATCATGATCTGTTGTTTATGGTGCCGGTATCTTCGCCGTGTGCGGGCACACGGCCTATATCCGTTCATGTAGGCCCGGCCCCTGACCGGGCGAACATGGGCTTGCTGGATAGCTAATCAATTTCAAATTCGCTGGTGTCTTCGCCGTCCTCAATGGCGTCGAGGATGGAGTCAATCTTTTCCTCGGTCACTTCCGCGAACCATTTACTTTCCGGATACATCAGCATGACCGGTCCCTTTTCACAGATTTTCAGGCAGCCGCAGCCGGACACCTGGGCATCGAGGCCGCGGTCGATGATTTCGGTTTCGAGATAGGACAGCAGCTCGCCGCCCTCCTTTGCATTGCATGCGCCCTTCGCTTCGCCCGCCACGCGGTATGAGTTGCAGATGAAGAAGTGCATTTCCGGTTTTGCTATTGCCATGATATTTCCCCTGGTTAGTTGTTCGTTGGTTCTAAGTGTTAAGTTTTAGGTTTTAGGTTTTAGGTTTTAAGTTTTAGGTATTAAGTCGGTTCGGATTATCCTCAGTCCTCAGTCCTCAGTCCTCAGCCTACCCGCACCCGTTCCCCGAGCCGGAGCATTTGTCGCCGCATTTGGTCTTGCGGATCGGCGAGCGGATCTCCTTGCCGGCATAAATCTTGGTCAGGGCCTCGTCGATCAGTCCCTCCATCACGACCACCTTCAGTCCCGACTGTTCGAGAATACGCGTCGGCCTGGGCCCCACGCCCGATACCAGCAGCGCGCGGCAGTCGGTTGTCAGTTTGGCCAGATCGTTCCAGCGTTTATCGCCTTCGCCGGGATAGGGGGTGATGCGCCTGTCGATCTCGACAAAGGACCCATCCTGCTCCTCATAGATGCTCAGCGCCTCAGTTGCGCCCAGATGCTCGTTGACCAGTACGCCTTCGCGGGTGGCGATCGCGACATACGGCCGGTTTTCATCGGGTTTTATCGGGGCATTGGAGGCATCCTGTATCATTTCCAGCGTCTCCTGGGTGGTGCCTTCGCACAACAACCCGCAGGCGTCGGCGCGGCAGCGCTGGCAATGGGTCATCTGCGGTAGATGCGCACCGGCGATCTCGCGGGCGGCGTGAATCATGCCCGGCGTCGGTTCCTCCAGATCCTCGAACATCGTGTCTTCCACCGGGCAGAGCGGAATAATGTTGTGCAGGTCCGCGCCTTCGGCCTTCACGAATTCAGCGACTGCGCCGATATGGTTGTCGTTCACGCCGGGAATCAGAATCGTATTGATCTTGAGCGTCAGGCCGTGCGACTTGATCGCCTTGATGGCCTGCAGCTGACGCTGCAGCAGCAGCTCGGCGGCTTCGGTTCCGCGCATCGGTTTTTTCCCGTCGCGGATCCAGGCATAGATGTTTTTCCCGACGTCCGGATCAATGGCGTTGAGCGTGATGGTCACATGACTGACCTGCAGCTCGGCCAGCTCGGCGATATAGGGACCGACCCCCAGGCCGTTGGTGGAGACGCACAGCAGCATGTCAGGATAGCGCTTACGGATCAGCCGCAGCGTTTCCATCGTCTCCTCCGGATTGGCGAAGGGATCGCCCGGACCCGCAATGCCCACCACGGAGATCGGTTTTTTCATGTCGACGAGCTGCGAGACATAATAGGCCGCCTGTCCCGGCGACAGCACGTTGCTGGTCACGCCCGGCCGGCTTTCGTTCACGCAGTCATACTTGCGGTTGCAGTAGCCGCACTGGATGTTGCACTTCGGTGCCACCGGCAGATGTACGCGGCCATACTTGCCTTTGACATCGGGATTGAAGCAGGGGTGTCTGGATAGATCGAGGGCCATAGTTAATCTCCGATTGGTTTTACGTGTTGGGTTTCAGGTGTCAGGCCGGGACGCGCGTTCTTAATACTGAATCACCTAAAACCTGAAACGCATCATTTGTATCTGTCTCCGATGTAGTTGCTTTCGACTTGTTGGGCTTTCTTAAAACTGAATCACCTAAAACTTAAAACTGATCAGATGTAGGTGTAGCCGACATCTGATCCCTCCTGTTTAATCTCCATGAGCCTGTCGACGATGGTGTCGAACAGGCGCTGCGCACCCCGGTATCCCAGATGGAGGGAACGAGGCCCGCTGATCCGGTCATGGATGGGGAATCCGACCCGGATCAGCGGGGTGCCGGTGGCGCGGCTGAGAGAGAATCCTTTGCTGTTCCCGATCAGCAGATCGGGTGCTAAAACGTTGACCGCCTCGCCGATTTCGGCAAAGTCGACGTCTTCGAGAACGGGAGTGTCCGGATCGATCTCCGGCGCGGCGGCAAGAATGCATTCCCTGAGCCGGCCGCTTTTTCCGCCGGAGGCGCACAGCACCGGCTTGAGTCCGATCTCGGCGGCGAAGGCGGTCATGCCGACCACAAAATCCTCCTCGCCGAAGATGACTACCTTTTTGCCGAAGGTATACTTATGTCCATCCACGTAGGCGTCGATCAGGCGGCTTCGTTCGGCGGCATGCCTGTCGGGCGTTTCGTGCCCCGTGATCTGTTCGAGCACGTTGAAGAAGGCATCACTCTGCCGGATGCCGATCGGCAGGCCGACGCGGAAGACGGCCGTGGAAAACTTGGCGTCGAGCAGCGATGCGGCCGACTGCTTGTCGGAGATGGTTGAGGCCAGTTCGATTACGGCCGATGCCCGGCCCAGCTTGCTGATTTTGCTCACGGGCGTGCCGCCGGCGGGAATCCGGTGGTAGTCGCCCCATACCGGGCCGTCGAGCGGATCGGCATAATCGGGCACGAGGCAGAACTCCATGCCGAAGTCGGTCAGGATTTCGCGCAGGTGCCGCAGGTCGGCGGGCGACACCATGCCGGGCAGGACGCCGATAAACTTTTCGTTGGGTCCTTCGACGGCCAGCTGCTCCACGATGGCCCGCACCGCCCACTGGTAGCCGTCGGCATGGCTTCCGCTATAGCTTGGGGTCGAGGCGTGCAGCAGGGCGGGCAGGGCGATGTCGTTGCGGTTTTCGGAGATGAATTCCTTAACATACATGTGCACATCGTCGCCGATGGTTTCCGCCAGGCAGGTGGTGGCAATGCCGACCACCTTCGGATTGTAGCCCTCGATGACATGCTTGAGGCCTTCAAACAGGTTGCGGCGGCCGCCGAAGATCACGCTGTCCTCGCCAAAGCTCGAGGAGGCGATATCCATCGGTTCGCGGAAGTGACTGATCATGTAGCGCCGGATATAGGTCGCGCAGCCCTGGGAGCCGTGCAGGAAGGGGAGGCAGCCTTCAATGCCGCGGAAGGCCAGGCAGGCCCCCAGCGGCGCGCAAAGTTTGCAGGCATTACGGGTGGCCGTGAAATGCTTGCCGGTCAGGGGCTTTTCCGCTGCCGGCCCGCAGCCGCATTTGGCCTGGTCTTCTGCAGTGCAGGCATTTTCCGGAGCATCGACCGGAGTACAGGTTTTTCCGCATTCGCAGCTCATTGCACCCTCCCGACGAAATCAATTGATAAACACGAAGGCACGAAGATCACGAGGGTGGAGGGACGGGCTCTGTCCGGTCCTAAGGGCGACACTGAGGTCATCCCTCCATTCAACAGTATCTTAGAGTCCTTGGTGCCTTTGTGTTTAATTCTCATTGCTTAGTTCCTGTGGGCGCGACGCGGCGCAAACTGCCAGACGGGGCTCATGACCGATGAATGGACTTCCCTGGCAAAGTTGAGCATGCCGATGAAGCCTGCCAGCGCTTCCTTGCGCTCGTGGTTGTGGTCGCAGAAGCCGACGCCCAGCTTGTAGGCGATGGGGCGCTCCTTGACGCCGCCGATAAAGAGGTCGACATCCTTCTCCTTGACATACTTGGCCAGCTCGAGCGGGTTGGTGTCGTCGAGGATGACGGTGCCCGGGTCGCAGAGTTCTGTGAGCAGCCGGTAGTCGTCCACCGATCCGGTCTGCGATCCGGCCACCACCACGCTCATGCCCAGGGTCCGCAGCGAGCGGACCAGCGAAAAGACCTTGAAGGCTCCGCCGGTATACACCGCGGCCTTTTTCCCTTTCAGGTCCTTCCGGTAGGGCGCCAGCTGGGGCATCAGCTTGGCAACTTCTTCCTTGATTACGCGTTGCGCCGCCGCGCGCATCTCGTCCGAGTCAAAAAAGTCGGCCACGTCGTAGAGGGCCTTCGACATATCCTCGATGCCGAAGTAGGAGGCCCGCGCGCTCGGGGTGCCGTATTCGTGTTCGAGCATCTTCGCCAGGTTCATGACCGAGCCGGAGCACTGGACCACATTGAGGTGTGCGCGATGCGCCTTGCGGATGTCGTCGACGCGTCCGTCACCGGAAATGGTGCACACCACGTTGACGCCCATGCGCTCATAGTAGTCCTTGATGATCCAGAGCTCGCCGGCCAGATTAAAGTCGCCGAGAATGTTGATGGAGTGGGGAATCTTTTCCTGCACGTTGTCGGTGCCGACGATGCTGAAAAGCGCGTTGCAGGCGGCTTTATAGCCCTCCTTCTTCGAGCCCTTGAAGCCTTCGGAGTCGACCGCAATGACCGGGATGCCCTTTTCTTTTTCGACCTTCTTGCAGATCGCCACCACGTCGTCGCCGATCACGCCGACGATGCAGGTGGAATAGACGAAGGCCGCTTTCGGAGCATACTCCTCGATCAGTTCAGTCAATGCCTTGTAGAGCTTGGTTTCGCCGCCGTAGATCACGTCCTTTTCGATCATGTCGGTCGAAAAGCTGAGCCGGTGCAGCTCGGGGCCGGAAGAGAGCGCGCCGCGGATATCCCAGGTGTAGGACGCGCAGCCGATCGGGCCGTGCACCAGATGGATCGCATCGGCGATCGGATAGAGTACGACGCGCGATCCGCAGAAGCTGCAGGAGCGCTGGCTGACGGCGCCGGCCAGGCTCTGCTTTTCCGCCTCCATCGCAAACTCGCCGCCCTCATGCACCTGGCGCTTGCGCTTTTCCAATAGGTTGATCGTTTCGTTGCTCATTTAATTAAATCTCTTGATTCAAAGGCTTCTCACGCAGAGCAGGGTATACATACGATTTCTCTGTCATCTGCCCTGAAACCTAACACCTAACTCCTAAAACCTTTTTCATGACGACCCCTATTGCAACAGGTGTGCCACTGCGGTTCAGTGCAGATGCGGCATAGCTGTAAGTGGTTGGAAGATAGCGAATAGCTAATAGCTAATGGCCAAGAGCTCCGGCCTCCGGCCGCTGGCCCCATCCGGAAATAAATGTCGCTAAGCTGGGTGGCTATGTTCGGGCAGGGCTACAACCCACCTAAAAACAAGGGGTTGCGTGCTATTTCGACAATTTTTTCCAGCACCGGGATTCCGACACAGGATTTGTCGGGATAACGCCATTAAGGACCGATCCGTTTTACTCACCGGAGCCGATGGCGTCATAGATAAACGTCTTAATGCCATCTTCGGTGTCGGGGCGATAGGGCATGAACTGCTCCATCGTCACAACAATCAGCTCGCTTTCGGGGTGGAGCCAGTAGTGCGTCGATGCCGCTCCGCCCCAGCCATATTCGCCTATGCGGCCAATCGTATCCTCGTTGGCCTCGGTTCGTACCGCAAAGCCAAGTCCAAAACCTCTCCCGAAGTGTATGTCGTCTCCAAAGTGTATGGGAAAGGCGGGCTCCGGCAGCTGGTTGGATGTCATGAGCGCCACCGTCTCCGGCTGGAGAAAACGGATGCCATCCAGCTCGCCTCCGCGCGCGATCATGCTTAGAAAGCGCATGTAGTCCCGCGCGGTGCTGACCAGGCCGTGGCCCCCGTAAAACAAGGAGTGTGGACGCGTAAAAGGATAGTGTTCATCCCTTTGCTTCAATCCGCCTTCTACGACGGGTTCGTAGATGGCCGCAAACCGGTCCAGCTTGTTGGTAGGAACGTAGAAACCGGTATCCGGCATGTCGAGTGGATCGAAAAACGTCTTCTTCAGGTAGCTATCCAGAGGTTGTCCGCTGGCCACTTCAACGACTCTTCCCAATACGTCTATGCCGGCCCCATAGTTCCAATCCGTACCCGGATCGAACGCGAGCGGCACCTTGGAAAGCCGCTCCACACAGTCGGCGAGGCCATCGGCCTCCCAGGGGGTTTGCGTTTCCCAGGCTTTGCCAATCGCTTCCGGACCATCGTCGTAGGTGATTCCGGACGTATGCAGCATAAGGTCTTTGACCGTGACCGGGCGACTGGGTGGACGGAGCCCATCCTCAGTCGCTACTTGAAGATTCCTGAAGCTCGGAATGGATTTGGCAACGGGGTCGTCCAGGCCGATTTTACCTTCCTCGTAGAGCTTTAGCGCGGCGGCGGTGGTGATCGCCTTGGACATCGAATAGATGCGAAAGATGGTATCCTTCTGCATGGGGATATCGGCTTCGAGGTCCTGCTTCCCGTACGTGTGGAAGAAGCAGATCTTCCCCTTGCTGGAGATCATGACGATGCCGCCGGCAATCTGCTGCTCCTCAACCTGTCGTTTCATGAATGCATCGACTTTCGCCAGCTCCGCGGTGGAGAGCCCCAATTGTGCCGGCGTCGCTTCAGGTAGTTGGGCGGCCTGGACAGGCGGGAGAATGCAGCATAGGGCCAGGAGGGAAGGAAGGATAAATAATGATCTCATTGCAGGCCGTCTCCTTTCAGGCGCATGGGGCACCCGCACCGCAGCATCATGCTGCCGCGCTTTTTCAAATCATTAGTGGCAGGCCGAATTATTGTCAAGGCAGGGTGCCTCTCACCCCGTCATCCTGCGTTTATTCTTGTCAACGGTTGGTGATGGTGGATGATTCCTCAAGCGGCAAGCAGAGCGGAGCTGTTGACATGCCGAAGATCCTCCGTCGCCACACGTAGTGAGACCGACGCAGAGCGGCGGCAGCGAAGCGTCAACGCTATGGAGGATGAGACGAAGTGCGCGAATGGGAGCGGCGTGCCGCGAAAGCTGCGCATGGAATATTCCGTCGCAAACAGGATAGGATTTCAGTGGAAGGCTGCCAATACGATCAAGCGCCGAGAAATGGATGATGATATGACAGACAAAACCTATACCGTCCGACCGATGTCGCGGGAGGACCTCGATATGGCCGTTGAGTGGGCGGCGGAGGAGGGATGGAACCCCGGTCTCCATGACGCCGATTGCTACTATGTCGCTGATCCGAATGGGTTTTTCATGGGATGGCTGGGCGATGAACCCATTGCGGCGATCTCTGCGATAAAATACGGCGACTCGTTCGGGTTTTGCGGGTTCTACATCGTCAAACCGGAATACCGCGGCCAGGTATACAGTATCCAGCTCATCAAGGGATCCATGAGGCATCTTGGCGGCGTGAACATCGGTCTGGATGGCGTGGTGGAACAACAGGAAAACTATAAGAAGATCGGCTTCCGGATGGCCTACCGAAACATTCGCTACGAAGGTTTTGGTGGCGGAAAGGCCCCGGATCATCCCGACGTTGTGCCGCTGTCCAGGCTGCCCTTTGAAGCCATCGAGTCCTATGAAAAACCGTTTTTCCCCGCAAACCGATCCCGCTTCCTCAAAGCATGGATCAATCAACCCGACAGCCATGCCCTGGGTATCCTGCAAAACGGTCGATTGGCGGGATACGGGGTGTTGCGTAAATGCCGTAAAGGCTACAAGATCGGCCCTCTTCATGCGGATCACCCCGAACTGGCGACAACCCTTTTCCTGACCTTCAAATCCAAGATCGGGCCATCGGAGCCGTTCTACCTCGATGTGCCGGAACCCAATCCGGATGCTGTCGAACTGGCCGAGCGGTATCGGATGAAGCCCTCGTTTGAAACGGCGAGGATGTACACCAAGAAAGCACCCGACCTCCCGTTGAACCGCGTGTATGGCATCACCTCGTTCGAAATCGGGTAGCTCTCGGTTTGTACTGCTAGAGGCCGGTGATGGAGGATTATTCTTATAGCTGTAAGCCACAAGCCGGAGATTTTGACATGACGAAGATCCTCCGTCGCCAAAGGCTTCCTTCTTCGTATGACTACGGCGGATAAATCAACCTTCGCGTGAAGCTATGGCCTGACAAGATGACAGACGAATGGGCGCGGCGATTCTGGAAGCCAGCGGCACCGTGGTCCTCCGGCGCCTCATGAGCCGGAAGTGGGGTTGAGTCACAGAGGTTGCAGAGGAGTCGTGCCCGCAGATGACGCAGGTGGACGCAGATAAATTCTGTGTGTGAAGCTGTTCGCGCAGAGCCGGCAGGTGCAACACACAATGGAAGCTCCGCTGCCTGTTAGCTATATTTGATAGTTAACGTGTTTCAGCGTTCTTCGATGCAGTATCCACCTCGTGATGCGGGTGAGCTCAATTTCTTTATACAGCATCACCATGCCGCCCAGGCCGATGCCCAGAAAGATGAGCTGGTAGGCGAGGGGAATCCACGGTGTTCCGCCTTTCAGAATGGAAACCAGGAAGGTTCCTTCGAACAGGCAGAACAGCATGCCGTAAATGATGGCGGGAGCCCCGTTGCCCGGGGCTATGACCCTGCAGCTGAGATGGGGTGTCATCAGGACAGTCATGCACCATGCCCAGCCCAGCACGATGAAAATCGGAATAGCCAGTACGGCCCCGACGATGAGCAGGAAGGTGGAGTCGGGCAGGTTCGCTTTCACAAGCCCCACCGCCAGAGACGGAATAACCTGCAGCGTGGCGGTGAGAATAAAACCAATCGGCAGGAAGCTTATCCACCGCAGCATGACGATAAAATCGGTTTGCCAAAGAGGTTGTTCCTTGCTCATTTTCCGCTCCTGATAGGGTATTTTGGAGCAATAATTAAGCCACTTTTCCCACTTATCCCATTAATCTTCATTCACTTAGTCCATTAATGCGGGTTCGGTTTCCGTATTTACTTATCCATCATCGCGCTTGCGGGGCGGTCAAGGGTCAGGCAGAGCCGTCAGAGGAAGCCGGGACGTGCAGTGAGGCCGACGTAAAACGACGGCGGCGAAACAACTGAAAGTCCTCCGGTTGCGCTGTGTGCGACACCGTGCACGCAGAGACAGCGGAAAAAACAGAGGAACAGAGACCCATGCCTCCGTTCGCTCTGCTTGTGATCACCGTTCGCTGCAGCCCGGATGATCATGCTCCGGGTTACAGGATTCGCTGTTTACCCTGCAACCGGTTCGGCGAGCTCGCGGTCGATGACCGCGGGCCTGCGCCGCACCATGCAGATGCTGGCGGTCAGAATCAATCCGGCGCCGATGCCCTGCATCAGGGTAATCGACTCTCCGAACAACCCGATGCCGCCCACCATGATGATCACCGGTGCACACAGCATCAGGAGGCTGCCTTCGGATACGGTCAGGTATTTGTAGGCAAAGGTCATCAGCAGCTGGCCGATCGACGCGGCAATCCCGCTGATGATCAATCCCGTCAATTCGGCTGACGACGGGGCGTCCGATGAACATTGGATCACCGCGGGCCCCGCACAGATCAGCAAACCGAAGAAGCATTGTGCCGCATAGATGGTGGAGCCGTGTTCCGTACGGGTCAGCTTCCGGATATATACCACCACCATGGCCGCGAGCACGGCTCCCGTTAATCCCAGTCCGACATAGAGGAACGGTGGAGGCGACGCACCCCCAATACCCGACATGAAAAACATGCCGCCCATGGCAAGGGTGGTTAAGATACCCTGAGAGAGCGTGAAGCGCTCCCCTAAACAGGCCCAGGCCATCAGCGGTGCCAGGACCACATACGTGGTGCTGATAAAGGTGGATACGCCGGCGCCCAGATAGGGCACGGTGGCGTAGAAGAGGTAAACCCCGACGCCGCCGAGTACCCCCCGCATGATCAGATCCGGATTCCGGATCAGTTGAGCCGGTTTAAAATGTCCCTTTGGAAGATAGGTGAGCGTAACGATGAGCAGCCCGATCCCGAAACGCATCGAGGTCGCCAGCCATGCCCCCGCGGTTGTGCTGGCCGCGCGCAGGGTCAGCACGCTCAACGTAAACGCGGCGATCGCGCAGGCCATCAGCAAAATACCCTTCACGCGAAGGGCGGCATTCCGCTGATTCGGTTGCGTCTGGTTTGAGGAAGTTGCAGTCCTGTTTTTCATCATTGATTGCTCCGGAACCCGACGGTTCTGCAGGCTGGGGATCAAATAATGAAAGGAATCAGAGTTGAAAGGGTCTGGAGAAACGCCGGAAGGGTTTAGACGGTTTTAATGCGCAGCCACACAAAGGCACGAACGATTGATGCGTCAATCGCCGGAGCCTGGCTGAACCTATGCATTGCGTTTTCCATTGAGCGCTCAGAATAGGCGCCTATTTTTAAAGCGCAAGCGCTATCTTCATGAATCCTGCTTCTGGATATGCGCGCCGGTTGGTTGCGCTGATTGAAGGAATGGCGGTTCACGCCGAGCCGGCAGGGATATCAGAGAACCAGGCCCCCGTTAACTTTGTTGGCTCTGTGTGATGTAATAGTATTGGCTTTTTTTTAACTCTACCAGTTTTGCGTGCAGTTTCCTTTACATAACGGGAAAGCGTTCGGGCTTCTGAGCCGTATCGCAATTGGCCTAACCGGTATCACGGTGGCCATGCATCCGGTTACGGGTGTGTGGATTGGGTGGCCCGGGTGGCGCAAGCACAAGCACCGCGCGGAAAAGCGGTCGCATAGTGGTTGAACTGCATGCGCTCCGATGCGATGGAGCACTGCATAGCTTACGGTCCAGCTTGTCCGTTGTCATACAAAAACAATGTCGTTTTTCATCGAAAAGAGAATATAAAGCACTTCTTCCTGCTCCCGCTGTCCGACGTTGTTTTTCTGCAACGCTTCCAGCGCATCATCAATAACGGCAAGGAATTCATCGGCATCAATGTTCATGCCTTTATGAGCAGTGACCATGTCTTGTCCTTCATAGCATGCCGGCCCGCCTGTCCCCGTTATCACAAATG
The DNA here is from genome assembly GCA_050298955.1 of Pontiella sp. GTDB lineage: Bacteria > Verrucomicrobiota > Kiritimatiellia > Kiritimatiellales > Pontiellaceae > Pontiella. The sequence goes on from JBNKVA010000004.1 coordinate 17,810, forward strand.
CCGTTGCCGTTTCCTTAAGGGCTTTGAGGTCACTGGCTGCAAACCTCGTCGCAATGCGGGGATTTGCTGCGTGAAGGTCAACTTCGTCACTGACGATGCGGGTGATGCCCTCGGTTCCTCCGAGTCGCTCGTACAATGTTGCTTCCATGCTTACTGCTCCTTTCGGGTGTCGGTTGGTATAGTGTGCTTTCGGTATGAAGCTAAATTATACTCCCTGGAGAAAGGTGTCCAGTATTTCGAAAAACGGGCAGGCCGGGTACGGTGTCAGTACGATGAACGGAAACTCGCTGTCCTAGCCCGTAATGCAGTAGCATGAACCTCAGTCCTGCTTGCGCTCGATCACATAGAGGGGGTAGTCCTCGGAAACCAGTTGATGGCCGGTCATGCGGCACCAGGCCATCAGGTCAATCTTTGTGCTGGGTTCGCGGGCAAGCACCTCGAGCCGTTCGCCGGGCGCCAGCTGCATGACCCGTTTATGCAGCTCGAAGACCAGTTGCCCGCATCCCAGTCCCTCGGTATCAAACTGATTTTCCATAACGATCCTCGCCTTTTTTGGCGGCCCTGTGCCGACAGGGAAAGATTTAATTGTGAAGACGCAGTGGGTCAAGCGTTCCATGCCTGAAAAGGACTTAAAGTTAGTGGCCAAATTCCTTGTCGATAAGGAGTTCGGGCGTTATCGTTCCCTCCTTCAAACGAGGGACATGGAGTAGGTAAATCAAACCAAAAGGAGTGGTTATGGCAGATAATAATAAAATCGTAATTGTTATATCGCGCGGCTTTGACGATGAACGCTCATCGGTAGCCTGGAGCATTGCGAATGCCAGCGTGGCCTCCGAGATGGAGTTGACCGTATTTCTGGTGGCGGCCGGCGTCGACTGGGTCCGGAAAGAGGCTCAGGCGGCCCATCTGAACCCGCTGGATCCGCCGATTTCCGACATGATCAAGAATGTCATGTCGAGTGGCGCCACTGTGCTGGTGTGTCCGCCCTGTGCCAAGGTGCGCGGCCTGGACGAATCCAGCCTGGTTGACGGCATCACCGTGGCCGGAGCGCCGGCCATGCTCGAGAAGGTGAAGCAGGGCGCCGTTACGCTCAGCTTCTAATTCCGGACACGTCCGAATCCCCCGCAGCAGTTGTGGGGGATGGATACCGACTGCCTATTTCATAGCACAGACCTCGCAGGTGCATCCTGCGGGGTGCTGGCCGGATGTCATGCCGCCCTTCATTCCGCACGAGCTTTTACAGCCAGTTATCGCCAGTGCGACGCCGGCCATTATCACCAATCCAAGTAGCATTGATTTTTTCATTTTCGAGCTCCTTTCAATGTTTGTCTCTAACCATACATTCGGAAGCCCGGCCTATTTGTGACATATGGATGTACGGTTTTTCTCTACTGTGCAGAAAACATCACGCAGGGCTGCAAAGCAGTAAGCAGGGAAGACCACCGCCTATAATTGCGTCGGCCATTTCGCAGATGTGAATCCATGCACAGCTGATGCTAGTATTTATTACTAGAAATTCGCCAATGCAACCTGCTGCACCGGTATGAGATGGGAAATGCATGACTACCCGGCTAGGAATTAAGACGGCGCTTGGTACGCTCTTTGCGAACTCCTCAATGACGAGATGGAGAGCGACGTGAGTTAAACCCGATAGGCACGAGTGCTTTGGGTTGGCTCTTCACTCCCACAACATTTGCATCTGTCGCCGAGCGCCGGGTGCAAATGTTGTGGTATTAGCAGGTCGCAACCCGAGGAGTAACTCAATGCCTGTAGACTACAGTATCGATCCTGAAGAATCGCATGTGCGCGTCGTCGGCATGGAAAAAGTGACCATGGCAAAAATGATTGCTCTCTTTGACCAGATCGCGGATGACCCCAGCTTCCACTCGCAGTTTACGGTTCTTGTTGATCTACGTACAGCAAGGTATACCGCCGAGCTGGCGGATGGTGATGCCCTCGCGGCAGTTCTCCGGCAGAAACGAACCGATTTTCAAAACAGACTGGCGATCGTTGTTCCTCCATCTCTTCATGTGCTGACCAGACTCTATTGCTCGTTGGTCAGGCTGGGCGGGTTCGATAAAATCGAGTGCTTCACCGAAATGGAACCGGCCGAGGAATGGTGCCGCGCCGCCCGGTTCAGCTAGCGAACAGCCCTGGCGGGGGCATGTCGTATAGCGCTATTCGGGGCTCATGATGCGATAAAAGCCGTTGGACGCCTCCGGCGATACCGGATGGATATGCTGGCTGGCTGCACTAACAGCCTCTAAAGGGCTGCTGGCATTCGTCCAGGAAAGCAGGTCTTCGCTACTTTGAACATAGTAGGTTTGTCCTGATATGCTGTTCCACTCAAGGATCAGATTCCCGCCCGGCTCCCAATCGATTGCGGATATTCTCAGTGCATTCCCGGATGGTCCGGTCTGGTAGGTAAGCCGGGCATTCCAGATCAGGTCGGCGTCCATGATAGCGGCCTGATGGAGCTCAACCGCCAGTAGGTTGCCCCCTTTGACCAGCGTGTTGGTATAGGGAAGCAGATCAATGGTTTCAACGGTTCCTCCCGCGTGGGGATATGCGAGTGTGTCGGGTTCCGGCGGTCCCGGCGGCATGGAGCGGCGGGCGACTTCCTGTCCATTAATATATGCCACAAAACCGTCGTTGTAATCGGCGTGCAGCTCCAGCTGGGTGAGCAAGCCGGGCTCATCGTTGATTATAAAATCCTTGCGGAAGTAGGTGGTGACCGGCGCGGTGATCGTAGGGATGAAGGTGAGTTTTGAGTCATCAGGGGCTTCTGCCAACCCAAAGTCCCCGTCACCGGAAGCCCAGCCGCTGTCTATGTAGTCGGGCGACCGCCATGCGGTGCCCGGATTATTGCCATACGCGGAGTGCTTCCAGGTAGAGTTGGTCGTGATCGCTATGCCCGATGTAAATATCCCCATACGCCCTGGCGTGCCCCCATGAACCACCGTGCGCCAGTTCTGTGGATCGTTCGAATAACGGAAGGGGAAAACCTGTTCAAGGGATGGGCCCTGCCCGTCGGCCTCCGTGGGCCATGGACTGCGATCATTGTAGCGCACGCGGTCAACCAGAATGGCAGGATCCAGCAGCGAATCATTCGGCTTACTCAGTTCCAGAGATTCCCCGGAATTCTGGAGATCGAATGCATGTTGAAGCACAGGAACATTCGCAGGAACCTGCTGGGCTGCCCGGAATGCTTCGACGGATATATTCGTAGTTGCAAGCAGAACCAGCAGCTCATTGGGTTCGATCAGCGAGTTAGACGGAAAAACATAATCCGCACCGCCAAGGGTCCAGCCGGCCATATCAACCGGATCGGGAGATATATTGTACAATTCCACGAATTCCTGATCGCCTTCCGCAGGGTGATACATCAGCTCGCTGATGATAAGCGGACCCTGACGCGGTATGGCGTTAGCTGCTCCCATACCCGTTCGGAAGTCCGCTGCCGAAGCGGGGTCGGATACCCCGAAGCTGTGGGACTCCAGCATGGCGATGTCGGTTCCAGCATGGGTTGGATGCCGGCCCATGGAAACACCGTTATCGGTGGCACCGAAGCGGAAACCCACAATATGACCGGTCAGATCTCCACTCTCATCCGCTGAAGAGAGCCAGACTTCTTCCCCGAGGGAGCTAAGAGCAAATGCAACCAGCGCATTGCTGTTGGTGATTCCGGGGTTGAAGTCTGCTTCGTAAAACACCTTGTAACCGCCGGCCGGTATAATTGTATTCTCGGGAATGCGGTATTTCCTGAGCAAAGCACGGGCGGAATCCAGCAGGTCCATGTGGTCACTTAGGTACCACCCGCCGATATCGATGTCATTGGTCGTGGGATTGTATAATTCAATGGCATCCTCGAGAGGCGGATCCGTGTGCGCGAGAATCTCGTTGATTACCACGCCGGTTTGGTAGGGCGGTGCAGGATCATCCGCGCCCGGTGAACCATGGATCGCAGTACTTGCCCGCCAATGATCAGGATGGTCCGGATCACCATCCGGGTTGAGGTTGACCAGTGAATGGCCAAATCCATTTGCTCCCTGATCCCAGGGTGGGTCATCATCATATTCCACGGAGAAAATGTTGTTCCCGTTGGCGTCCTTGAGTCGGATTTTTTCTCCGGTCCCGGAAAGCCCTCCCCAATACACCCCGTGGAAAACTATACCGGGATAGCGTTCGGCAAAGGCTAGCGGATGCTTAACCAGTACAAGAATTTCCCCCGGATCAACCATTGTGCCCGGGGCAAACATATATCCGATGCCGCTGAAAAAACATCCCGAGAGGTTTACAGGGGATGTTCCCGTGTTCTTGAGCTCAATGAACTCGTAGTCGCCCGCATCTGTTCCCGCTGGCGACGGCAGTGGATTATACATGATTTCGGTGATCTTGATGGAGCCGGCCTGGGCGGCTATGCTGAAGGTTTCCTGACGGAGTGCGCTCCAGTTTGTTTCGCTCAGGACACGGCAGGTGATATGCGTTGAATTGGTCAGCGTGAGCGGTTCTGTATACGGGATTCCCTGAATGGCGCCGCCTAGGGCCCGGGGATCGCTTCCGTCCAGCGCATAGTAGATGGTGCCGGTGGCATTGGTATGAGAGAGTGACAACTGAAAGCCGGAAATGATTTCGCCACCATTCTGATTGAAGACGGGCGGAGCTGTTAAGACCCCGATCTGGCTTCGAACACTCATGATCCGGTTCGTGAAAAACTGACGAACCGCATCAAACTCTCCGGATTCCTCAAGGTAAGGATCCTCCTCAATATATGGCGTTAATGCCGCTTCCAGTTCGTCGATAAACCGGTTCAGCACAGGAAGGCTCAACGGGCCATTCAGCAGATCGCTGTAAACATGTCTGTATACATCGCGGAACCAGTAATGGCCCAGAATCTCCGTTTGGTACTTACGGTTTGCCTGCTGGCCGGGCCCTCCGGAGTATATGTCCCAGTCCGTATCGGAGAAGCCGGAATCCAGATCCCAGGCGAAATATTTACGCTTCTGCTGCATGGCGGGATGGAAGTCGGTGGCAAAGACGTTTTTATTCCCTTTGGTAAACAGTCCGTCGCCGTAAGCAATGAAGCTCTCGATCGCGGCTAGCGTCAGGAGCGCGCGCATGTCTACCCACTCTTCCAAAGTGGATTCCATACCCAGCGCGACATCGGGATTCGAGGGCTGGGGGCAGAGGTCGTTGAAAGGCGGGAAACATAAGGCATCGAATGTTGGACTGTTGTTGGTGGCAACCGTGGTATCGAGTATGGGCAAGGTGTTGTATTCATAGAGCCATACAGCACACGGCTTGTACATCCCCCGATTGCGTAGGAATTGCTTATCGCGTTGCTCCGGAAGGGAATAGAGCCCTTGATAGGTCTCGTTGACTATGACGCGTACCCATGTCGCATAGCCGCTTGGATAGTCATAAATGCCGTACTCTGAAGCCAGTCGGTGCAGGTTCATGGCCACACCTTCACGTAGCACACCGCTGCCCCCGTTCCCGTTCTCCAAACTGAGCTTCTTCAGTCCATGCCACTCCTGTCCGGGTACCAGGTCGTTGATATCAACTTTCAGACCGACTTTCTGAGGATTCTCGAACGAGGGAATGGGATCATCTTTCCCCTGACGGATCTGGACGAGCAGTTTGTTGGTTTCGCCATTGGCCCACATCAGGGCCGGCGTACGAAAGACCTGTTCGGGAAAGGAGGTGTTGGTGTCTTGCTTAAGCGTTTCCCAATCATTGGTGTTCAACTCGAAATGAAGGGTCTGTATGCGATAGGGATTAAATACTTCCGGCCAACCTTCATTTCCCAGGGTAATGGAAACGGCGGTGAATGAAAAAAAACAACAGAGAAAGAGCACCCGCATGTTGGAAAACACAAACGACCGTTTAGCCCAGTTCATTCCTGTGAATACTGCGAGTAGCGTGTTGCCTGTCATGAGCCACTTATACAGGGTCTCTTCCACAAGAATCGACTAAAAGAAAGGATAATAAGCCTGAATGTAATTACGGATCAGTAAAATAAAACCGATTTATACGTGAGGGTAAATCCTGCACAGCATCAAAATGTGGTGTCCGTCATAGACACGCTACATAAATTCGAGCTTTAGGGTCTCATCGTTGTTTTGGATAAGGGTATAGTGGCCGGATGGATCGGCGATAAATCCGCCTTCGTGGAAAGCAAACACTATGTTGCAGGCGACGTCGTTGGCTTCCTTGGGATCGCAATCCGTGTTGGTAAAGAGCTTCAGGACATTCGGCTGATCGGTGAATTGCAGCAGGAAGGCGCTGTGCTGGACAAAGACGAGGTCGTCATACGCGTAGGTGACTTCGAGACCGAGATCGGCCAGGATGGCGGTGATTTTACCGAGCGGTTTCGGCCCCTCGGCATCCATTTCAACGGATCCACAACCGCTGTTGCACGACGAGCAGCCGCTGCTGCTGCAGGAACTGGATAAATAATCGTTGCTCATAATTAACCTTTCTGTCCGTTTCTTTTACTACCCACAGATTTTTACCCGCAGATCACGCAGATGGACGCAGATTGATATTTTTTATTTAATTCTAGAGAAAACAGTCGGGTCCGTTATGGAGGACCTGAATTAAGTTCATTAGGAAACTCTTTTTATCTGCGTCTATCTGTGTGATCTGCGGGCTTAACTTTTGATCATGCGTTCGGCCCAGGCCTGGACGGCTTCGGCGGTGGCAATCATTTCGGGGATGGCTTCGACGGGCGGCTCGGTGCGGTGGTAACCGGCAAAGACGGGGCAGATGTTCTGGTACGATTCGAACTTGCGCAGCTGCGCGGCGATATCGGCATCGATCTCGCCGATCTGCTTGGTAGCGTCAACGAGGTCGGTAAAGGTGTGGTTGTCGGCCAGCTGGCCCCTGGCCATCAGCGCGGCCATGATGTGCTTTTCAATGGCGAGGCCGATGATGTTGTAGAGAATCTCGGTGGTGAAGATGGCCGGCCGCTTGACGCCGCCGCGGGCGGTCTTGAGGTACTGATCCCCCTCGGTCAGAAACAATTTGTACTCGCTGTCGAATATTCCACTCATCTCATTCTCCTTTGGTTAAGGCAAAGCAGGTTTTGGCTGCGAAAAAAGGAACCGGAGCGCGGACTGTGCAAACAGAAGAGGAGAGAGAATCTGTCATAAGATACCTGTTACCCGCGCTCCGGTTCCAAAGGGTTTTTCATCCCCGCCTCCGGAGTCGGCGGGGATGAGGATTGCTGCTACATCACCAGTTCGAAGCTGGCTTCGGGGGCATCGCGGTCAATCTTGTCCATCATGACACCGAGCATTTTTTCGAGCAGGCGGATGCCGCCGGTATAGCCCACGGTCGGGAAGTAGCTGTGCCCGATGCGGTCGAGGATGGGGAACCCGAAGCGTACAAACGGGATATCCTCGTCGCGGGCAATGTACTTGCCGTAGGTGTTGCCGATGAGCAGGTCAACCGGCTCGTTCTTGATCCACTGGTGCATCAGGAACATGTCGGCCTGCGCGCCGTTCTGAACGTTCACGTTCGGGGCCTTCTCGGCACACAGCTCCTTGATCTTCGCCGTGAATTTCTTGCCCGGGGTTCCGGACACGATGTGCGTCGGAATCATGTCGAGATCCAGCAGGAACTCGGTCAGCGGGATCAGCTGATCCGGGTCGCCGAACAGCGCCACCTTCTTGCCGTAGAGATACTGCGACATGTCGGCGATGACATCGACGAGGCGGCCGCGCTCGGATACGAACGATTCCGGCACCGGCACCTTGGCGGCGTCAGCGAGCGCTCCAACGAAGCGGTCGGTGGCCGAGAGGCCGATCGGAATGTCGAGCACTTCGAACGGCACCTTGCATTTGGTCTCGAGCTGCTTGGCGGCATCTTCCGATCCCCAGGCGCCCAGCGCGAGGGTCTTGATGCTGTCGCCGGAAGAGGCGATGGCTTCAACCGTGGCGCCGCCGTCGGGATACATCTTGTATTCACCGGTCTGCGGCGTGTCGACCACGTCGGAGGTGTCGGGGAACAGAACGATGTTCGCGGCCATGTCGCCGGCAATGCGCTTGATTTCGCGCATGTCGGACGGCTCGACCCAGCCGGGCAGGATGTTGACCTGGTCCTTCGCCACGCCGGTGTGTTCCGCGAGTCCCTTGACGATGCCGGCGCACATGTTCGAGAAGCCGGTGATGTGCGAACCCACGTAGGACGGGGTGTTGCAGTAGATCACCTTCTTGCCTTCCGGCACCTTGCCGTCGTCCATCGCCTTCCTGACGATCTGCGTGATATCGTCGCCGATGGTTTCCGAGAGGCAGGTGGTGTGCACGGCCACCATGTCCGGGTCATAGATGGTGAACATGTTGGCCAGGGCCTGCAGCAGGTTGGCCTGTCCGCCGAACACCGAGGAACCTTCCGTGAAGGAGCTGGTTCCGGCCATGATCGGATCCTTGTAGTGGCGGGTCAGCGTGCTGCGATGGTACGAGCAGCAGCCCTGCGACCCGTGCGAGTGCGGCAGGCAGCCATGCACGCCGAGCGCGGCATACATCGCGCCGATGGGCTGGCAGGTCTTTGCCGGGTTGATCGTTAACGCTTTACGATCGACAACTTCTTTGGGTGTATGTCTTAACAACATGATTATCTCCAGATTTAGTCAGGATTTTTTAAACACGAAGACACGAAGGTACTGCTTTTGTTCTTCTCTGTGTTCTTAGTGCCTTTGTGGTTCATTTGAGATTCCCTAAGCCACGTACTCCGCGCAGATGCAGGGGTCGGTGCTCGGCTTGGCCAGCCATGGGGCTTTCAACTTCTTCCAGATCGACGTGCTGAGCATCGTTTCGATGTCGGTGTAGAAGTTGACGGCGCCCTTGAAGCCGGCGTACGGTCCGCCGTAGTCGTACGAGTGCAGCTGCTTGAGCGGGATGCCCATTTTCTGGACGACAAACTTTTCCTTGATACCGGCGCAGAAGATGTCCGGTTTGTAGAACTCGATCAGCTTGTCGGTTTCCCAGTGGGTGATGTCATCCACAATCAGGGAGTTGTCGGCCATGTCGGGCATCATTCCGCGGTAGTCGCTGACCTCGAGGCCCTTTTCCTGCAGGGTTTCGAGCTTGATGTCGGATGCACGCGGATTGAATCGTTCCGGATCGGCCTCGACCTTGAGCTCCTCGATGTTGCGGCTGTCGGCGTCGACCTTGATCGTCGGCAGCACCTTGCGGCCTTCGTAGTCGTCGCGATGACCGAACTCGTAGCCGGCGGACACGGTTTCCATTCCGAGCTCCTTGAACAGCTCCTGGTAATGGTGCGCCCGCGAACCGCCCACGAAGAGCATGGCCAGCTTGCCTTCGGAACGCTTGCGCGCTTCCTCAGCCCTGGCCGCGACCGCCGGCATTTCGGCGGTAATGACCTCTTCGATCTTCGCCATGAGTTCTTCGTCCTCGAAGAATTCGCCCACCTTGCGCAGCGCCTTGGCGGTGGAGTCGGCCCCGATGAAGTTGACCTTCATCCACGGAATGCCGAACTTGGTTTCCATCATCTCGGCCATGTAGTTGATCGAGCGGTGGCACATCACCAGGTTCAGATCGGCCATGTGCGAGTTTTCGAACGCACCCATCGTGGAGTTGCCCGAGAAGGTGCACACCACGTTGATACCGCAGGCCTTGAAGATACGGTCGATTTCGAAGCCGTCACCGCCGATGTTGTACTCGCCCAGCAGGTTGATGTTGTACTTGCCTTCCGGCTTGGTGTCGTCGTTGCCGACCACATGCTTGAAGAGCTGGTTGTTGGCAATGTGGTGACCGGCCGACTGCGAAACGCCCTTGTAGCCTTCGCAGCTGAAGCCGAACACGTTGCAGTCGCCGAGCTTTTCCTTCATCTCCTTGGAGACGGCATGGACATCGTCACCGATCAGGCCGACGGGGCAGGTGGAGAACACACCGATGGCCTTGGGCTTGAAGATGTCGTACGCCTCCTGGATGGCTTCCTTCAGCTTTTTTTCACCGCCGAAGACGATGTTGTCGTCCTGCATGTCGGTGGAGAAGCAGTAGGTCATGAAGTTTTCACCGTCCGTTCCCGGATCAGTCTGGTTGCGGCGGGTCAGCCATGCATAGAAGCTGCAGCCGATCGGGCCGTGCACCAGATTGATAATGTCGCGCGTCGGACCGAGGACCACCCCTTTACAGCCGGCGTAGGTGCAGCCGCGCTGGGTGATGATGCCCGGGATCGTGCGGACGTTGGACTGGATTTCCTGATCCAGCTTGGCGTCGTTGATCACCATCGATTTCGCGCGCTTGCGCGCAATCTTCGGCGGGTACTTGGCAAGGATTTCTTCCTTCAGCTTAGAAGGATCCGGCAGTTTGTTTTCTTCGCTCATTCCAAACCTCCTGAGGAGTCAAGGACGTTGCCGCCGGAAGAGCCCGTAGCGGTTTCGCCCGTTCTAACGCGTGTTGCTTCGAGAATCGGCAGGACGAAAATCTTTCCATCGCCCGAGCTGCCGGTCTGGTTGGTGCTGATGATCGTTTCAACGGTCTTATCCACCCAGTCGTCGGACACCACAACGGTGATCAGGCGCTTGGGTACGAGGCGCGGTCCTTCGCCCAGCTGTGCAATCGCTTCCGGGGCGCCGCCTTCGGCTCCGTGCAGAATACGATAGTCAACCAGGCCTTTCCCGCGGCCCTGAACGCGACCGGTGGCGGTGAAGGAGCTGATGCCCGCTTCGTTGAGCGCCCGCTTGGTCTCGTTGATCTTGTTCATTCGGATGACAGCCATTACTTCTTTCATTACACACTCCGTGTGAGTTTTAAGTGTTAGGTTGTAAGAGTTACGTGCTGCGCCGGTCCCCCGCGCAACTGCACGTTCCAATACCTCAGTCGTCTTTTACGCCGGAGCTGATGGTGTAGATATCATCGACGGGGGAGATGAAGATCTTGCCGTCGCCATAGTTGCCGGTTTCGCTGGTCTTGGCTGCATTGAGCACCGCCTTGACCACGAACTCTTTGTCGGCTTCCGGGATGACGGTCATCAGCATTTCCTTCGGCAGCTCGTCGTAGGTGACTTCGCCGACTTTCAGGCCGCGCTGCTTTCCGCGTCCGAAGACCGGAACCTTGGTGACGGCCGGGTAGCCGGCTTCGAGCAGGCACTTCATGACTTCGTCCGCCTTTTCCGGACGCACGATGGATCTTACGAGTAGTTTCGACATAATTTGTTCTCCTGGATAGTTAAGGGGTGGGGGCGGCCGCTGCCGGCCGCCCGGTTGGACTAGACGATACCGAACTTGACGAGCAGTTCTTCGAGTTCCTCGATTTCAAGCGGCTTCGGAATGACCTTCATTTCGTTTTCGGCAATCTTCTTTGCCAACTGACGGTATTCATCCGCCTGTGGGTGCGTCGGATCGTAGTCGATCACGGTTTTCCGATTCAGCTCGGCTCGCTGCACCATGTTGTCGCGCGGCACGAAGTGGATCATCTGGGTGCCGAGGCGCTCGGCCAGTGCTTCAATCAGCGCGGCTTCGTTGTCCACCTTGCGGCTGTTGCAGATCAGACCGCCGAGGCGGACTCCGCCGGCATCGGCAAACTTCACGATCCCTTTGCAGATGTTGTTGGCCGCATACATGGCCATCATTTCGCCGGAAACCACGATGTAGATTTCCTGGGCCTTGCCTTCGCGGATCGGCATGGCGAATCCGCCGCAGACCACGTCGCCGAGTACATCATAGAAGACATAGTCGAGGTTGAGTTCCTCTTCGTAGGCGCCCAGCTGCTCCAGCAGGTTGACGGAGGTGATGATTCCGCGGCCGGCGCAGCCGACACCCGGTTCCGGTCCGCCGGATTCCACGCAGCGGCTTCCGCCGTATCCTTCCTTGATGACATCCTCGAGTTCGACGTCTTCACCCTCTTCGCGCAGGGTGTCGAGCACCGTCTTCTGCGCCAGGCCGCCGAGCAGCAGGCGCGTGGAGTCGGCCTTGGGGTCGCATCCGACCACCATCACTTTGTTTCCGGCTTCGGCCAGTCCGGCCACCGTGTTCTGCGTGGTGGTCGACTTACCGATGCCGCCTTTACCGTAGATTGCGATTTTTCTCATGGTTCTTCTCCTTGGTTGGTTAACGCATTTCAATTTACTGACATTCAAAACGTGAAAGCCCCTATTGCAACAGGTGTGCCACCGGTGCGCGGACCCGGTTTGGATAAGTTCTAAGTGGTTTAAAATGAGATGTTAATAAAATTATTGATGTGCCGGAGCAGGGGCGGGAAGGTTGGGGCCGGTACGGAAATAAATGTCGGATGCAGCCGGCCTGCCGAGTGGATGCATATCCAATTCGCATTCATTCAACGCCTTGCGTAAAAATACGACATTTATTTCCGGCGTCAGGTTACGGGGAAAGAAATGTCTGTGATTTACGGCATGCAGCGCTTTTTTCAGCGCGGAGACCTGAGTCTGCGCAGATACAGGGCGCCGACTGAAGGTCAGCCTGTTTCTGAGCGGTCTTGCCGCATGGGATATGGAGCGGCTACAGGCGGGGCGGGTAGTAACGGCTGCGCTCGTCCGGCTCCAGGTCCTGATAGTAGTAGAGCTGTTGCTGGCGATAGGTTTCCAACTGCAGTTTCAGTTCCTGAAGCTTTTCCGGGTGCTCTGCGGAGAGATCGGCTGATTCGGAGGGATCGGTTTCCAGATTGAGCAGGCGGGGGCCGCGCGTTTCGGTCCAGAAGTATTTCCACGGAAAGTCAACGATGCCCATGGCTTTCACCACGCTGTGGGACATGATGTAGATAGGACTGCTGCGCGGCGCATTCAACACCTGCTGCCCCTGGAAGTTGGGGTGGTTGGCCATGCCGATTGCTTCGAGAATGGTCGGATTGATGTCGATGAGTGAAATGGGATCGTTGCGCAGGGCGGACGCGGTCTGTCCGGGCTGCTTGATGAGCGTGAAGGTGCGGATCTGGTCATCATACAGGCTGGTGCTGTGGGTGGGATAGCCGTGTTCGTAGAATGCCTCGCCGTGATCGGCGGCCACGATGATCAGGCTGTTTTCATAGAGCCCGTTAGCCTTGAGGTAATCGATAAACGCGCCGACCTGGGCATCGACATAGTGGAGGGCGTTGTCGAATTTGTTGATGACCGTCTGCACATGACCCTGCTCATAACTGTAGTAGGTAAACTTGAAGTCATCGGTGGAGCAGGGCTGATAGGGCCGCGGTGCATCTTCCGGAATATCATACGGGAAGTGGGTGCGCTGAAAGTTGATATACATGAAGACCGGTTCATCCGGGTTCCGCCCCTCCATGTATTCCACGGCGCGCGTGCGGACGAGCCGGTCGTCTATCTTCGACTCCATGCCGATATTGCTGCCGAGTTCATCCTTGGAATGGAGAAAATACTGCAGGTCGGTGTGGGCCAGAATAAACCGCTTCATACCGAGCCAATCCTCGTTCTGGGCGGAGATAAAGGCGGTTTGATAGCCGGCGTGGGCAAGAATGTCGAACAGGAGCACCTTGGGATAATCGACGGTTTCATACTGGTCGAGCGCCGTTGTTCTGAGTGGATACTGGGATGCATGGGTGCTGGGCTGCGAATAGCTCGAATGATTCGCCGTGGCGTACGTGCACGGGAAGATGGTGCTGTGCCGGGCGAGCTCGTTCAGGTGCGGGGTGACGTCCGTGCGCTCGTAACCGGTAAAGGGAAGATGGTCCCACGGGACCGCTTCGAGCATGATGAAGAAGACGTTTGGTGTTGTGCGTGGCGCCGATGTTTCAAGGTAGTCGTTCAGGGAGATCTTCGGCGGCAGTACAATGGTTCTGATCGCGTCTTCGGAAATGCCGGTTTCCAGCAGAATGTCTTCAACGAGGCTGGAGGTCAGATAAGTGGTCGGCAGAATGTCGTTGCGGACTCTCCATGCAGATTCACGGAGCGATTTAAAAGCGAATGCAAAAGAGCTTGTTGTGCTGCAGATAAAGACCGCCAGGAGGATACAGAAGATTTTACCGGAGTGCTCGATGAGCGGGTTGCGATAGCGCCGTGTGTAGAGCAGGCCGCATAGGATAGAGAGAATGCCGATCCCGACCATGTGAAAGCCGGCCCGTCGGTATATGTCGGGGAGGATCTGTTTCAAGTCGCACAGTCCCGCCATGAGCATATCCCAGGAAAGAAAGGTCTCCACTTCGGTTCGCATGATCTGGGATGCAACATAGATGGCTGTGAAGAAATAGAGCATCATGACAGAAACAAGCCATTGCGAGCGGAAGGCATACCGGTCCGGCAGCAGATACAGCAGCTGATTGATTCCATGATGCAGAAGGGACAACAGCAGGATTCCCGGCAGCTGCATCAACCAGGCGATGGGGTAGAGTGTAAGTCCTCCCTCGGGCACGATGTCCCACCACAGATCGGATAGCAGGCTCATCAGGTTGCAGACCGTCATCACCCCAAGCCATAGATAGAATGTCTTTATGAACCGATTCACTTTCAATTCGCCCTTCACTGATGCGGGGAAGATGCTACAAACCGGACTGGGATCCAACGCTTTTTATCCGGGAGTTTCCGCGTTGGGGGCTTCACTGGTAGAACCAATAGGCGTAGGCAATGTGATCGCCGCCGATCAGGACTCGCACCTCATTTTCTTTGATGAATCGGGCGGGAATCCGGATAAGGCATTCCTTGTAGCCCATGCCGGTGAGATTCAGCGGGGGAATTTCGACCTCTGCATCATCAACAAAAATCCGCAGCGAGAGGTGTTCATCGAGCTCCAGCGATTCAATGCGCGCCATTTGCCGGCCGACGAATATACGTCCGGAGACCTTCCTGCTTGTGCGCATGACAATGGTCAGCGGTTTGTCGGGCTGAAGGTTTCCGACCGTGAATGAATCAGACCCCATTACAATTCGTCCCGCCTCGGAATAGTCCAGGTCCCCCAGTTTCCCGTAGGTGGCAATTAAGGGAATGGAGGAGTTTTTCAGGCGCAGGTCGAGTTTATAGTCATGTTCCCGTTCCTGGGGGAGGTAGCCGACGTCCAGTGAGTCGACCAGGGAGAGTTGAGCCGTCTCCGGCCGCAGAACGGGAAGGTCTCCGCCTTCGACCGTCGTCCAATGGGCATCAAAAACAGCCAGGCTGTTCCTGTTTCCGATCGCCGAGTTGGCATTCATCAATACCATGTCGCCGATAAAGGGCTCCAGATATCCCGCCTGTTCCGCGATATTCAGGGGGATCATCCAGTAATCGAATCGGAGTTCGGGATGGTGTTTGGCGAGCTCGAACACATACGGCACCTGCTGCCTGGAATCGGGGTCGAAAAAGTCGGGCGAGGTAATCCCGGAGAGGTTGTAGATCTTGTGCTGCGGCAGGTAGTAGCTCAGCCCCGCACCCGAGTCGGTTCCGATGGTTTTTGTTGGAGGAATCTGTTCCGCGATCTGTTCCGCGAACACTTTTTCCTTCTCCTGTTCAACGGCCACGGTGTACACGTCCTGTGCAATGAAGGCCAGGGAGACGGTCTGATAGCCAACCAGCAGGCAGGATATGATGGGCAGGTAGTATTTGGCCTTTATCCGGTTGCCGGCTTCATGCACCCCGATGGCGATGTAGATGATCCATAGCGGCATGATCCATCCGAGATAGCGGTCGTTGGAAACACCCTGCCATTGGCTGGAGGCGATCAGGAGAATACTGGCTCCAACACCCAGTGCCAGCCAGCATTCGAACAGCCGGATCTGCTTCGACTCCCGCGGATACGTAAGAATACCAAACAAACCCAAGGCGCCTGCGATGAACGGAAGGACGAAAAACTGCCGCCCATCATTCGAAACCCCGAGAAAGAAGCCCTTCAGCAGGGCGAGGGCGTCGGTCATGGTTTTCAGCATCGCCCCCGACAGGGGAAAGATTTTGAAATAGCCCTTGTTGGCAACCGACATAAACTGAAGATGGCCGGTCAGCACCTGGTTGATCAGCAGCGTTGCGAAAAATGCCACGGCAGCTGTAAGACCGTATCCCAGAAAGTAACGGCCCTGTTTCACACTGCCGGGAGCGTCGGCATATCGGCGGTTGAATACCAACGCCGCTGTTCCGCAGATGAAAAAGGCGATCGCGAAAACGAAACCTTCGGGCCGGGTGACGGCACACAGCAACGCAAACAGAAAGCCGAGCTTCCATCGCTCGTAGAGCAGGCATGCAAAGAGCGCCATGGCCAGCATGGAGAAAAAACCGATGTCCGTCTGGCGTAAACAGGCCGATGCCAGATGACCGCTCAGCGCAACCATCAGCATGATCAGCCACAGCGCCCCGGGCGCCATCTTTCTGGCCATCAGCCAGGCGAGCCAGATCGTCGTCAGATAAAAGCAGCAGTTCAGGATATAGGAAACCAGGACGATGGCGTTTCCCTGAACGCCGAGCAGATAGGGGATGGCCAGAATATAGGGGAAAAGGTGGGTGGTACTGCCGGTGGACGGGGCGTCTCCCGGAGAAAATACATAGGGGTTGCCTGCTGCGATGTTGCGCGCATAGTGATAGTAGAGCAGCGCATCGGGCTCGGCAATCACCGGTGTTCCGTCGCCGGCGGCTGTCGTGAGCAGATAGAAGAGGGAAGCGGTCAGCAGGCCCAGGCACAGGGCGATCTGCAAAGGGTGTTTTATATTCGTCATGTTGGAATAATGCGAATATACAACGGGATTGTAAAAAGAAAAAAGGATCCCGGTATCCGGGATCCTTTTTCAGATTTAATGCACTGAAGATTAGTACATATCGCTAATCGTAAGCGGGGTGCCGAGCGTAACGGTCGGGTTCAAGCAGGTGTTGACACCAACGTCAAGTGCATCGGTTCCGCCCTTTACGTAAGGAGCCCAGTCAGCAGCGGCAACGGTCGCGCCGTTGGTCAGTGCGTTTTCCATGCCATACTGTTCGGCAGCGGATTCAACGATACGCACGTTGTTAGCCTTGGACTTTTCTACGGAGTTAGCACGTGCCTTCTGAAAAGAAGGAATACCGATTGCTGCGAGCAAACCGATGATTGCAACTACGATCATGATTTCAACCAGGGTGAAACCCTTTTTATTCATTTTCTTCATTTGTTTTCTCCATTTGGATTAATTATTGCTATTTCATTTATTGCCTGCGATGAGCTCGCCTCATTACTGCGTCAGACGGACCCAGATATAGCGATTAGCATGCCAAGTTTGTTTTAAAGGCGTTTAAATAATTGACCAGAGCGGGCGGGGTCGGCGCAAGAATGGATCTAAACCCTAGAAAAAACCGGAATTCCGGGTGGGCTGGGCCGAATCACGAAAAATGGTCCCAGAAGAATTCCGGGCCTATTTTTAGGCTGAACATCTGCAGATGTGCGAAGAAATCCCCGGCACGCAGCGGAAAACGGGTGGCTGAGAATAAAAAAACACCCTGCATAACAGGGTGTTTTTCATCGGGCGAAGGCCGTGATTCAGGACGAACTGACTTAGTTTTCGGCCTGCTCCTCTTCGGGAAGTTTCCGATAAAGCGTGGCCAGGCTGATGTCCAGCTCCTTGGCTGCCGCCGCTTTGTCTCCGCCCATGGAATCGATGACTGTTTTCAGGTATTCCTTTTCCTTGGCCCGCAGGAATGCCTTGAGGGATTTTCCTTTTTCGAATTCGCCGGTCAGGGCGGCATTCTGCGCTCCCGGGTTTTCCTCGTAAGAGACAATCAGCTTGGATGGGAGGGTTTCTTTGGTAATTTTATTTTCGTGCAGGAAGGTCAGACAGTGCTGGATCACGTTCTGCAGCTCACGCACATTACCCGGCCACGCATAGTTCTGTAGAATGGACAGAACGGCGTTATCGATCGTCGGGAATTCAGCGCCCTCGATTTCCTGGGCGATAAAGTGCTGGGCGAGCGGGAGAATATCCTCCGGGCGCTGCTTCAGCGGGGGAATGTCGATGGAGATAACGCTCAGGCGGTAGAAGAGGTCTTCGCGGAAGCTGCCTTCCTTGACCATGGTTTCCAGATTGCGGTTGGAGGCCGCCAGAATACGGACATCCACATCCTGCTCTTCGGTGCCGCCGACTTTCCGGACCTTCTTGTTCTGGATGGCGCGCAGCAGCTTGGACTGGAGGCCGTGGGGTATGGAGTTGATTTCGTCCAGGAAGAGGGTTCCTCCCTTGGCAGCCTCGAAAAGTCCGTCTTTATTAGCCCCGGCGCCGGTAAAGGCCCCTTTAACGTGGCCGAACAGCTCAGACTCGATCAGTGTTTCCGGAAGGGCGGCGCAGTTGACAGGCAGGAAGGGGCCTTCCGAGCGGGCGCTGAAGCTGTGGATGGCTTCGGCAACCAGCTCCTTGCCGGTGCCGCTCTCGCCTGTGATCATAATGGTGGTTTTGGTGGGGGCCACCCGTTTGATCATTTCACAGACGTTGACCATCGGTTCGCTGACAGCCACGATGTTGCCAAAGTATTTCTTCGCCTCAACGGTTGAGTTTCCGCTGATTTGCTCCGCCATGGACTTCTGGTAATCCAGGGCGCGTTTGACGGTTTCAAGCAGCTCGTCAATCTTGAACGGCTTGGGGATATAGTCGAATGCGCCTTCTTTCATGGCTTCCACCGCGGTGGCGACGGTCGCGTAGGCCGTCAGCATGATCACCCCGACATGGGGCCGCATCTGCCGGGTTCTTTTCAGAAGCTGCATTCCATCGACCGGCTCCATTTTGATGTCCGAAATGAGCAGGTCGTATTGCTCCGACTTCAAGGCTTTCTCGGCCACACTGCCGTTTTCCGCCAACTGGACGTCGTATCCCTTGGAAATCAGTATTTTGTTGAGCAGACTGAGAATCGTTGGATCATCATCCGCTATGAGAATTTTGGCCATCCCTTAAACCTCTCCCTATGGTATTCAGATGGCCTATATAACCATGGGATTCATCGGTTGAGTCAAGCTTAATGATGGAGAGAAGGTCCTGCGGGGAGAATTCGGCAAAATCGATGAAATTGCGGATCGTGCTGTTCATTTTAGTCGATGCATCTTCAATATGGTCGAAAAGTTCCATGCGGTCCTTGCGCCGCGGACTGTTCGGGAGCCAGTCGGCGGCCGTTGCCTTGGCTTCGTAATGCTTGAGCAGTTCCAGCGATGCGGATAGCGCCGCCAGGGGGGCCTGTATTTCGTGTGCCATTTCGCCGGCAATGCGCGTGGCGTTGGTAATCCGTTCCACCTTTTCCAGCTGCCGCCGGGTTTGCAGCTCCCGGCTGATATCATTAAAGACGAGCAGGGTCACGGGAACCGGCGTATCGGTTCCCTTTTCGGCGCCGAACAGCGCGGAATCAAGAATCTGGAAATCCATGGTCCGGTAGGCCACCGGAAGCGGAGCCGCATTTTCGCGAAGCAGCATGGCCGTATGGCCGAATGCTTCAGGGATCGGTTTGTCCGGCGCGTGGCGCAGATCCGAGAACGTGCGGGTGCATAGCGCTTCGCGGGTCGTCTTGAGCGTGACGCCTGCCGGTTCATTGGCGAACAGGACCGCGCCTTCCTGCGATAGCAGCAATGCAGGAACGGGTATGCTTTCCAGCAATACAGCTGTAGTGGTTTCAAGCGTCCGTTCATGTGTGTTGATATAGTCGCAGCGTTTTGCGACGTAGATGCTGGCGCCTCCAAAAAAAGCGAAGGCGAAGGCCCGCGATGTGATGGTCAGTACCTCGGAGCGTGCCGGCATCGCGGAGCCGGAGGAGGCATACTCTGCCAGCAGGTTATTGTGCAGCATCAGCGCCATCAGCATGTAAGTCGAAATGGCCATCATGGTGATGCCCATAGCCTGCTTCGGGGTACCTACGATACCGGAGCAAAGGATGACCAAAGGGTAGAGGAGCGTAAAGTCGCTCCGAATTCCCCCGGTAAAGTAGATCAGCCCCGTAACCAGCACCAGATCCACGATAAACTGTAGGGGCGCGAATTCCAGGCTGCGAAGCCGGTTCCGGAGCCAGAGCGAGTAGGGGATGGTAATGATGAAGGCGATCCCCATAAAGGTGTAGAATGCAATGTCATCCGAGGGCAGCAGCAACGATAGAAGCACGATGAGCCAGAGGACAACCAGCCTGGCCAGCAGGATGGCGGTCAGCTCGGGCCATGTTGACAGTTTCTTGTAAGGACTCATTGCCTACTCCCTGCGGAGCTACATTACGACTTCGCTCATCTTGAAGATCGGCAGGAACATCGCGACCACAATGGTACCGATGATCGCACCGATAAAAACCATCAGCAGCGGCTCGATCATTGAGGTCAATCCGTTCAAGAGGTTTTCCACCTCTTCTTCATAGAAATCAGACACCTTGTCCATCATGCCTTCAACCTGTCCTGTTTTCTCACCCGCCGAAAGCATGTGAACCAGCATGCGCGGATAGTATTTGTTGGTTTCCAGGGCAGTAGAGAGGGGTTGACCCTCTTCGATCGTCTTGCGGGCTTCGATCAGGGAATCGCCGATGACCCGGTTGCCCGTCGCCAGACCGACGATTTCCAGGGATTCCATAATCTGAACTCCGCTGTGCAGCAGCTGGGAAAAGGTGGATGCAAAACGGCTGACCGCCACCTTCGTGGCCAATTGGCCCAGAATGGGGAAACGCAGTTTGAATTCGTCGACCCGATATTGTCCTTTGTCCGTTTTGTAATAGCGCTTGAAGGCATATATTGAGCCTGAAACCAGCAGAACGGCCAGCCACCAGTAGGAGGTCAGGAGGTTGCTGAAATCCAGCAGGGCCTGAGTAAGCCCCGGCAGGTCGGCTCCAAAGTCGGAGAACATCGTCGCAAAGACCGGCACCACAAACATGATCAGTGCAGTGGCCAGCCCCAGGGCGACAATAATAACCACGGTGGGATACATCATGGCGGATTTGACTTTTCCGCGCAGTTTGTTGCTGGCTTCCAGGAAGAGAGCGACACGGGAACAGGTTTCCGGCAGGATGCCGCCCACTTCACCGGCGCGCATCATACTGACGTACAGTTCATCGAAGATGGAAGGGTAGAACGCAAGCGCCTCGGAATACATGCAGCCGCCTTCAACCCGGGCGCGGATGCCGCCAATGACCGGTTTGAAGTTTTTGTCGTCGGTTTGATCCTCCATGGCCGCCAGGGTCTGCACCAATGGCATGCCGGCCGAAAGCATGGCCGACACCTGTCTGGTGAAAATGGAAAGTTCCTTCAACCGGATCTTTCGTGCTCCGCGCACGACCGGCAGGCCTCCCTTGGTCTTCGGTTTCTTTTTTTCCATCGTTATACCTCTTAATGTTCACTCGTGACGCGCATGATTTCCTCAAGGGTGGTAAGGCCATCTTTGATGCGTTCAATTCCGGCGTCACGAAGGGTTCTCATCCCGTTTTCAACAGCGATTTTCGATATGGCATCCGCTTCGGGATTGCTGAGTATGGTTTTGCGAATGGCATCGTTTACAAGCAGGATTTCCATCAGGGCGCCGCGGCCCTTGTACCCGATCCCGTTGCACTTGGGGCAGCCGGCAGTCTGGTAGAACTGCGTGCCTTCCAGCAGGGTAGGATCGATCCGGTTCCTCTTGAGAATCTCGGTCGGTACATCAATCTCCTTTTTGCAGACCGGGCAAAGCTTTCGGTAGAGTCGCTGTGCCTGAGTCAGCAGTACAGACGATGCCAGCATGAACGGTTCGATACCCATGTCCGTCAGACGCGCGATAGCGCCGGCGGCATCATTGGTATGCAGCGTACTGAGCACCATATGGCCTGTCAGCGCCGCTTCGACGGCGATCGTCGCGGTTTCAGCATCACGGATTTCCCCCACCATGACCACGTCCGGGTCCTGACGCAGAATAGAGCGGAGAGCGGAGGCGAAGGTGAGGCCCACATTGGGATTGATCTGTACCTGATTGATTCCGTGCAGCTGGTATTCCACCGGATTCTCAGTCGTGATGATATTGGTGCCCACCTTATTCAGTTCCTGAAGAGCGGAATACAGGGTCGTGGTTTTGCCGCTGCCGGTAGGGCCCGTTACCAGGATCATTCCGTAGGGCTGTCCCAGCGCATAGGTAAAGTTATCCTGCGATACCTCGTCCAGGCCCAGCGCATCCAGGCTCGGCGCCAGCGCGGTTTTGTCGAGAATACGCATAACGACTTTTTCGCCGTGAACCGTGGGCAGCATGCTGACGCGGACATCGACTTCCTTGCCGACGGCCTTGATCTTAAACCGTCCATCCTGCGGAATCCGGCGTTCGGCAATATCGAGCTGTGACATGATTTTCAGACGCGAAATAATCGCATTCTGCAGATTTTTCGGCGGGCTGGGGGATTCATACAGCACGCCGTCAATTCGGTTGCGCAAGCGAACGGTCTTTTCCATCGGCTCAATGTGTATGTCCGATGCATGCTTCCGCAGGGCTTCGATCAAAATAGAGTTGGTGATGCGGATCACCGGTGCTTCCCCGGCATTTTCCAGCACTTCGTCGAGACTTGCTTCATCAATATTTTCCTGACCCACTTCAACGTCGTTTTCGTCGGCCATGTCTTTCAGAATATCTTCCAGCGCCTGGGAGGACTCGGAGCTCAAGGCGCTGGTCGCATCATCGATTTCCTGTTCGAGCGCAACGAGCGGAACCAGTTCGAGGTGGGTGCTGGAGGTGATGGTATCGCGGCTTACAATATTAAAGGGGTCGGCCATGGCGACCGTAAGCTGCGAACCGGTTTTGGAAATCGGAAGGGCCTTGAGTTCCTTCCACTTTTCCTTGGACATGAGCTCCACCAGGGCATTAGAAGGCGTGAATGACGTCAGAGTGATGGGGCGGATATCCAGATAGTCTGCCGTTGCCAGAACCATGTCTACATCGGAAACCACGCCCTGCTCAATCAGCAGTTGTTCAAGCGGCTTCTGGGTGGATTCCGCCTCGATCTCGGCCTCCGCGAAGATTTCCGCATCAATGGGACGGATGCGCTTCAGGCACTCCATTAAACTTTTTGGTTGTGAACTCATCTGTTTCGTTTCCGGTTTTTAAAGTTGCTCATTTATAAGCAGAACCCATGCCTATCCGGGGCCTGTGCTGCATTCCCCTTATCAGTACAACGTTCCTTTACCGCAGGCAGCGTGTTGTGCAGGGGTAAATGATGTCAGGGTTGGATATGTTTTGCCGGGTCATACGGTTAATTCCCTGATTCAGCGTAAATGGCGTGCTTCATGCTATCTTGGGCACTGTCTTTATTAAATTTCGGAGTAACACATGGCGGAAACCAACAATACGATTGATCGAAACCTGGCTGACAGCATAGCCATGCTGGAGCAGATTCTTGAAGTCATGCCTCACGATGCGGATGCGTTGAAGGCACTCTACAGTGCCTATTGCAATGCCGGGCAGGATGAGGAGTCATTTGATTATCTCAGCAGAATTGTGGATGTCTATATCAATGGGGGTGATCGAAGCCTCCTGCCTTTCATTCAGAAAGAGCTGGAGCGTTACGACACCAAATATCCTTCCGAAACTGCTGCCCAGAAGGCACGTCTGCGCATGGTGATGGCAGATGACACGCCGGAAGCCGCCGAAGAAACCCAGATCCGATCACCGGAAAAGGATTCCGGTTCAGAAGCCAAAGAGGCCGATATCAGCGAAGAGCTGGCCTTGGCCTGGCGCCTGTATGAGGAAAACCAGTTGTCGCAGGAAGAGTATTCCAGCGTTCTGCACGATCTAACTGAAGTTTCTTCCAAGGAGCTGGATGTTCCGGTCAGCGTACTGCATGTTCTGCAGGACCGGGGCTTTACGCAAATGAACCGGATTCTGAACTATTTATCGACCCGCTCGGGCGTGCCGTTCATCAATCTGTCCGGTTTTGAGTTTTCCGAGGACGTTGCACAGTCCCTGCCGCTTGAGATTCCAGCGCATGAAGGCGCCTTGCCGTTTGCCTTCTTCGGAGATGATGTACTGGTGGCAACGCTCAACCCGTTCAACAACAAGCTGGTGGATACGGTTGAAAGAACCGGTGGACGGCGCTGTCACACCTATCTGGTTGAACCCGAGGATTACGACCTTGCGCTGGGGCGCCTGAAATCGCTTGCCGACAAGGCTACTCCGGCAGCGCAACCCTGAGGTTGCGAAGCTCCCCCTTGTATTCAACCACTACATCGTGCTCGCGTACCTCAATCAGTTTCACCTTCCCGGCAAATTCGCCCGGATGGACGAGGTCTCCATTGAGATAGGCAAACGATTCTGTTCCGTCCGCCGACTTGCCGAATCCCGTCAGTTTAAGCCGAGGCCATCGAACACCGCCGTCAGAAGGTTCACCCATGACAAGGTTTTTGAAGCCGTCGATGGGGGTGTGACCGCCATGCTCCTCGGATTCTGACTCCGTATCCACATTCTTTTGGCGGGGCGCGGGCTTCAGTGCCGCGGCACTGCTCTCGGCCAGGGCCGAGAGATTGAAGATGGGTTCGCCATCGGCCGATCTGGCCTTCAGGGTTTGGTTCATCAGCAGTGTTGTCGACAGTAAAAAACCCGCGATGAGCAGCAGCATGGTGATGAGCATGATCCAGGAGGACCGGGGTCCGGAATCAATATCGATATCTTCCTCGGGAAGAGGTTCGTTATTTATCAATTCACTCATTCTTTACTCCTGCTCCAGTGGATGCCTTCACAAAACTGATGTTCTACATCATTGATACCGCACCTGTTTATGGCAAGAGGGAAATTGGCGGATCATCATGGTATGGATACTGCTTCAGAGGATGGCGCGACCTGAAAAATGAGGGAGATTAAAAGCGCCAGCAAGCATCCTGAGAGGGGTGCTGGAACAAAGGGAAACATGATCAAAAAAGTACTTTCTAAAAAGCGTTCGCAACGGAGCTACAACGATCTGGTCGGGATCGATTTTGCGACTACAGCGACTAAGATTGTCCGCCTGAAACATTCGGGTGACGGGGTGTCTCTTGTAGGGCTGGATCTTCTGCCGGCCATCGACTTCAATACCGCATCGACGCGCCTCGAGCTGCCGAGAAACATGATCTCGTATTACAGCGCGCTGTGCTACAGCTGTCCGGAGGCGGTAATGCGGATGATCAACACGCCGTTGCCGGAAGACAGCGACACCCTGCCCGATACCAGGATTCGCGAATTACTCAATGTAACCGAAGACTACCGCCCGTGCGCTCGGCTCATCAGCAGAGGGAAGGGCCGTCAAGACTCGAGCCTGTTGGCCGCCGCCATTCCTCAG
Organism: Pontiella sp.; assembly: GCA_050298955.1. Taxonomy (GTDB): domain Bacteria; phylum Verrucomicrobiota; class Kiritimatiellia; order Kiritimatiellales; family Pontiellaceae; genus Pontiella. The sequence continues at coordinate 42,929 of JBNKVA010000004.1, forward strand.
GACGATATCGGGTTCATGCTCAACATGTTCCCTGTCGGTCCTCCAGCACCAACGTCGCTTGAAGTTTCCGGTCTGTCCGTCATCTCGGCTTTTCTGCATGCAAGAGGCCGGGAGTGTTCTGAGGAGGTGGTATGCCTGATTGAAACCGGAGAGAGCACCAGCAGTTTTGCTTTCCTGAACGAAGGAAAGCCCATGCTGCTCGGCAAAGTGGATTTTGGCGGACAGCAATTACGTAAAAAGCTGGCGGCGGATCTGGGTGTGGACGATGAGCTCGCACATTCGATTCTCAGCGACCGCTCCATCAATATTTCCTCATCACTCGATAGTGCGCTGCAGCCCTTTTCCAAGCAGATTTCTATTTCGAGAGACTTTATCGAGCGGCATCAGAAATGCCGTGTCGCCCGAACCTACGTGTCCGGCGGCCTGAGTCTGATCCCCAACTGGACCAAAGAATTGGGTAACGTGCTGCATATGGACGTGGTCAACTGGAGTCCGTTGGAAAACATTCAGTTCGAGCCCGACTCCATTCCTGCGGAGATCGAAGAACAGTCCACTCGTTTTGCCGCGGCCATCGGTGCCGCAATAGGTGGATTGGAGGATCAATGAGCTATCCACGCGTAAACCTTCTTAGAAAAAGCGAGCAGCGCTACCAGGGGGCTGTAAGTCGCCGCTTTATCACGATCAGTGTGGTCATCACCCCGATTCTGCTGATTGCTGTATTAAGCGGCATCAAGCTGGTGCAGTACAGCGGCGTGCAGTCGGATTTAAAGGCCAACCGGGAAATCTGGGCCAAACTGGAACCCAAGCTTGCCCTGTTCAACGAAGAGAACCGCAGCCTGATGGCAAACCGCAAGGTGCTGGCCCTTTTTAAAGGGTGGCGCGACTCACAACTCCCCATGCTCGATATCATGGAGGATGTTCAGGATATCGTTCCACTTAATGTCCAGTTCGGTCGGTTTGTCCTCCGCGGCAATATCGTGCCGGAGGTCTATGAAAAGGCGGCGGACATGAAGCTGGATTTCACGTTTCAAGTCGAGGGCACCGCAACCGGCGAACGCGCGGAAGAGAATGTATGGAAATTCCATAAGGATCTGCTCGCCACAGCGAGCATTCACGATGCCTTCGATACCGTGGATCTGAGCGACATGCGCAAACGCCGAAGTGCCGGAGAGGATAATGTGCGCGAGTTCAGGATCACCGGCACCCCTGAAGGAGGCAAACAATGAGCCTCAATGACATGTCCAAAGAGCAGAAACAATATATCGTGCTGGGCGTGCTCGCTGCTGTGATTCTGATCGTGCTGTTGGTGTTCGGTGTGCGTTTCAGCCTGTCATCGATTGCCGATGCCAGAGGTGAATTGGCAGTTCTTGTTGATAAGATCGAGACGGCCGACCGGACGTTGGCCAACCGAACAGAAGTCAGCGAGGACTTCAAGCGGACCACGGAGACACTTAAAGAGCAGCTGAAAAATGCGCCGCCGGAACGCAACTATTATTCGTGGGCGACAGAAGTCATCTATTCGCAGGCGCGGCAGATCGGACTTGAGATTGAGTCCATCGAGGAAATTGCCGGCAAGCAGAAGAAGCGGGCGAATCAAGGTGAAGACACATTTCGGCTTGAAGCCTACGCCCTTCGGATCAATGCACGGGGCGGCTACAACAATGTGAAGTGGTTTCTTCGCGGTATGAAGGAGGGGTATCCGTTGGTGCGCTTTACCGGAGTCGAGATTGCCGGTGGGGACGATCCGGAATCACACAAGGTGCAGATTTGGCTGCAATGGCCTTTCAACCTGGATGCAATATCGGCCAACTGGGATTCAGTCGAAGCCAGACAAAAGGTCGTCGATAACCAGGAACAGGACGCCGGATCTCAGCCTTCATCGAAGAATCGGAAGCCCGTTGAGCCCAAAGCCGCTTCCGGGAAGCATCCCTATCCGCCGGCACCGCGCGTGGAGCCTCAGGAGGGGGAAGACCGTTCTTCTGCTGCAGGTGCAGAGCAGCTGGAAAGGAATGAGGCAGAGCGCAAGGCAGCATCCGAACCAAAGACGGAATCACAGGCATTGCCGGCGTCAGCCGAAATAGCCGGTACAGCAGCCGTAGGTGCGACTCCGGCACTGCCGGACATGGATGTCCAGGACAGTGCAGAAGAAGAGGTTCAGAAGGTTCAAGAACGGTCGTCTGAAGCACCTCAGGAGGAAGTTCAGTCCACTGTTAAAACCGAAATAGAAAATGAGTCGGAAAGCATCGTTCCTCACGTTCAGCAAGATGATGCAGCGGACAGCGAAGCTGCTGGTTTGAACGATGAACGTCCGGCGCCTGACGCCGATGTTGAGACGGAGCCCGCATCTGTCCCTGAAAAAGAGGATGCTCTCCCTCAGGATATGCCGCCGGTAGCGGACGTGCCTGCTTCCGTACCTGTCACAGCCGAGCCTTCGGACCGCGATACAATGTCAGCTGAGGCGTTCACGGAACCGTCAGTAGCTGCAGCAGAGCCGGAGACTGCGCCCACGGAAGAAGCGGTAATGGATGATGCTTCCGATGAATTGGCCGAGGTGCTTACGGCGCTTGAGCAGACGGGTGTTCCGCCCGAGTCCGCATCTGTCCCGGAAAAGGATGATGTACTCCCGCAGGAAACGCAGCCGGCAGAAGATGTGCCTGCTTCCGTACCCGTCGCAGCCGAGCCTTCGGATCACGATACAACGTCAGCTGAAGAGTCAATGGAACCGTCAGTAGCTGCAGCGGAGCCGGAGACTGCGCCTTCGGAAGAAGCAGTAATGGATGATGCCTCCGATGAGCTGGCCGAGATGCTTACGGTGCTTGATCAGGAGGATGTTCCGTCCGAGCCCGCATCCGTCCCGGAAAGCGAAGATATTCTCCCGCAGGAAATGCAGCCGGCAGCGGATGTGCCTGTTTCCTCATCTGTTGCAGCTGAGCCTTCGGGCAGCGATACAATGTCAGCTGAAGAGGCAAAGCAACCGTCAGCAGCTGCAGCGGAGTCGAAAACTGTGCCTACGGAAGATACCGTAACGGATGATGCTTCCGAAGATTTAGCCGAGGTGCTTGCCGCGCTTGAGCAGGAGAACGTTCTGCCTGAGCCCGAACTTGTTCAGGAACCTGAGTCGATCCCGGCGCCGGTCGAAGACCCCGTGCAGGAAACCCTGGCGACTGATCAGGAAGATCACCATGCAGGTTCAACGGTCGCCGGTACCGATGCGGATGCCGACCATGCATCCGACGCGGTTCCTCCCGCAATAGAGGAGCCTCCGGTCCTGGATTCCGGGGATGAGGCCGTTTCCCTGGATGCGTCTTCCCCTCAAACCGAAGTGGATGAGATGGAGGATCTGATTTCTTCGATGGAACAGGGCGACACTCCAGATGCCGATACGGCTACACAGTACGTTACAACTGAAAAGAGTGCGCAAAAGCTGGATGCGCTGCTCAATACGCATAGCGATGCCGATGAAAACGCATCACTGAATTCCTTACTGGACAGCCTGATGGGAGGCCAATAATGAAAAACCTGAACCGATCTCTAAGGTACTGGATCCTGGCGCTGTTTGCTTGTGCCGCATGCACATCACTGGCGGCAACAGAGGCTAATATCAATCATGGCACAAATGATGCGAAGAATGGCGGTGTTGTAACTAAACGCGACCCGTTCTGGCCGGTGGGCTACAAGTCCGATCAGGTGCAGCGGGTGCAGAGAAGTGTAAGTGGAACAAGTACCGTCGGCAGTTGGAAAGAGGCAATGAAACAAGTCGTAATAAACGGTGTAAGCAGCAGTACAGATGATGACGTTTATGCAGTCATCAATGGCGAGCTGAAAAGTGTTGGAGACACCGTGTCCATTCGGTTGAAGGGGGCGGTCTACACGTGGGCCGTCGATTCCATTGAGCCTGCCGGCGGCGTGAAGCTTCGTCGCGTAATGGTGCGCTAGATTTTAATTCAGAGGGAAATGGAAGGAAGAAAATGAAAACGAGCAAAACAGTCCGGATTTGGGTGACCGTCTCAGTCGTATTGCTGACGGTTGTCGCAGTGCACGCCCAGCAGGAAAAAATTGAAGATCAGGAGTTACTGACCCTGTTGGAGTCGGTCAGCAGCAGCGAGGAAACGCCGGTGGTGGATGAAGTTCCTGCCTCGGGTCCGATGGCCCGAACGCAGGCCGCTTTGGACGTTGCGGAAGTCCGTGCTGATGACGCTGATGAGATGATCGACGAGGTGGCAGTGGACGAGAGTTCTGAACCCGCCGAGGATGACATCGACAGCCTGACGATGGACAGCACGTCCGAAGACGTGGTGGGGATCAGTTCGGAAAATCTTATTTCGGTCCGTTTAAATAAAGTGGGACTGGAAGAGGCTATTTCACTGTTTGCGCAGCTTTCCGGCGCAAATATTATTGTCCCTGAACTGACTGAGGCTGCTCAGATTTCGGTTAATCTGAAGGATGTTGAATGGCGGCCGGCCCTCCAATCCATTCTGGATACCTACGACTACGAACTCTATCAGCGTGTTGCCGGCTCCAATGTCTACAGTGTGCGCCGCCGCCCGGCGGGTGCTCCGGAGCCGCAAGTCGTTGAAACCTTCATTCTCGAATATGCCACCGTCCCCAATGCAGCTGAGCTGATACGCCAGCTGCTGCCCGAAAACGCCAAGGTTTCTGAATTTGCATCCCGTAACATGCTGGTCGTGAAGAGTACGGAATCCAGTCTGGGTGAAGTGCGTGCGGTGCTTGATTCGATCGATACCGTCCGCCAGCAGGTCTACATCGAGTCCAAGTTTATGGAGTTGACCGACGATGCGCAGAAGGATCTCGGCATCGACTGGTCTGTGCTGCAGGCCTACAGCGTCGGCACCTCCGGCGACACCACAAAGAGTTACAGCCGCAGTAGGTCGGATACACGGACGGAAACGGATTACACGGATGTCTCCGGCAATATCTTTGAAGATGCCAGCGGATATTCTAACCAAGGACAGCGTGATCCCGGATCAGGCATCTTCACGCTCGAGGGTGTAACTCCGGCAATACAGGATGTGGCAACCCAGGGCAGCTCCCATGTGCTGACCACGGTCCTGAGTGCAGACGAGTTCCGGGTGGTGCTGAGTGCACTCGAGCAAAACAAGGGCGTCAACATTGTCTCCAATCCCAAGATTATTGTGGCGAATGAAGAACCGGCCAATATTTCCATCGTTCGCAAGGAGCCCAATCTGAAACAGGAACGGCAGCAGGCGCTGAATGACACGCCGGATACCATCACCTTCACCCTTGATCCGGATCAGCCGTTCTTTGAGTACGGTATAAAACTTGATGTGGTCCCATCCATCAACACCTCGAGTAATATTACGGTTCAGATCAATCCATCACTCACCCGCAAGTTTGCCGATAAGCAGGCGGGCGACAACACCTATCCCATCATTGATGAAAAAAGCATCGAGACGATTTTCAACCTGGCCAGCGGCCAGACCGCTGCGATTGGTGGCCTCACGGAGGTTACCGAAGCCACGGAAACGCGCAAGGTACCGGTTTTGGGAAGCATCCCGCTGCTTGGAAGATTGTTCTCCTGGGATAAGACGATGCGAGGACAGGATGAGACCGTTATTTTTGTAACCGTCGGATTGGCCAATACGCAGGATCTTAATGAGGAAACCGGGATGCCGGGCGATGCCGAACTCGCACGGCGACAGGTTATCCAGGATCGGAATTACAAGGTGATTCGCAATCAGGGCCGCCTGTATTTTGAAGCCGAAGAAGGCACCAAGCGCGATGAAGCTCTGGATAAGATGAAGAAGAAAGAGCAGAAGCGCATCGAGAAGAACGGCGGCATTCAGATGGATGAAGAGGCGCTGCAGGAGCTTACGGACGCCGAGATCGCGTTGGTGGAATAATCTAAATTGGTGGCCTCGATTCCGCTGCTGCGGCGTGGGGCAAGATGGGAGCAGTTGTGAAAAAGAAGATTATTGGATGGTCGACTCTCGGAGCGGTGATGCTTGCCGGCACCGTACTATACCTCGCCGGCTCAACAAACGACGCCAGCATGCTCCAGCCGAACAGTTCCGTGGCGGATGCTGTGGCCGTCAGGCCGGCATCACAGGATAACACAGGTGAAACGGTGTCCGGTGTCGCGGTACCGGTGGATGAACCCCGTGTTCTGGAGGAACGCCAGTCCCTGATGCCGGACGGCAATGTGAAACTCCACAGGCTGGTGAAGAAGCCCGGTAAATATCCGTACCGCATCGTGACTGAAACGCTGGTCAAGGATCCTGCCCAGGGAAAATTCGTTCCGGCGGGCCGGACCGAAATGGTGGCCGATCACGTGCTGGTTTCATTGCGTGAAGGCGGTTCGATGGACGAGCTGAAAGAGCTTGCCGTCCAGTACCGTGCAACGGTTGAACGCATTCTGTCGGACGGAAAAACCTGCATTGTCCGACTCGAAGCGCCCAGCCTGGACGCCGTGAAAGAGGCCGTGGAATATTTTTCAGCAGCAGCCCGTACCGTGGCGTATTCCGAACCCGACTATGTGCGCCATTTGACGGCTATGCCCAACGATCCGATGTACGGAAACCTGTGGGGTATGCCTAAGATTTCAATGCCGGATGCATGGGATATTTCCATGGGCAGCAGCGATACGGTGGTCGCAGTGATTGATACCGGCATGGACATGGACCACCCCGACCTGCAGGCCAACCTTTGGATCAATACCATCGAAATTCCCGGGGATGGTGTGGATAACGACGGTAACGGCTATATTGACGATGTAAACGGATGGGATTTTGTAACCGAAGACGATGATCCCGAAGATGGTGATGGCCATGGAACACACTGCGCGGGAACCATTGGTGCCGTCGGAAACAATGGCAATCAGGTGGTCGGTGTATGCTGGACGGCTTCGATTATGCCGTTGCGCGTTGGAACCGGGCAGGGTTTGATGGATTCAGATATTGTGGACGGCATTCGATACGCCGCACGTAACGGCGCCAAGGTACTGTCCAATTCCTACGGCGGGCCGGGGTTCAGCCAAACCATGCATGATGCAGTTAAGTATGCAAACGACCAGGGTTGCATATTTGTCGCGGCCGCCGGAAACGAAAATTCGAACAACGATGTGCTGCCCCAATATCCCGCCGGCTACGAGCTTCCGAATGTGGTCGCCGTGGCCGCCTCTGATGAAAACGACAACCTGGCTTCATTCTCAAACTATGGCGCCGCTTCCGTTGACCTGGCGGCGCCGGGCGTGAACATTATCAGCACCTATCTCGATGGAGGAACCGAGAGTCTGCAGGGCACCTCCATGGCGTGTCCGCATGTGGCGGGTGCAATGGCGCTGCTGGCCAGCACTGATGCAACGATTCCGCCGGCCGAAGCTAAGCAGATTGTTATGGAAAGCGTCGATGAAGTGGCTGCGTTGGATGGCAAAGTGGTTACGGGCGGGCGTCTGAATGTTTTTGCCATGTTTGCCAGCGCAAATGATGCCGATAAGGACGGCATTCCCGATTCATGGGAAGAGCTGTACAATGAACTGGATCCCAACGATCCGCTTGATGCGGCACTCGATCCCGACGGCGATTTCCTGACAAATCTGGAGGAATTCCAGAATGCCTGTATTCCCAATGATCCGGATTCCGACGACGACAGTCTGATTGATGGGTGGGAAGTGCGCTACGGATTCAATCCGCGCGATGTGAAGGGCACGTTGCCGAAGCTGCAGTACCTGGGCTTCAACAGCGAGTGTCAGGATACCTATGATGTGGTGATCTCCAATGGGTATGCCTATGTTGCAGACGGCGCATATGGACTCAAGGTATTGAGCCTGAGCCAGCCGGAAGATCCCGAGCTGGTAGGCGCTTATGCGACGTCCGGTTCAGCGCAGGGCATCACGGTGGAAGGCGACTACGCCTACGTAGCTGATGCTCAGAACGGTCTGTTCATCATCAACGTTTCCGATCCCGCCGATCCGATACTGGCATCATCGCTTGCGATTCCCGCAAAGAAAATCGACGTGGCGGATGGGTTCGCCTACATGGCCTCCATTTCCAACGGCCTGAGCGTGGTCGATATCTCCGATCCGGGAAGTCCGTTCGAAACGGCAGCGTTCGATGGCAACGGCGATCCGGACTTCGCGATCAACGATGTGGTGCGGGTCGGTGGCTACGTCTACCTGGCGCTGGATGGTGGACTCGGACAGATTGCAGCGTCTGCGAATCCGGGAACCTATTCCGTGAAGTCAATCGCAGACAATGAGGGCCATCGCAACTGCACGGCGGTATATGAAGAAGGGGGCGTGCTGTATGTATCGCTTCAGAACTACGGCGTACTGGCCTACAACCTCTCCAAGACCAAACTCGGTGACGCAGAAACACCCGGCTCGGCCGAAGATGCGGTTTACCATGACGGGTTGATCTATGTGGCCGACGGTCTCAACGGTCTGCGCATCCTCAATGGAAACAATCTGGCAGGTATTACCTCGCATGCCTCTTACGCCAATGTGCAGGCATATGGGGTCACGATTGCAAACGGCTACGCCTATGTGGCCGGCAGGAGCGGCGGGCTGCATGTGTTCAGGAGCTCGGTCGACTCGGATGAAGACGGGATGTACGATAGTTGGGAGATTCTCCACTTCGGTGATCTTTCGCAATCGTACACCGATGATTTTGATGCTGACGGCATTATCAACTGGGGCGAATACCTGGCGCAACTCGATCCTACGAATGCTGATCAGGATGGAGACGGGCTGATTGACGGTACGCAGGAAGTACAGATGTATCTGACTGATCCGCGCACCGCCGATACCGATGGTGACGGCCTGTCGGATCCGGATGAAATTTTCACGCATGGAACCGATCCGCTTTCGGCCGATACCGATGGCGACGGAATGGACGACAAGTGGGAAATTGATCACGGTCTCGATCCGCTCGTTGATGACGCGGCCGATGATCCTGATGGAGACGGTGCAACCAACCAGGAAGAGAGCCAGGCCGATACGGACCCGTCCAATCCCGATACCGATGGCGACGGCATTCCGGACGGATGGGAAATCGATATGGGGCTGGATCCCCTGTTCAACGATGCGTCCGAGGATCCGGACGGTGATACGCTGAACAACCAGCAGGAATATGGCTACAACACCGATCCCCTCAAAGCCGATACCGATGACGACGGCCTCGACGATGCCGAGGAAATCAATTCCTACAATACCGATCCGAACAATCCGGACAGCGACGATGACGGAATGCCGGACGGATGGGAGGTCGATAACGGTTTAGACCCGCTGGTTAATGACAGTCTGCTCGATAACGACGGCGATGGTCTTACCAACTACGAGGAATATCTCAACGGCAGCGATCCGGACAGCATCGATACCGACAGCGACGGCTTTAACGATGATTGGGAATATGCCTGGGGTACGATGGCTACGAATGCATCTGATCCGTTGGTCGTTGACGACGACGGACCAAATGATTGGTGGCAGTTTGGCGGGCAGCCGCAGGATCCTCAGCTGAGCGATCCGCTGGAAGACGGATCAATCGATCATCCATTTGACGCCATTCAGGAAGCCGTCAATGCTGCATCCACCAACTATACGATTCTGGTGAGGGAAGGTGAGTACTATGGCGTCGGGAATCGCGATATCGACCCAGTTGCGCTTGATCTCCGTATTCTGGCTGAAAACCAGGCCGACCCATCCTTGACGGTGGTGAAGAGCCATGGTCTGGGACCGGTCTTTGTATTCCAGGGCGGGCAAACTACGAATACCGTGCTGGCCGGCTTTACGATCCAGAGTTCCATGGAAGGCATCGATTGCTCCAACGGTGATTGCGGAGAAGAAAACGGTATTGTCTGTCGCGATGCGTCCAGCCCCACAATTGTTAATTGCATTGTTCAATACTGTCGTGATGATGCAATCTATTGCGAGTTCAACTCGAATCCCACAATCTCCGATACAATAATACGGCGCATTGGGGATAATGATGCGGTTATCACGGGTTCTGTAGAGGATTCGGTGCACGGAATCTATGCGAAGGATTCTACGCCTAAGATACAGAATTGCGTGATCGAAGACATCTATGAGGGCTGCGGGATTTATGCATCTGGCAGTCTCGGTATAAAGATCATCGATACAGCCGTCAGCAATGCGGAAAACTGGCATGGTGAAGGCCGGGGCATCTGGCTCGTCAATGATGCCACAGCGGAAATCATCAACACCACGGTCTCCGGATGCCAGGGGGGTATGCGTTGCGACAACAGCTCGCCTGTTATCGACCGGTGTACCATTTCGGATAATAACGCACCGGATTATTTCACCGTCGAGGGAGTGGGATATATGGCCAGCACGAATATTGCGCTCTGGGCTGAAAATAACGATGACGCCACCGATGAGCAGCATGTCGAGGAGAACGGCGGCGGTATTCTGCTGATGCAAAACAGCCATCCGTTCATCCAGAATTGCGTAATCGTCAGCAACCGCACCATGGCATCCGATCCGGAATACTCCAACGGGAATTCAGGAAAACCCTATTTCGGTCTCGGCGGGGGAGTATACTCCGGCGAGGATTGTTCCGCGAGTCTGATCAACTGCACGATTGCCGATAATGTGGCCATGACGTACGGGGGCGGATTCACGACCTACGGGAATGCGGTGGAAGTCCTCCGCAATGATATTATCTGGAGTAACAGCTGCAATGCGGCCTGGCTGGATACGTCTTCTTCGAATACCGCCTTCTACATGCCGGGTAATGATTCCTACAATGCGTTGCACTGCAATCAGGGAACCAGTCACTTCGATCCATGGTATTGCAATATCAGCGATGGTTTCGGCTTTGTCGGCGACCGCTATAACTTCGCCCAGGAGCCTTTGTTTGCCGGTGGCGGCGATTATCATATCACCTCCAATTCTCCGTGTATTGACGTGGGCACCTACTATAATGCTCCGCTTTACGACCGCGATGGCATCCAGCGCCCACTTGACGGCGATGCGAACAGCAACACCTACTACACGGTTGACGTGGGGGCGTATGAATATGTGAATCCCCTTTCGGATACCGACGGTGACGGCACACGGGATGTGGATGAAATCACCAACGGAACCGATCCGACGACCATGGCTACGGCATTGCTCGACTTCATGGCCCGGTACGGTTTGTCCTCTGCCGGCGCCGACTCCGATTCCGACGGCATGTCCAATCTTGATGAGTATAATGCCGGTACTGATCCGACCAACTCGGATACCGACGGAGACAACAGCCCGGATGGCGATGAAATGGTTGCCGGTACGATTGCCACGGACCCAACCTCCTATTTCTACGTGTCCGATATCCGGCCGCTGGCTGGCGGCGGGTGCGAAGTGATCTTCGATTCGGTCGTCGGCCGCACCTATACGGTCTACTGCTGTACAGAGATCGGTTCCGCCTGGGAAGTACTGGTGGCCGATGAACCGGGGGACGGTAATCCAATGGTGATTGTGGATCCCGGCAATGAAGGAAGCTGCTTCTACAAAGTGGAGGTCAGAAACTAGAGCAACCCCTCTCCCTAACAAATCCGGACTTATTGGAACAGGTCCTCCCTCCTATAACCAGGGGTCCGGTATCTCCCGAAGGGCCCCGGCGAAAGCCGGGGCCCTTCTCTTTTCAGGACAACACTGCAGGGTCGGATCTCGGATTTGCGGCATTGTCGTGGGATGTGCCACTGCTCCCATGACTTTATTATCCTTTTATCGGGAGCAGGCTCTGCTACATTGTCAGGTAACTAACGGAAGTCGCAGTTACCCCATGACCTCTTGCATACAAAAGATCCGATTAATCTTCGGCACGGGCATCGCAACGCTCCTGAGTGCACATGCCCAGGTGGTCATTAACGAAATTCATTATGATCCCGCTGACAAGACGAGCTTCGCGGAGTTCATTGAACTGTACAACACCAGTGCTGTTCCCCTTGATCTCTCGGGATGGAGCCTGCGCGATGCCGTCGAGTATACATTTCCGCCGGGCGCAACAATTTCGGCAAACGGCTATGTCGTGATCGCGCAAAGTCCATCCGTGCTCAATTCGCTCTACGGGATCACCGCATTGGGGCCATGGGAAGGCAAGCTTTCCAATGACGGTGAGGAGATTGAGCTGTATGACGCCTTGAATACCCGAAGAGACCGCGTCGACTACCAGCTTGGATTTCCGTGGCCGACGGTGGGTGATACCCCGGGATATTCCATCGAACTGATCCATCCCTCCTTCGACAATGATCTTGGCGGCAACTGGCGAGCCTCGTTCCGTGGAGAAGCCATCTCCTCTCCGGAGATCCTGATCCCGCAGAATTCGGACTGGAACTATTTAAAGGGTACAAGCGAGGCGTCGATTCCTGCAACCCTGTGGCGTGAAGTCGGATTTGATGATTCAGGCTGGCTCGCGGGACAGGCTCCGGTCGGATACGGCGAGCCGGGGCATGTACAAACGACTTTAACAGACATGCGGGGCAATTATTCCGGTATCTTCCTGCGCAAGTCCTTTGAAGTCGACGATCCGCTAAGCGTGACGGAGCTGCAGCTTTCGGCCTCCTATGATGATGGCTTCAAACTATGGATCAACGGAACCAACCTGCTGAATGTCAACATCTCGGCAAGCGAACTGCCGATTACCGGAACGGCAAACAGTGCGATTGAAAACCTAAGCTATTCGTTGTTTTCTATTTTGAGTCCTTCCACATTCCTTGTTCAGGGAACCAATACGGTTGCCGTACAGGCACACAATGTATCGCTCGCTGGTAGCAATGATTTCTGGTTCGATGCCAGCCTTGCCGCAAGTATCGGACCGCTCAGCCACGGTCCGACTCCCGGAGGAATAAATTCTGTATATGCCACCAGCGCGCCGCCCCGGATACGGCAGGTGGATCACTCGCCGAATCAGCCTAAGAGTGGAGAACCTGTCGTTTTGACCGCCAAGATAACCGATCCGGAGGGCGTCGGTGCCGTTTCGCTTCAGTATCAGGTGGTCACACCGGGAGCATACATTGCCCTGTCCGATGCTGCCTATACGAGCACCTGGACCACGATCACCATGAGCGATGATGGAACCGGCGGTGATGCGTTGGCGGGGGACAGCATCTATACGGCAACGCTCCCGGGGATGGTTCAGCAGCACCGTCGCCTGGTCCGCTACCGCATCTCCGCGTCGGACGGTGTGGGCGAAAGCCTGCAGGTTCCCTATGCCGATGATCCGCAACCCAATTTTGCCTATTTCTGTTATGACGGAATTCCGGCATGGCAGGCGGCGGTGCAGCCGGGAGCAACCCCGGCACTCTACTTCGACACAAATGTCATGCGGCGCCTTCCTGCCGTGCATTTAATTTCGAAGAACAGCGACGTAGAAACGGCCACCTGGTTCGATCGCTACACAGGTGATCTCTACAAATGGGAGGGTACGCTGGTGTATGACGGGAAGGTCTATGACCATATCCGTTACCGTATGCGCGGGGGGACCCACCGCTACGATATGGTAAAGAATATGTGGAAATTTGACTTCAACCGGGGACATGATTTTCAACTGAAAGACGATTATGGCAAAAAATACGGCACCAAGATGACCAAACTTAACCTCGGTGCCTGTATCCAGCAGAATATCTCTGGGCAGCACCGCGGTGAGCAGGGCATGTTTGAGTCGGTCGGCAGCACGTTATTCAACCTGGCTGGAGTCCCTTCCTTCAATACCACATTCATGCAGCTTCGGATTATTGATAACGGCCAGGAAACGACATTCGATCAATATGAAGGCGACTTCTGGGGGCTCTACCTCGCCCTTGAACAGCCGAATGGGCGCTTCCTCGATGAACACGATCTGCCGGATGGAAATTTTTACAAGATGGAGGGCGGAAACTTCAGCGGTGAGCTCAATAATCTCAGTCCATGGGGGCCAACCGATAAGTCGGATCTTTACTCTATCCGGGATAACGCTTCCGGTGCCAGTGATGCCTGGTGGGAGGCCAGCTGGGATCTGGACAGCTACTATTCCTACCAGGCTATCGTTCAGGCTATCCACCATTACGACATCAACGCCGGAAAAAACTATTTCTACTACAGCAACCACGAATCCGGTTTGTGGCAGGTCATTCCCTGGGATCTCGACCTGACCTGGGCTAACAATATGTATAACCCCTCATGGGGCGGCAATAATGAGCTGGCCAGCCGCATTCTCGATGCCGGGGCAAGTGGGAACAACCTTACTTTGCCCGGCTCTTCCCGTCTCGCATTCCGAACGGCTTTCCGCAACCGCATCCGCGAACTACGCGACCTGCTTTTCAATGTCGATCAAACGGGGCAGTTGATAGACGAAAAGGCGAGCCTGCTGCGTGACCTGGGCGTCAGCCCGTCGTTCCTGGACGCCGACCGGGCCATGTGGGACTATAACCCTAAGATGGACAGCTCGACTTACAGTACTTACGTAGACAATGCCAGAACCGGGCAGTTTTACCGTTGGCCCATAGAGCCGACGGTCAGCAAGGATTTCGAGGGCTGTGTACAACTCATGAAAGACTACGTCGTTGAACGAAGCTTCATTCTCGACACTCTGGCGGCTGACTCCGATATTCCAAACACTCCATCCACCAGCTATACCGGAGCAGCAGGTTATCCGTTGAACGACTTGTCATTCCAATGCTCGGTGTTCAGCGACCCGCAGGGATCCGGCACCTTTGGCGCGATGGAATGGCGTGCCGGCGAGGTGCTTGATCCTTCAGCCCCATCCTTTGACCCGGATAAGGAGCCGCCGTATGAAATCAACGCCGAATGGGAAAGCGGCGTAATCTCGAACTTCAGCAGCAGCATCACGATTCCGGTGGATGCACTCAAGGTCGGCCACGCCTACCGCGTGCGCGTTCGCATGAAGGACAGCTCCGGCCGCTGGAGCCACTGGTCCGATCCCGTGGAGTTTATTGCAGCGGAATCCACGGCCTCCGCTGACCTGTCAAGCCACCTCCGCATTAGCGAGCTGATGGTCAATCCTCCGGCCGGCAGTGACTACGAATTTATCGAGCTGCACAACACATCCACCAACCTGGCACTTGACCTTGGCGGTGCGGCCTTCACCTCCGGAATCGACTTCAACTTCCCCGATGGATCCGCCATTGATCCAAACGGTTACCTCCTGCTGATCAATACGACAAACGAGGCGGCATTCCGTGTTCATTACGGACTCTCCACCAATGTAGCGCTCCTGGGGGCATACGGCGGCAACCTCTCCGACAGCGGCGAGAAGCTTACCCTCAAGACCGCTCCCGGGGGAGGTGAAATCGCGGACTTTGAATATAACGCTTCCCGTCACTGGCCGCTGCCAGCTGACGGTGCCGGCCATTCGTTGGTGCCCCTGACGACAAGCGGCCAGGCAACGGGTGCACTTGATTATCCCGGCAACTGGAGGGCCAGCACTTATCTCGGCGGCTCGCCCGGTAACGCTGATCCGGAGCCGGTGGCATCCTTGCAGCTTAATGAGATCACCGCGCATACCGACTACAGTGATCCGGAATATCCGGAATATGATTCCGACGACTGGATCGAGCTGCATAATCCGACCGCGTCGTCGATTAGTCTTTCCGGTTGGTATCTGAGCGACGATCCCTCCGACCCCGATAAATGGGCCTGTCCTGCCGTTGATATTCCTGCCGGTGGGTATCTCGTCTTTCATGAAGTCGATGATTTTCACAGCCCGATCTCTGCGGGATTCGGCCTGGATAAGGCCGGTGAACAGGTGCTGCTTTCCTACCTGCCCGGCACCTTCGATGACCGAGTGGTTGACGCGATCGGATTTAAAGGGCAGGAAAACGGACGTTCGCTCAGCCGGATCGGAAACTTCTGGTATGCCACGGAGCGTACACCGGACGCGGCCAATGCCCCGGCAAAGGGTGGATTGCGCATCGCAGAGTTCATGTTCGATCCAGCACCGCTGGGTACCAATGACAACGTCCGCGATGAATATATCGAAGTCTATAATCCCATGGCCACAAATGTCACGCTGATGAGCAACGGGGAAGCCTGGCGCATTGATGGCGGTGTGGAGTACACGTTCCCCGATAACACCATGATTCTGGCTGAAGGGACTGTTCTCGTCGTGGGCTTTGATCCGGCTGATCCGGTCGCCAGCAATACATTCGCTACGGCTTACGGCCTGACCAACCCGGTTGCCATGTTCGGCCCATGGAGCGGCCGGCTTGGCAACCGCAGCGAACGAATCGCCCTCGAGCGGCCGCAACAGCCCGATCTGACCGGCGAAGGATTTTCATGGATTGTTGAAGACGAAACCATCTATGGCAATCAGTCTCCATGGGCCGTTGCGGCAGGCAACGGGCATTCCCTAATGCGGCTTGTGTACAGTCACTCAGGGTTGGATGCAGGCAACTGGGTCACGGTGGCCCCGACACCCGGCCATGTTGATTTCAGTCCCTATGCCGACCAGGACGGTGATGGCATGAGCGACTATGAAGAAATGATCAGCGGCACCGATCCCACCGATTCCAATTCAGTCTTCCATGTAGAGATATCCGATAGCGGCAATCTGTCATGGCCATCGGTCTCGGGGCGCATGTACACAGTATATTGGACAGAATCGCTCAGCACACCGTTTGTCCCTATCGCCACCGGCCTGACCTATCCTCAAAGCAATTTTATTGATGCTGTAAACACCAACAATCTCAGTGGGTTCTATAAACTCCAAGTCGGAAACTGAGCCCGCGACAGCCGGGCACGTCAGAGGGGGTGCCTTTTTATGCTCTAATTCCGGAGTGGTGGCGGATGAGATAAACCCAAAGAAAAACCCCGCTGGGTGAGGGCGGGGCCGGAGTAATGGGCTGCAACGAGTTTGGGTTCACTTGGGTTGTTGCGTTTGCCCGTATGAAATTGTTGGGTTCATTATGTAATACGAGGGGCGGAGGCAGACCGTTACCCGGAAAGGGACTTTTTTTGTGATTTTTTTAAAAAGGACCGATTTATTGAGGTTTTCAGCCCAATTCCTGATTCAGGCGGGTGATTTCCGCGCGCATTTTTTCAAAAACTTCGGCCTTGTAGACGCGTACGCTGGCTTCTGAAATGCCGAGCTTTTCCGCAATTTCCCTGGTCGGAACCTCCTGGGAGACGAGCTTGAATACCTCGCGTTTGGTTTCGTAAATATCGTCCTTGATGTTATCCCAGGCCAGATTGGTGATGTGAAGCACCCATTCTTCCCGGGCCAGGCTCTCGATATCGGGAAGTACCTGCTCCTCGATATTCATGTATTGTTCCTGATATTCGACCGAATCGCGCCCGGTGATAAAGTTTTTCTTGGTACGGAAGAAATCCTTCACGGTATTGCGGGTCATGGCGGCCAGCCAGTTGTGAAACTTGCCCTTGTTCTGATTGTATTCAAAATCCTCGATTTTCTGCCACACCTTGGTCAGCACGGCCTGGCTGATGTCCTCCGCATCCTCGGCATTGATGCCCATGCGCAGGATCAGGCTGAGGATAAATCCGCGATAAATGCTTTCAAATTCAAGCCATGCAGCATCATTTTCGCTCTTCTTCAGCTTGGCCAGCAGGGTGACCCGCGTTGGATTGTAGTTTTCAGCATCCATGTCAGTTGTCGGTGAAGATGATAATGGTGCCGCGCCGCGCCAGGGATTGGATGGTGGGATCGTTGCGGTGAGCTTCCGCAACCGTGAGCCATTGCAGGTTGCGGCACCAAATGAGCTGCGGGGAGATCGTCAGGTCATCAATGTTGCTTATATTCAGCGAGGTGAGCCGGGCATACCGGGCAATGTCTGATATATTTCGAATGCGTGTCCCGCTGATATCCAGCTCCACTATTCCGGTAAACTGATCCAGCACCGGCAGGTGGTTCACCCGGGCTCCGGACAGATTGAGCGTGCGCAGCTGTCCGCCGGTCAGGAGCGCGAATTCCGGCGTGCCGATGTTGCCGGCGTTGAGATCGACGATGTTCAGACCACAGAGCGGGGTGAGGTCGTCAAGGCCCGGATTATTGCTGATATCAATGGCCCAACCGTCCGGACCAACGGATTCCCAGTTAAAGTTCAATTGGTCCACGGCCGGGTTCAGCAGCTTGAGTATCTCGGCAATGGTCTGAAAATGGGTGTCCGGATTAAACGGGATCTGGTTCCTGTGATAGAACAGGCGCGGAAGGCTGTCGGCCAGTCCGTTTCGATGGAAATCGGCGGCCATCCGGGCCAGGTCAGCATCGGCCACGGGGGATGCATAGTCCCCGGTTCGCGCCAGTTTGCGGAGTGCATCGCTGTCTTCCGGGCCGGTTTCTCCGGCGAGGATTTCCCGCGCCTCGGCAAAGCGTTGCTGGGCCAGCAGAATACGGAGTTTCATCTGCCATGCCGTCGGGTTTCGCGGATCGAAGGCCAGGCTGCGTTCCAGGTCCCGCTCCGCAGCATCAAAGGCATAGCTTCGTTCCTCGCGCTGTGCAAGCTTGAGGTAGTCGGGCGCTACCTGTTTTGCGGTCTGGGCGATATAGTCGTTCTTCTCCTGAAGGGCCGCCAGGGCGTCAAGGGCCACCTGTTCACTCGCTTTTACGGAACGGAAGCTCTTTGCGGTGATGATCGCGATGACGGCCACAGAAGCGGCGATGAGGGTGAAGGCAAATTTATGCCGGCGAACCAGCAGTGCAAAATGGGTCACGAAAGTGGGGTTTTCAGCCATCGTGGCGAACCCGTCCTGGTACTGATGAATGTCCCGGATCAGGGCCGCCACATTGGCATACCGGTCTTCCGGGCTGGTCTTCATGCATTGCATGGAAATGGCGGCGAGGGCGGGCGGGATACGCAGCTTCGGGGCACGTTTGGCCGGTGCAGGGAAATCACCCCGCACGGTTTTCTGCAGAACGTCCTTCACGGTGTCGCCGACGATGGGGCACTGGTAGGTCAGGATTTCGTAGAGCATGCATCCAAGCGTGTAGATGTCGGTCTGGAAGTCAATGTTTGACGGTGCCCCCTGGGCCTGCTCCGGCGACATGTAGCCGGGTGTTCCTCCGACAATGTGGCGGCGTTTGGCCGAGCTTTCCAGGTAGCGGGTCAGCGTCTGTCCGTTTTCCAGGGCAACATCGTCCATGCTGTGCCAGGAAACCGGTTCGCCGTCATACTCGTTGAGATGGGTGATCAGCGTTGAGAGCCCCCAATCCAGCACATGTACATCGCCGAAGTCGCCCACGATCACATTGGATGGCTTAAGGTCGAGATGGATCACACCCTTCGTGTGGGCATAGTCGATGGCGTTGCACACCTTGAGAAAGATACCCAGCAGACGTGTTCGGCTGTAGCGTTTCCGGTATTCCTCATCTCCGGAACGCAGTTTCCTGATGATTTCCCCAAGCGTTTCACCCTTAAGCGCCTTCATGGTGAAATAGGGGTTTCCGTTTTCATCCACGGCAATGTCGTAGATGGGAATAATGTTGGGATGCTGCAGGTTGGCCGTCAGGCGGGCTTCATACAGAAAGGAATCGATATCCGCATCGGAGGCGATTTTAGCATCCTGTATCAGCGCCATGGCCACCTTGCGGGCGGTACGATGGTCGTCCACCTCCCAGATGGCTTTCATTCCGCCTTCGTTCAGCTTTTTGTGAGGGGTGTAGCGTTCGGCGGGATTGCCATCCATCAGTTTGTCGTGCTTGGCGGGTTTGTCCTGGAGATCCTCTTCAAAAAGGATGCGCTCGGTGTCGGAAAAGACAATGTCGTCCGCAAACAGGTTGGGATTGCCGATTTCGCGTTCGGTCTTTCCCGGTTTGGGCGTATTCTTTGGATCCTGGTTGTCGGACTCTTCCATGGCGTCTTTTTATCCGTAAAAAGCTGGGACAGAGCGTAGCACCGAGAGACTTCCCGGGCAAAAGAAAACCCCGCTGGTTAGGCGGGGTTCGGAGTAAGTATCAGAAGCATGCAACAGGTTTGGGTTCACTTGAGCCGCGTTTGCTTCAAATGGGTTATTGTTGGGTTCATTAATCTATACGTAGGGTGAAGCCGGAGCGTTACCCGAAAAATGATTATTTCTGCATTTATTGCGAATAGAGGTGGATATGCCAGTAAATTCAGGGTGCTCGCATAGGGGTATCGACCGGTGGTTGAACCTGTTCCTGAAACATATGTAAACCCATCGGAATCCTCATACATACGGCTTGACTTTAACGGGTCAGCCTGTAGGTTCCCAAACTTCATCGAGTGCGGAAGACGCATTCTCAAGTCCTGTCAGGGTGAACCTGAAGGTTGTTTAAAATGATCACCGGTGCGTGGATCCAGAGGGTGGATCAGGTATTGGACGGATAAGATGGTTTTAAATGGCCTGTGCTGATCTGAAACAGCCATGCGTTGGCAGCCCTTCAATCAGACACCCCCGTTTATCGCCCCCGACCCGTTTCAATGCGTTGCCGCCGGAAGTGATAAAGGAGATACAGATGAAAAATAAGTCAGCTATATTCATGGCTTGTATAATGGGTGCAGCAGCCGCATTTGGAGCGGCGGAATCAAGTGACAGTGAGCGTATTGCCGCCCTGGAACAGCAGGTCAAGGTGTTGACCAGTGAAATGGAGCGGGATCTGTTCGGAGATGTGATCCCTGAACTGGGCGAATCCATCCACGGTATGGGGCCGGCGGCTTCCAAGGTCTATAACAAGGATCAGGGCCTTTCGATCGGCGGTTACGGCGAAGTACTCTACCAGAACTACAACGGCAGCGATACCGACGCGACCGATACATTCGATATGCTTCGTGCCATTCTCTACTTCGGCTACAAGTTCACCGACAAGTGGGTGCTTAACACCGAAATTGAGCTCGAACATGCTGAGGAAGCATTCGTGGAATTTGCCTATCTGGATTATCTCCACAATGAGGCCCTCAACTTCCGGGGCGGCCTGGTCCTGATTCCCGTAGGCATCGTGAACGAGCTGCATGAGCCCACGGTATTTCTGGGCGCCAAGCGCTCGACAGTGGAAAACCGCATCATCCCCACAACGTGGCGTGAAAATGGCGGCGGGATATTCGGTGACGTCGGTTCCGTGAGCTACAAGCTGTATATAGTGAACAGCCTGGACGGCGCGGGATTTGCGGCGGATGGGATCCGCGGCGGCCGCCAGAAAGGCTCCAAAGCCAAGGCCGAGGACTTTTCAATAGTGGCCCGCACCGATGTTGAAGTCGCACCTTCTGTAACGGTCGGCGGATCCGTGTATGCCGGCGAGCAGGGGCAGGATCTTGGTGTGGACGCGCGTCTGGTGCTGGCGGAAGCCCATGTCATGGCCCGCAAAGCCGGCTTCACGTTCAACGCTCTCGTGGTGGGTTCGAACCTGGATGATGCCGAAGAACTCAATGCCCTCACCGGCGAAGAAGCGGGAGAGCAGATGTTCGGCTGGTATACGGAGCTGGGTTATGATGTGCTGTCGTCCCTGGATCAGGGTGAAAAGCAGCTGACTCCGTTCGTACGGCTTGAGCAGCTCAATACGCAGGAAGAAGCCGCAGCGGGAACTGTCGCAGATCCTGCCAATGATCTGGACATCGTGACGGTAGGCCTGAATTTCAAGCCGATCGACGAAGTCGTGTTTAAGTTGGAACATCAGTTCATCAAGAATGGAAACGATGAAAACCTCGATCAGACCAATCTGGCTCTCGGCTACATCTTTTAAGGTTGTTCTTGCCGCACTGATCGCGACGACGGCCTCGCTGCATGCCGGGAATCTGCCCGGCGCGGACGAGGCCGTCCGGCAGCTGCTCGCCGGCACATCCTACGAGCGGGAAACCTATCTGCTCAGCGAAGACGAGCAGGCCGCCTGCGTCGAGTCCACCGGGCAGAAAACGGTAACAGCCCTGGTGACCCGGTATGCCGTGCAAAACGAAGCCGGTATTGCGGGCTATGCCTATCTCGACAAGCATCGTGTGCGGACCCTGCCGCAGACGCTCATGGTGGCCCTCGATGCGGAGGGCGCGCTGGTGGGTATTCGGGTTTTGGCTTTCCGCGAGCCGGCAGAATACATGGCGCGTGACGGCTGGCTGGAGCAGTTCCGGGGAAAAACCGTTGATGATGATATTCGCATGAAGAAAAACATCGACGGGATTACCGGGGCAACGCTCACGGCCCGCGCTGTGACGCAGTGTGCCCGCCGTGTCATGGCTGTCCATCAGGTGCTTGAACAGCGGGAGCAGCAGTGAATCGCATCGATGCATGGCTTTTGCATCTGTCCAACGGGCTGGTATCGGTCACCGGACTGGTTTATGCGTGGATGGCCTACCTGTGTAAGCCGGAGGATCCCTATGCCATCGTAGGGCATCCATGGCAGCCGCATGTACAGCACGCACATGTTTGGACGGCACCCTTGTTGATCATGGTACTCGGTTATCTTTGGGGGCACCACATGCAGCCGCATCTGGAGCGGAATACTCAAAAGAGGCGCAACAGCGGCGTAGGCATGCTGGTGGCGGCGCTGCCGATGATCTTTTCCGGATACGCCATCCAGACCGCTATCGAACCCGGTTGGCGAACGGTCTGGGTGGTCGTTCACCTGGCAACCTCCTTGATCTGGATCATTGGCTATCTGATCCATCTTATGCACAAATGGATGGCTCGCCGCGTCTGAGGAGTACCGGAGTCAGCCGGGACGGCAGTTCAACCTTGGCATAGATCCGGTTTTGAAATAAACCATTCTGTATGAACCTCGAGCTACGAACCGTCGCTGCCATGATCCGCATCTACTGCCGCGCCCACCACGGTGCTGCAGGAGCACTCTGTCCGGATTGTGCGGAGCTGCTTGCCTATGCCGGAAAGCGCATTGAAAAATGTCCGTTCGGCTACGACAAGCCGGTTTGCAATAAGTGCACGGTGCATTGCTACAAAGCGGCGATGCGCGAGCAGATCAGGGTGGTGATGCGCTATGCCGGGCCGCGCATGCTGTGGCACTATCCCATTCTGGCGGTGAGGCATCTGATCCGCTCAAAACGCTACAGTGACGGCCGCTCAAAATAGACAACGCCCATGCGGGGGCAGATGGTGACGATATATTTATTCAGCATCGCAATGCCTGCGCGCGGCAAACCATCCAGCGTGGTGGCCCGGATGGTCGAAGGCTTCACAAAAACCACTTCTCCCAGCTCAACGGTGGGCGCGGCCTGAAGGGTTTCATCGCTCGTGGCAAAGGCATAGCTCCCTGCAAAATCGAGGATGACCGGAGATTTGGTTCCGTTGACGGCACCCTCAACCGTTAATCCTACGCCGGGCGTGCTTAGAATTTGAGCTGTGCCAATGAGCAGGTCTTCATTCGGCGTGTAGGGGAGGGAGGCCGAAAAGAAGATCCGACCGCCTTCCAGGTCGATCTGGATATATTCGAAAGTCTGAAGCATATCATAACCGATCAGACTGTCGATGCGGCCATCCCTGATGCCGCGGCTCAGCGGGCCCAGCGAGTTGCGCGCCATGCGGACATAGACCGGGGCGTTTTCCATGAAGAGCTGCTTGATTCGTATTTGCGGAATAACCGAAGCATAGGCTTTGACGCCGCCGATGTTTGCAGTTCCCTGATACTCGATCATCCGGTTCTCGTAGCCGAGAAAGGTGGACTTGAACTTCTGGGCGGTTGAAAACTCAAACCAGGAATTTGCAGATGCCGTATCAACGAGAGCGTTTGCCTTCATTCGCGCTGCCCTGCCTCGGATATTGACGACCGGTGCGCCGTTTGATGCGAATCTGACAGAGGCCGTGTGCCGGGGATGCAGACGGACGGTTCCCTGCATGGCAATGCTGTTTTTACTGGTGGGGTACACTGAAAACCCAAATTGCTGCGGCGGTTTGGCGGTCGCCAGTGCTTTGGCCATTTCTTTCTCGTCAAGCGGCCTATCCGTATTTCCATCCCGCTTCATGCTGCTGCATCCAGCAAGAAGAACGGTGGCTGCGAGGAGTACGATCAGATTTTTCTTCATAGTAGTGGGGATCCTGGTTTAAGGGGTCTTTCCCGGCGTACGCCGGTCGTATGCTTCCAGCAAAAAAACAATATCCTCGGGGCGCTCCGAAAGGCAAGCCATGAAGAGGTTGTCTGTGAGCGCAAACGTCAGACTCATGCCGCGGGCAATATCCGGGCTTTCATAGCGCCAGACGGGCCAGACCAGCGGGCTTTTCAGCGGTCTCAGTTTTTTGTCGCTCACATGGTCCAGCTTCCACCGCAGCCATGGACTGCGCCATCCAACCCACGAAACGGCCGCCCAGCTTCTGCGCCTTCCGGTATATTGGAACGGAATGTCCGCCACGACGATCTCAGAGGGTGCGGCCAGCGCGAACCACCGGTTGTTTTCCGAGAGATTCCGCAGGGTATTGCCCGCACCGAGTGTTTTGTCAATCTGCGCGCATACCGGGCTCTGCAAAAGATCATTCAGCGATTCGGCATAAAATGAAAAAGAAGATTCCGCTGGAATGGCGCGGTGCACAGCACCGGGTGTAAAAGGCTGGTAGAAGGCGTAATAAACGACCAGCGCTGCGAAGGCCGCGCCCAGGAAAAGGGTTCCACTTAAGCGCAGTCTGGTCATGCTTTCACGGTTCCCACGATATCCTGCACCGCCTGGTGGCCCTTGTTCACGAGGTAGGCTTCGATACCGCTGATCACGCGATCGACGGTGGAGGGATCCACGAAGTTGGCTGTCCCGACCGCAATCGCGGCAGCACCTGCAATCATGAATTCAATGGCATCCTCCGGCTCGAATATACCGCCCATGCCGATAATCGGAATCGTCGTGGCTTTTGCCGCATCCCAAACCAGTTTGATCGCAATCGGCTTGATGGCCGGACCGCTCAGGCCGCCGGTACGGTTCGCCAGCTCGGGCTCCAGGGTTTCGATGTCGATGGCCATGGCAGGGTAGGAATTCATGATGGAGATGGCATCGGCCCCGCATTCTTCCGCGGCCTTGGCAAACGGGCCGATGTCGGCAACATTCGGGGCCAGCTTGGGGATGATGGGCTTTTTCGTTTTTCCGCGTACCAGCTCGATGACCCGCGAAAACATATCGACATCCGTTCCAAATGCCGAGCCGCCTTCTTTGACGTTGGGGCATGAGAGGTTGATCTCGTATGCAGAGACGGTATCCTCATCATCCAGCATCTCAACGACGCGTCCATAGTCATCCATCGATTTGCCCCAGATGTTCACAATGACCGGTGTGTCAAACTGTCTGAGAAAGGGAACATATTTATTGATGAAACCCCTGGCTCCGGGTCCCGGCAGCCCAATGGCGTTCAGCATGCCGCCGCGGGTTTCAAAGGTGCGCGGGGTTTGGTTCCCTACGTGCTCCTCCGGGCAGATGCCTTTGACGGTGATGGCTCCGAGCCGGTTCAGATCCACGAGATCGGCATACTCCGGGCCGTAGCCGAACGTGCCCGACGCCACCGTCACCGGATTTTTCATGGTCATGGAACCAATTTTGATGGCCAGGTTCGGTTTACTCATCCCAGATAATCTCCCTTGATTCAAAGATAGGGCCGTCTTTGCAGCAGCGCGACCATTCCCATCCGTCGTCGGTTTTGCGCTTAATGACACAGGTCAGGCAGGCCCCGACTCCGCAGGCCATGTTCTTGTCGAGCGAAAGCCAGGCCGTAAAGTTGTTTGCTATGGCGCGGTCACCCATGGCCTTAAGCATGGGGTTGGGCCCGCAGACAAAAAGCTCGAGTCGGGTCGCATCCTTCTGTTCCTGCATCCACGGGTCAAAGGCATCGGTAACGAGGCCTTTGATGCCGAGTGATCCGTCATCGGTTGTGGGGCGGACCTCCCATCCCAGTTCCTTGAACTCGTCGACACACAGGATATCCTGTGCCGTGCGGCCGCCAAAGAAGGCAACCCCCTTTACCGGCAACTGCCGGGCCTTCAGGTATAGTGCGGCATTGCCGTACCCTCCAGCCACGAGTACAGGGGTTTTCCCTTGCGTCATCTCCGGATACCCGTTGCCCAGCGGGCCCAGAATATCAACGCGGCCGCCGACCTGGAGCGGCGTCATGGCTTCCGTGCCGCGGCCGACCGGCTTGTAGAGAATGCTGACCCCCTCACGGTCGGCCTTATAAATGCTGAACAGGCGGCGCAGAATGCGGTCGCCGAGCTGGGGGATCTGCAGATGCAGAAATTGTCCGGGCCGGACAAGCGGTCCCACCGCCGGCGCCGATAGGCGCAGGATGCGGTAGTCGCCCTGGAAATTGTGATGTTCGAGTACGGTTGCGGTTTCCTGTTTCATATCGGCGCGGGATTGTGCGGATTTCACCTTGGCCAGTCAAACGCATTCAGTCCCATAGGTTTTGAATTGCCAGAGCGGCTTTCTGGTGCGATAGTACAGTCCATGACTGGAGCGGGAGGCATTCTAACCGTTGACGGGAGAATGTCATGAAGAGATGTGTGTTTTGCTCGCTGGTGATCCTGTTGCTTTTGTCGGGCTGTACGACCAATCCTGCGCTTAAGGGATCGCCGTTTTATTCGACTTTTTATGAGCGGCACGAGAAGCCCGATCCGGACCGGACCAACACGATTCTCACCTACTACAGCTATGGAACATGGTATGTCCCGTGGGGGCTTCCGCTGGCTGAGTTTGGACCCGAATACCAGGCGGTCCGGCCGCTCTATTCAGCGTATGACCGCAATACCGACAATCCCGTATACAGTATGCTCTGGCCGATCGGCCGATTCGATCCAGGACGGCGGCGTTATCGGATATTCCCCCTCTATTGGGGCGATGAGTATTTCAATGTCGTACCGCTTTACTGGCATTCCGGCGATCCGTTTTCCGGTGTGGGACATAATGCGTTGTTGCCTTTCTGGATGTGGAGCCGCAGCGATGCGGGACACTATCTGGGAATCGTTTGGCCGCTTCATGCCAGTTACCGGTATCCGGATCGCAGTGGATGGTGGTTGTGGCCGGCATATGGGTCGCTGCATAAAGGGGATTCCGGCTATCGCTATCTTGCGTGGCCTTTCATTCACAGTTTTTCCAGCGCCGGCTCGTCTGGTCATACGGTGGTGCCGCTTTGGTATTACAACCGGACGGATAAGAGCCGGAATTTCTATTCACTGCTCTATTCGCGCAGTATGGTCAATGAACCGGGTGCAACGAGCTGGGATCTTACTCTGCCCTTGTGCTACCGGGCATGGGCCGGGGATTCATTCCGCTGGGCGGTCATTCCGGCGTTGTCGTGGGGACAAAACGGCGCGCAGTTTTCTGACGCCTGGTTTGCACTGGGACTGGGGCACTACGGTCGTGTTGAGGATGGATTGAGTCATCACGTTATCCCCGTCTACCTCTACAGCCGGGATTCCGAAGCCCGGCGGCTCTACACGCTGCCCTGGTGGTCTAAACAATATACAGATGGTACGGGATGGAACATGCTGTTTCCCGTGTACTACTACGGAAATTGGGGCGATGCCCGATCGGTTTATTCGGTGCCCTGGCTCTCAAAAAAACGCGTGGATGGTTCCGGGTGGCATGCGACCATTCCGATCTATTATCGAGGGTATGCAGAGAATGCATCGTCATTTTACTCCCTGGCATGGCTCTACAGGCGTTCGCCGGACGGTTCCCGGTGGCATACGACCATTCCGCTTTATCTGCGGACCCGATCCGAAGACCGCGATGCCTGGTATACGTTGCCGTATTCGCGTGTACGAAATGCGGACGGTTCCGGCTGGAACACCGCCATCCCGTTCTATTACCGGGGCTATACAGCCAATTCATCCGCGCTCTATTCACTGCTTTGGCTTTCCGAGAAACATGCGGATGGTTCTGAATGGGAAGCGCTGTTCCCCGTCTATTTCGGCAGCCGGTCGGATGCGGGCTCGTTACTGATGACACCGGTCTATGCCCGCAAAAAACATCCCGATGGTGCTTCGGCCTGGAGGTGTTATATCCCGTTTGTCTATTTCAAGGATGATTATGATGCCCATTTCATGACGCTGCTGGGCGGTCGCTGGAGAATGGGGGAGAACCAAACCTGGCTGGCGCTGCCCCTGCTGAGTGGAGGTACCCGCGACGCCGATTCCGGCCGTAATGTATGGCTCGCGGGACTGGCCGGCAATCGATGGGATGAACAGGGCGGGTCGAGTTATGTCATACCGGTTTATTATGCATCACCCAACGCCGTGGTCTCTTTGCCCTACGCCTCATGGCTGGAGGGGGATCGGAAAAACACGGTTTGTCCTCCCATATTGAGCGGCTGGTATCGGGAGGACGATGTGTCCGGCGGATGGTTTGCCGCCGGGCTGGTGGGTTATCGGACTGGAGAGAAGGAGCCTTTCCAATACGTGTTCCCTTTCTATTATCATGATCCGGACAAAACCCTTTCGCTGGCCTATGCCTCATGGCGCAGGGATGACCGGAAGACAACGGTTGTTCCCTGGCTGCTGAGCGGGTGGTATCGTGAAAACGAGGTGTCGGGATCGGTGATGGCCGCCGGTCTGGCGGGATATCGCCGCGGCGATGAGGATGCGTATTCCTATCTGTTTCCCCTGTTCTACACGGCTCCCGAAAAGGGATCCTTCCTCTCCCCGCTTTTTGTCAAATGGAAAAGCGGCGAACGGGAAAATAGCATCATTCCCTTACTGCTCAGCGGATGGTGCACTGAACCGAATGCGCGGGATGTGCTGCTGGCCGGTGGTCTGGCCGGGTGGCGGACGGAAGAAGCTGAGACCGCCGCAACGCATCTGCTTCCCTTCTGGATGTGGGCGAAGGACGATTATCTCTACACCCTCCCCGTCGGATACAGTCGACGAAAAAACTATTATGCTACACCGCTGGTTGGAAGCTACCGTCCCGGCAGCGGTAAATCCGGAAGCTGGGCGGTGCCGTTTTATTGGCACCGTCGGTATCTCGATTCCGGAAGCGTCAAGGGCTACTACTTTCCGTTGGGATATTACAACGAGAGTGCGAATCGGATTAATCGCGGGTTTCTCGGTGTTTATGATTATCTCTATTCGGTCAATGAATTCAGCCTGAATGACGCGGGGCGCAGCGGGCGCTTTATGAATGAATACCGATCGCTGCAATATCTGCTGTTTTTCGGTAATTCCACACAACGGTGGACCTATGAGCTGGAGGGTGATGACAGGACACTCACGGAGTATCGGAAGCGCCAGTCACTGTTTCCCTTCTGGAGCCGTAGAGTCAGCAAGGACCTCTCTTCCCGGAAGGAGACGGAGGATGCATCGGTCTTGCTGGCCCTCTATAATGTGCGCCATGAGCAGGACATAGACCGCGACTATACCCGTCATCAGATCCTCTGGCGGTTGTATCGATCGGAGAGCATTAACGGAGACACCTTTACCGATTTGCCGGGGGTAACCATCAATTCCTATTCAAACGGCCGGCGCGAGGTGGAAGTTCTATGGCGACTCTTCCGCTACGAGAAGAATCCGGAAAGCGGGGAGCGCAAGCTGGATCTGCTGTTTATCCCTTTCAAGCGCTAGGGCCTGGCCCGCACAAGGGTTCTTCATGGCCTACTCGTCCGGTTCGATATGGACCGTGACATCGGCAATGGACGGTCCTTTTTCAAGCAGAAGGTGCTGAACCGCAGTGGCGATGTCGTGCCCATCCCGGACGGAAAGCTTGCCGTCGACCAGCACGTGCAGATCCACAAACCAGCCTGCACCAAGCCTCCGGCTGCGCAGGCGGTGAATGGAGCAGACGCCGTCGACCGATTTAGCCAGGCGGGCGATATCCTGAACGTCCTCATCGTCTGCTCCCCGTTCGGAGAGTTCCGACAGCGCGGGGGACGCGATCTCCCACGCGACCTTGACGATGAGTCCGGCCACCAGCACGGCGCCCAGTGCATCAAGGAAAGCCCAGCGGGGATTCATAGCTGCAATGCTTACGGTTACAAGTGCCGGTACTGAGCTGAGGGCATCGCTGCGGTGGTGCCATGCATTGGCGATAAGTGCCGATGAGTGAATCCGTTTGCCCACCGCCCGGGTTCTTCGGAAGAGAATCTCCTTGGCCACGATCGACACCAGCGGGCCCGCTATCGCAAACAGGAGAGGAGGGCGGCTCGCTTTCCCGCCGAGCCGTTCAACGGCATCCCATCCGATTTCGAAGGCCACAACGACCAGCAGTACGCTGATGACGAAGGTGATGATGGTTTCAATGCGCTGGTGGCCGTAGGGGTGCTGTTTGTCGGCGGGTGCAGACCAGAATTTGATGCCGAACCACACCATCAGGTCGGTCGCCATGTCCGACAGGCTGTGAACGGCATCCGCAATCACCGCCTGGGAATGGCCCAGTATGCCCAGTGCAAACTTGCTGATGGAAAGCAACAGGTTGACGGCCATGCCGATGACGGTGATCTGTCTTGCCTCGCGTGTGTCCAGACTCATGGACTGCATCATACGGCGGTTTTGGTCGGCATGGCAAGACGGGAGGGTTTATCGCGTAATGGGAATGCATTGTTTTTCTACCCAATGACGTTATTCTTCCGATATGAGATTAAGGGCAACCATTCTGTTTCTGCTTTTGCCGCTGATGGCGTGGTCGGCGACGCTGCGCATGGAAGGTGACCGCGTCTGGCTGGAGGGACAGGGCACTTCACTGGTCAAGGTGCTCGACCTGTTTGAAAAATGCGGGGTGGATGTGCTGATTGATCCGTCGATCGATGTGGGCCGGATCTCCGGCACCTGGGAAAACGCAAAGGTGGAACGCGTTATTTCCGGCATGGTGAGTCCCTACAGCTACCTGCTTGAATGGAAACGAGTGAACGGTCCGCTCGGCGAGTTTGATCAGCTTTCATCCATTCGCATCTTTTCGGACGGGAATGAATCCTCTGTCACGAAGCTGGGCGAAGGCCGCAGGGTGCTGGATGTGGTGGAAGGTGCGGGCGGCATCAAGTATCTCCGGAGCGAGATCATGATCGGGTTTTCGGACGGGGCAACGGAAAAGGACCTGAATGCACTGCTGGCCAAACTGGGTGGTACCGTCATCGATGTCATCGATCCGCCCGGGCTGTACCGCATCCGAATCGACGATGGGCTGTCGGTCGAGGAGGCCATGGCGATTGCCCAGGCACAAGAGAAGGTCGAGGGAGCCGAGCCGAACCTGGCCTTCCCGCGAATGGACAGCGTGAACGTTCCGTCTGCCGGCACGAGTGAAGGGATCAACCTGCACCTCCAGCCGGGTGAAACCGCCATAGCCGTGTTCGATTCGGGACTCGATCCTCAGTATGCCGACATGCCGTTTATTCGTGGCACCTACAATGCCATCGATCCGTCCGATTCGATCTATGATCCCACCGGCCACGGCACATTGACTTCACTCATTGCTTCAGGCGCATTGACGCCGATCGGCGCCGCGCCCGCCGATACGGGTGCGCCGGTCCTTTCGGTCATGGCATTCGATGAAAATGGTATGACCAGTTCCGATACCATATTCCGGGCGCTCGATTATGCCGCAAACTCCGGGGCCTCCGTGGTCAGTATGAGCTGGGGTTCCGAGATCAACAGCAGCTTTCTGAAGGCGGCGATGGATTATGCGACCATGAACGGTTTGACGCTCTATGCCTCCGCCGGCAATGAGCCGACGGGTACGCCGATCTATCCCGCCGGCTATGATTCGGTGATTGCAGTGGGCGGCCTGAACCCGGACGGATCGGTCTGGGAAAACTCCAACTACGGCGACTTTGTTCAGATCTACGAAGCCGCCATTGCCGACTTCAATGGACAGACCTACGCCGGAACCTCGATTGCCAGCCCCTATGCAGCCTTCCTGTCGGTGACGGTCTCTCAGACCGACTGATCGTCCGGTTCCGCCGGCCGCGTCAGGGTCAGGTGAAGGTCGTTGATGAACCGTTTCTGGAATCCGGCTTCGCAGTAGCACAGATAGTAGATCCATTTGCGTTGGAAGGATTGGTCATATCCCATCTGTTCCAGCTGCGCCCGATTCTCCTCGAATGCCTTTCGCCAGCGACGCAAAGTTTCCGCGTAATGGATGCCGATATTGTCCAGGTTCTCGACCACGAAGGCGGAATGCTTCGTCATGGCTTTGGACAGTTCCGTGAGCGAGGGGAGCATGCCGCCGGGAAAGATATGTTTCTGGATCCAGTCCGGATTGCGCCGGTAGGTATCGTATCGCTGGTCCGGTATGGTGATGACCTGCAGGACGACACGTCCGCCGGGATTAAGCAGCCGGTCGCAGGTTCTGAAAAAGGTTCCGTAGTAGGCATGGCCGACCGCTTCGAGCATTTCAATGGAGACAATACGATCGTATGATCCGGTCATCTTCCGATAGTCGCAGAGGACGATCTCGACCCGGTCCTCCAGGCCTTCTTGTGCAACGCGCTCCCTCGCCAGTTTAAACTGCTCGTTCGAGATAGTGATGCCGGTTACACGGCATCCCGTTTGTTTGGCCGTTTCCACGGCAAAGCCTCCCCAGCCGCATCCGATCTCCAGGACATGATGTCCCGGCTTGATGTCTGCCAGCTCAGCCAGGCGGTGAATCTTGTTCTGTTGGGCCTGGCTCAGCGCTTCGTCGGGAGCGTGGAACAGGGCGCTGGAATACATCATGGTTTCATGATCGAGAAAGAGTCGGTAAAAATCGTTGCCAAGATCGTAGTGGGCGTGAATGTTTCGCCGGCTTCCGGTCACTGTATTCCTGTTCAGTGCGTGTTGGAGAAGGTGCTGAACCCGCTTGGCCAGGCCGCTGGTAAGTCCCGTGGGTTTCAGCTCTTCCATATTGTCGATGAACAGTTCGAGCACACCCGTAAGGGTGTCGCTGTTCCAGTCGCCCTCCGTCCAGGCTTCACCCAATCCGATGTTTCCCCCGGTAACAAGACGCGTAAAGAACCGGTAGCGCCTGATCATGATGGTGACCGGCTCCGACCGATTTCCGTAGTGGTACTCCGATCCGTCAGGAAGCTGTACCTTCAAATGACCTTTCTTAATGCGCGCCAGCTGCTGATCTACCAGCTTCATGCATCGTTTTTCAAAGGCGGTTGCCATCATCTTCTCTCCTTGATCGTCATGGGGCTCGAGGGATTTGGTTTGGGGAAAACCGGCAGTTTCTTCCTGTAATGCAGGAGGGCCGCCTGCCAAAGGATTCTGGGCATGGTCATGAATGCATTGAAGGGGTGCCGCAGCATGGTTTTCCAAAGGTTCGAGGTCGTCAGCCGTCTGCCGGTTCCCCACATGGACGCATCCATTACCGTGTGGTCGTTGCGAACAAGCCGTATTGCGATATGCAGATTATCGCCCGGTTCAGAGAAGATAAATTCATAGTGCCCATGCATATCGTTGAAGGGCGATACATGAAACTGCTTGTCCATGCGTCGTTTCAAGGGGAATCCGTCTCCGCCCTCCATGATGTACAGATGCCGCTCGCCGAAGGTGTTGTTGACTTCCGCCACCATGCAGGCCGCTGTGCCGTCGGATCGCAGACAGTAATAAAAGCTGACCGGATTGAATATGCGCTTAATAAACCGGGCGACGGTTACCAAGATGATCCGCTCGATGTCATCCGTGTTGATGAATCGGGACAGCCGCTCGCGAAATGGACCGTCACCGCAAAGATAATCCTGTTCCCGCAGGCTGACAGGCTGCCAGCGGTTGTAGCCGAAACCGCGTACACACCGGTCGAGCTCGGGCAGCTCGTCAAGCTCGATGGCATAAAAGCAATAGGGAAAAACCCATTGATGTAGGCATGGGCTTTTCCGCACATGCATCACTTTGCCGCTGTATATCCTGCTCTTCATAGTTCGATTTCGAATGCCCGGGCCACTTCGACGGCCGAACGCACGGCATCTTCGTGAAAACCGTTGCCAAAGTAACTGCCCGCAAACCAGGTCCTGTTGGTTCCATTGAGTTCCTTGAGCCTCGGCCGCTGGGCGAGTGCCTCGCGTGTGTACATCGGATGTTCGTATTGGAAATCACGAATAATACCGCGCGGCTCGTTCGGCAGGTTCAGAGAAACAAAATACTGGTTTCGGGTATGGAGACCCTGGAGGCGGTTCATGTGATAGGTGAGGCAGGTTTCAGTGCCGCCTATACGGGTGAAGTTCCATGAACTCCAGACTTTTTTCAGCGGCGGCATAACCGATTCGTCGGTATGCAGCAGGGTGCGGCTGCGGGTATACTGCCAGCAGCCCAAAAGGGTTTGCTCGGTTGGTGAAGGATCGCCTAACAGGCGCAGCGCCTGATCGGCGTGCGTGGCAAGGATAATCTGGTCGAAGAGTGCACTCTCGCCGTTTTTAAACTGCATCTCCACACCCTGCGCTGAGCGGAGAATCTGCTTGATCGACACAGCTGTCCGAATGCCGGCATTCGTCCACTGCTTCCGCATTCGTTCGATGTAATCACCGCTGCCGCCCAGAACCGTTTTCCATTGCGGACGCTCATTCAGGCTGAGCAGCCCGTGGTTGTTGAAAAACTGAAGGAAACTCTGTGCGGGAAAACTCATCATCTCTTCGCATGGAGTCGACCAGATGGCCGAGCCCATGGGAATCAGATGATGATCGATAAACGTCCGGCTGAA
The DNA here is from genome assembly GCA_050298955.1 of Pontiella sp. Taxonomy (GTDB): domain Bacteria; phylum Verrucomicrobiota; class Kiritimatiellia; order Kiritimatiellales; family Pontiellaceae; genus Pontiella. The sequence continues at coordinate 77,384 of JBNKVA010000004.1, forward strand.
CCGGTAGCGGGCCAGGTATTCGCCCAGGGTCTCATCCTCGAGCCCGCGGTCGGAAAGGTCCGCTTGTGCCGTTTTGAAAAACCGCATTACATCGCGCACCATGCGATGGAAGCCGGGACGGATCAGGTTGGAACGCTGAGCGAACAAGCCATCTAGCCCGCTGCCACAGTACTGCAGACCGGAGGGGATATCGTAGTAGCCGAACGACATGCTGCTGTCGCGCAGGTTCACCCCCAGCTGTTCAAAGAGCCGGGTCAGCAGGGGGTAGTTTCGATGGTTCATCACAATAAAGCCGGTGTCAACCGGTGTGCCGGCATCAGGCCCATCCGGGATGATGACCGTGTTGGTGTGGCCGCCCAACCGCGTATCCTGTTCGATCAACGTCACCCGATGTCTGCGCTGAAGGAGGTGGGTCGCAGTCAGCCCGGCCGCACCCGAGCCGATCACGGCGATGTTCATCGGTTCATCCTTCATCTTGCTGATCCCGGCTTGCGCCCAGTAAAGCACGCTTCATGGTTTGACTGCTGGGTTTTTCACCCAGCCAGACCGTAAAATAGGCATTCGCAAAATCATCACAAGGGATCGTCACTACAGGCTGCTCATTGAACAGGTAGCTCAAGCCCTTGCCGGGCTGATGGATAATAGATGCCATCGCACCTTTCTCCCCGTTGCGGTAAGCGCGGTGCAGCTGATCGATATGCGGTTTCAGGGTGGAGAGCTGACGGATGTTTAAATTCCGGCTCAGCGTTTCATTGGCGGCACGGATCATGAATTTTTTCGGTGTGTAATGATAAAAGTGGATATCCAGCCGTTTGGGCGTGTTGTCCATGCCCGCTTGCTCAACCCCCGATTCGTCCACATACAGGGCCCCCGCATAGACCTTAAAAAAGAAACCCTTTTTCAGGACGCCGGCTCCAAGCAGCTTCATGTTGCCGCGTTGTTCAGGTATGTCAATTCCACCTACCTCAATGGCCTGTGCGTTCCCAGAGAGGAAGGTCAGCAGGGTCAGCATGTATATGCGTGCAATCATTTTTTATCATGCATGGTGTGTTCAATGATCTCGAGCCGGTTCGTATCGAACCCGAATCCTGCGGCGACATCGACCAGGCGTTGAAGTTCAGTTTCCGGGATCTTCGGATCCCGCACGAGAATCCAGAGGTAGTTGTAGGTCGGTCCGGTTACAATCGCCTCCGTATACTGCTCGTCGAGGTAGAGGATCTTATAGGACGCATAGAACGGCTTGAAAAAACTGACCTTGAGCCATCCTGTATCAGGGTCTCCTTTAAATCGGGCTGTTCCTACGGCCTGTTCCCACTCGCCGGTCGATACATTGTATCCGCGGTTTACGACCTTGATCGTTCCATCGTCATTATGCGTGTAAGCCGCTGTGACCGATGTTAGGTGCCTTTCGAATCGATGAGGGAAACGTGCCGCCTCGTACCAGGTTCCTAGATAACGGTCGACGTCGAATCCCGTAACCACCTCAAGCCCGGACGTTGTCCGACAACCGCTTAGCAGCAGCGCTGCCAGCAGGAGTATCTGGAGTCCGACCCACTTCATTTTGCCAGTTCGGCCTCGATGGCCGACACCAGTTCTTTGTCACCGGGTGCTGTCCGGCTTCCGAAACGGTTTACAATTCTGCCTTCCCTTGAGATCAGAAACTTGTTGAAGTTCCAGCTGATCTTTCCGCTGAACTCAGGGTTGGTTTCTTTGGACGTCAGGAAGGCGTACAGCGGATGCCGGTCCGAACCTTTGACCTTGATTTTTGCAAACATCGGGAAGGTCACGCCGTAGTTGACCTTGCAGAACTGCGCGATTTCCTCATTGGTGCCTGGCTCCTGGCTCATGAAATCATTGGACGGGAATCCGAGAATGACAAAATCCCTGTCCTTGTATTCGGTGTAGAGATCCTGCAGTCCTTCGTACTGTCCGGTAAATCCGCATCTGCTGGCGGTGTTTACGATCAAAAGCACCTTTCCTTTGAACTGTTTCATTTCGATGGTATCGCCGTTTATGGTGTCGGCTTCAATGTCGTAAAAATTCTTCACGGGAACCTCCTCAGGCGTTTGGGCCATGCATCCTGTAAGCAGAAAAAGTACAGCAAGGGTACTGCATAATATCGTCTTCATTCTTCCAATCCTTTCATGATTTTTCCTTTTACCAGCCGCGTCCAGAAGCCGACCACCGGCAGCCGATCCAGCATTGCGCTGGTATCCCAGTAGTCCTGCTGAAACACGATTTTTCCATCTTCATTGAAACGAACATGGGACAGGCCGATAGCGGTGATGGGCTCATCCCCGGCGGCCTTGGAGACCAGGTGCATGGTCCAGTGCGCATAATATTCCTTCCCGGATCGATGAATGCCATCGATCGTGAATGTGCATGATTGAACCGGTTCGGCCATCGTCACGAAATAGTGCTCAATGTCATCAATTCCCTGCACGGTGTGATAGGGATCGCCAAACCATGCGTCTTCCGCATAGACCGCCCGAATGCCCTTGCGGATCGCCTCCGCGGAGTAGACGGCATAAAAGTCCTCAAACCGTTTCAGCGCTTCATGCTCGGTTGGGCTGCCGGCTTTCATGGGCTCAAGGTCCGCTGTCCGCTTCAACGCATTGCGGTAGTCATCAAGGTCCGGACCCTGGGTTTTGGTTGAACAGGCTGGCTGCATACTTATTCCCGTCAAAATGAGCAGACTCAGCGTTTTCGGAAAAGGTAGTGGGCTACGTACCATTCTTCTCCCTCCTTGAACGCAAACAGTTCCTCGCAGGCCATAAAGAATATGCGCCATCGGCCATACTGGCGGCGGGCCTCCTCTTTGCCGTGGTGCTCTGCCAGTATGTCGATGGCCTTGGACTGGTTCCGGTCGATGTTTTCCAGCCACGCCCTGAGCGTGCGGGCATAGTGCGTGCCGTTGATGCGCCAATGCCGCTCCACGAGCATATCTTCATTGAGCATCAAGGGAAGCTGTTCGGATGGCATCAACCCTTCCTTGAAAAAGTGCTCGGCCATCCAGTTCACGTCGCCGGAATCATTAAATAGGTAGGCCAGCTCGCGGTGCACAAAGATGTGGATGAAGAGCCGACCTTCATCTCTAAGCCATCCATTGATGCGCTGAAGTAAACCGGGCCAGTTTCGCATGTGCTCGAACATTTCAACCGACACCACCCGGTCAAACTGCTGATTCGGCCGGAAGTCATTCATGTCGGCAGTCACCACGGTCAGGTTGGGCATGCCCCGGGCGTCAATAAAATGCTTTTGGGCTTTCGAATTGGAGACGGCGGTAATCCTGGCGTCGGGAAAATGCCGGGCCATCCATAGCGACAGGGAACCCCATCCGCAACCCAGCTCCAGAATCTCCATGCCGTCTTCCAGTTCCGCCCGCAGCACGGTCATTTCCAGCATGGTTTCTTCGGCACGCTGCAGCGTACTGTCGTTTTCGGGCCAGAATCCGCTGCTGTATTTAAGGTGCGGACCCATAAAGGTTTCAAACAGCCGGGCGGGCACCTCGTAATGCTGCTCGTTCGCATCGTCCGTGGCCAGGGCGATGGGCCCGTCGCGCATCTGGTCAATGAAGGCATAAAGTTTGTCGAGCTGCATTTCGCCGGAGGCGGCGGATTCCTTTCTCAGCCGGTCGCGCAGCAGTTTCCGGATGCCTGCACGAATGGCGGTGTCGGGCATTTTTCCTTTTTCGGCAAGTTCCATAAAATCAATCATGGCTGAACCTCTCTTTTCGCGGGATGGGGATGAGCATGTTCACGGTCTGCTGATACTCGCGGTAGCGATCGCCCCGCTTGGCCACGGCTTCGCGTTCGACGTGCGGAATTCCGGTGACTTTCATGAGAAACAGATACATGGCTGCAGGGCCGATCAGTGCCAGTCCAAATCCCGGAGCACCGATCGCCAGCAGGACGTAGGCAAACCAGTGGATCCACTCGAAGAAATAGTTCGGGTGGCGCGACCAGTTCCAAAGGCCGTCCCGGCAGACCGCTCCTCTGTTTTCAGGTTTGTTGCGGAATCGGGCCAACTGCCGGTCAGCCAGCCATTCCCCGCCCATGGCGATCATCCATAGAATCACGGCCAGCAGATCCGTCATACCGAGCGGTGCGGTTTTGACGGCTCCGGGCAGGAAGGGCAGGGTAAAAAGTACAACCAGCAGCGACTGTGCAGTGAAAAAGAAAAAGAACCAGCGGTTGGCCGCAGCGCCCCAGTGTGCACGCAACCGCTTATAACGCGAGTCTTCATGGCCGTTCAGGATGCGATCCTTCAGAATATATACGGCAAGCCGGAACGCCCATATGCCGCACATCAAAGCCAGCAGGATCCGGCGACTCAGCAGGCCTTCGCCGACCAACGCAATGCAAACTGCCATGGCGCCGACACCGATGGTCCATCCGATATCGACGACTCCGGCATCACGTCGGATCACCTGGATGATCCACAGCACAACGAAGAGCAGAAAGGATCCTGCCAGGCCGTATATCAGCGCCGGGCCAAAATAGAGCATCTCACTCATTTTACTTTTCTCTCCATCAGGACTGTTCGGGGGGGCTCACGGATGTCCCATACGATGTGGAACAGCTGGAGCACGCGGAGGATCAGATAAGTCAGGTCCAGCTCATACCAGCGAAAGCCCTGACGCGTGCAGACCGCATAGCGGTGATGGTTGTTGTGCCATCCTTCGCCCATGGCCAATAGACCGAGCAGCCAGTTGTTGCGACTGTCATCTTCAATTGCATACGGACGTCTCCCGTACAGGTGCGCCACGGAATTAATGCAGAATGTGACGTGGTAGACGGCTACGGTGCTGAGAAAGAATCCGTAGAACAGGAACTGCGGACCGGTGATGCCCCATTCCGGACGGACTGCTTTAATGCCGGCCCCGGTTAACAGCAGCAGGGCGGCCAGAATAAAAGCGGGCGCGTACGGGTGCCGGTTCAGCCACTGAAGTTCAGGGTATTTGGCAAAGTCACGCACTTTTTCAAAGCGCGTTTCCGACAGTTCCCGCTTCATCACCCAGCCCATGTGGGCCCACCAAAAGCCGAATTTACTCGGCGAGTGAGGATCTTCATCGGTGTCGGCGTTCTGGTGATGGACCCGGTGATGACTGGCCCACCAGAGCGGGTCGCGCTGTGCAGCGGTGGTGCCGAGAATGGCGAGTATGAACTGGAATGCGCGGCTGGTTTGAAAGCTTTTGTGAGAAAAATAGCGGTGGAATCCTGCGGTCAGGGCAAAGACGTGCAGCACATACATCAGGGCGAAGATGCCCCAGGCCGGCCAGCCGCCTTTAACAAAAAAGACTCCAGCACAGCACGCGTGCATGAACAGCAGGGGAGTGCTGAAGGATGAACGGCCTCGTACTGCGCTGGAGTTGAATAAAGTCATTTGGCTTTCTGAAGTTCTTCGGCAATTCGCTTTTTGGCCTCGTAGGACAGGTGTACGTCCGGACTGACCTCGCCGGCATTCTCGTGTTCGAGGTAATCATGCACCCCTCGCTGCATATCGACTACCTGCTGGTGGTATTCGCCGCACATGATGCACAAGCGGATATGAATGAACATCGGAATACGCCGATACCACGGTAGTTCGTAGTAGCGGTGGTCCGCCAGTGCTTTGGCTACTTGTCTGCACATTATCATTTCTAATCTCCGTCATGGGGTGGTCCAATTCGCTTCCAGACAACTTTTCAACTGTGTTCGCGCCCGATGGAGCAGCACCCATAAGTTGTTCGGCTTTATATTCAGTTCCTTACAGATTTCTTCGGTGGAGAGCCCTTCAAGCTCTCTGAGGGTAAAGGCAATGCCCATCGCATCCTTGAGTTTCGCCATGCAACCGTAGAAAACATCCCAGAATTCCTTCTGTTCGTAGGCATGCTTGGGATCAAACTTCCAGGCGGGGGGATGCTGTTCCGGTATGCCGAACGCCTTGTATTTGAAGCGTTCAAGGATTTCCTGCCCCTCCGTATCGTCGACGGCCACCTCGCGCGAGGCTTTGCGAATATAATCCACCACCTTATGATGGAGAATGCCGCGCAGCCAGTAGCGCACCGGGGTTTTTCCGTCATAACGATCATAGGCTTTTATGCCGGCCAGGAAGGCCTCCTGCACCGCATCCTCCGCCGCCGCCCGGTTGCGCAGACGCACAAAGGCATATTGGAAGAGATAATCACCATGTTCTTCGAGCCATGTTTCAGGACCATTCCGTTCAGTGTCTTTCATGAAGCCATGTTAATTTGTGTGTATTCAGATGGCAACTGCAGACGGCCGGAGATTGATGTGTCGCATGCGCAAAGGGTGCGCCGATCCCGGAGGAGAGGATCGACGCACCGCTGTGGCTGTTAGGTGTATCCGGAGGAGAAGAATCAATACCAGAGCCAGGGGATCAACACCTTGTCGATCACATGGATGGTTCCGTTGGAGGCTCCGACGTCTGCCGCTATGACCTTGGAACGGTTGATGTATGCATTGCCGTTATACACGTAAGGTCGTACGCTCTGTCCCAGCAGCGTTTCGATACTGCGCTTGCCGGTAACCGCTGACGCATTCAGATCGCCGGCAACAACGTGGTAGAGCAGTACGCGCTCTAGGTACTTGGGATTGTTAATCAGGAAGTTGAAGAGCCAGTCCGGGAGATTCTCGAAGGCCTCGTCGGTCGGGGCGAACACCGTGAACGGGCCATCGCCGGCAAGGGCTTCGTCGAGTCCGGTGATTTCCAGGGCGGCCAACAGCGTGTTGAAGCTGCCGGCTCCCTCAGCCACTTCCACAATGTTGGGCTGATCTTCCGGTATGAGTACCGTGTCGATGACATGAATAATTCCGTTTTCAGCTTTAATGTCGGTGATCACGATCTTGGAGTTATTGATGAATACACCGTCATCCGTGACTTCCACGTCGATATTCTTGCCCAGTAGGGTGGTCAGGCTGTCTTCCAATACCACATCTTCGGCCTTCAGACGTCCTTCAACCACGTGGTATAGAAGAATGTCGGCAAGGTTTTCACTGGCCAGCAAGTCGGCAGCGGATATTCCGAGTTCGCCAAGCAGCGTTACGAATGCATCATCCGTTGGAGCGAACACCGTGAACGGTCCTTCGCCGGCAAGAGCGCTGTCCAGGCCGGTTTCCACCAGTGCGTTCACCAGAACGGTGAAGCGTCCGTCGGCAATGGCGATATCCGGGATGGTCGGCAGTTCCGGCGGAAGCAGCACGGCATCAATCACGTGAATGATGCCGTTGGAGGCTTCAATGTCGGCAATGATGACCTTGGCGTCGTTGATGTAGAGATCATCTCCGACGATCGATACATCCACATCCTTGCCCAGCAGGGTTTCGATGTGGGTTTCGGCCGCAACAGCATCACCGTTCAATGAAGCGCCCACAACGTGGTAGAGCAGAATGTCCGCGAGGTCCGGATTTCCCAGCAGCTGTTCCGCCGTGACACCCAGATCGCTGAGCAGGTTGGTGAATGCGCTGTCGGTGGGTGCAAACACGGTCAGGGGGCCTTCGCCGCTGAGGGCATCCACCAGTCCGGCTTGCTGAACCGCGGCAACCAGGATCTCAAAACGACCGTCTGCAACGGCGATTTCAACAATGTCGGGCAGCGATTCGTAGGATACGTAAATCGGCGCATAGGCCAGCCAGGACCATCTGTTGTAGGGGCTGAGATAGTCGAGGAACTCCTCAACCGTTCCTTCCATCAACGTATCCTCGGGTTGCCCACGGTCACTTTCATTGAATGAGGCGCTCAGTTTGACCCAGGCGTCCGAAGGTGCGTAATTGAGGGTGCCCACGCGCGCAATGGCACGTCCGTAACGATCGAACGAGAAGTTCGAAATGGGGTGGTACGAATCGCCGCCGTCCGTGGACAGCATAAGCGAGCCCTCGCCGCCGTCCCTGAAGACGTTCATCGTGTCTTCTTCCAGGGCGTGGAAGATCGTATAGTACACCGGCGAAGCCAGCGAGGTTGCCGCCATCGCGACAACTGCAGTCAGCATGGCCATCATCTTTCGATACGCAAACATGATATATCTCCTTTCACTCTATCCTGTGCCGTATGACCTCGTGCCTCCGGCGAACATGTAGGGTTCGCGCGGATCGGTAAAACCTTTCACTTTTTTTCCGAAAGAGAGATCCACCCGGGTTCATGTCGCCGCGTCCAGGTGGCGAAGCCGAGTTTTTCGTTGATGTAGAATGCGCGGTATGCGCTGATCGCGTCGCCCGGCACCCTGTATCGGTCCGGCATGGCCTGTGCAAACTCGGTGAGTCCGCTGGACGGATAGCGGTGGTGTTCGATTTCGCGGATGACCTCAATCGATGCGTGGTCGCCAGGCTTGTCGTACCGGAAGCGGTACTCGCGGTTGAGCTCAACCGCCAGCTCTTTCAGCCAGAGAAAATTGTCATAGGATTCATCCAGCCAAAGCACGCAGGGGTGTTTGATGTGGGTGGAGCGGTAGGGCGTGACAAAACCGCGCTTGTTGAGGGAGGTGCAAAGCATCTGAGCACTCTCAAGAATCATCTTCGCTACATGCTGGTCGCAGTGATACTGCGCACATGTCGGGATATCCTCATCGAGTATGAAAATGTTCATGGGAGTTATCGGTTGAGTGCGACAGTGAGCTCAGGAGTGCCGATATCTTTTTCGATGCCGGCTTCACGAAGTATCGCCCTGTGCATGCCGCGGAACACCAGTGCATGGACCGGATAGGTGGCGTACCAGTAGGCGAGGCCCAGCAGGCCCCGGGGCTCATAGATGACGACATGATGCAGCCGGGAACCGTTTCCGGTTTGCTCAATGCCGAATTCAAGCCAGGCTTCTCCCGGCAGTCTCATATCCGTCTTTAATCGGATGCGGCGGTTTTCGTCGAGAAGCTCAACATGAAAGAAATCAACTGCTCCGCCATGGATCATGGAATTCTCTTTCGTGGCGGATGCATTCCTTCGGCGGCCCCACATGCGATCGATGAAAGCTCTAAACTTCCATAGTCGATTCCACGCGAACATCCCCCGGTGGCCGCCGATCCCGCATAATGTGTTAAACAGGGTGTTCGCATGGATCTCTGTTTCCGAACAGCGGTAGTCGAGCAGCATATGGTGATGGTGTATGATGCTGTGTCCTTCGCCGGCGCATGAGTTTCTGACCAACTGAAGCCAATATCCCTGTTCAAACTCTTTGCGTTCATTGAGGAGCGCCCGGGCAATCGCTTCGCTCATGCTGCAGGGTCGGGTTGCGTACCGCGCCGCCTGCTGCGGGTGTTCTACGACGGTCCGGTTTTTAACCCCTTCGATCAGGTGGCGTCCGACCGCGGCATAGAGGGGCGTTACCAGGCCCAGCCAGTGGCTGCTGAGCCAGGGGGTCAGGAAGGGTACCGGAAGCATGATTCGCCGCAGTCCGCGTTGCCGGGCATATTCCTTCATGAGATCCCGGTAGGAAACCTGTTCCGTGCCGCCGACTTCAACCACGGTGCTTTCAGTTGCCGGATGATCAATGGATTCCATGAGATAATCCAGCAGGTCTTCGATGGAGATGGGTTGGGCCTTGGCCGAAACCCACTTCGGCATGACCATGAACGGCAGGTGCTCCGTGAGTGACCGGATCATTTCGAAGGAAATGCTTCCGGCTCCCAGCACAATCGAAGCGCGCAGCTCGATGGTGGGGATGCCGGATTCCCGAAGTACTCGGCCCACCGCCTGGCGGCTGCGCAAATGGGCGGATAATCCATCCTGCTCGTTGCCGAGCCCGCCGAGATAAATGATGCGTTTGACGCCGGCCCGCCGAGCCGCACGTACAAAGTTTTCAGCCGCATCGCGTTCACGGCTTTCAAAATGGCCGGTTCCATCCATCGAATGCACAAGGTAGAAGGCGCACTCAACGCCCTGAAACGCCGCATCCAGCGATTCGGCATCCAGCAGATCCCCCTTGTAGACGAAGGTTTCCGGAGCGGTTGCCGCGAGTTTTTCCGGGCTTCGCACCAGGCAGCTGATCCGGTGTCCGCTGGCTACTAGCCGCCGCAACAGATGTCCGCCCACGTAACCGGTGGCTCCGGTAATCAGAATCTTTCGTATCTGTTCCATTTCAATCCTTTTATGATCGTTCGCTGAAACAGATAAAACCTTTCAGAAAAAATGGCTTCCGGTGTTCTTGGAAAGCCGTCGGGGTATACTTATACTGCAGCCATGAAAAAGATTGGCGTGATTGTGAATACCAAGCGTCCGCGGGCTCCGCAGGTACTGAATGAGCTGAAGCAGTTGGCGGCACAACACCGGTTCAGGCTTTATGCCGAAAGTGCGGAAATGGCCGAGGCGCTTGATGCTGAGCGGATCCCCGTCGAAACCTTCGGCAGTACGGTTGACGTTGCTCTGGCCCTGGGCGGTGACGGTACGGTGCTCTATACCTCACGCGCACTGCATGGATCAGATGTGCCGATCATGGGCATCAACCTGGGCAGTCTCGGCTTCCTGACGAGTGTCGGCGACACGGAAATCGCAGCTGCGCTCGACGCCATCGCGCACAAGACCTACAAGGTCTCCAAGCGCCTCGTGGCCGACTGCCGCATCTACCAGAACGGTTCTTCCGTGGGCGAGGAATCTGCCCTTAACGATATTGTACTGGGCTGGGGGGGCTCCTCCAGAATCGTGACGTTGCAGTTGACCATTGATGGCGAAGCGGTGGGATCGTTCATGTGCGACGGGCTGATTGTGTCGACGCCGACCGGTAGTACCGGACATTCTCTGTCGGCCGGCGGTCCTATTCTCCACCCTGGAATCAGCGGCTTTGGTATCAACGTCATCTGCCCGCATACCCTGGGCACACGGCCTTTGGTGGTTCCGGATACCAGCGCGATTGAGATCGAGGTGGCGAATGCCGCCAAGGAGCTCATTCTGTCCATTGACGGGCAGGATGAATACAAGATCGAAAAAGGGGGGCGAATGGAAATCCGCAAGAGTCCCCATGCTGCCCGTTTCCTCCAGTTGCAGGACCACAGCTACTTTTCGGTCCTCGCCCAGAAGCTTCACTGGCGCGGTTCGGCGTTGTGAGGGGTAGGGTAGGTTCGATGAAGAGCCCGCTGCGCTTTCGTCGAAAGCGCCCTACCGGAAAATCTTCCCGTCCAGCCGCTGGTGGTCGTCGAAGGCGACCGGCAGGCTGAGCAGGATATTGACGAGGGCGGCCACGACCATGGAGGTGAAGATACAGATCATGATGCCGATTTGGTACTTGATGGCTTCGACCGGCATGGCGCCGCCGAGAATCTGGCCCGTCATCATGCCGGGCAGGGATACGATGCCCATGGTCGCCATCGTGGCCACCGAAGGATTTACCGAGGCTTTGATGGCTTCGCGCAGGTAGGGGCGCACGGCTTCGCGGAGACTGGCGCCGAGCATCAGGTAGGTCATAAACTCATTTTCGTTCTTCCGGATGCCGCTGTAAAAACGTTCCAGGCTCAGCACATTGCTGCGCAGGCAATTGCCGAGAATCATGCCGGTGATGGGTACGAGATATCGCGCATCGTAGATCGGATCGGGCCGGATGCTCACGAGGATAAACCAGCCGCTGGCTAGCAGGGTGCTGCCGGCCACTCCGGCCAGGGATCGCCAGAAAAAACGGTTTCGTTTAAGTCCGGCCTTATTAAGAATGCTGACATTCGCCACCACCAGCATGATCATTACCCACAGCAGGCTGATGAACGCATTGTTGAGTTGGAAGATGTATTTCAGGTAGAGGCCCACCAGGATCAGCTGGACCGTCATCCGCACCAGCGCAATCAGCGTTTCCCGGATGATGCCGAGCCGGAGATAGAAGAAGATGGCCAACGGCACCAGCATGAGCGCATACATGGCCAGCATGGAGGTGATGGTTAATTCAACACTCACTGTTGCACCTCCATAAGTTGCTGGTTCCGGAACTCAATCAGCCGGCTTCCGGCGGCGATCCATTCCGGATCATGTGATACCGACAGCAGGGTAATGCCGTCGCGGAAAAGTTCGTTCATGACGGCGGCCTTGCTTTCGGGATCCAGCGCTGAAGTGATTTCATCGGCCAGGAATATGGTCTTGTTCAACAGAAGCGCCCGTGCGATGGCGATGCGCTGTTTTTCACCGCCTGATATACGTTGGCTCGATTTGTCAAGAATGGTTGTGTCAAGGCATAGCCGTTCGAGCAAATCATATATGCGTTCGTCGTCCGGTTTGTTATGCCGATGTGCTTTGAAGCTGAAGGGCAGCAGCAGGGCATCACGCACCCGTTCGGCACCCAGCACCGGCTCCTGGCCGATAAAGGCAATGCGACTGCGCACTTCGCCGGCTGTTTCGGCAGAGAGGGTGATGCCGTCGAGATGAATGGATCCACTGGAAAGCGGCAGCGCACCAACCACACTTCTGAGCAGCGAACTCTTACCGCAGCCCGATGGACCTCGCAAAATCAACTTGTCATCGACGGCTACCTGCAAGCTCACGTTCTCCAGCAGCGTCTGACGTTGTATTCTGAGCGTGATATCCTCAAATGCAATCATATCAAAATCCAATGGCCATGATGACAGGGATGGTAATGGCCGAGAGCAAGGTGCTCAGGGCTACGATTCGCCCGGCCATCGGGCCGTCGTTGCCCATCACATCCGCCATCACATACGACATACCGGCGGCCGGCGCAGCCAGGTAGAAGATGGCGATCATTTTTTCCGTCGGATCCAGGCCGAAGAAGCCGGCCAGGAGGAACCCGAAGAGAGGAGCGGCCACCGTTTTGATCAGGGATGCAATCAGGGTGGGCGAGGCTGTCCCGCGTAATCGTTCGAAGTGCAGCGAAGCGCCAATGCTCATAAGCACCAGCGGCAGCGCGGTGTGGCCCAGCGCGTCGAGCGGTCGAAACAACCAGCGCGGAAGACTATGGCCGGACAGGTTGAGTGCAATGCCGACCGTACAGGAAACGATGAGCGGATTCCTGATTAACTCTCCGGCAAGAGCCGGGATTGAAATGCCGCTGCTTTGCCGGTTTGTGCTGAAGTGCGTGAGAATGATGACACCCAGAATGTTGAACATGATGACCACCGGTGCGAGAACCACGGTCCCCAGCGCCTCGGCGCGGGGGTCGATGGTGCCGAGGGAGTAGATAATCACGGGCAGTGCGATGAACGCGCCATTACCTCTGAAAGAACCTTGAATGAAGGACCCGGTGCCGGGGTTCGGCAGCGACAGGCGGCGGGAAACCAGCCAGGCCAGGGCCAGAGCCAGCAGGGTGCCGCAAACCAGCAGCAGCACAATGCGGGAAATGGCGTCCAGCTCAAGGGCTGCGGTGCTGATGTTGGCGATCAGCAGGGCGGGCAGGGCAAACCAGAAGACGAGACGGTTCAGGCTTTTAAAGAAAATGTCCGGCAGAAACGCGGTCTTTTGCAGGATTCGGCCGAGGGCAATCAGCAGGAAAATAGGCACGATGCTGTTAATAATGAACATGCATCGAAGCGTAAGGAATCCCTGCGCCACTGGCAAGGGGCCACGCGCTAGCTTTTCGGTAATTCGTCCAGCAGGCGCGAGAGGGCGACATTAATCGTGGTCAGTTTATCAAACGACGAGCGGATCTGCATGGCGGTCTGGATGTAGGGACCTTCCACCAGTTCCCCGGCGCAATTCTCCACCAGGGCCTCCACGCTGTCACGGGAGCACTCCATGTGAAACTGCAGGGCGACAACACGGTCGCCGAAAATGAAGCCCTGGTTTTCACACGCATCGCTTGATGCAAGACGAACCGCACCCTCGGGCAGATCAAACGTATCACCATGCCAATGAAAGACGGTGAGTTCATCCGGAAGCCATGCAGGGGCGTCCGGGTCGCGCCGGATCGGAAACCAGCCAATCTCCTTGTGCGGACCGGGGTACACCCGGGCCCCCAGCACATCCGCAATCAATTGCGCACCAAGGCAGATCCCCACCACCGTTTTGCCGGCATCAATGGACGCCTTGATGAAGTCTTTCTCCTCGGCGAGCCAGGGATAGTTGCAATGGTCATGAATACCCATCGGGCCGCCCATGATTACCAGCCAGTCAAATGCGGCCGGCGCCGGCGGCCGCTCTTCCGCAAACAGGCGCGTCCAACTGATTTCAATATCGCGGAATTCGGCCCACTCTTCAATGTAGCCGAGCCCTTCGAAGGGGACATGCTGGAGACAGTGAAGTTTCATAAAATCATTTAGTCCTTTCGCTTGAGAAGGATGGTTCGCATGCCGGGGTGCGAAAGCCGGCGCCCCGCCTCGAGGATGTCGGCAAACTCGGCCGCCGGGATCAGTGCCGGATCAAGATCGGCAATCTGTACAACATGGATGGCGTTGGCCATCTCATCATATTCCGCTGTCACGTCAATCACCCCGGCGCCTTCGGGAGCCTGCCACACAAAGTTGCCGGGCAGGATGGCCGGTTCATAGCCATCAGGCAGCATGACTATGTATTCCGTCACGTTGTCGACGTAGTTTTCCCACGCCAGCGGCAGTGTTCGTTCATTAGACCGATACCTGAGCAGGTCGCCCAGCCCTCCCGGCAGAACAAAGTAAAGATAGCTGCCGTCATTTACGCCGTAGCGCGGGGCATACACGGAGTATTCCAGCTTGCCCGGGTAACGGCTGTAGTCTGTGAACAGATCAGATACCGCTTTGGCGGACTGGGAAATACCCGATACCAGTTCGAGATAGTGGCGTCGGCGGTTTTCGGGGGTCATCTCGGCGTAGGTCTGCTGGAACAGTTCAAAACGCGTGCCCTGGATGAACGCGGTCTGGGTCAGGCCGATCTCCCCGTTTTCCGCCACACTCATTTCATAGGTGGTATGGGAGCGGTCATCCTTTCCGGGGGAGACGCGGACCGTTTCAATCGAGCCTTTTCGAGGGTTCAGCATCCGGCGTTTATCGTAGGGTGAGGTGCCGAGTTCAGCATACTGAGACGATCCATCAAGATAGACGGTTTCTCCATCAATCTCGACCCGGACCAGCACCGTGCTGAAGGCGGTCCGCGACGGAATCCTGATCAAGGGCTCGGCGGCTTCCGGTATGAGCGGAATTCCTCCTGACAGGACAAACTCAGGTTTTAACCGGGCTGCCCGCAGCATGGCATGGAGGACGATCATGCGGTCGGTGTTGTTGCCATAACGATCCTTCAGGGTCAGGTCGGCCGGGGTGATAGCAGAAAACGGAAGGTCGGAAAGCCCGGGACCGGCTTGGCGCACGTTTTCCGCCACCCAGTCATGGATGGCCACGGCCTTTTCATGTTCATCTTTAATGCCTGCAGTGATTTCCCGGGCCAGGGCTTCGGTTGCCGGCTGACCTTCTGCCGCACGGAGCAGATGGGAGAGCACCTCCTGCCCATATTCTTTCCAGTCACCGCACGACAGGAAAACGGTCGGATTGAACGTCCACCACGCGGGCAGGGCCTCTTCCTGTTTTACGGCCGGCTCGTTGGTGGCGGTCCAGGTGTAGGTGATCGAACCGTCGCTGGAGGATTGGCTCTCGGCAATGCCGGTATTCAAAACCTTCAGATCGAGCGATGCGGGCGCGGTTAATGTTACGGTCTTCAGATCAATGGGCTCGTGCGCGTTGAAGGCCTGCGTGGTGGAGAAGAACGGCTTTCCATCCACCTCGGAAACAATTTCATACTCGATGACGCTTCCGATTTCGACCCCCGGCAGACTGGCAACGAGGATGCGTTCTTCCGGGTAGCGCGGAGCGGTGGCGACCCAGGGAGCATCCATCAGGTTGATTTCGTCCTCGACGATCTCCTTTACTGAGCCATCGGCCTGGGTGACCACAGCTTTGGTCAGGGCGACGTCCTGCCAGGCCGGATTATAGGGGATCTTAATCTCGGAAGAGGATTTTTTGCCTGCATAGGTCAGGACTTTGATCTTCGAATACTGGGTTTCTGTCCAGCGGCTGCGGTCGGTCAGAGAGAAGTCCATTCTGCGTTCAATGATACGTACGTCGGCTTGTTCCTCCGGTGCTGCTGAGGCCGAGTCGACGATCAGGTTTTTCCGCAGGTTGTATTCGATGTCCTTCAGGTTCTGTTTGAGTTCCAGGTATTCCTCCGGACTGAATTCCACGGTGTTGAGCAGAAACGTATTGGTGGTGAAAAGGGTTCCGTCGCGCCGGGCCATCCGGATATCCCAGGTCAGCGGCTTGGTATCGATCGACTGATAGTCCGGAATGTTGATGGTGCCCAGATCATCAGGCAGCTCGAGCTCGACGGTTTCGCGTATGCCGGCGGTCATGCGCGTGTAGAGCGGGTACTTCCGTTCATCGAGGCCGGTCTGCCCCAGCAGGAAGTTGGCATAACCCAGCGAGGCGCCGAGGCGGGGCGGTTTGAACATCTTGTTGGCCGGACCTTCGATTAACAGGTCCTCCGCCGAATAGCCCAGTTTGATCGTCAGCGGCTGCGTCGTGTCGCGCAGTTCCACCGGCAGGATTTCAAGCGATTCCAGTACGGCACTGGGCAGCTGCTTTTTAAGGTGGCCCTCAAAAAAGCGCCGGCGTTCCTCGGGCTTGATCTGTGAGAAGTAGCCACGGTATACCGTATCGTTGATACCCTCGAAAAGCAGCGTGCTTTGCGCATTCAGCGTTCCGGCTGCATTCAGGCTTCCGCCGGTGCTGATGGTCAGCAGGTTGTCTTGGGCAGGAATTACGGGTGTGGTGAGCAGGGTCTCACCTTCAGGGCGGGCAACCAGATAACTCATGTTCTGCAGATAAGAGGGAAAAATGTCCTTGGTATTCTCGTCGGTGGAATCCATCAGAATATACGCCCCGTTCTCATCGAGAGCCGCGGTCACGGCGTGGTTGAAGAAGGGTTGGGGGACTTCCTCATCTTTCTTTGGACCGGCCATGATGATGACCGGGAATGCCTCGATATCGACGAGGCGAAGCATGGTGGCCAGGAGTGCGGCCTTGTCGCGGCAGACCCCGTAGCGGTTATCGAAGGTGATGCAGACATCATGCGGCTCGTAGCCCGGTGCTTCCTCCTCCGGTGTGATGCCCATGTAGCGGATATCCTGCGATACAAAATTGAAAACCGCCTTGATCTTATCCAGCGTATTTGTGCAGTCGGCCACAAGCTCGTTGGCCTTGGCTTCCATTTCAGGTGTGGTGGCATCCAGTCGGGGGATGCACAGGTTCCAATACCACGTCGACAGGTCCTCCCACGATTCTATCGTGCTGACGAGCAGTCGCTGCACGACCGTGTAGCGCTTGGGCATGTTGGGTTCGTCGAACATGCGCGGAACGTTGCGCACCGTCCACGTGTAGATGATCTGGTCGCCGTCTTCACTCGGGCTCCGTTCATGAGAGACCGTTCCGGGGATCTCGGCTTTCAGGGCAATTTTTTTCAGGGGAAGGCCGGCGGGTGCGATGACCTGATAGGTCAGCCGTTCAATCGGCGTGGTGCCTTCGAACACCTGATAATCGCTCCATGTGTCAGGCACCACCGTCTTGGTTTCGAGATCGCGCGCGATATAGCGCAGGGTGTCTCCGATTTCCAGCCCCGGTACCGAGAGGTTCAGGATCTTCGAGTTGGGGTTGTAGATGTTCTGGCTCATCTGATCCGGACTGACCATGACTTTGCTGTTTGCTTCCGGATCCACCGGGATGACGCTCCCGTCCGGTTTGATGATCTCCACCTTCGTGAAATAATTGGTGCCGTACGAGGTGTTGAAGTGGAGTGTGAGCGTGCGGTTTTCACGCTTGCCCTTTTCCGTCAGGATCTTGATCGCCGTGTCGTCCCATGTTTCCGCTGTGCCGTCGGTCTGGTATTCCACCTGAATGAAGTCATCGATGAGCACATCATCCGCATCGGGATACGTTTCGCGCGTGGCCGACGATGCCTGCGCGATGATCTGCTCAATGGAGAGAAACTCCTTTGCCATGGCCGGGCCGGAGATGAGCAGGGTGAGAACAGCGAGGATGATCGTGCGGTCAGGTAATTGCATACGGAACTCCATGATGATTTCCGGAAAAGCTACCGTTCCGCTGCCGAGCCCGCAAACCCTTTCTTTCTTCACGCGCCATGATGCGCATCGACGTTGGATAAGCATGTATGACGATTAGGGTTTTCAACGCGGTGCAATGTGGTTTATCAATAGGCCTGTTTCCACGGGATATTTATATGAAGCGATCAAATTTAATGGTGGGTCTGTTGAGTGTTCTGGTGGTGTTCGCGGTGGCGGCGGCCTTCAAGTCGGCCTACAACGTTGTGATACCGCTTATGATAGCCTGGCTGCTTTCCTATATCTGCGGTCCGGTGGTCAACTATCTGGTGCACCGGAGAGTTCCCCTGGGCGTCGCGGTGTTCGCCGTGTTGATCCTGTTGCTGTTCGTCTTTTATTTCTGCGGCACCTTTCTTTACGACCGGGTCCGCGACGTGCTGGAGGTATCGCCCAAATATATATCCAAGCTCAATACCATTTACAGCGACACGGTGTATAACTTCAACCTCTCCGAGGAATACCTTGCGGGCATTAACTGGACCGATAAACTGGGCCCCAAGCTCACACAGTTGACAGCCTCGACCGCTATCTGGATGGGCAACTTCCTCAGCAAGCTTCTTCTCGTGCTCATCTTTCTGGTCTTCATGCTGCTGGGGAAACCCTATTTCCGATACAAGGTCGAACGGGCGTTCCCTCCGGATCGCGCCTCCATTTTTTCGGAGATCACGGCCTCCATCTCGAAGCAGATCGGGCAGTATCTCGTGGTGAAAGTGGCTATCAGCGGCACGACCGGGGTGCTGGTGTGGCTGGGCTTGACCCTGCTCAACGTCGAGTTTGCTCTCACCTGGGGGGCCCTGGCCTTTTTTCTCAACTTTATTCCCAGTATCGGCTCCATCCTGGCTTCCATTCCGCCGATCCTGCTGGCCATTGTCCAGTTTTACCCGTCGGTGTGGATGCCGATTGTTGTTGCGATCATACTGCTGTTGATCCAGATGACCATGGGCAACGTAATCGAGCCGAAGATTATGGGCGACAGTCTGAACCTGAGCCCGGTGGTCATCCTGCTTTCGCTGGTCTTCTTCGGCTGGTTGTGGGGAATTGTCGGAGCGCTGCTGTCGGTGCCGATTGCGGCTGCGATCAAGATTTGCTGTGAGAATATCGAAGCCCTCCGGCCGATCAGTATTCTGATGGGTTCGGGCAAGAGCTTCATGAAGGATAACCAGGGAGAATAAGACATGTACCTGCCCGATATTTTCGAACGTCCGGAAGTCCGCGAATCCATCGCGCTGGCACTCAAGGAAGACCTGGGCGATATCGGAATTGATGTGACCTCTGAATCACTGGTGCCGTCAGAAGCAACGGCGGAAGCGCATCTGGTGGCACGACAGCATTGTGTCATCGCCGGGGTGACGGTCGCAAAGGAAGTCTTTCTTCAGGTCAATTCCAGTCTGGAGGTGGATCCACAGGTGACCGATGGGTCAATGGTTGATGCCGGCACCAATGTGATGACCATTCGGGGGGCGGCCAGGAGCATCCTCACGGCGGAACGAACGGCCCTTAACTTTATGCAGCGGATGTGCGGTGTGGCCACCATTACCGACCGGTATGTCCGGGCCGCCGACAACGTCGACGTCGACATTCTCTGCACGCGCAAAACCACGCCGCTGCTGCGCCCGTTCGAAAAATATGCCGTCCGTTGCGGCGGCGGAGTGAATCACCGGTATGGGCTGTTTGATGCTGTGCTGATTAAAGACAACCATCTGGCCTCCTGGGAACGGACCCATGGCATCGGCGTCGGGGAGGCCGTTGCGGCAGCGCGAACCCGCTATCCCGATCTTAAGATTGAAGTTGAGGTCGATACCGTGGAGCAGCTCAAAGAAGCACTGGAAACCAAGCCCGACTGGGTGTTGCTCGACAACATGCCGCCGCCCGTGCTCCGCGCGTGTGTTGCTCTCTGTAAAGGGATCTGCCGAACCGAGGCTTCCGGCGGGATCAACCTGGATACCATTTACGACATTGCCCATACCGGTGTTGATGCTCTCTCGGTCGGTGCATTGACGCATTCCGCGCCCTCGATCGATCTGGCTCTTGATTTTGTATGACGACACTGGTCATAGACATCGGCAACACCAGCACATCGGTGGGATACTGCCAGAACGGCAGGGTAAGCGGGGTCGGGCGATGCCGTTCGCGATTCAGGCAGGCTGACGAAGTCCTCGATCTGGTGTCCCGTCGTATGGTTGACCGTGCCGTGGTGGCGTCGGTGGTTCCCGCGGTAAACGCCCGATGGAAAAAGGCGCTCAAGGCGGCCGGCCTGCCGAAACCGCTGTTTGTCTCGCACAAACTGGATCTGGGCGTGCCGATTGATTATCCGCACCCCGAACGGATTGGTGCTGACCGGTTGGCTAACGCCGCCGCCGCTGCCCGTCTGTACGGAACCCCTTCGGTCGTATGCGATTTCGGAACGGCGCTGACCTTTGATGTCATGCAGGCAGCGCGCGGTTATATCGGCGGGATCATCTGCCCCGGTCTGCCGCTGATGTTTGACTATCTCGCAGAAAAAACCGCGCTGCTCCCGCACGTTGCTCCCTCAAGAACGAAAGCCGTCGTCGGGCGGAATACGGAAAAGGCGATGCAGATCGGTGCGCGCCTGGGGTACCGCGGTATGGTACGCGAAATTCTGAATGCACTGCGCGACGATCTGGCCGCGCCGGACCTGCCCGTCTGCTGCACCGGCGGTTACGCGGGGTGGATCTTCAAGGACTGGGACGTCGATGCGGTCATCGATCCCAACCTCACCCTCAAGGGGCTCGGAATCATCGGGAGCCTCAATGGATAGCCTGCGGGGGGCGTGTCGATAAATCCGGCTCTTTGGTTGCATACTGGATGCCGACAGATTAGCGTGGATGTGTGTAGTGCTCGCGAATTGCATCCGGAGTCCATATGAACAGAATTCTCTACAAGGAACAGCTGTCCGAAACCGTCGTTCTGATGCGGTTGGACGCGCCGTTAATCGCTCAGGAGCGGCGCCCCGGCCAGTTTGTCATCCTGCAGCTCGATGCGGACTTCGGTGAGCGCATCCCCCTGACCATTGCCGACGCCGACCCGGAGGAAGGATCGATTACGATCGTATTTCAGACGGTCGGGAAAACCACCCGGCTGCTCGCCCGGCTGGAGGTGGGACAGCATGTTGAAGCCCTGGTGGGACCGCTTGGCACGCCGACTCATATTGAAAATGTCGGATCGGTGGTATGCGTCGGCGGCGGGATCGGAGCCGCGCCGTTGCGACCCATTGCCGAGGCGCTGAAGGCGGCCGGGAACCACGTCACCATCATTCTGGGCGCACGCACAAAGGAACTGCTGATTTTTGAAGAGGTCATGCGCGCTGTCGCCGACGAGCTGATTATCTGTACGGACGATGGGTCCCGCGGTCGCAAGGCACTGGTCACGGAGCCGTTGGCGGAGATCTGCAGGCGCGAGCCCAGGCCCGGTCTGGCCGTCGCCATCGGGCCGCCGGTGATGATGAAGTTCTGTGCCGAGACCACACGCCCGTTTGATATACCGACCGTTGTGTCGCTCAACACCATCATGGTGGACGGGACCGGTATGTGCGGTGGATGCCGTGTGACAGTCGGTGACGAAACCAGATTTGTCTGTGTGGACGGTCCCGAGTTTGATGGGCATCTTGTCGACTTTGATAATATGATTAACCGACTTGCTTCTTACAAAAAGCAGGAGCGGGAACACGTATGCAATCTGGAGAAGGAAAAGTGAGCCGTGAGCTGACGCCCAGGGAACGGATGTCGATTCCCGCGCAGGAGATGCCGGAACAGGATCCGGTTGAGCGCCGTTCCAACATGGAGGAGGTGGCCCTGGGATATACACAGGAGCAGGCTATACTGGAGGCCGAACGCTGCCTCCAGTGCAAGAATGCGCCCTGTGTTGCCGGGTGTCCGGTCGGGATTGATATTCCCGGCTTCATCAAGGCCATTGCCGAAGGCGACAACAAGAAGGCCGTCGATGTGATCAAGGAGAGCAGTCTGCTGCCGGCCGTCTGCGGCCGTGTCTGTCCGCAGGAAACGCAGTGCCAGGCCCCCTGTACCGTGGGCAAAGCATTGAAGTCGGTCGACCAGTCCGTAGGCATCGGCCGGCTGGAGCGGTTTGTGGCGGACTGGGAACGTGAAATCGGCCTGATCGAGGTGCCGGTCATCAAGCCGGAAAGCGGCAGGAAAGTCGGCATTATCGGTACCGGCCCGGCTGGCCTGACCGTTGCCGCCGATGTGCGCCGGGAAGGGCACGAGGTCGTGCTGTTCGAGGCATTTCACAAGCCCGGCGGGGTCATGGTGTATGGCATTCCCGAATTCCGTCTGCCTAAGAAGATTGTCCAGCAGGAGATCGATGCGCTGCTGGCTATGGGCTGCACGCTTGAGACCAATTTCGTGATCGGGCGCACCCGAAAGATTTCCGATCTGCTGGAAAAAGACGGTTTTGATGCGCTCTTTATCGGGACAGGAGCCGGTTTGCCGCGCTTCATGAACATTGAGGGTGAAAACCTGGTCGGAGTCTACTCAGCCAACGAATACCTGACCCGCTCCAACCTCATGCGAGCCTACGATCGGGAACAGGCCAGCACCCCCATTTTTGAGTCCGAAAAGGTGGCCGTCCTGGGCGGGGGAAATGTGGCGATGGACGCGGCCCGCACCGCCGTGCGACTGGGTGCTGAAGAGGTTCATCTGATTTATCGCCGTACGGAGGTCGAAATGCCGGCGCGTGTCGAGGAGGTTCATCACGCCAAGGAGGAGGGGGTGCAGTTCCACCTGCTGCAGAACCCGAAGCGCATCCTGTCCGATGAGCGCGGCTGGGTGTGCGGGATCGAGTGCCTGCGGTATGAACTGGGTGAGCCTGATGATTCCGGCCGAAGGCGGCCTGTGCCGATTGAGGGAAGCGAGTTTGAAATTGAGGTCGACACGGTTATTGTCGCCATCGGCAACGATTCCAATCCCCTGATCCGGCAGACCACGCCTGGTCTCGAAACCAATCGGTGGGGCAACATTGTCGTCGATGACTGCGGAAAATCCTCTATCGACCGGATCTATGCCGGCGGCGATATTGTTCTCGGTGCGGCCACCGTCATTCTGGCCATGGGCGAGGGGCGCAAGGCCGCCGCCGCCATCAACCGGATGCTGGCAGACGACGGCGGATGAAATGCCACCGGGCGACGGCACTCTGTATCGGATGTCCCGGTGCATGCGGGCACGATCCTCCAATCTCTTGACGGAATTGCTGTTATCAACTATTTTCCGCTCAGCCTTCCGGCTATAAATTCATGAGGTGGTGCCGATGCAAGTAGCTGTTGCAAAAGAAATCCTGCCGGGTGAAAACCGCGTTGCGTTGATCCCCCCGTCCGTGGCATCACTGACCAAGGCCGGCTTTGATGTGCTGGTTCAAAAGGATGCCGGTGCCGGCGCGTTTATTTCCGACACGGCTTACGAAGAAGCGGGGGCGAAGCTGGCGGCGGATGCCGATGCACTGTATGCCGCGGCCGATATTGTTTTGAAGGTTCGCCCTCCGGAATCCTCCGAGGTGGAAAAGATGCGCGAAGGCTGCGCGGTGATCTGCCTGATGGATGCTTTTTTCCGGCTGGATTTGATGGAACAGCTTGAGGCGAAGTCCATCAGTGGTTTCGGACTGGAGTTCGTGCCGCGGATCACGCGTGCGCAGAGCATGGATGTGCTCAGCTCCATGGCGGCGATCGCCGGGTACCGGGCGGTTATTGAGGCGGCGGAGCTGCTTCCAAAATATTTTCCCATGCTGATGACCTCGGCCGGCACCATTACGCCTGCCAAGGTATTTGTCATCGGTGCGGGTGTGGCGGGGTTGATGGCCATCGCTACGGCAAAGCGGCTGGGTGCTGTGGTGGAGGCCTATGACACCCGGCCGGTAGTAAAGGAACAGGTGGAAAGTGTCGGTGCCCGGTTTATTGAATTTGATCTCGAAACCGGCGATGCAGAAGGTTCGGGGGGGTATGCCAAGGCGCAGTCCGAGGACTTCTACAAAAAACAGCAGGAACAGATGAAGGCCAAGGTGGCCTCGGTTGATGTCGTCATCACAACGGCGGCCATTCCGGGGAAGAAGGCGCCCGTATTGATTACGGACGAAATGCTGCAAGTCATGCGGCCGGGTTCCGTGATTGTGGATCTGGCGGCGGAGCGTGGAGGCAATACGGAGGGGGCGGTTGCAGGCGAGACCGTCGAGAAGCATGGGATTAAAATTGTCGGTTATACGGACTACCCCTCCCGCTCAGCGGTCCATGCCTCGCAGCTGTTCTCTAAGAATATCGCGACCTTCCTGCTGAATATGGTCAAGGAAGGGGAGTTCAGGATCGATCTGGAAGATGAAATCGTACAGGGATCGCTGTTGGTGCACCAGGGGCATGTGGTGCACGAACAGATCAAACCGTTGATGAAGCAGGAAGGAGTTTAGGCATGGAAGCGTTTATCGGTGCATTAACGATCTTTGTGCTCGCGGTGTTTGTCGGGTATGAGGTCATTACAAAAGTTCCGCCCACCTTGCACACACCGTTGATGAGCGGCTCCAACGCAATTTCAGGCATCACCATTATCGGGGCGATTCTGTGCGCCGGCGCGGGAGAGAACGGCAATTTCTTTTCCGCTCTGCTGGGCTTCATCGCAGTGGTCATGGCGATGATTAACATTATCGGCGGCTTCATGGTCACGGACCGCATGCTTCACATGTTCAAGAAAAAGAAGGATTAGCCGATGCCCTACCTGATCAATCTCGCCTATCTCGTTGCCGCCGTCCTGTTCATCCTGGGGCTGAAGGGGCTGAGCTCGCCCAGGACCGCCGTGCGAGGCAATCTGACCGGCGCGGTCGGCATGCTGATCGCCATTATTGCGACGCTGATTGACCAGCAGGTGCTGAGTTTCGGCTGGATCATCGCCGGGATGGTGGTAGGCGGCGGCATCGGCGCGTATTTTGCGCGTACGGTGAAGATGACCGCAATGCCGCAGATGGTTGCGCTGCTCAATGGGTTCGGGGGCGGTGCGTCGGTGATGGTCGCACTCTCGCAGTTCATTATTACCCCATCCGGCGAACGGCCGCTCCAGTGGCTGGTGGCGTTGGCGCTCAGCGCATTCATCGGCTCGATTACGCTCACGGGCAGCGTGGTTGCCTGGGCAAAGCTGGAAGGGTTCGCGGAAAAAGCACTGAAGCTGCCGCATCAAAACCTGCTGCGCGTGGTGCTGGTGGCCGTAACGCTTGCGCTGGGCGGCCTGTTTGTCTGGCAGGGCTGGGGTCTTATTCTGGTCCTGCTGGTGGTCGCGGCGCTAGCATTGGGCATCCTGCTTGTGGTTGCTATCGGCGGGGCGGATATGCCGGTGGTCATTGCACTGCTCAACTCCTATTCCGGCCTCGCGGCAGCGGCGACCGGATTCGTTCTGCTCAATAACGGACTGATCATCAGCGGCTCCCTGGTGGGGGCTTCCGGTATCATCCTCTGCCAGATCATGTGCAAGGCAATGAACCGCTCGCTCGGGGCCGTGTTGTTCGGCGGGGCCATGGTCAGCGAAGATCAGATGGCGGCGATTCCCGGGCAGGAGTTCTATGAAGGTAAGGTCAAAAGCTGCGGTGCCGAAGAGGTCGCCATGCTGCTGGACAATGCACAGAAGGTGATCATTGCTCCGGGCTACGGGCTGGCGGTGGCGCAGGCGCAATACGCAACCCAGGAGCTGGCGACCTCGCTGGAAGCGCGCGGAATCGATGTGAAGTATGCCATCCATCCGGTCGCCGGCCGCATGCCCGGCCACATGAACGTCCTGTTGGCAGAAGCCAAGGTGCCGTACGAAAAACTGGTGGAGATGGATCAGATCAACCCCGAGTTTGCCCAGACGGATGTCACCCTGGTGCTGGGGGCCAACGATGTAACCAATCCGGCTGCGCGCGATGACACAGGCAGCCCGATCTACGGCATGCCGATCCTGGAGGTGGACAAGTCGCGGACCGTCATTGTGGTCAAGCGCAGCCTCAGTCCCGGATTTGCCGGGATTCCCAATCAGCTGTTCATTAATGAAAACACCATGATGCTGTTCGGCGATGCCAAGGCCGTCCTTCAGGACCTGCTCAGCGCAATAGAAGATCTTTAGTCGTTTTGAACGTTCTGCCTTTAAATCTGCCCAATACGCGAGATACGTGATTGTTTAGCTTTCAATTTGAGCGGGGTTTAGTATTTATTACTATGATTCAGTGTATGCCGGAGAAAAAAAATGACTACAACACATAGTTTGATCAACCAGTTGATTCAGTTGCAGGAACTGGTCGTTGCCAATATGCAGAAAAAGGTAACGATGCCGAAAGCGCGTCTGGATGAACTCGAAAAGTCGATTGCCACGATGAGCGCCGATGTGCCGCAGCAGGTCAAGTCGCACTTCAACCGTCTTTTGCAGAAACACCCGGAGGCGATCGTTCCTGTAGCCAATGGATTGTGCACCGGCTGCGGAATGTCGCTGACCAAGAGTCTGGTTAACGGTGTGCATAAGGCCGATGCCATGCATCGCTGCCCGAACTGCGCCCGTTTTCTCTATTATCCTGAGCAGCTGGTTGCCCGGGAGCGCACCAGTCGCGTATACGGAGAGGCCCGAAAAACAGGGATTTCACGTTATACCTCGCCGGAATTGATGATGACCGGGCTCAAGGGAACGACACCCGAAGAGGTGCTGCGCGAACTCTGCACCCGAATGTCCGAAGAGGCGTTTGTCGAGGATGGCAACCTGCTGCTGGATATGGCTCTGCAGCGTGAAGCGATCGTGAGCACGGCCGTCGATAACGGCCTGGCCTTTCCGCACGTGCGCGGTGTGGAGGGGGGCGGGCTCTCCATGGCGGTCGGCATCAGCAAAAAGGGCGTCAAGTTCGGCGGGCCTGGCCGAACCCTGACGCGGATCTTTTTCTTTGTCGTGATTCCTACGGCGACCAGCGCCTTTTACCTGAAACTGATTTCGGGACTCTCCCGGACATTCCGTGAAAAGGATGCACGCGAAATGCTGCTGGCTGCTAAGACGGAAGAGGATCTCTGGAAGGCGCTCATCAAAACAACCAAGAAGACGTTTAATTAGGTGCGGCGCGCTTTGGCGGTTGAAAAAGGTCGGCTTCGCCGGCCTTTTCCTTTATACGGGAGCAGACATGTTCACGATTTACGACACAGATGCGCTTGAAGTCCTCCGCAGCAGGAATGCCGTGCAGCCGCATTGCATGAAGCTGTTTCGGAACGCGCTGTTCAAGAATGCGGAAGACTGGACGTCGGCGCTTTCTGCTATTCCGGAGAAGGCCCGCACGGATATCGAGCAAAACGTGGCGTTCGAGAGCCTGCGCCTGGAGGAACGACATGACTCCGATGTTGATGGAGCGAGTAAGCTGATCTTCCGAACGCACGACAATAATCTGATCGAGAGCGTTGTGTTGCGCCCGAAAACCGGCCGGACCTCGATCTGCATCTCGTCGCAGGTGGGTTGTGCGTGCTACTGCAGCTTCTGCGCCACCGGAAAAATGGGGTTTACCCGCAATCTGAACCGGGCGGAAATTCTGGACCAGGTTGCTCAGGCCAACCGCATGGTAAAGCCGGAAGGGCGCTCGATCCGCAATGTGGTTTTTATGGGCATGGGTGAGCCATTGCTCAATATGCAGCACGTATTCGAGTCTGTTGATTTCCTGAAGGCGGTCCCGTTCTTCAATCTTTCCGGATCCCGCATCACGGTTTCAACGGTGGGGATTCCCCATGCCATGGAACGGTTTGCTGAAACGTATCCCGATGTGCAGCTGGCCTTGAGCCTGCACAGCGCGCGACAGGCGGTTCGGGAACGCCTCATGCCGCAGGCCCGGAAATATCCCCTCGAAATGCTCCGGGAATCACTGGTTGCTGCATCCCGAAACGGCAAGATAATGATTGAGTATCTCATGCTTGCCGGGGTGAATGATACGGAAGCGGACCTGCATGCGCTCGAGTCCTATCTGAGCGGAATTCCGGTACACATTAATATCATCCCTTTCAACGAGTTTGCCGGCAGTAATCTGCGCGGCACACCGAAGCCGGAAAGAGAGCGGTTTGCAAATTATCTCAAGGCGGCGGGATTTGATACCACCCTGCGTTATTCGATGGGATCGGATATCGAAGCGGCGTGCGGCCAGTTGGTGAAGCATAAGACGGAGATGTGCGGTGGGACTGGATAACATTGTACTGGAGCTCTCGGTTATTTTTGCCGGGGCCGCGATCCTGGGAACCCTTTTCCTGTATCTGCGGCAGCCGATTATTCTGGCGTATATTGCCTTGGGAGCGCTTATCGGTCCCTTGGGCTTCAAAGTGCTTGGCGATGCGGCGCATATCGAGCGGCTTTCGCACATCGGGATCATCCTGCTTCTCTTTCTTCTGGGGCTGAACCTGCATCCGGAAAAACTGCTGCAGCTGTTCAGGAAAACATCCATTGTTACGCTCGGAACCAGCGTGGCCTTCATGCTGTTGGGAACGGTCGTTTCCTTATGCCTTGGTTTTCGTGTTTTGGATGGCCTGATCATCGGGGCGGCCATGATGTTTTCCAGCACGATTGTCAGCCTGAAGTTGACGCCTACCACGACCCTGCACCAGAAGCATACCGGTGAAATGATGATCAGCGTGCTATTGTTGCAGGATATTCTGGCCATCCTGCTCATTCTGTTGCTGGGCGGGCAAAAAGAGGGCGGGGGGCTTGTGGGCTCCGTTCTGGTGGTGTTAAAGCTGGCAGGCCTTGGATTGTTTGCGAGCCTGGTCGTCAAGTTTGTCATCATTCCGCTGTTTAAGCGGTTCGATGTGATCAAGGAATATTTCTTTGTGGCCTCGCTGGGCTGGTGCCTGCTGATGGCGGAGTTCGCTTATCTGCTGGGCCTTTCCTATGAAATGGGGGCGTTTATTGCCGGGGTGGCGTTGGCGGCGTTTCCTATTGCATTTGTCATCGCTGAAGAGTTGAAGCCCTTGCGCGAATTCTTCCTGATCCTCTTCTTTTTTTCCATCGGCGCCAAGTTTGATCTGTTTGTGACGAAAGAGCTGCTGCTGCCGGGTATCGTGCTGGCCTTCGCCATCATGCTCGCGAAGCCCATTCTCTTTCGGCTGGCGTTCAAAGCGACGCAGGAAGAGCCGCGCATTGCCCGGGAACTGGGTATTCGACTGGGGCAGGCCAGCGAATTTTCATTGTTGGTTGCATATAGTGCGGAAAAATCAGGGATGATTTCGCTGAATGCCTCATATTTGATACAAACTGTGGTTATTTTTACGTTTATTGCTTCGACCTATTGGGTTGTTAACAAATATCCGACTCCAATATCGTCAAAAAACAGCCTAAGAGTCGATTGAGCCTGCTTAATTTAGAATAATTCCGCATATTATCCCTGTTTATATTTTAAAATAGCGATATTTTATCAAATCATGCGGTGTAGATCCTGATTGTTTCAATTTTATCTCTATTTATCCGAGCTATATTTAGCCTATATTATTTTACATCCAAAATAGTTGACATAATCAACGGGCTAAAATAGATTGCTCTCAAATTTGGAGGTTAAATTATGCCAAATATACCTATGGAAGGCGGCCAGGCCATTATTAAATGCCTGGAGAACGAAGGTGTTGAGTATATATTCGGGTATTCCGGCGGTGCAGCGATCCCGATTTTCGATGCGCTTGTTACGACGGAAACCAAAATCAATTTTGTCCTGACCCGGCACGAACAGGGTGCTGCCCATATGGCCGATGGCTATGCGCGCGCCACCGGAAAGCCGGCGGTTGTGCTGGTTACCAGTGGTCCGGGGGCAACCAATACCCTGACCGGCATTATGACGGCTCACATGGACTCGGTTCCCATGATCGTTCTCACGGGGCAGTCGGTTTCGTGGATGCTCGGCAAGGATGCCTTTCAGGAAGCGGACATTTTCGGCATCACGATGCCGGTGGTTAAACATTCCTATCTGGTCAAATCCTCCAATGATATTCCGCGTATAGTCCGCGAGGCGTTTCACATCTCGACGACGGGACGGCCTGGCCCGGTTTTGATCGATATCCCCAAGGATATCAGTGCCGGCCCGTGCACGGCCGACCTGCACGCCGAGATGGATCTACCCGGCTACACGCTGGATCAGACGGTTGACAAGGATACCGTTCTTGAAATTGCCGAGGCCCTGGCCAAGTCGCACCGGCCGCTGATTCTGGCCGGGCACGGTGCGATGATTGCCGGCGCCGATGATGCGCTGAAGGCGTTGGCCGAGAAGTCACGTATTCCGGTTACAACGACCCTTCTCGGCAAGGGTGTATTCCCGGAAACCCACGAGCTTTCACTTGGCATGCTGGGCATGCATGGTACGGCGTATGCCAACAAAGCCATCTGCGAGTGCGACCTGCTGCTGAACATCGGCTCCCGGTTTGACGACCGTATTCTCGGGCAGCCCGACAGGTTCTGCAAGGATGCAACCATTGTCCATATCGATATCGATGCCGCAGAGATCGGCAAGATGATCCAGCCGCAGATTGCCTGCGTGGCCGATGCACGCATTGCGCTTGAAGAGCTGATCAAGCATGTTCCGATACTGGAGACAAAGGAATGGCAACGGCATCTGGATGGGTATAAAGCCAAGTATCCGCTCAAGTTCAAGCGGCAGGGCAGCCTGAAGATGCAGCACATTATCGATGAATTCTACAAGCTTTCCGAAGGGAAGGCCTGTGTGGCTACCGATGTCGGACAGCATCAGATGTGGGCGGCCCAGTTCTACAAAAACGACAGCCGCTACAACTGGCTTAGTTCGGGCGGTGCCGGTACGATGGGTTTTGGTCTGCCGGCCTGTGTGGGTGCGGCATTCGGACGGCCGAATGACCTGCATGTCTGCTTTGTCGGTGACGGCGGTTTCCAGATGACGTTCTTCGAACTGGCCACCGCGGCGTTGTATAAGCTGCCGATCAAGATTGTGGTCCTGAACAACCATTATCTGGGCATGGTGCGTCAGTGGCAGCAGTTGTTCTACGAGGATCGCAAGAGCGGGGTGGACCTGGAGGGCAATCCCGACTTTGTCAAGCTGGCGGAGTCGTTCGGGATCAAGGGCTTCAACCTGCGCCGTCCGGGAGACGTGAAGCGCGTGCTGAAGAACGCGCTGGATTACAACGAGGGCCCGTGCCTGATCAACTGCGAGGTTGAAAAGACGGATAACGTGTTCCCGATGATTCCGGCCGGTGCGGCCATCGAGGACATGCTGGTTGAGCCGCCCACTCAGAAAATGGAAAAGCCCACGGGGTCGACGTAAACCGCGTGCCCAAGCCGTTTCCTTAGCCATGGCCAACCCCAAACGGAGTCTATAGTTATGTCGAATTCAAACAAACCCATGCATACGTTGAGTGTTTATGTTGCGAACAAGCCGGGTGTTCTGGCCCGGATCGCGCAGGTGTTTTCACGCCGCGGATTCAATATCGAATCGCTGGTGGTATCGCCGGCAGTGGACGGGCATTTTTCCAGAATGACGATCAGCTGCAGCGGGGACCCGCAGGGTCTCGATCAGATCATCAAGCAGTTGTTGAAGCTGATTGATGTGCTGCATTGCATTGACCACACCTTTGATGAATCGGTCACCAAGGAGATGGGCCTCATTAAAATTGCCGTTGACAGTGAAGGGCGCTCCGAAGCCCTTCAGATTGCCGAGCACTATGGATGCAAAACCGTCGACCTGACACCCGAGTCGATGATTCTTCAGGTGGTCGGTAATCCGGATAAGATTGATGCGCTGGAAGAGATGATTGCCAAATTCAGAATCATTGAGCTGGTTCGGACTGGCAAGGTCGTCATGAGCCGCGGCAACGAGCTCACCTGACAGCGGGTCAGTTGAAACTCAGCGGAAGGTGTTCCTGACCTTCCGCATCCTTCATGAGCTGCACCTGCTCGCTGGTCGTATGGTATCGGTTGTCAATGCCCTTGTTGGTCGGGCAGCCGACAATGTCAATCAGCATGTCCATCAGGAACTTGAGGTGTTCTCCGCTGTTGGAAGCCAGGGTAAGCAGATCCTCCTGCTCTTCGGAAATGGTCCCCACATAGCCCTGCAGCATCATTTCAAGCGATGCGTTGATTGCGGTCAGCGGCTGCATCAGTTCCTGGGCCACCTCGGAAAGGGAAGCCAGCAGCTCGGCGCGCGGCATATGATGCGCCTGCCCACCGATGGTCGATGACAGCGCCTGCAGCTTTTCCCGCGTGTTGTCGAGTGTGTCGTCCAGGTTTTCATTGGCCTGGCCCAACAGATCTTTGACAGTTGTTCCGTCGCTTGATTTCGACTTCATCAACTGTTCCAGCTTCTCAAAAACCGTTGCCAGGCTGCTCAGCCCATCGGTCAGCGAGGTTTCGCTTTTTCCGGGTGAATGAGCACTCTCCACGATGATTTTACGCCATTCGCTACCCGGGAATCCGGACCCCTCCAGCAGGCTTTCCGCCATTTCGGCACCCTGCGATTGAACAAAGCACTGCATCTGCTCCCGGTCCTTTTCAATGGCCTGCCGGTGTTCCATGTACTGAGCCGCCGCCATCTCAAAACTGAGGGATTCATCCATGCCGCGAATAGCCTGCACGATCTGGCGATCCAATTCGGGATTCTCTTCTCCGGAAAGGGCCCGCATTCTGGCCAGGAGACTCTCCTCCAGCATCAGGAGGGCTTTTTTCAGTTCCGCTTTGCCTTCAAGGGACTGAAATGCAGGTTGTTTGCGCAGGCCGTCATACGTGCGGCGCAAACAGCCCAGGATGATGTCGTTGAGCGACTCCCCGGACAGCTCGGATCTCGACTGGCGTATTGAAACGGATTCCATGATCAGCCGACCCAGTTTATCGGGGTCGCTGGCGGCTTCGACAAGTTCTTCTCCTACCCGGCCCTCGTCGGCGTTTATGTCCCCCTTAAGGAAGGCCACAATCTGATCGACATGAAAGCCGTCTTCCTTGTGGCCCGACGCTCCGGTTCCGGCCTCTGATGCCTCATCATCTTCGAGTACCAGCACGCCGTTACCGCCCATGCCGGCCAGTTCGCTTTCATGGGCAACGGTCTCTCCATCGCGTACCGCCTGATACTGCGTGTTTTCGGACACAATATGTTCCATGTTTCTGTTGACCAGCTCCTGCTGAAACATATCGGCATCGTTCGAGGCCAGCAATTGCGCCAACTGAGCAAGCTCTCCGGGCGAGGTTCCGCGCGATATCTTCAAGCCGGTGATCTGGAGACGAACCAGCCGGCGCTCCAATGATTTCTGAAGCGTCCCTGATGTTCTGACCGTTTTTTCGTCAATCGTCATCACACCATTGAAGGCTCCGATGGTCAGTTTCACACGGTCCGTAAACAACTCCTGCATGGCTTGTGCACTCGTTTCGAGTGCTTTGCCGGAAGCGGGGTGGTTGATCCCATAGGTGGTGACGAGGTTGATGGAGCGTCCCAGTTCATTGAGCGCTGTGGTTAATGCCGGATTTTCAATTATTTCGAATGTTGAAATATTAGGCTTTTTGCTGTTTTCCATTCCCTTTCCCTGCTTGAAATCTTTAGGTCTTCAATCATAGCAGAAAGCATGCCTATGCAGGGCGGGGACAGGCTTCAGATGAAAGGTGTATTGGAAAACGTTGTATATCAGTTGCGCGGGGCATTCGGAGGCCTAACCGGCCTCGTTTTTTTTTCTCAAATTACGGAATCGGTCTTACATGCGTTCCAGGACAAAGCCGGTGCGCGATGGCAGGTAGAGCATGATCTGATGCCGTACATTTTCGCCGTCGTCATACTCAAAGCTGTGATATTCCTGATCGGGATCAACGAGATCGAATCCTCCGAAGGCCGGATCGTCCGTATTCAGTGTCAGGCGGTAGGTGCCCGGAGTAACGTCAATCGCGTAATCGGTAAAGGACTGGGTTGGATGGAAGTTAAATACAAAGACGAGCCCGTTGCGTTCGAAGGCGATTATCTTGTCGCCATCATGAACCAGTCGGAAGGTTACGGGAACCCGTCCCATAATATTTTTTTCGCGGATCAGGTTCATCATGGCCTGGTCAAAATCACCCAGGAAATGAAACTTGAGGCCTTCGTCATCGCGCAGGCTCCACTGCCGGCGGGCATAGTGGTACGACCAGTGATTGCCTTCGCGCGGGAAGTCGATCCACTCCGGGTGGCCAAACTCATTGCCCATGAAATTGAGGTAGCCGTGGGCGGCCGCACCCAGCGTGGCGAGCCGTGCCATCTTGTGCAGGGCAATGCCCCGGTCAACCAGCATGTTCTGGGCCTCGAGATGCATGTTGAAATACATCTCCTTGTCGATCAGTTCGAAGATGAAGCTTTTGCCGCCCACCAACGCCTGGTCGTGTGATTCCACATAGCTGATAACCTGCTCATCGGCACGGTGGCTCGTCAGCTCGTGATAGAGCCAGTACATATTCCAGTCTTCGTCGGGAATATCGTTGGCCAGCTTGAACCAACAGTCGGGAGCGCCCATAGCCAGCCGATAGTCAAAACCGCATCCGCCTTCCTCCTCGGAGGCACCAAGCCCCGGCATGCCAGAGACATCCTCTGCAATGGTGATGGCGTCCGGTCGGACCATGTGGATGAGTTTGTTCGAAAGGGCGAGGTAGGCGAGGGCGTCAACATCGACCGAACCATCAAAATAGTTGTCATAGCTGCCGAAGCCCGTGCCCAGTCCGCGATGGTGGTAGAGCATGCTGGTGACGCCGTCGAAGCGGTATCCGTCAAATTTAAACTCATCCAGCCAGTAGCGTGCGTTTGACAAAAGAAAATGAAGTACCTCGGGCTTGGCATAATCGAAACAGCGTGAGTCCCATGCGTCGTGGTCGCCCCGGTCACCTTCGTGGAAATATTGGTAAAGGGTGCCGTCGAAACGAGAAAGGCCTTCCTGTTCGTTTTTCACGGCATGCGAATGCACCAGATCCATAATGACCGCAAGTCCGGCTTCATGGCAGGCATCGATCAGCTCCTTCAGCTCCTCGGGGGTTCCGAAGCGCGATGAAGCCGCGAAGAAATTAGAAACGTGGTATCCGAACGAGCCGTAGTAGGGGTGCTCCATGATTCCCATGAACTGCACGGTGTTGTACCCCATCTTTATGATGCGGGGCAGGATCTTCTCCTTGTATTCCAGGTAGGAACCTACCTTGGCGTCCTCCTGGGCCATGCCGATGTGGGATTCATAGATCAGGGGGGCTTCCACCGGGCGGTTGGGGTGCGGGAATTTCCATTCATACCTCTTTTTCGGGTTCCATGCCTGTGCGGTGAAGACATGGGTGTCCGGATCTTGAACGGCTCGACGCGTATAGGCGGGCAGACGTTCCCCTTCGCCGCCGGGCCAGTACATTTTCAGCTTGTAGAAGTCGCCGTGCTTCAATGCATTGGCCGGCAGTTCGATTTCCCAAACGCCGTCGCTGTCGCCATAGTGCAGGGCATACTTGTCGAGCTGCTCCCAGTTGGAAAAATCGCCGACCAGGTAGATGGAGGTTGCATTGGGTGCCCACTCGCGGAACGTCCAATGGCCGTCGCGGAAGTGCAGGCCGTAGTATTCATGCGCATTGGCGAAATCGTCCAGGCTCATGCTGCCGCTCGTCAGGCGGTCTTCCACGTAGCGAATATGATCGGCACGCTGCTGCAGTTGACCGCGGTAGGGATCCAGCCAGGGATCATCGACAAGCTTGGCGAGATTCGGATCTCTCATCAGGATTCCTTTTGCGCTTTTTCGAACACCTCATCCACGAGCGGACGCTGGAGCATTTTCTCATAAATATCGATGTATTCCTGCGCCGTCACCTTGTGATTGAAGCGCTTCTTGCTTTCCTCCATAACGCGTCCGATCTGTGTTCCACGGGTGTGGAGATCCAGGCTGTAGAATTCGAGCGCGCGGTCGATGGACCACTCTAGTCCGCCGGCGTCGTAGGTTTCAAAGAGGAAGCCGTTTCCGGTATTGTTTGCGACATCCATATTACTGACCGAGTCATGCAGGCCGCCGGTGTCGCGGGCGATCGGCAGTGAACCATAGATGGCGCTGGTCATTTGCGGCAGGCCGCACGGTTCAAAGAGCGACGGCATAAGCATGAAATCCGAAGCGGCAAATCCGATGTGAGACAAGCCCTCCTCAAAGTTGCAGACCGCCACGCGGTTATAGAGGTCGTGATTGTAGGCAATGTCGTGGAACACCTGCTGAAATGCGCCATTGGCTACAAAGACCACCTGCAGGCCCTGATTCCAGTATTTATCGACCACCTTGTAGAGAATTTCCGCCACCAGCTGGCATCCTTTTTGTACCGGATCGAGACGTGAGGGCCAGAAGAGCATCGGCGCATCCGGATTGATGTCGAGACCGAGGCGTTCCTGTATGTAGACCTTGTTTTTGCGCTTGGCGTCATAATGGTCAGCCACACCATAACGCTCGATCAGGTATTCATCCGTTTCGGGATCAAGGGCGGCGTCGGGTGAATTGAGGATGCCGGATGCGCACCCCGCGTGGTACTTGCTGGCCACTTCCCACTGAATGTTTTTGGGCACAAAGTCATGCTGGTCATCTACAATCTCCCTCAGGAAGGTTGGGCTTACTGTGTTGATGAAGTGCGAGGCGAATATGCCGCTGCATAGAAAATCGACGGGATTTCCCTCGCGTGCATCAAAATAACTTTCGGAGGGCCACTGATAGAAGAGGTTGCTCCAGAATTCGGCGGCATCGATGCCGCGGTCTTCGATGTGTGCCAGTGTTGTTTTGACGGTGTGGATGTTGTGGAAGGTGAACAGACTGGGGATTCCCAGCATGCGCGCTTCACCGGGAATGAGCCCGGTCATCCAGTCGTTACAGTGAATCAGGTCGGGTTTGACGGTGGGAATGATGTTGTTGATGACTTCGCGCTGGAATGCGAGCGCAATCTTCATATCGGTGTCTTCGGAATTGCTGTAGACCCGGTCCTGATAATAGAAGATGCGGTCTTCGGCTAAATGGATGCGGTCGTCCGGCAGCTTGCTTTTATAGATCAGCAGTTCGTTGTCGATAAAGCCGCCGATGTCGACATGAAACATTTTGCGATAGTGCGGCAGGGCCACGTGTACATCCGCCCCGAGATCGTAGAGTGCAGAGACCAGCGAGGCAGACACATCGGCCAAACCGCCGGCCTTGGCCGAGAGTTTGTTGGTCATGTTACCCATGCCTTCGGGCAGGTAGGTGATTTCCGGAGTGACAATTAGAATGCGCGGCTTCTTGGTTTTCTTTTTACTCTTGGCAGGCATGCATGACCCCTCTCTGTCTTCGACAAATGAAACCAAACATACGGCCCTTTACAAGCACATTACTCAACCGTTTAACCGGACAAGAACCCGGTATAGTTCGGTCACGCCCCAGGCCTGTGCACCGCAACCCCGCTGGATGTGCGGCGTATTACCGTCAATCACCTCCGGAATCTGCCGCAGGCAGCCGTGATTGATGACATCCGAAGCACTGCCCAGCAGGGCCAGAGCCGTGTCGCGCGCGGCATCGCCATAGGTCATAACGAGGGCTTCCGGGTAGGAGGGGAAGGGCCATGTCCATGCCGTTCCGTTGTGATAGGCCGGCTTGCGGCGGGTGTCTTCATCGCCGGTGTAGTGGCCCCAATAGGGGTTGGCCGGATCATTCAGCAGCCGGCCGTCATCATAGACCGGTGCTGGATGCTGGACCGTCCGGTCTGCCAGGCTCCGGATCGCACCGGGTATCAGCAACTGCTCGCAGGCTTCGAGGATGGATTTGCACAACGCCCGATCCTCCACGGCTCCCAGCGTTACGGCCAGCAGCTGGTTGGAGCGCAATGCGTCATCGACTTCCGCTTCGGCCGCAGGGGTGCCCGGTTCGGCAGCCAGGCAGTCCGCCAGGTAGGTGTAGTCGTCGGCTTCGATGACAAAGAGTTCGGCTATCGATCGCTTCACCTGTTCAGCCAGCGCGCTCCATCTGGGTTCCTTGTCGATATCGGCAAGCATGTTAAGCGCATAGTGCCACAATACCTGGATTTCGACGGGGTAGCCCTTCCTGGGGGTTGCCGCCGGATAGTTGGTGTCCATCCAGGTATAATGGGAAGGGCTGTAGATCAGGCCGGATTCAGCATCAAAGGTAATGCCGTTTTCGGTTCCGGCCATGAGCCCCTCCGCCAGCGAGATAAGAATCTGTTTCAGGCTGCGGGACCCGCACTTGGATCGGAGCAGGTTTTTATTGCCCTGAGCCTTCATCAGTTCATCGCAGCCCACATAGAGCCACAGCGGGGCATCTGATGTTTCGCGGTTGTTATCATCATTGCCGCGAATCATGTTGGGGATGGTCCCGCCTTTTTCAAACTTGGCAAACTGGAGCAGAATATTCTTCGCCTCATCCAACAGGCCGGCCGCAATAATACCGCGCAGGCAGATCAGGGTATCCCGGCCCCAGTCCAGAAACCACGGATAGCCGGCAATGACCGTCTGGAAAGCATCGCGCTTCACAATGAATTGCTTCATGGCGGTCTGCAGCACGGTTTTGAGCGAGGGCGATTCCGTCTCCACGTCGTACGTGGGGGCATCGAATGCCGGCGTTTCATTGATGGAGGCGATCAGGCTTCTGGAGGTGCCGCCTTTCAGTTCGATCGTAAAGTAGCCCGGACTGAACAGGTCCGATGAACCGTCGATCCCGCGCGCGCGGTCCACCGGATGATCGATCATGTAGCTCCATTCCGGCTCGGAATGGAACGCGCCGTGTTCGGCTTGCAGCATCAGTTTCCGGTCATGGGCCGGGGCGAAGATAAACCCGTTTTTATTCGCCTCGACCGCGCTTGGCCAGTGTGCTTCGGGGCCGGCAAAGGCTTTCGTGATTTCGTGGTTGCATCGATCTTCAATATCCGGCCGCAGAATCAGTGTTACGGTTTCATCATCACTCAGGTGTTCGGGGTCTTCGGCCGCTGCGCCGCGCAGGTAGCTGAGCCGTATGGCATTTGTATCCGGGTGCATGTGCAGGGCGACCTTAAGGGGGATAAGTTTTCCTTCACCCACCGGTACGGCGAATGTCCAGATCACGGAGCCGTTGTCCGCGACGGAAAACCGCTTCTGGCAGTGCAGCGAAAGCTCGTATGAGTAGCCTTTGTGCACGATCCAGGCCCGGCAGCGCGTCAGCATGGTGTGCCGGTCGACCGGAACGTTCGGATGCAGGTTGGCGGAAAGCAGGCCGTCATATTTGCTCCGCAGATCAGCCCAGCCGATCCGCACCTGCGCAAGGGCGCCATGGTTGTTTGTGCAGACGGCATACCGTTCGTGATCATGAACCTCGCCGGCTTCGCACGTGGTGACCACCTCGGCATCCGTCACATCGCATAGCTGCATGACCGGTGCTTCGGCATGGCGGGTGCCATCCGATTCAAACACGGTCATGTTCAACACCAGTCGGGCGTGCGCCGCCGGCGTCTCTATGGGTTTGAACAGGACAAAGAATCTCCCGTCTTTCCGAATGAGCGACTTTTCGTGGGCCAGGGTTTCGCCCGCTGTATTTTTGAGCTCGGCGATGAAGCCGTCTTTCGCCTGCACCAACAGGAAGTGGTCGGGCGGAAGCAGAATGGTTCTGCGGGTATCGCGCGGCCATTGCCAGGTGGTAACGACCGGAGCGTTGCCCGCCAGCTCTTCGCAAAGCAGTTTGGGATCGTCCATCAGCCGCTCCAGGTCAAAATTCGACAGCGCGTCAAAGTGTGCGAAGATGGCCATGGCCTTGGCTCGCAGGCATTGTTCCTCGCTGGTTTCTGCACCGTGGAAATCCGTTCCCAGGAGTTCGGTGATGGTATTCAGCCAGTTGCGGTTATCACTGAGGCAGCGCACCTCGCCGGCCTTGAGGTGGATGGTGGAATTGGCGTGCTGCAGGGCTCCACCCGAAAGAAGGTCGATGGTGTGCGATGAAAAATCACCATGCCACGAAACGGAACCATCCTGTTCATGGCTCAGATTGGCCAGGATCAGCAGGCGGTGCTTTCCGCCGGCATCCATGCGGTGGATCGCCACCGAGTTTTGGTAGCCGTTGGTAATCAGTTCAACCTTTGCCCCGGCATGGAACGATGGATGCGTTTCCATAATCGCGTGGAGGCGGCGGATCCATTCAATCTGGTTCACCTCGGAGCCCCAGTTCAACGTGTGGGCGTTGTGGACATTGATCTTTTCGGCAGCGAACCATTCCACGCCGTTGGCGAAGCCGAAAGCGCCGTTGTGCGAAGTCAGGGCGCAGAAGGCGGTGCGCAGTCGCGCAAACGTACGCGAGGTGGCGGCAAGGCGCAGGTTGTCGTGGGTTTCGGCAAAATGAATCAGGTTGCCCTTGCTTTCGGATACACGGATGGATTCAGGGAGGTAGCTGTCAACCTGCCCCTGGTCATAATT
The DNA here is from genome assembly GCA_050298955.1 of Pontiella sp. GTDB lineage: Bacteria > Verrucomicrobiota > Kiritimatiellia > Kiritimatiellales > Pontiellaceae > Pontiella. Next base: position 117,731 of record JBNKVA010000004.1, read on the forward strand.
CTGGAAGATTTCGGAGTACGCCCAGTTCATGCCGGAGTCGGCCAGCAGGCCTTCGGTTACATGTTTGTAGCCGCCCAGTCCTTCAAGCATGAAGATGGTATCGGGGTATTCCATGCGCACCTTCGCAATAATATATTCCCAGGCCTCGAACGGCACTTTGTAGCCGGCGTCGCAGCGGAAGCCATCCACGCCGCGGCGGCACCAGAAGAGGAACACGTCGGCCATGTAGTGCCAGAGGCCCTTCTTCGAATAGTCGAGTTTGGAAAGGTCCTCCCATACCGTTCCCCAGGCGCCCGGCGACATGAACGATCCATCGTCGTTATGGTGGAACCATTCGGGATGGTTGACCTGCAGATGCGATGCCCAGCCCGTGTGGTTGATCGGCATATCGAGATAGATGCGGGCATTGCGCTTGTGGACTTCGTCAACGAGCTCATGGAACTGATCCAGCGGGGTGGTGTGCTGATCAAACTCCGCCAGCGCCGGATCCACATCCAGCAGATCCATCACGGCAAAGGGGCTTCCGAAGCGGCCCATGCGCGCATAGGTGGTCGGCGTGGGATGGATCGGAAGCAGCTGCACGATTTTGCAGCGCAGGGTGCCGACGATAAAATCGAGCTCCTTGATCAGGTCGCGAAACTTGCCGCTGCGGGGAATGACAGCATAGCCCGCCTCGTCCAGCTGCCGCACCGCCGGCTCGTCTTCCGATGCAACCGCACCCTTGAATTTGCTGTCACCAAATTGACGGATGAAGGCCGTGTACATGGTGTTGCCGGCGCAGGTTTCGGCCGGCTCAACCTTGATCGCGGAGTTGCCGCCCTCCGGCCACAGAATGGTGTCGGTTCCATCCTCAATAAAGTAGGTCTTGGCGGCAAAGCGCCCGACTTCGAGCAAGGGCAGCGAGAGGGTGAACCGGTTTTTTCCTTCGGGTTCCATCGGAAAATCGTGCCAGTCGCGTTCGAGCGGAGTGATGCCCTGTTCGGCATGGGCGATGATTTCGGCGTGGCGGATACGGGCATGACCGATATTGGCCCGGAGCCATGCCTGGCCCTTCCTGCCGGTGTGGTTTTCAAGCGTAAACGTAACCGTGTCGCCGCAATACCGGATAATGTGACCGCCGGGCTCCGGGTGCTGGATCAGAGTATTCATGTTGGCCTTTTTTCAAAAACTGATTGCCGTTGGGAAAACTGGGTTTCTTATAGGGCGATTGCCGTTGGATGTCTGGAAAAAAGATTAATAGTTTGCCGTTCGGCAGGATGAGGCGGATAATACTGGTTCCGGTTTTTTATTGATAAGCTGGCCATGATGAAGCATATACGACGACTTTTTCCGGGGGACGACGGATGCGCATAGTGATTATTGGAGCAGGGAATGCCGGGCGCCAGCTGGCAAAACGCCTGTGCGAAGAAAAGCACTCGATCGTAATGGTCGATGTCGATGCGCTTGCATTGGCCCAGGCCGAAGCGGGCCTGGATATCCTGACCATTTGCGGCCAGGGCACGAATCCTTCGGTGCTTGAAGAGGCCCAGGTCGACAAGTCGGACCTGCTGATCGCGGTTACGGACAGTGACGAAGTGAACATTCTCGCCTGTGTCATGGCGAATGCTGCAGGGGTGAAGGGAAAGGTTGCCCGCGTGACCAATCCGGACTTTCTGAACGGGTCATCACATTACGATCTCCATCAGATGGGCATTGATCTGATCATCAACCAGAAACTGGAGTGTGCCCGTGAGGTGTACAACATGCTCCAGATTCCCGGCGCATTGGAGGCCTTCGATCTGTTTGCCGGCAAGGTCATGGTGGCTGGATTCAGCGTGACATCCGCAAGCCCGCTGCTGGACCGTTCCTTGGGGGAGTGCGATCGGCTGGACCTGATCCAGAGTGTGCGAGTCATTGCCATCCGCCGTGAAGATGAACTGGTCATTCCGCACGGCAACACCATGTTCCAGAAGAAAGATCTGGTATACATCATAGGCAGGCGTGAAGACATCATCACCTTCTTCAGTTATGTCTGCCCCGATATCCTGCCGTTTGAAAAAGTGATTATCGCCGGCGGTGGTGATCTGGGCCTGATGCTGGCCCGGTTTGTCGAAAATGACATCGACTGTGTACTGCTGGAGCACGATGAAGAGCGAGCCCGCTTCTGCTCCTCCGAGCTGAACAAGACGTTGATTCTTCGGGCGGACGCCCTCACGGAAAGCGCGCTGGAGGAGTCGGGTCTGCACGACCGCACGGCCTTTGTGGCGCTGACGGGTGACGACGAGGGCAACATCATGAACTGTCTGATGGCCCAGAAGAAGGGGGCGTCCTTTACCGCAACGCAGATTACACGCACCGACTTTGTGCCGGTGGTTGAGCAGCTCTATCTGGTCAACCGGGTGGTCAGCCCGTATATCTCTACCACGAATGCCATTCTGCATTGGCTGCGTTCCAAGAAGGTGCAGGCGGCCTCGCTGCTCCATAATCTGCCGGGTGAGTTGCTCGACATCATCGTCGCAACCGACGGTAAGCTGGCAGGCCGGCAGATCCGTGCCATGAAAATTCCGGACAAGGCCATTATCGCGACGGTTCTTCGGAATGGTGAAGTCATGACGGCGACAGGCGACCTGGAGCTTCAGCCTGATGACCGGGTGCTGATTTTCTGCCATCCGGATGCCATTAAGAAAATCCAGGCCAATTTCCTCTGATATGAACAAGCGCGCCGTATTCCATCTGGTCTCGTTCATGACGCTGGTCATCGGTGTTGCGATGATTCTGTGTGCCGGGGTTTCGCGGATCTATGCTGAACCGCTCAAAATCCAGATGAGTCTTATTGAATCCGGACTGATCGCTATCGGGTGCGCCGGCATAGTCGGGGTCCTGACGCGCGGGGATATCAACCTTTCCCGGCGGGATGGTTTCGGGATCGTTACCTTCGGCTGGATATCATGCACTGTTTTCGGCTCGCTGCCATATATCCTGTCCGGTGTGATTTCCCATCCGGTTTCAGCGATGTTTGAGACGATGTCCGGTTTCACCACGACCGGTGCATCGGTGTTGAGCGATCTGGAAAGCATTCCCCGCGGCATCCACTTCTGGCGGGCGCTGACGCATTGGTTCGGTGGCATGGGTGTACTGGTGCTCTGCGTGGCGATTCTTCCCTTTCTCGGCGTCGGCGGCATGCAGATCTACCGCGCCGAAATGCCGGGTCCTTCCAAGGATCGCCTCACGCCGCGCATCACGACGACCGCGAAGCTGCTGTGGGGGGTCTATGCTCTGTTTACGCTCGTCGAGACCCTGCTACTCAAATATGTAGGCGGCATGGATTGGTTTGATGCCCTCTGTCATACGTTCGGCACCATGGCGACCGGCGGATTCTCCACTCGTTCGGCCAGTGTAGGTGCGTATGACAGCGCCGTGATCGATACCATCATTACCGTGTTCATGTTCCTTGCCGGCGTAAACTTTTCCCTGCATTACTATGCGCTGACGGGGAAGCCCCAACGCTATTTCAAGGATCCCGAATTCCGGTTCTATTTTTTCTTCCTGCTGGGTGCGACGCTGTTCATCACTTTCAATGTCTGGACCCATGATCTGGCTCCGCTGGGACGCAGCTTCCGCGATGCCGCCTTTACGGCAACCTCCGTGCTGACCACCACCGGATTCTGCACGGCCGATTTTGACCAGTGGCCCAATGCATCGCGCTTGCTTCTTGTGGCCATGATGTTTATCGGGGGGTGCGCCGGCTCGACCGGCGGTGGCATGAAAGTGGTGCGTATCTTTATCATGCTGAAGAAAATGGTGCGGGAAATGAAACTCTTCATGCGGCCTTCGGCGGTATTCCAGATGAAGCTGGGCGGCAAGCCGGTGGAGCAGGAAATTATTTCCCATATCTCGGGTTTCTTTGCCATTTTCCTGACCATTTTCGGATTGGGCTCCTGTGTCATGACCTTCTTTACTCCTGATCTGGAAAGCGCGACCACTTCGGTTGTGGCTACGCTCGGGAATATCGGGCCGGGCTTGAACGCGGTCGGTGCAACGCAGAACTATGCCGCTATACCGCATGCAGGACAGGGCTTCCTGACCTGCCTCATGCTGCTCGGCCGCCTCGAACTCTACACCGTGCTCATTCTCTTCCTCCCCAGCTTCTGGAAAAGGTAGAAAACCGTCATGATTCAGGTGTTCAGCACGGGATTTCCACTTAAAATCTAAAACTTAAAACTTCGAAGCATGCAGATGGAGCGACTTTCTAAAATTATGGCGGCGCGGGGAATGTGTTCCCGTCGCGAGGCGGATCGCTATATTGAACGCGGGCAGGTGCTGGTTGACGGCGAGGTCGTTTCGGAACTGGGCTCGAAGGTCAGTCCTGACGCGCAGATTGAATTGGCGGAAGCGGGGCGCAAACGCCGGGACGCGCAGGTTACCATCCTGATCAATAAACCGATCGGCTATGTCTCCGGGCAACCGGAAGAAGGCTACAAAGCTGCAGTGTCGCTGATCTCTGACAAGACCCGCTGGCGGGAAGACCGTGTTTCGCGTAAATTCCACCCGGTACAGCTGAAGGGGATTGCCCCTGCCGGGCGGCTGGATATTGATTCCAACGGTTTGCTGGTGCTTACGCAGGATGGCCGCGTGGCCCGCCGGATCATCGGCGAGGATTCAGTGGTCGATAAGGAATACCTGGTACGTGTGGAAGGCAGGCTTTCGGATGAAGGTTTAAAGCTGCTTAATCATGGGCTGAGCCTCGATGGCAAAGCGCTCAAGCCGGCCGTGGTTAACTGGCAGAACAAGGATCAACTGCGTTTTGTGCTCAGGGAAGGCAAGAAGCGCCAGATTCGCCGCATGTGCGAACTGGTGGGCCTGAAGGTCACGGGCCTCAAGCGTATCCGCATCGGAAAGATCATGCTCGGCAACCTGCCCAATGGACAGTGGCGCTACCTCCGCAACGACGAGAGCTTTTAACACAAAGGCATCAACGACTCTGAGCTTTGTGTTCTGCGTGTCTTGGTGTTTAATTTCCATATGAGCGTCCAGATTCTAGATGTGAATGACGATTATACCGATTTTCTTCACGACGAGTCGCGCAGGGCAGGGCGGGCGGATAAAATCGCCTTTCCGACATCCTCTGTAGAGGTGCAGGAGGCCCTGCACGCGGCGGTTGAAAACGGGTGGCCGTTGACGCTGCAGGGCGGGTGCACAGGAATCACAGCCGGCTGCGTGCCGGACGGCGGCCTGATTCTTAATCTGTCGCGAATGAATTCCATCGGCGCTGTTGCCGGCGGCCGCATGACTGTTCAGCCCGGCGCAACGCTGGGCGATATCCGTTCATCCATTAAGGGTTCCGGCTTTTTCTTTCCATCCGACCTCACCGAAACCACGGCGACAATTGGAGGAATGGTGGCGAATAATGCGTCCGGCGCCCGATCCTATCGCTATGGGTCGGTCCGCAACTGGATTCATGCGCTGGAAGTGGTGCTGGCGAACGGAGAAAAGGTTCGTGTCGAACGGGGCATTCACCGGGCCGATGGATATACTTTCAGGCTTGGACATATCTCGGGATCACTTCCTGATTTACCGATGCCCAACGTAAAAAATGCCGCCGGTTATTTTATTAAACCGGATATGGATCTGCTCGACCTGTTCATCGGGTCCGAAGGTACCTTGGGCATTGTGGCCGAAATCACCCTTCAACTGCTGCCGGAAACGGGGCGGATGAGTGGTCTGACGGCGTTCTATGCATCTGAAGCCGAAGCGCTTCAGTTTGTCCGTTTCCTGCGCGCCGCCGGGGGGGTGACCCGGTCATCAGAATATTCCGAACCGAAGAGGATCGCAGGCCCGCTCATTGCTGCGGGCGATCCGGTCGCGATTGAATTCTTCGACGCGAATGCCTTGAAGCTTCTGCGCCGGATGGGGGCCGGGAATCCGGCCTTTTCAGAATTGCCGGAGCTGAAGCCCGAATTCCACACCGCCATCTATTTTGAATTTGAGGGCGAGGTGCCGGACGAGGTTGTCCAATACGTCGAGACGCACACCGTCGACTGCTGGGTGTCGGAGGGTGACCGTGAGATCGAGAAAATCAGGAATTTCCGCCACGCGATTCCCGAATCGGTCAATCTGCTGATTGGCGCGCGCAAACAAAACATTCCCGCGCTCACCAAACTGGGAACCGATATGTCGGTGCCGGATGAGTATCTCGAACAGGTAATGCAGATGTACCATGAAGGGCTGGAGCAAGCCGGGCTTGAATATGTGATCTTCGGGCACATCGGCAATAACCATGTCCACGTCAATATCCTCCCGCACAGCATGGACGAATATGAAACGGGCAAAGCGCTCTATTTAATGTGGGCGGAGCAGGTCGTGAAATGGGGCGGCTCTGTTTCCGCTGAGCACGGTATCGGAAAGTCAAAACCTGAGTTCCTGGAAGTGATGCTGGGCAAAAGCGGCATTCAGAAAATGCGGGCACTCAAATCAATGTTTGATCCTGAGAAGCGGCTGAATCCCGGCAACCTCTTCGGCGAATGATGGTTCAGGAAAGAAATTGCAGTTTGTGTTCCGGGCAGGAAACATGACGTCATGAAATACTTTCTTTTTGATATCGGACACGTGTTGGTCGATTTCCAGTTTGAGCGTTTGTTTAAAATCCATTCGGAGCATTCGGAACGGTCTATAGTCCCTTTCTCGGATCGTGATCTGGCAATGCGCGACAAAGTGGAAAAGGGGCTTATTACCGATATGCAATGGGTGGAATATTTGAATGAAGCACGCGGCTTATCCTGGACTGTCGAGAATTTGATCCAGATCTGGTCAGACCTGTTTACCCTCAATGAGGTGGGCTATGGCTTGTTCCGCTCCGCCATCGAATCAGGAGCAGAGGTCTATACCCTGAGCAACATTGCAAAGCATCATATCTATGCGATAGAGAAAAACTGGCCGGGTTTCTTTGATGGAGTGCAAGGGATGTTCCTGTCGTATCAGATTGGTGCGCGCAAACCGCATCCAGATATCTACTGCCATGTGCTGAAGGCATTGGAGACGACGGGCGATGAATGCTTTTTTATCGATGATCTTGCAGAAAATATTGAGGCCGCAAAATCCATTGGGATCCATGCCTATCAGTTCATTCCCGAAAACCATAGTTCGATCCGGGATGCGGCTAACGCCATACTGGAAGTCTGATCCGGCTTCAGACTAATTGTCGTTTGCGCCGGCTTCGATCCACGCTTTGATCTGCTGGATCTCCTCGCTGCTCATTCGGGGAGACTTCGAGCCGGCAGGGGGCATGACCCGCTTTTTCTGATCCGGATTCTCCGGCGGGGTGATGAGATAGAGCAGGTAGCTCTCGTCCGGCTTGCTCGGGATAATGATCTTGCCGACGCCCTCCAGGACCTCTTTTTTCTGCTCGAACCGGAATCCGCTCTTGAGCGCGTCCTTGTTACCGTCCTCCTGGTGACAGGTGGCACAGGAGCGTTGGAAAAGCGGCATGAGGTCCTTCGACAGCGAGATCTCCTGGGCTGAGGTTAACGTGACGAACGTGACAGTGAATACGAACAGTGCAGACAGCATTCTCATAGGGAATCCTTTTCATTTTATACGTACAATTGTGAACTCGAATAACTTTGTATACAGCGTCAAACAGAAGGTCGGCAGATTTTATTGCGAAAAATTAGAGAACAAAAAAGCCCCGCAGTTACGGGGCTTTAATGTTGTTTGTAGATTTTGTTGTTGTTACTCGGCCAGCACGGCGTTGAGCCGGGCCGCGAAACCGGCGGGGTCGGCAAGCTTGGCGCCGGAGGCGATGACGGCCTGGTCGTGCAGGAGCTTCGTCAAGGTCTCAACCTTCGGATCCTTGGCATCGGCATCGTAGACCGCCTGCAACTTCTTAACGACCGGGTGGTCGGGATTCAGCTCCAGCACGCTTTCACGCTTAGGAACCTCCTGACCCATGCGGCGCATCATTTCCTCGATGTGCGGGCTCATGGAATATTCGTCGCCCACCAGACAGGCGGCGGAGTCCTTGAGGCGGGTGGTCAGTTTGACTTCCCTGACGCCTTCGAGCAGCTCTTTCGCATAGCCGATGAGCCCTTCAAACTTCTTTTCCTCCTCCTTGAGCTTATCCTTGCCCTCATCCAGCTCACCCTTGTTGACCGCCTTGAGCTTCTTGCCCTTGTATTCCATCAATTGCGGAATGACAAAGTCATCGATCGGATCGGTCATCAGGAGCACTTCCCTGCCGTCGGCCTTGAAGGCTTCGAGGTAGGGGGCGTTTTCGATGGACGCACGGTTTTCGCCGGCGAGGTAGAGAATCTCCTCCTGCCCTTCGGCCATGTTTTCGACATAGTCGGCAAAGCAGGTCTTTTCGCCGGCTTCCCTGGCCGTGGTTTCAAACAGGAGCAGGTCGGCAATCTTTTCCCGGTTTTCCCAGTCGGTCTGAAGGCCTTCCTTCAGGATGGAGCTGAAGTTTTCATGGAAGATCTCGAACTCCTTGAAATCCTTCTTTTTCATGTTGGCCAGGGTCTTCAGGATACGGCTCACCAGATTTTTCCGGATCTTTTCGAGCATTGGGTTTTCCTGAAGAATTTCCCGCGAAACATTCAGTGGCAGATCAGAAGAATCCACGACGCCTTTTACGAAGCGCAGATAGCCCGGCAGCAGGTGTTCGAAGTCGTTGCCGATAAAGACGCGCTGGACATAGAGGTTCAAGTGCGACTTTGGATCGTTGTTCATCATCATGTCGAACGGCTTGTGTTCGGGGATGAACAGCAGCGCCTTGAATTCGATGGCACCTTCCGCATTGTAGTGGATGGTTTCCGCCGGAAAGTTGGTGTCGTGCGAGATATGCTTGTAGAACTCGCCGTATTCCTCGTCCGTGATCTCGCTCTTCGGCCGCAGCCAGATCGCCTTCTGGGAGTTGAGCTGTTCCTCTTTCGGTTCCCCGGTACCCGTTTCTTCGTCCTTTTCGGTGGTGAGCAGGACGATGGGGTGCTCTACGAAGTCGGAAAACTTTTTTACGACGGTGCGGAGTTCCCACTCTTCGAGGTATTCCTTCGCATCATCTTTCAGATGCAGAATGATGTCAGTGCCGCGGGTTTCCTTGTCGGCATCGTCGAGCGTGAAGCTGCCGGTTCCTTTCGATTTCCACTGTACGGCTCCCTCGCCGTGGGCCTTGGTGATGACCGTCACTTCATCGGCCACCATGAACGAGGCGTAGAAGCCGACGCCGAACTGGCCGATCAGCTCCGGATTTTCCTTCAGGTCCATTTCCTTCGCGCGCGCCAGGAAGGCCTTGGTGCCCGAGTGGGCGATGGTGCCGAGGTTCTCGACGACTGATTCGCGCGACATACCGATGCCATTGTCGGAAATGGTCAGTGTGCCGGCCTCCCTGTCGGCCTTGATGCGGATCTTCCAGTCGGATTCGCCATCCAGCAGCTCGGTGTTGGTGAGTCCTTCAAAGCGAATTTTGTCGATCGCATCACAGGCATTCGAAATCAGTTCGCGCAGGAAAACCTCGCGGTGGGAATAGAGCGAGTGGGTGATCAAATGGAGCAACTGCTCCAGCTCGGTCTTAAATTTCATCGTCTTTTTAGCCATAGCTTCAATCTCCTGTATTTAAGTTCTCAAATAAGCGATATTTATCGAAAAACGGCCGTTTTTAATACGAAAGCGGAGGTGAGGATGCAAGTCCAATGTTGGAGAAGCTCGGTCTCTTGCCCCATTTCCCCGGCATTTAACTCAGGCATACATGTTGCAGACATATACCGTGTATCGCTGGATCACTGTACCTGCCTATTACATTGCAAAATCGAGCTACGGCGTCTTTCCTGAACATCGATGCGATAGGCTTGAGTATGAGCTCGCGACCGGCAATGGTGGATAACGACATGAACGGTCTGATTCAAGCAGCCGGACATTGACGACATTCCCTTCCCTGCATTAAACTTCCACGTATGAAACCGCCCTTAAAATCCATTTTCAGGGGCGCGTGGCCCCTATGTAGAAAAGGCGCTCCCTTGTTGCCGTTTCCATTGGGCTGGTCTTCAGCGGTCATGTTCCTTATAGGCATCCAGATGAGTGCCGGGTGCGGCAAATCCAATGGCTCGGCGGTTGGTGGGAAGGAGACCTCGGCGAAAAGCCTTGAAACCAGGGTGCTTCTGCTTGCTGACACGGACCCCACGAAAGTCACCCGCCCTTCGTTCAGGAACATCGAACGCACCCGGGAGCGAAATTCAATGGTGAATCACCAAATCGCCGGTGAGGGGGTTCGGAATGAAGCGGTACTCAATGCCATGAGGGCGGTTCCCCGCCACCGGCTGGTACCCAAGTCGCTGCAATCAGCGGCTTACGAAGATCGACCCCTGCCGATCGGACACGGTCAAACCATCTCCCAGCCCTTTATCGTGGGCTACATGACTGAAAAGCTGAACCTTGATCCGAACGACCGCGTTCTGGAAATTGGTACGGGATCCGGATACCAGGCGGCCATTCTGGGTCAGCTCGTACGTGATGTGGTGACGATCGAAATTATCGGAGCGCTCGCCGAACGTGCAGCAGCCGATCTGCAAGCACTTGGCTACCGCAACATCACCGTACTGCATCAAGACGGATATTACGGGTATGAGGCCAAGGCGCCGTACGACGCCATTATTGTTACCGCTGCGGCCACCCACGTTCCGCCGCCTTTGATCCAGCAGCTGAAACCGGGAGGGATCATGATGATTCCTGTCGGCGAATCCGGTTGGACACAGAACCTGTTGCTGGTGAAAAAGAACGAGGAGGGCGATATTGTGACACGCACCCTGCTGCCGGTCCGCTTCGTGCCCTTTACGCGCGAAAAATGAACTCTTACCGCACCAAGCCGGATGGAGCGGACCTGTGGGTCGTCGGAGCAGCAGCTGGAGCAGGTTTGGCATATGAGATCCTGCTGTTGCGTGTTTTTGCGTTCAGCCAGTGGCATCATTTTGCCTCCCTGGCTGTCTCTCTCGCGATGCTCGCATTCGGCACCGCCGGGACCACGCTCGTGTTGCTTAGACGTCGGATTATCCGCGCAGGAGACTCCTTTTTCTATGGCGTCCTCGTTGTCGGTTCAGTGGGGATGGTGGCGGCATCGCTGTTACCACAATTCCTGCATTTGCGCCCGCTGTTTGCCCTGTGGGATGCACGGGAACTCGCGAAGCTGCTGTTTCTTGATTTCATGTCCTTTATTCCGTTCTATGCCTTGGCACTGGCGATCGGCCAGGTATTCGTGCGCTGGCCGGAACAGACAGCCCGCTTGTATGCGGCCAACATGGGAGGCTCGGGGCTCGGAGCCCTTTCAGCCTGCCTGTTGCTGTCGGCCACATCCCTCGAGAACGCGTTGCTAACAATTCCCTGCTTGCTTGCGGGGGTGGGGGCAGTCGGCGCTTTCCGCGCGCACAGGATGTTGATGGGAGGAATGTCTGCGTCTGTCGCGGCGCTATTCACATGGATACTACTTGCCGGACCGCCGCCGCTGCCGGTATCGGATTTCAAGGCGCTTGCTATATTGAAGGATCTGCCGGGTGCCGAAATAGTCCGGGAGCAGGGGGGGGTCCGCAGTCAGTTGAGCATCATCCGTTCGGACGGATTCCGATCCGCTCTCGGGTTGAGCCTCAATTGGAACAAGTCAGTTCCTTTACAGGACGCCCTGGTGCTGGATGCAGATCGGATACTGCCAATGCCGCGGAACACCAATGCGGTCTCCCTGGATTATCTCACCGCGACCCTTGGGCAGATTCCCTTTATTCTCCGGGAAGGGGGGAGAGTCGCTGTGCTTGGAACCGGAGGGTGGCTCGGGCATCTCAGGACGCCTGGTCGGCCCGTCGATTGGGTAGAATCCGATGGACGCATCGTTTCTGCATTCCGGGAAACGGTATTACCATCCCTCGTCACGCCGCACGTAGACTATCCCCGACGGTTTCTCTTGCGGACACGGAATCGCTATTCGGTGATGTTCTATGAGTATGGGGCGCTTCGCGGCGATGCGGTCGGGGAGGATTATGCCTTGACGACGGAAGCAATCCACGATGCGCTGATGTGTCTGGAATCAGGGGGTATTCTCGCATTGCCCATGCGGTTCGAATATCCACCTCGCCATATACCCCGGTTGGTTGTCCTGGCGGAGCGGGCGTTACGAGAAGCGGAATGCGATCAACCTTGGGAGTGTTGCATTCTGTTGCGTTCGATGCGGGAAGGGTTGTTGATTCTGACCAAAATCCCTTTTACCTCGGAAGATTGTCTCCGCGTCAGGGAGTTCTCCGATAAAATGGGATTTGATATCGCCGCGATGCCGGGTTTGAAGCGCGAGGAGGCTAACCGGTTTCATGTGCTTTCATCGCCCATACTCTTCGACACCACGCGAGCGGTTTTCGCTGATGAGGGTATTCTCCCTCCGGAAGTGGCCTGGCAATATCTAGCTCCGGCGAAGGATTTTAAGCCCTATTTCTGGCGTTCCATGAAGTGGCGGAACCTTCCTGGACTCTGGCGTGAGTTTGGCCGCCGCGCGCTCATCTGGCTTGACTGGTCGTTAGTCATGCTCGCTATCAAGTTGATCGTTGTGACTGCGGTGGCTGCCACCCTCATCCTGCTGCCCCTTGGCAGGCTCCCGCGCGGCAGACGAAAACTCACGCGGCGGCGAATCTGCCTCTATTATATTTGCTTGGGACTGGGTTTTCTCATGCTGGAAATGGCTGTGTTTCAACGAGGGACGCTCGTGCTGGGACATCCCGTGCATGCTGCCTCGCTGGTGTTTTCGGTGTTTCTTATTGGTGCCGGTTTCGGCAGTCGGTTCATGCCCGAAGACGCGGGACCGAGAGCCGTCCGGCGGATATTCGGACCGATTCTGATCCTTTCGGTTTTGACGATGTACCTGCTCGCGATGGCGGGGAGGGGGATGCTCGTTCTATCCGGCTTCTGGCGTTTTTTTGCGCTTGGTGCCGTTTGTCTGCCCCTGGCGTTTTTTCTGGGGCGGCCCTTCCCGTGGGGGCTCCGGCGTCTTGACGCCGATCAACCGCTTATTCCCTGGGCATGGGGAATCAACGGTTTCGCGTCCGTCATGGCCGCACCGCTGTCCTCCCTGCTGTCCGTACAGTTTGGGCAGTCGGTGACCTGGATCGCGGGCATCCTCTGCTATGTCGTTGCTGCATTGATTGCGTACGGCTGGTGCGATCAGTAAGCCGCACTTACCTTCAAAGAATCAATATGCAGCCGCCATAGCTGAAGAAACGGTTTAGTTGATGCATTCGACGGCCCTGGCCCAGATCGCATATCGTGCTGCAGCAGATCTTCGACGTTATACATCGAGCCCCGCTTTGTACGTATTTAAAACACGCTCAATAGGGTGTGAAAACGCTGCTCACATATCGTGAGGGATTGACAAATAAGTGTCACCGAACTAAACCGTTGTAGGTTGGGACTGCGATTCAGGACGATCTTCAGCGGCGGGTTTCGCCCGTCGTCCACGAACGCGGATTCCATCAAAACTCCGCCTGACGTATGTGGCGCGGAAATTCTATATGCATGTCTGTAGTAGTGGTTCTGGGCTCTCTGGTCCAGTTCGCCGTTGCACAGCCATCCCAGACCAACAAGATCCTGATCATCGGTATCGATGGAACCATGCCTTCGGCATTGGCGGTAGCCAACACGCCCAATCTGGACGGGCTGATTGCCCAAGGCTCATTTTCGGATCGGGCCATCACTCATCCTGTCACCCACAGCGCAGCCTGCTGGTCCAGTATGTTTACCGGGGTTTGGGGGGATAAGCACGGCGTGAACGATCCGGGTAATAGCTTTGTCGGCAACCACTTCGACATGTATCCAAATTTTTTCAAGCGGCTGGAGTTGGTGGATACCAACCTGAGTACGGTTGCTTATCTTCGCTGGTCTCCCATGGCGACGGCACTCGAAGGCACAGACACCGTGCAGGCCTTCGGGTCAGATGCCGACATTACCGCCGCTTCTGTAAACCTTCTGAGCACCGGAGATCCGGATGTCTTCTATACGCTTCTTTTGGAGGTCGATACGGCGGGACACGTCCATGGCTGGGGACCCGAAGTGTCCGAATACGTGGCGGCCCTTGAAACCGCTGATGGTCGGGTGGGACAGATCATGGCGGCCCTGACGGCGCGTCCAACCTATGCAGAGGAAAACTGGCTGGTTTTCATTCTGAGCGATCACGGTCAGCACGACAGCACCGTGGAACGGTCCCGGGTTACCTTTCATATTGTGTGGGGGCCGGAGGCCGCACAGGGCACCATGTGGCCCTCTCCGAGCATTGTGGATGTTTGCGCCTCTGTCCTTACGCACATGGGGGTGGACATCGACCCTGCCTGGAATCTAGACGCTCGACTGGAAGGACTCCCTCTGCCACCTGCCTCCTTCGGGGTTAATTTGATATATAACGGTGACGCTGAGTCAAACTCATCAACCAATGACCACACGCCAAACCGTGGTATAGCCTGGTGGTTCGATCCCGACGAGGTTACCCTGGGCGGCTACGGAACTGCGGCCGAATTTCCTGACATCGCCGATCCCGGGCCTGTGGAACGAGGCGACAATTTTTTTCTAGGTGGAGCGCTCACGGCTACCATGACGCAGATTGTCGACGTTGCGGCATTGGCGGAGGACATAGATGCAGGAGAGGCAGATTTTGTGTTGTCCGGCTGGTTTGGCGGAACCGCTGCGCAAGAAGACTCCGCATGGTTGAGCGCCCGTTTCTTAGATGAGGATGGAAGTGAACTCGGCAGTGCTGAAACCGGTGGTGTTACAGCCGCAGAACGGGGAAGCGCCACCGGTCTTCTGGAGCGATGGACGGCCGGGGTTTTGCCGGTAGATACAAGGCGGGTCCTTTTTCAGCTGACATCCGTGGCTGTTCAGGGGCAGGCGGATGGCTTTGCAGACAACCTGTCCTTTGTGCTTACGCCCGGTGGCGATCCGCCGAGGTTGTTTAATTTGCGAGCGGTGGGTGAGGGTTGGCACATGCGGTCTGGCAGCCGCACCAACCATATGTATGTCCTTGAGCGCTCGACAGATCTGGAGTCTTGGAGTTCTCTTACGCCAGGTGTGCCCGGTACAGGAACCCCGTTGCTGTTTGTCGACACCAATGCTCCACCCGAAAATGGCTATTACCGACTGTTTGTTACCGAGCCCTGATGAAGGGGTCCGGAGCGATTTCAAAGAATCAGCATACTGTCACCATAGCTGAAGAAACGGTATTTCTCCGCGACGGCAATGCGATAGGCCCGGAGCATCAACTCCCGTCCGGCAAAGGCGGACATCATCATCAGGAGTGTTGATTTGGGCAGGTGGAAGTTGGTGAGGATCGCGTCGACATTCCTGAATGCATAAGGCGGGTAGATAAAGATATTGGTTGAGCCTTCGGCCTGCTGGATCGGAACCACGGATTCCAGGGTGCGTACGGAGGTGGATCCCACGGCAATTATGCGGCCGCCCTCCTGTTTTGCGGTATGGATGGTTTCCGCGGCTCGGGCTGAGATAGCGAAGCGCTCGTGATGCATTTCATGATCGGTAATCAGGTCGGCCGAAACCGGTCGGAAGGTGCCGAGCCCGACGTGAAGGGTGAGTTCCGCTTTCCGGATGCCGTTGTCCGCGAGCTCTGCGAGCAGCCCGGGCGTAAAGTGCAGTCCGGCCGTCGGTGCTGCGGCTGCGCCGGGCCTGGACGCGTAGACGGTCTGGTAGCGCTGTTTGTCGGTCTCAATCTGTTCACGCGTCTGCTCCTTGCGGGCAATGTAGGGGGGCAGGGGAGGGACACCCTCTTCGTCGAGCACCTCCATGAGCGGGCGCTCGGACTCGATCTTCAGCACGGCTTCGCCCTGCTCGCCGTCGTAGAGCATGGTGGCACGGGCCTTTCCGGAGCAGAGAATCAGCTCATCTCCAATCTTTGGCCGGCGTGAAGTCTTCATCAAGACCTTCCATTCGCCGGGTGAGACTTCTTCCAGCAACAGCAGTTCGACCTTGCCGCCGGATTCGGCTTTGCGGCCGAAGACGCGGGCGGGAATAACCTTGGTGTTGTTGAGCACCAGCACGTCGGGCGCGCGAAGATACGCTGCGATGTCGGTGATGGTTCTGTGCTCGATGTCGCCGGTGCTGCGGTGGAGCACCATCATGCGCGCCAGCTCGCGCCGTTCAGGCGGATGCTGGGCAATGAGCTCCTGTGGCAGATCATAGTTGAACAGATCGGTTTTCATTTGTTAGCTTCGGGCTCCTTTGGAACGCGGAACCAATTAATTACAGAATTTGAACCGCGGATGAACGCGAATTGACGCTTATTTTTGGGCCTTTGGGCAACAGGAGAGACGAATGAAGATTTTGGTGGTAGGCAATGGCGGCCGAGAACATACGCTGGCATGGAAGCTGGCGAACGACAGTGCAAAGCCGGAAATGTTCTGCACACCGGGCAATGCCGGGACGGCCAGGCTGGGAACCAATCTTTCCTTCGGGGCCACGGATCTGGATGGGATCAAGGGGTGGTGCACGGAAAACAAACCCGATCTGGTCGTCATCGGCCCCGAAGCCCCGCTCTGCGCCGGATTGACGGATGTGCTGGAAGCCGAGGGGATTCGGGTGTTCGGCCCCTGCAAGGCGGCCGCCGAGCTGGAGGGAAGCAAGCAGTTCGCCAAGGAGATCATGAAGGCCGGCGGTGTTCCGACGTCCGCCTATGAAACTTTTACCGATCCCGATGAAGCCTGTGCCTATGTCCGCGAACGCGGTGCACCAATCGTGATCAAGGCCGACGGCCTTGCCGCCGGGAAGGGCGTCACCGTGGCTGAAACGGTAGAACAGGCCGAAGCTGCAATCCGTGATGCGCTCGAAGGCAACGCCTTCGGCGATGCCGGAAGCCGGGTCGTGATCGAGGATTTCCTGGTTGGAGAAGAGGCCTCCATCCTGGCCTTGATCGATGGCGAGCACGTGGTCATGCTGGCTTCATCGCAGGACCACAAGCGCATTTTTGAGAAAGATCAGGGTCCGAACACCGGGGGTATGGGGGCCTATTCGCCGGCATCCATCGTGAACGAAACGGTTTGGCAAAAGGTGAAGGACGAGATCTATGGCCGTACACTCGCGGAGCTGAAGAAACGGGGCATTACCTACAAGGGAGTGCTTTATGCCGGGCTGATGATCGAGAACGACCAGCCGAGCGTGGTTGAATTTAATTGTCGCTTTGGCGATCCTGAAACGCAGGCCGTGATGGCCCGCTGGGACGGAGACATGCTCCCTGCGATTAACGGCGTGATCGACGGCAATCTTTCCGAGGATATGATCCGGTGGAAAGACGAGCACAGCGTTTGCGTGGTGATGGTCGCCGGGGGGTATCCGGGTTCCTACGAGAAGGGGAACGAGATTGAAAACCTGGATAAGGCCAATGCGGTGGATGACACGGTGGTGTTCCATGCGGGCACCGCATTGGCGGGCGACAAGGTGGTCACAGCCGGCGGCCGCGTCCTGGGCATCACTTCTCTGGGCAGGGATTTGCCGGATGCGCTTTCAAAAGCCTACATCGCCGTGGAAACCATCAGTTTCAAGGATGCCTTCTACCGCAACGACATCGCGCATCGCGAAATGAAGCGGCTGGGTCTGGATTTTAACAGGGAATAGAGGAGTACATACCATGGCAGCAAAGAAAAAACCTACAGTAGCAATCGTGATGGGCAGTAAGACCGACTGGCCCATACTGGAATTTACCGTGAAAACGCTGAAGGAGTTCGGCATTGAAAGCACGGTCAAGGTCATGTCCGCTCACCGTACCCCGCATGAAGCAACCGATTTTGCGGAAAATGCGGCAAAAAACGGATACAAAGTCATAATCGGTGCGGCCGGCGGTGCTGCGCACCTGTGCGGTGTGCTGGCTGGGCATACGATCCTTCCCGTGATCGGCATTCCGGTCAAAGGCTGGGCACTTGACGGCATGGACTCTTTACTTTCTACCGTCCAGATGCCGAAGGGGGTTCCGGTCGCGACCGTGGCTATCGGGAAGGCCGGCGCAATCAATGCCGCGATTCTGGCGGTGCAGATCATGGCCCTTTCCAGTGCGCCACTGAAGCGCAAGCTGGCCGCCTACAAAAAGAACATGGCGAAGGAAGTGCTGAAAGCCGATGCGGAGCTTCAGGCAGAGCTCGAAGCCTAAGTACACTGTTGAGCATCCTAACGCTGTGCACGCAGGGTCCCTTGTATGAGGGCCCTGCTTTTTTTATTCCTTCACAGTCAGTGCGGGCGCTTTTCGACGCCGAACTTCGCGAGGATATCTTCCATCAGGCACCATTTGGTGATGCCGGACTGAAGCAGGTTCGCCCCGACAAAGACCGTGAACCAGAGCCAGTGGATGTTCACAAAGTGCGCAAGTGCCAGTGAGATCAGTATAAGCGATCCGGCGATCACGCGGATCATATCTTCCATCTTCATGCATTTCCTCCTTGGTTTACGTAAACCATAGTAAAAAGGCGGGGTCAAATGCACTACTTTTTGATGTGTTGCCAGAAATTGAGCGGCTCCTGACTGATGCGCCAGAATGCAATCCCTTGTACAGGGGCAGAGGCATACAGATCCATCTTGGCATCGAGCGAGGGGAGGGTCTCAAAGTGCACTTTGACGGTTACATTGGTGGTGTAGGAATAGGAGCCGCCGTTATCAGGGTCGGATGTCATATCCGCCTGCCGGATGCGCAGGTCGGACCAGACCTCCGGGTTGCGATAAGCACGCGCGGTTTTTTCCGTCTGCCAGCTGCGGCCATAGAGCGGAATACCCATGACCAGCTTCTCCGGGGCAATGGTAGCCTTGGCATAGTCAAAAATCTTGCTGCACCAGGGCAGGGAGGCGACCGGTCCAGGGGTGCCGCCGCGATGATGCTCGTCGTAGGCCATCACGATGACGCGGTCGGCCAGCATGCTGATGAACGGGTAGTCGAAGGCATCGTCCGGGTATTTCTGCTTATGCTCGGCCCACCGCGCCATGACGGCAACGCTGAACAGCTTATCTTCCGGAAGTGCTTTTTTGACGGCAGCCAGAAAGTTGAGATAGTTGACGCCGTCTTCCTTTTTGATGCCCTCAAAGTCAATCTGGATCCCATCGAAAGGCTTTGAGCGGTCAATGATATCCTGGATGATTCGATCCCGGAAGGGCAGTTCAGGGTTGAGGTATATATGCGCCAATGTCGGATTCCATGGAATCGTGACCACCAGGTGGTAGCGCAAGTTATTCTCAGCAGGCAGGGCGGGGGGAGCCTCGTGCCCGCCGGAAAGGTATCCATCACCGTTGACCGCTGCACTGAAACAGGCAACATCTGTGATGGGGGATCGGGCTGGAAAAAACTTTTCCTCCCCTTTCATCAGATAGGCCCATATTTCAGGATACGGTTCGGCCGCTGCGGACAGTACGGCTGAGAGGCTCAGCGCAAGGATGATCAGGCAGTTTTTCATGCCCTCCAAGTTAAGAGGGCACGACCATGCTGTCAAGCAAGGGTGGCTTAGGCTGCTCCCGCTTCTTCTTGTTTATCAGCAGCTGCGCCCGCTTCCGATCCCACCTTTTTAAACGGGAACTGCAGCGTGAGTGCGGTCACTCCACCCGATCTGTATTCGAGCGTGTGCTCTCCGCCCAGCATGCTGATATAGCGACGGGCCAGGGTAAGGCCGTATTTGACATCGACCTCTTCTTCATTACCCTCACCGAAGATGGAACTTAAGCGCTTATCTTTAGCATCCCTGCCGGTATAGGCCAGTTCGAAGGCGATTGTTGTTGTGTCTTCCGAGCAGGCTTTCCGCGTTGCATGCAGTCCGAGGCGGCCTTTCTCCGTCTGATCGATGGCATAACCCAGCAGGATCGAGAGAATCTTGCGGAGCTTGAGTTCGTCCGTCTGGACTTCCTTGGGCACATTGTGAGCGGCCTGGTATTGGGCGAAGCTGACGGCGAAGAAGAGCTTTTTGGTTTCCGCACGATGCGTAAACTGCCGGTCAACATCGGTGATAAGACCGTGCAGGTCGCAGCATCCCGATTCAAGTTTATCGGAGCCATCGGCAATATGCGTGAGCTCGCAGCGATAGTTCATCATATCGATGAGTCGGCGACAGTGCTGATTGGCTTCCACCATGTTCTGCTTCTGTTCTTTCGACAGGTTATCGGCTTTTTCCATCAGAATAGTGGTCTTGACGACGGGGTTGAGTGCGCTCTGGAGCGTGTCGTTCAACTCATCGACCAGCTTGCCATTCAGCTTGCTGACCTGTTTAACTTCGGCCATGGATTTCTTGATCTCAGCCTGATGCTCTTTCTGAATACCGGCCAGCCGATCTTCGATTTCCTTGATGCGTGTTTCGGTCTGTTTCTGCTCGGCCTTCATGGCGGTCAACGATTCATCGCGCTGTTCCACCTGTTTCTGTGCGTCCTCAAGTTTTTTCTTCAGCTGCGCCTCGACCTTTTCCAGGTTGGCGATCTGGCTCTTCAGGCTTTTGGTCTGTTCCTGTACAAGGGCTTCCGCATTCTCCTTGTCGCTTTCAACGGCGGTCTGGAAATCCTGCAGTTCTTTTTCCACCTGTTGGCGGCAGGCCTCTTCACTTTGCAGGCTGCCGGTGAGCTCCTCGATACGCTTCTGCTGTTCTTCTATATGTGCTTCCAGCTTGGTGCCTTTGGCGAGAAGATCAGCCTGAGCCTTCTGCAACTGCTCCAGTTCACCTTGAAGTTTGCCGGTTTTCTCTGAAAGGGCGGCTTCGTGGTCTTCGGCCAACTGTTTTAGTTTGTCCTGCGAATTCTTGTAGGCATCGACCACCTTGCGGTATTCACGCGCTGCATTGGCCAAATCCTGGGTGCGGGTTTCCAGATCCTTCTGCACAGTCTGTTTTTCCTTGCCCAGTTTCTCGAGTTCCTGCTGCAGCTTTTTGCTGGCTTCCTGCTGCTGTTCAAGCTGCTTGCGCAGATCCCGGGTCTGTTTGTCGAGTGTTTCGGACTGGGTTTCCACCTGCTGCTTGAGTTTGGCCTCGGTGTCGGCCAGGGATTTTCTGGTCTGCTCGTATTCCTTTCCGACCTGTTCCAGCCGGGCATCACGATCCTGCAGATTGCCTTCCAGTTCCTGTTTGCTGTTCTGCAGCTGTTTCAGCTGCTGCTGCAGCTCTTCACCCTGTTGTTTCACTTCATTCAATTGCTGGCGCAGGGCTTCCGTTTCTGCGGCGATCAGCTGTTCCTGATTGTCCGCAAGCTTCTTGAGCTGCGACTTGGTTTCATTCAGCAGAGACTCAGTACCCTGCTGCTGTCTGGCGGTCTTCTCCAGTTCACCGTTGCGCTGCTGCAGCAGTTCTTCAAGTGATTCCTTCTCGCGCTGAAGATCGCCGGTTTCCTTGCGCAGTTTGACTTCATTCAGGCGGATTTCGGCAATGTGCAGCTGCAGCTTCTGGGTTTCCCGGGCGACGAGCTCCTGCTGTCGTTGAGTCATTTGTTCGAGTCGCTGCTCGATCTGTTTCTTCTGCACTTCCGCACCTTCTCGTGCCTGAATCTGCTCGGCAAATTCCTTGGCCTTCATCTGAAGTGTGTTTTCCAGCTCCTTGATCCGTTTTTCGAGATCCTGTTCATTCTGCCGCAAAGCCTTTTCCCGAATCTGTTTCTGGGCCAGTTCATTCTTGATGGCCTTGGTTTCCTCTTCCAGGCGCGCATTGAACTGCTGGCGGAGTTCGTCCAGTTCCTCCATGCTTTGGATCAGTTTTTCGGCGGCCGCCTTGCGTTCGGCAACCTCGTCTTCAAGTTCCTTGGAATGACGCTCGGCCTGCTCTTTCATTTCCGTCTGGGCCTGATGCAGAAGATCCTTGGTTCGGGCCAGTTGATTCTCGGCGGCGGTCCGTGCTTTAGCTTCCCCTTCCAGGTTCTTGCTGTATTCGGTGTCGGCCGATGCCAGCTCGTTTTTCCAGCGGGCATCAATTCCGTCGAGTTCCTTTTGGGCGAGGGCGAGTTTGTTTTCGAGTTCCTTGCGGGCCGCCGTTTCCTTCTCATTTTCAGCGCTATGCTGTTCGGTGATGCGGATCAACTGTTCCTGTGTGCTCTGCAGGAAGTCCTCGGTTTCGTTCAGCTGCTGCTTCAGTTCCGCGGCCAGTTCTTCAATCTTGTTCAGCTCATCTTCCTTGATGGCCAGAAGCTCTTCCCATTTCTTGCGCTTGTCGGTTTCGGCTTCAAGATCGCTCAGCCGTTTTGACAGGGCCTCCTCGAGTTCCTTCTGGCGGATCTTCAATGCCTCTTCACTGTTGCGAAGCGTTTCCTCAATCCGGCTGCGTTCGGCCAGCTGCGCCTCGAATTTGTGCTCGCGGTTGTTTTGTTCCGCCGCGACCGTCTTCAGCTTCTCGTGAGCTTCAGAGAGGGCCGTGGCGGTCTTTCCGTATTCTTCGCGCGACTTGCTCAGTTCATCACGAACCTGCTTCAACTGAGTCTCCACCGCCGCCAGCTTCTGCTTCGCGGTCTGTTCCAGATTCTTGCGATCGGTAATCTCAAGCGAGAGACCGACCACGCCTTCGACCAGCCCTTCATCGGAAACCAACGGAATCTGCATGGTTTCCATCCATCCGGTTTTTCCACGGACCTCGTAGGGGCGTTCATTGCGCAGCAGTTTTTTAGCCTTCATGGCTTCCACCGCCAGCTGGTCGTGGTCGCGTTTGGTGCCGGGTATAACTTCATTGATGGTCTTCCCGATCCATTCGGCCTGCGGGATACCGGTGCGGGTCGCCAGTTTCTTGCTGGCATACAGATAGCGGCAGCGGGTGTCCTTCACATGGACATCGGCCGGGAGTGAATTCAGGATACGGTTCATGAACCGGAGCTGGCTTGTCAGCTCGGCCGTTTCGCGCTTCTGTTGGCTGATATTGCGCTGGGCACCCCAGATACCCATCAGCTGGTCATTTTCAATAATTCCGACGACATTGTTTACCAGCACCAGCCGGTTGCCGCTGGGATCCTGTTTAATGGATTCGGCATTAATGGCCTTATAGCCCGCTTCCACGAAATCAATGACATCCTGACTCTTCTTGAAGGGACCGCATCCACCCTGCATATCACTGATGGATTTCCCTTTCAACTCCTGCGGTTTTACGCCGTACATAGCCGAAAAGGTATTGTTGCAGTCGGAGATGACCATCGTTTCCATGATCAGTTTGGCGACCGTTGCCGCATCATCCGAAAGGGGAACCGGGGTGTCCGGCGTAAGACGGAAAAGTCCTTCGACGGTCTCGTCGACAAAACTGCTGTACTGTTTCGTCCTGGCCTGCTCCTGTAACTGCAACTGGTGAAAGTGCGAAACATCGGTGACCCAGCCAATATAACTTTCCACTTCCTTCTTGGCGTTCAGGACTTTGCTTGCCTGACAATGCACATGGCAGATGTGTTCTTCCCGGCCGCGCTTGAACTGAAACCGGAAACGCTCAAGAAACGGTTCATCGTCTTCTACGAAAGCCTCCCACGCTTTGTTGAATGCGGATTGATCATCCGGATGTACGGTGCTGATGATGCCTTCCTCCTGGGCCTTTTTGAGGTAGAGCCCGGAGAGATCCTGCATGGCGTGGTTTACATAGGTGCACTTGCCGTCGATGTTGATCTGGAACATACCGACGCCGGCATCAAACAGCATACCCTGATAGCGGTTGCAGGTGTTTTTCAGGTCGCTTTGCGTATGTTCGAGTTCCTTGGTCGTCTCGGAGAGGCGGGTGCGGGTGACATCCAGCTCGGAAGTAAGATCCTGGAGTTCATGGTTGGTAATGTTGAAGCGGCGCTGGAAGATGAAAAACAGCACAAGCGATACAACCAACAGCAGGGCGAACAGCAGGTAAGCGGTGACGCTGAGTTTGACCGAGCGGTCCGCCACGGCGGCATAGCTGGCGACGGGGCAGAGGAAGAGAACCGCCGCTGTGACAGCAAATCTTCCATGTTGAACAAGGGGTTTAACTCGACTGTGTTTTTTCATCTTTCGCCTCGCTTAAACGATTATTAATCTACCTTTTGTGAGCACTTTGCATGCCAAAGGAGCAGGGGGAGCTCTATTTAATGCAAAACGGCATGCTCTCCGGAGGAACATGCCGCGTCGGTCACCGCATGGCGTTTATCCGTCCTTGCCTGGATTCCGAAGGGCCAGCAGGATCGTACCGAAGACTACAATGTATCCGGCCATGTGCCGTGATTCATTCTTCCCGGAGGCACCGTCGGTCTCGGCGACCTGCTTTTCCGTCTCGCTGACTTCCTGGTGCAGAGCCTTCACCAGATCGCCCAGATCGGAGGCCGGTGCCGTGGCCGCCGATGTGGTGTTCGACATCTTGTCGATAGCGGTCAGCAGCGTTTCATCGCTTTTAGTTGATTCGCTGTAGCGCGCATCTTCAGCCCGGGCAATCAGCATTTCATCCTGGAGAATCGGTGGGCTGAGCCGGCACCCCGGAGCGGCCACCAGACGTTTACTGGCAATCAACTGCTTGATCATGGCCTTCTTTTCGCCAATGGGGAGATTGGATTCAATGCGCAGGGTTCCGGTATCGCCGATAACAATTTTCCGGCTCGAATCGGCCATCAGTGCATCAAACAGGTTTTCTCCGGTTTCTATGCGAACCGTGCCGCCCAGAATGTGGATTTCGGCCATTCCCCCTTTGTCCGCCAGGGTGTTGAGGTCGAGCTCAGTGATACGGAAGGTTGCATTGTCCTTAACAAATACCTGACCGCTCCCGACACCGTTATTGCCTACAGAAAGACCGCCGGTTACTGTTGAACGGTCCTTCAGGGTGATGGATCCCTTGCTGGCCGATGTTCCGAAGCCCTTGGCGGAGAGCGCCACCCGCCCGTTCAGCGAAAGGTTGTCGCAGAGTGTCAGGTTGGCAAAGCCGGTGGCGGATGCAGGAACATTAACAGTGCGCTCGTGGGGTACGAGGCTCCATAGATTAATGTTGCCGTTGCCTTTTAAAAGGAGTTCCTCTCCATACAGGTGCATACCATTGTCCAGCTGTACCGTGCTGTTAATGGAAATGGTGCTGTTTTTCTCGCGGAAGTGGGCCGCTTCACCTTCTGCCGGCGCATGGTTCAACTTCCATTTATAGGGCTCGTTCCAGTCGGCACCCCTCGCATCTCCGCGCCAGGTGTTCACGGTCGCGGCCTGGATGGATTGCGCGGCAACTCCCGAAAGCAGCGCAATTATAACATATTGAATGTAGTTTTTATTAGACATGTCCTCACCTCGTAACTTTTCGTTCCGAGCTGAGAATAAAGCATGATCCATGCCTACTGGGGCTCCCTCGTCTGCTGCGGCTGTCCCCAGGCAGAACTGCGGTGGTATTTGATGGCTGAAAACCAACCGGTTCCCGGGGTGATTCACGGGACTTGCCACAGCGCGCCGTCTTCCGCAGTAATCTGCCGGTTAGTTGGGAAATGCTTACAGAATAACCCTGAATAAACAGGGAGCAAGCGGCCGGTCCGGAATCCGAAGTCACCGAGGATGCATGGTATATCTAACGGTAATGGTGCCTAACTGGAGATGTCTCAACCAATCCCCGAAATCCGCAATGCACCTGCTTGATTAATTTTTTTTCCTTTACTCAAAATTGCCGAAAACAGGGGAGGGTTCCGGTTATGCCGTCCGTTTCCCACTAAAATTGTTAGGTGGAAGGCCGGCCATGGCATGGATGTTGCTACCAATCGAAGCGTATCAATCCAGACGATAAAAAAGAAGGTTAGGGAACAGAAATGGATACCATGGACAAATATTTAATCTCGAAAGACAACGGTAAGCTTCAGCTTCCATATGATGAATATCTTGCGTTGATGAACAAGATGGAAGAAGCCCACCAGATTAAAAAGGTAAAGGCCGATGTGCTGGAACAACTGCAGGCCTATCTGGGCGGCGCGTCCACGGCTCAGGAAAACACCGACCGAGAAACGGCGGTGCATGAGCCGGCAGCGGAAAACCCGCAAACTCCGACCGAGGAATCAAAGGGGGAGAAAGTATCCGTGGAGTTTTCAGCCGAAGAACCCCAAGGACAGGATCACCCGTCAGAGAATAGCGATCCGTCGAACCGTGCCGCGGCTGCACGCAAAAAAACCGCGGCTGAGATTCCTCCGGTCAAAAAAGAGATTGAGGCGCATTTTAACGGTCAGGACGGCTCGGGCCGTTTGTTGAATGTATTCAAGCAATACTACACGTGCCTCAACGAGTCCTGCGGCGGCATTGTACGTGTTACGATGAAAGACGGCGTTTGCAGTCTGTGGAATTATGACGAATGGGAAGAGTTTGCCTTTATCGATATTCATGAAGGCGATCTGCGCATTTCCGTAGACCCGCGCTATACAGATACGCTGACTTCGCTCAACGTTTGCGAAGTGCCCCGTCTGTTAGCTTCGCGCCGCAAGCTGACCGCCGTACAGGTGGGCGATTTGAACAAAACCATGCTCAGTGTGTTGACCAAGGCTTTTGATGAGGTTGGTCTGGCCGCGGGCTAGGAAGGGAGAAAATGATGAAAAGGGATAAACATCAGAAAAACACGGCAATGATAGCGCTTGCAGGCGCAATCCTTGTCGCCACCAACCTGGGAGTTTGGTGGGCCGCGAACGCAGGTGCGATCGCACCGGTCGGTAATGTGCCGCTTTGGGGCGCATTTGTTGCTTTGAACGTGGCATCCATTCTTTGGGCGGTCATCCTGCTTGGATTGCAGCCCATTGTTGTTTCGCTCTCCTATGTTGCGGGCGGATTTCTCGCCTACAAGGGCGTCCAGGGTATGAGCGACATCAGTGTAGCGGAGGTGGCGAGCGCCGGCGCTATCTATGGAGCGTTTGGCGCATTGGCGGTCGGTAATGTGACAACCAAGGTCCGCTTGGCGTTTTACAACAAGAAGCAGGTGCCGTTCATCTTTATCATTGCCGGACTGCTTGTGCTCGATGCTGTTTTAAACAGTGGTATTTCGAGTGCGGGCGGCGGCGTCTTGCTGAATGCAGTCATCTTCCCGTTTATCCTCGCCGGCGTCGTCGTTGGACTGCTCTGGTCTGCGATGAACCGGTTCGGAGTAGGTTACAGTCAGCGACAGATCCCCGCGCAGGAACCGGAGACGGTGGAAGTGGTTAAGCAAGCCGCTGAGCCGAAAGAACATAACAAGTCCCTGCAAATCGAAATACCCGCACAGGTCGAAGAAGAACCGGCCGCTGCCGTAGCAGAAGAGACGGTTGAGCCTGAAGTCCCGGTGGCACCGGCGGTCAAGAAAGTGGAGGTTCCGGCGGCAGAAGAGAGGGAAGAGGAGTTTTTCCCGCTTGAAATCGATAAGGACGAAGAGTTTGTTGAGCCTCACGACGCGTATGGCATGGCGGATACTTCAGCCGGTTCAGAAGATCCGTTCTCCATGGATGGCTTTGATTCCTCCCTGTATGCATCCGGAGCAGCGGAAAAAGATCACGGCAGTGTAATGGTGGAAGAACCGATTACCGCGGTTGCGGTTGACCTTGACGAAGCGCCTGCAGCTGCAGCGCCTCCGGCAGCGCCCGCGCCTGAACAGAAAAAACAGGAGGAGCCGAAAGCAGAGAAAAAAGAAACACCGGCTCCTGCGAAGAAAGAAGAAAAGTCGGGTGACTGGCTCAATGGCCACCTGGATTTGATTAATAAACTGAAATAAAGAACGGAAAACCGAAGGAGTAAGTCATGGATAAGGAAAATGTACAGATATTCTACGATGGTAACGGGAATGCCGTCGCAGTGCAGATGCCGATCTCGGATTACGAGAAAATCATCAAAAGCGCCAAGGATGCCGTCGAGGCGAAAGATGTAATTGCCAAGGCCATCGAAACCTTGCAAGGCGCTATTTAAAACAGCGTTTTCATCCTCCCCCTAAGGGTTCCCGGACTGCGGTTTTATCGCGGATCGGGAGCCCTTTTTTGTGGGATTAATGCCTGAAGGCCGGATGTTCCGTCACAGGTTTGCTATTATGGCATCAGCAAATTTGGAGCAGGGGAGCAGCGTCGCATCTTCCATGAGGTAGGCAAAGTCGGCCGTGACGGTTTTGTTTCGAATCGTAGCATCCACCGCATTCAGAACCAGGTCTGCGGCCTCCGTCCAGGGAAGGTAGCGCAGCAGCATCTCTCCGGACAGGATCAGCGAGCAGGGATTGACCTTGTCCTGGCCGGCGATGTCGGGTGCCGTGCCGTGGGTGGCCTCAAAAACGGCCTTTCCGTCCTGATAGTTGATGTTGGCGCCGGGCGAGATTCCGATGCCGCCCACGCAGGCGGCGAGAGCGTCGGATGCATAGTCGCCATTAAGGTTGAGTGTCGCGATTACATCATAATCCTGCGGCTTGAGCAGGATATTCTGCAGGAAGGCATCACAGATGCAGTCCTTGACCACGATCTCCTCTCCGGTGTGCGGATTCTTTATTTTGTAATCTTTTTCCGTGCCGTGGTACATGGCGCCAAATTCCTCGGCGGCCAGCTCCATACCCCACTTCAGAAAGGCCCCTTCGGTAAACTTCATGATATTGCCCTTGTGGACAATGGTGACCGACTTGCGGTTGTTATGGATCGCATATTCGATCGCCGCACGGATCAGGCGCTGAGAGCCGCTTTTGGAAACCGGTTTGATTCCGATGCCTGAATCTTCCGGGAAGCGGATGTTCCGGACGTCCATTTCGGACTGCAGGAAATTGATGACCTTCTGCACTTCCGCCGAGCCTTCCGCCCATTCAATGCCGGCATAGATATCTTCCGAGTTTTCGCGGAAGACCACCATGTCGACCAGTTCGGGATTATGAACCGGGGAGGGAACCCCGTTGAACCACTTGACCGGACGCTGACAGACGTAGAGGTCCAGTTCCTGCCGGAGCGTTACGTTCAGGCTGCGCCGGCCGCCGCCGACAGGCGTGGTCAGGGGGCCTTTGATGGCAATCCGGTATTCATTGATGGCATCGAGCGTTTCGTCGGGCAGCCAGGTGTCTTCGCCGTAGACCGCATTTGCCTTTTCGCCGGCATACATTTCCATCCACTGGATTTTGCGCTGGCCGCCATAGGCCTTTTCGACGGCAGCATCGATTACCTTGATCATCGCAGCGGTGATTTCCCCGCCTACGCCATCACCTTCAATGAAGGGGATGATCGGGGTGTCCGGCACATTGAGGTGTCCGTATTCCCGCATGGTGATTTTGCCGCCTTCAGGAATCTTAATCTTGTCGTATGCCATTATTTTTATCCTCCGGTGGGAATGTCATCGCATCGTGAAACGGAATAAATATGATAATGATGTGGATGTAAAGTTGATTAGCTCACACACCATTTGAGATGGCTACCTGTTTACATATCTTTCAAGGATCCATCGGAGCAGGTCCTCGCGAGAATCGAAACGCGCCTCTATTTGAGCGTCATAGGCTTCCTTGAGTATCTTGCCGATAAGCCGCCCTTCCTGGATGCCCAGTTCCAGCAGGTCATGTCCATTGATCCAGGGTTCCGGCAGGACCGGCTCGCTTGCCATTTCGTCCATGAAACGGTTCAGGTAGTCATAGTTTTCGAGCATTTCGTGCGATCCAAGGCAGTCGAGCCGATGCAGCTCCATTTCCAGATCAAAGATTTCCGCGCCGATCATTTTCCGCAACGTGGCGGTTCGCATGTTCTGCACATCCATAAAACGCATATGGCCGCGGATGGCGTCTATAATATGTTTCCGTTCCTTGTTGGGAAACTTGAGTCTGCTGAGAATGCGATCCGCTATTTCCGCACTTACATTTGCGTGTCCATCAAACCGGATGCGCGGCCGGCCGTCGGTTCCCCGTCCGATGCACGCTGTCGACGGTTTGCCGACGTCGTGCAGGAGAACCGTATAGGCCAGCTCGCGGGGCGTATATGCATCGTCTTTTTTCTGCTGCTGATTCATCAGGTTGAGCATCAGCACCGTGTGCTCAAATACATCGCCTTCGGGATGAAATTGCGGGGGTTGTTCCTGGCCGATCATAGGAATGATTTCCGGAAGGATGTGTTCGAGCAGACCCGAGGTGTACAGCTGGTGCAGGGCATCACCCGGTTTTTTGCTTTCGGTCAGTGTTCGGGTGAGCTCCATTTCGATGCGTTCCGCACTGATGCGCTGGATCAGGTGGGCCATTTCGACTATGGCCAGACCGGTTTTCTCTTCGAGTTCAAAGTCGAGGGTGTAGGCAAAGCGAATCGCCCGCAGCATACGCAGATGGTCTTCATGAAACCGTTCCGTGGGAGTGCCGATGGCGACAACCTTTTTCTGCTCAAGGTCGCGCCGGCCACCGACATAATCGAGCAGTTCGGCCTGTACAGGGTCGTAAAACAGGCCGTTGATCGTAAAGTCCCGCCGCAGTGCATCTTCCCGGGCGGCGCAAAACTCAACCGCTGCCGGATGACGCCCGTCGATCGATCCTGCATCTTTGCGAAAGGTGGCAACCTCAACGGTTTCCCCGTGATCAATGACTGCGATGACGCCGAACGCTTTTCCAATGGCAATGGTTTTCGGAAAGAGGGCCTCCACCTCCTCCGGCAGGGCACTGGTCGCTACATCATAGTCCTTAGGCTGCCTTCCCAGCAGCTCATCGCGCACACACCCCCCGGCAAACAGGGCTTTGTGCCCCTGTTGCTGGAGGGTTTTAACCACCTGCAGTGCGGACTCTTTTTGTCGGAGTATTGCAGTCATATTTACTTTTACCCTATCGCTGCTGAACTATAGAGTCAGGTCTGTGTCGAAGGAAACATTAACATGGAAATCATGATATGAGAAAAATCGGCTTCATCGGTTTAATTCTGGTGCTTGGCATTCTATCTGCGCACGCGCAGTTAGGAGACCCATTCTCCGTGGAAGCGAAGCGGATCGGCAACGAAGTCCATGTAACGGTCATGATTCCGACGAACCACTATCTGTATGCGGAGAATTTCAAGGTTACAGATGCGCTCGGCAACCTGCAGGAAGCAGTCTCCCTTCCGGAAGCGACAACCGTTACCGATCCCAACACAGGCAAACCCAAGCCGGTTTATGCTGAACCGTTCGATGCGACTTTTTCCTGGAACCCGGTGGATGAGGGTGCCGCTGCCATCCATATCCAGTATTGGGGATGCAACGATGAGGTATGCTTTATTCCTCAAACCAAGGTGGTTGAGCTGGAGTTGGAAGCCGGTGAGTCCGCTGTGGACGAAGTGAAAAGCGAAACAGACCGGCCCGATACAGATCCGCTCCAAATCGATCAATCCGGACCTGACCGCTCCGATGTGGACCAGGCCGCATGGCAATCTTCGCTTGAAGCATTTGAGGTTAAAGGAACCGCCGTTGGGTCAATGCGGCCGGAGGCCTTTCTGGCATTTCTGGATGAGGCGGAAATCGGCGTGCAGAACCCGGACGTGGACGCTTTCCATCTTTTTCTGAATGATCCGGTCGCCTTTGTCCGCGAGTCGGGCCTGCTGCTCACGATTCTCTTTATCCTGGTGGGGGGACTGGCCCTGAATCTGACGCCATGCGTGCTGCCGATGATTCCCGTTAATCTTGCCATCATTGGGGCCGGGGCACAGGCGGGCTCGAAAAAGCGCGGTTTTGCATTGGGAGCGACCTATGGAGTCGGTATCGCCCTGGTCTACGGTCTTCTGGGTGTGATTGTCGTACTCACCGGTTCCCAGTTCGGAACGATTCAGGCCAATCCGTGGTTTAATCTGGTGATAGCGGTCATCTTCGTTGTGCTCGCTCTCGCCATGTTCGATATCATCCATATCGATTTTTCACATCTGCAATCGAAACTTGGGGGGGGTAAGCGCGCCTCCGGCAGTTTTGTAGTGGCTCTTTCCATGGGGTCGGTGGCGGCATTGCTGGCGGGTGCCTGTGTGGCGCCGGTTGTCATTGCCGTACTGTTGCTGGCCACGAACATTTACGAAGCCAACAGTGTTGCGGGTCTGCTCCTCCCGTTTGTGCTTGGCTTCGGCATGGCTCTTCCCTGGCCGTTTGCCGGTGCCGGCCTCTCCTTTCTGCCCAAACCCGGCAAATGGATGCAATATGTTAAATACGGTTTCGGCGTCGGGATCATTTTCTTTGCACTTTACTATGGGCACTTGAGTTACCGTGCATTCCGCCCGGCTGACGTAACCGCGAAAGGGGAGGTGGAAGGACACATCGTGATAGACGGAGCGACCAACGAGGGGCTGGCCGATGCGATCGACCAGGCCCTAAAGGAGCATAAGCCGATATTTATCGATTTCTGGGCCAGCTGGTGCAAGAACTGCAAGGCCATGGATAAGACCACCTTCAAGGATGAAGCCGTAAAGGCACGGCTGAAAGGGTATACGTTCATCAAGTATGTGGCGGAGGACCCGACCAATCCTTCCACAAAAGCGGTCATGGACTATTTCGGGGTACAAGGCCTGCCGACGTTCGTTTTACTCGGCGCTTCCCTTTAGAGGCGCTCAGCCTCCGAGGGTCATGCTTTCGAGTTCCGCCCGGAAGCTGCCCACGGCAACCTTGCTCTTGAGCAAAACAGGAATGTGGTTCCGGTCGGCGGTACACCAGATGGTCATTTTAGCATTTTTGCTTTTCTTGAATACGCCGCCGACATCCTTGAGGTTGGGAACCAGCTTGAACGTATCGTATTTTTTTCCGTTCACCTTGACCGTTTCCCGCTTAACCACCTTGATTTCGGCCATCTTGCACCGCTTGCCGTCGGTAAGCGGTCCCGTGATGACCGAGCCCACATCAAAGGTCTGGTTTCGGATGAAATAGAATGCGGATAAGGGATCCTGTGTATTGGGTTCGATGGGCGTGGTTTTGCGGTTGCCGCTGATGGTCTCATGATAGTTGGCTTCCAGGTTTTCCCAATCGAAGTGGATGGCCTCGTCGCGGTTTTCATCTCCTTCACGCTGAATCTTCTGGTAGGCCAGTGAACGGCTGACATCGTATTCCGAAATCGACGTCAGTGTGTCCCGCACCTTGTAAATGTGGTCAACCACTTTGCCGGTGCGGGCGGTCATGCTGAACCTGCGTACCTTGCGACCCTGAAATTCCTTGTCCGGGCTCACTTCGAGGGTAGCATGGCCTGCCACTATAAACTGCCAGCCCAGACTGTACCTGAGTTTTTCGCCGGGCTGGAACGCCGGTTCGGAGACGGCCGATGATAAAGTACCGAATGCGGTGCGTCTCAGCAGCGGGAGCGATAGGAGGGAGGCTACAAATAATCTTCGTTTCATCATATAATCCTTGTGCTTCATCCGAGCCTGTTTATGTCAGATTTGGAGCCATAGACCATGAATGAAGCAAAATGTTGATAAAAAAAGCCCCGTCTTAACGGGGCTGACACGTTAACGTAATGGGCGCAACGCCTTAGGCCGTTTTCTTCTGTTCGCCGGAATCAATCACCTTGAGTCCCTCGAGCGGATGAAGTCCATGCTCGACCATATCGCGCGTAATCGTGCAATGCGTTACATCATTGCGCATGGGAATTTCATACATGACATCCAGCATCAGATGCTCAATGATGGCACGCAGCCCGCGGGCTCCCGTCTTGCGCTTGATGGCCATGACAGCCAGTGCGCGCAGGGCCTCCTCCTCGAATTCCAACTCCACCCCATCCATGTCCAGCAGCTTTTTATACTGCTTCACAATGGCGTTCCTGGGTTCGGTAAGGATTCGCATCAATTCCTCTTCCTTCAGCTCTTCCAGACGAGTTACCACGGGAAGGCGGCCGATAAATTCCGGAATCAAACCAAACTTGAGGAGATCTTCGGGTTCCACGTTCATGGTGATGAAGTTCGGCGAGATTTCCTCCGCAGCAGGTGTCCCGAATCCCATGGTTTTCTTGTCGATCCGCTGCTTAATGATGTCCTCAATGCCGACGAAAGCGCCGCCGCAGATGAAGAGAATGTTGGAGGTGTCGATTTCAAGATATTCCTGCTGGGGATGTTTGCGTCCGCCTTTCGGGGGGACGCGGGCCACCGTGCCTTCAATCATTTTCAGCAGCGCCTGCTGAACACCTTCACCGGAAACATCGCGAGTGAGCGAAACATTGTCGGTGCGCCGGCCGATCTTGTCGATTTCATCAATGTAGATGATGCCGCGCTGAGCGCGTTCAATGTCGAAATCAGCCGCCTGAATGAGCTGCAGCAGAATGTTTTCAACATCTTCGCCGACATAACCGGCCTCGGTAACCGTGGTGGCATCGGTAATGGCATACGGCACGTTCAGCGAGCGGGCAAGCGTCTTGGCCAGCAGCGTCTTACCGCTGCCGGTGGGTCCAATCAGCAGCACGTTGCTCTTGTCGATTTCAACGCCGTCTTCATCCAGTTTCGAAAACATGCGCTTGTAGTGGTTGTGGACGGCTACTGCCAGCACCTTTTTGGCCCCGTCCTGCCCAACGACATAGTCGTCGAGTTTCTGTTTCAGCTCGTGCGGGCTCAGAACCCCGATTTCCTGCGAGGTCGCCGGCTCTTCGTCGCGGTCGGCCATCTGGTGGCCCAGCAGGGCGTCGCACAGGCCCACGCATTCATCGCAGATAAACACGCCGGGGCCGGCAATCAGCCGCTTCACCTCTTTTTCGCTTTTTCCACAGAAAGAGCATTCGGGATTATGGTTCTTATCCGCCATTGTTTTGCCTCAAAATTATTTTACATGCGCGACCACTTCATCAACCAACCCATACGTCACCGCCTGATCCGCCGACATGAAGTTGTCTCGATCCGTATCCTTCTCCAGATCCTCGAGCGAGCGGCCGGAATGGTTGGCCAGAATTTCGTTCAGGATCTTTTTGATACGCATGATTTCCTGCGCCTGAATATTAATATCGGTGGCCTGTCCCTGCGCTCCGCCGAGCGGTTGGTGGATCATGATGCGGGCATTGGGCAGGGCGAAACGCTTGCCTCTCGCACCCGCCGCCAGCAGTACGGCCCCCATGCTGGCCGCCTGACCCACACAGTAGGTGGTGATATCACACTTCAGGAACTGCATGGTATCGTAGATGGCCAGTCCGGCCGTCACCACGCCACCCGGAGAGTTGATATACAGGCTGATATCCTTTTCGGGATCCTCGCTCTGCAGGAAAAGCAACTGTGCGATGACCAGGTTGGCGACATTGTCGTCGATCTGGGTGCCGAGAAAAATAATGCGCTCTTTGAGCAGCCGCGAATAAATATCGTACGAACGCTCTCCGCGCCCGGTTTGCTCAACCACGATCGGTACGAGCATTTGTGCTTGTTCGTTCATTTCGCTACCTTCTTTGGAGTTATGGATTGTGAATTATTGAACCAATGGGGCTTCCCATCAATCCAATAATCCATTCATCCAGCCTTGCAGCTCCGTTGGAAGCCTACTTGATCTTGGCGTTTTCGACCATGTAGTCGAGTGCCTTGTTGAAACGGATCTGCTCGCCTACGCTGACGATGGAGTCATTCTGCTCCATTTCCTTGCGGAGTTCACGGGCGTCCTTCCGCTGGCGAACCGCCATGGTCGCGATTTCTTCATCAATCTCGTTTGCCGAGGCTTCCAACTTAAGTTCTGAAGCAATTCCCAGGCCAATATAACGAAGTTTAACGTTCTCCAGCGCCTGTTCCTGGGCCTGTTTGAAGATATCCTCCTGCTGCTCGGCAATCTGCTCCTGCGTCTGTCCGGACATCATGCGGCGCTGCGCAATATCGTACATGACATTGCGTGCCTGCTGCTGAACCACGCTATCCGGCACATCGAGTTTGGTTTTCTTGATCAGGTACTGGACGATCTGCTCGTGTTTTTTGTTCAGGACTTCGTTTTCCGCCTGAACCTGCAGCTGTTCGCGAATCTTGGAACGCAGGTCATCTTCCGACTCCACCTTGAGCTTCTGGCAGAACGCCTCGTCGAGTTCCGGCAACCGCCGTTCGCGCACGCCGGTGACTTCGATGTTGTATACGGCTTTGATGCCGGCCAGTTCCTTCACCATGAACGTGTCGGGAAACGTCACCTTCACTTCTTTTTTGTCGCCCTGCTGCAGGCCGACGATGGCTTCACCCATGCCGGGAATAAAGGCGTATTCATCGGCGGAGACCCAATAGCCCTCACCGGACCCAATGCCTTTGGCTTCCGGAATAGCTTCCTGCAGGGGCTGGTCCTTGACGGTCGCCTCGTAGGTCAGCTGGGCCATGTCGCCCGCCGCCACCTTTTTGCCTTCCACTTCCTCATAGTTGGCATGCTGGTTGAGGATGGCGTCGATTTGCTCCTGCACCTGTGCATCTGTTACTTCCGCCTTCTCTTCCTTGACCGGGATTTCGGTATACTTGGGCAGCTTGAATTCGGGTTCGACATCCACCGTGACATCGAAGGAAACCGGTTGCCCTTCCTCCAGCTTGACCTCGGTGGCATCAATCACGTTAACGACCTTCAGCTCGGTTTCCTGCAGGGCCTCCTGATAGTATCTGGGCAGCACGCGCTCCTGAATATCCTTGTCAATATCGGCGGCATACTTCTTGGCGACCACATGTTTGGGCGCCTTGCCCTTGCGGAAGCCGGGGATGCTGGCATATTTGCTGTAGGCTTTCAGCGTCTCTTCACGCTCTTCGGTAATTTTATCGGCCGGAACCTCGATCGTCATGGTCTTGCGGCATGCGCCGGTGTCTTTCACTGAAACATTCATAAATCGTTTTATCTCCTGTGTTTAGTTCCTTGGGGGAAAAAGGCGGGAACATTACGCATGCAGCCCCTTCAGGTCAAGCCTGCCGGAATGGCTATAATCTGCCTCCGGGTTTGCAATAGGCGGAAAAATACGCATGCTGTACAACGGCTTTAGAAAGGAATTAAACCATGAATTCATACGAAGTGCTAAAAAAGTCGGTCAGTGATCTCGGGGTGAAGTCCGTCGCATGCGATCTTGGACTGTCCACATCGCTGATCTACAAGTGGTGCCAGCCCTCTGATACGGAGGATGCCAGCGGAGCGGAAAATCCACTGGATCGCCTCGCCCGCATCTATGAACTGACCCACGACAAGGGACCGATCGAGTGGCTGTGCCAGAAGGCGGACGGCTATTACGTGGCAAATGTTCCATCCGAGCAGATCGATGCCATACCGCTGCTTCACATGACCCGCCGCATCGTGCGTGAATTTTCGGAACTGCTCGATGTGCTGACCGAAAGCATCGAAAACGATGGAATTATCGATTTGGACGAGGCGGCCACGATCCGTTACGAGTGGGAAAAACTGAAGTCGTCGGCCGAGAGTTTTGTGTCGTCCTGTGAGAAGGGGCTCTACAGCCAATAGACGGCCATCGTTACGTAAATCTATTACGTTACGGATTAAGCGCCTCGAATCCCCGGTCCAGCAGCTGCTTGACCTTACTGTTGCGGGTATTGCGGTCGGGAGCACCAAGCACCACCGCAATGACTCGCTCGTCGCCGTGTTTGGCCGTGGCCGTCAGCGAAAAGCCGCCCTTTTTATGGTAACCCGTCTTGAGCCCGTCGCATCCCGGATAGGGATCCTTTCCGACCAGATGGTTTCGGTTGGCCAGCATGAACTTTTCCTTGCGAAGGCTGTTGGTTGGCAACCATGCAAGCTTGGTGCCGGTGTATTCCAGCGTTTGCGGATGCCGCAGACAGGCGAGGCTCAGTAAGGCAACGTCGTAGGCGGTGCTGATATCGGGCTGCTTGGTGATGGGCAACCCGTGAGGGGTGTGGAAGATGGTTGAATTCATGCCCAGCTCGCGGGCTTTCTGATTCATCATGTCCACAAATCCATCGATTGATCCGGCTACATGTACGGCCAGGGCGGCTGCGGCATCGCAGGCGGAATGGATAATCAACGCTTCCATCATGTTATCCACGGTGAACGCTCCGGATTCGCGGACATCAAGATAAACGCCGGATCCGCCAATGCCCGCGATTTCCTGAGTGATTTTAACCCGATCGTTCAGGTGGATGTTTCCCGCATCGATCTGCTCGAGCACGATCAGCATCGTCATCAGTTTCGTGACACTGGCAGGGTAGGCATACACCGCGGCGCGGTTTTCATAGAGAATGCGTCCCGTACGCGCATCCACCACAATGGCTCCCTGGTAGGGATTGCCGACCAGTTCGGAGTAGACCTGGGTGGTGCGCCGGATGGGACGGTCCGAGCGCATATAGCCTTCAATCGAGCCAGGGACGGCAATCAGCTCCCGTGAGGAAACCGGCTGCTTTATTTCCGGTGTGACTGGCGGCGCCTTGGTTTCAACCAGGTCCAGCTTCGGTACCGTGAATTCGGGGACCGCTTTGGGCGTCGGTGCCGGTTCCGCCGGAGTAGAAACGGCGGCTGCAGGAGGAGCCGCGATCTTTTGCGACTTTCGTTGATCCCCTCTGCCGATGAAGGCGATGAAGATCAGGATATGCAGGGCAATGAGAACGGTGGCGATGACTAGGACGTTGCTTTTCTTCATATGACGATGTACCAATTTCTACAAGTCACGCATCACAAGGAATTCATGGACAACATACAATCCCAATTTGTGGAAAATATTCTCGGCAGCGCCAGATCCACCCCTAAAGAGCGAGGAAAGGCTTTTGCACCGTCGAATATCGCGCTGTGTAAATACTGGGGCAAACGTGATCCGGTTTTGAACCTGCCGGTCAACTCCAGCCTTTCGATCTCGCTCGGGGAACTGGGATCCCGCACCGAAATCCGTTCCTGCACGGGCGAGGACCGGATTTACCTGAACGCTGACCGCCAGGATGCGGAATCCCCCTTCGCGAGGCGGCTCTCTGCCTTTCTCGATCTGTTCCGTCCTTCCCTGGGCAATGCCGGGTTTGAAGTCCGGACACAAAACAACATTCCCACGGCCGCCGGGCTGGCATCATCGGCCTCCGGTTATGCAGCGCTGGTACTGGCCCTCGATGACCTTGCCGGATGGGAACTTGGCAGGAAGGACCTGTCGATGCTGGCCCGACTGGGCAGCGGCAGTGCTTCGCGCTCGGTTTACGACGGTTTTGTTCAGTGGTTTGCCGGGAGTCGTTCAGACGGATCCGACTCCTTTGCCGAACGGGTCGATGTTACCTGGCCGGCATTCCGGATCGGTATTCTTGAGCTGACCTCTGCACCGAAAGCGGTTGGATCGCGCGACGGCATGAACCGCACGGTCGAGACCTCGGATCTCTACAAGAGCTGGCCGGACCAAGCGGCCGCCGACCTCGTCGTAATTCAGGGTGCGATCACCCAGCGCGATTTCAAACTGCTGGGAAAAACCGCCGAACGCAATGCGCTGTCCATGCACGCGACGATGCTTGCGGCCTGGCCGCCGCTGCTCTATCTCCAGCCGGAGAGCATCGAGCAGATTCTCAAGGTGCAGCGGGTGCGCGCTGACGGCCTGGAGGTCTACCTGACCATCGATGCGGGCCCCAATATCAAGCTCCTGTTCCTCGAAGAAGATGAGGCTTCCGTCTGCACCGTTTTTCCGGAGCTTCAGGTCATCCGGCCTTTTGCGGGGGACGCCTGACCGGAGTCTTGCTCAGGCAGGTTTTTTATGCTGCTCCCTGCATCGTCGGGCCCGCCTAGTATGTGCTGTAAATGCGGCGTTCTGCTTCGTAGCTGTTAGCCCCCTCAAGGTTGATCAGATAGGTTTCCGTCTCATCAAACGAAGCGGAAACAGCAAACTGGATTTCCTTCCCATCGCGCTTGTTCCGTATCCGCAGGCTATGTTCTCTGGGACGAACGTTCAGGCATATATGGCTCGTTGCCGGAAGGGAGACTTCTTCCCCGTTTAACAGGATCAGGTAGTCGCTTCGGGTTGCATTATCAACGTATATATTCACCAGCGGATCGGGCGTCAGCACAGGTACTGTGCTCATTAGACCAAACAGCAGGAGTATCACCATAAACGGAACAAACGGCACCAGAATGAACGTTAACTGCAGCTTTGAAAATCCGGTTGGACCCTTGGGTAACAGGAACGCTGATACGATATAGCCGATAATGGTGCCCCCCAGCGTGATCAGGAGTCCCTTCCAGATCCAGCCGGGATACTTGCGGACATCTTTCCCCATGGCTTTTTCGCTCAGCTCTGCGCTGCCGAGCGGCGTGGTTTGAATGGCCTGGGTTAAATACGTCGTCGTTGTGGATATCGATGTGTCATAACTCCCGACGGAGTCCGGAGCCTGGGCAAAGAAGATCGTTTTTTTAGGGGTGTATTGTGTAAGAAGATTGCAGGGCTCAATGCAGACGTATACGTCAGAAATTGTCCGCACGGAACGCGACAGGGAAATTCTTTCGGGCTGGATCTTCGCCGGCGCAGTTTCGGATTCGCTCTGCGCTGCACAGCATACCCCCTGAAGAGAAAATATCAGACCGGCCGCTAAACCCATTCGGTACGTTGAGTATCTCATACTGACATCCACCTTCCTTAGGTTCAGTGTATGCAGAAACATACCATTGGTAATGATCAAAAAAGGGTAAAAATGGAACTTTTTTCATGTCCGGGTTTACCCCGATAATCGGCCGTCCGGGACGTTTCGGCAAGCTGCTCGGGCCAACCCCTCGATTTATTACGCCGGTCATGGCCAGGCCGGTTTGTAGCTTGCCGGCAGAGTAATGCTGAACGATGCAGGTGTGAGGGGCCGGAGCGATAGCGGTAATGCGTGCTCCCGCAGCTGTGAAGCATGCCCTGAGCTCATCCCTTTTTTTTCTTCTGGCGGTCGGCGGAAGGAAGGTCGATATCGATCAGGTCCCCCTGGGTGCTGAGCAGAAGCAGGCGCGGTTCGTCTTCGATGTGGACGGGATAAGGCAGGATGTGCATCTGCAGGAGCACCTGGACCTGGTTTGTGCTCAGCCGGAGACCTTTGTATTGAGGCGCGAGTACGAAGGAACAGCCCGCTTTCCAGCCGGAGCAGCCATACGCGTTTTTGCCTTTGATGATTTCTTTGCCGCAACGCGGGCAGTAACCGAGGCGCTCGGTGTCAAGCCGGGTGGATGTGCCGGCTGCAACGAGACTCCGCGTATAGTCGATGATGCCGTTCATGAAGTCGGCCGCCTGTGCATCACCGCGTTCGATGCATTTGAGTTTTTCCTCCCATTCACCGGTCATTTCGGGAGACTTCAGCAGCGGATCCTGAAGGAGCGCGATCAGGCAGCGTCCCATATCGGTCGCGCGGATCTGCTTTTTCTGCCGGCGGATATAATTGCGGCGCAGCAGGGTTTCGATAATGGCGGCGCGGGTGGCAGGGGTGCCGATACCCCGCTCCTTCAGGGCTTCGCGGAGCGTATCGTCATCCACCCATTTCCCGGCGGCTTCCATCGCCCCGAGCAGCGAGTTTTCGTTAAAATGCTTCGGCGGTTTGGTCTTGCCTTCACGAAGGTTTGGGGTGTGCGGCCCGTTCTCACCTTTCCTGAATTCAGGCAGGGTCTGGTCATCGTCTTCACTGTCGGTGGAGGTTTTCTTCCGCTTTTTAGGAAAAAGGACGGACCACCCGGGCTCCAGGATCACGGTGCCCTTGGCCTGGAATTTAACGTTCGAGCTTTCGCCGTCGACGGTGGTGATCTTCTTGATGCAGACCGGATAGAAGGCGGCAATGAATTGGGTGACGACTGCATCATAAACGATCTGTTCATTCCGGCCGATGGAGCGGGGAATGATGCCGGTGGGAATGATGGCGTGGTGATCAGTGACCTTCTTATCGTCGACGATCCGTTTGGTAAACGGGAGTGCTGCCAGATCAAGCGGCTGGATGTGCTCGGCCCGGATGGTCTTCAGTTTTTCAAAGATCCCGGGGATGCGCGGCTTCATGTCCGCACTCAGGTAGCGTGAGTCGGTACGGGGGTAGGTGACGAGCTTGGACTCATAGAGGTTCTGCGTGGCGGTCAGTGTGTCGGCAGCGGACAGGCCGTGGCTCTTGTTGACCTCGCGTTGGAGGGTGGTGAGGTCGAATAGCTGCGGCGGTTGCTCCTTTTTCTGCCTGCCGGTGACAGCGGTGACGGTGAAAGGCTGACCGGCGATCGTGTCGAGCAGTGCCTGCGCCTCCTCCGGTTTGTCGAACCGGTCCCCCGTATACTTGAAAACAACTTCGCGGTATGTCGTCGTGAGTTCCCAGAACGGCTTGGGTCGGAACTGCAGAATTTCGTCGTCGCGCTGGACGATCATGGCAAGCACCGGCGTCTGAACCCGGCCCACGCTCCAGAGGATGCGATCATCCGAACTGCCGAGGCGTCCATGACGGACGGTGTAGCAGCGGGTGGCATTGAGCCCGACAATCCAGTCTGATTCGGAGCGGCATTTGGCGGCGGCGTAGAGGTTGTCGTAGTCGTGACCGTCCTTCAGGTTGTCGAAGGCTTCCCGGATGGCGTCGGGTGTGAGCGAGCTGAGCCAGAGGCGGCGGATCGGCTTGTCCTCGCATCCGGAGAGGGTGAGAATATAGCGGAAAATCAGTTCACCTTCGCGACCGGCATCGGTAGCGCAGACAATCTCCTCTGCTTCTATGCAGAGCTTTCTGATGGTTTCAAACTGTTCGGCGACACCCGGGTTTTCGATGAGCTTAAGCCGGAACTCGTCGGGAATGAAGGGCAGCGAGTCGATCCGCCACTTCCTGAGCGCCGGATCGTATTCGCCGGGGTCAAGCAACGTGACCAGATGCCCGAAGGCCCAGGTGATGGCGCATCCGCGGCCCTCGATGTAGCCATTCTTCTTGCCCGTAATCTTGAGCACGCCGGCGATGTCGCGGGCAACCGAGGGCTTTTCTGTGATAACGACTTTCATGCTTTTGTGAGTAACTCAGTCAATATTCTGCCATGCAGATGCGTATTCTATAATGGAATCTTGGATTCTGAATGCACCATATTGTACATTGGCGGGTGTCTATTCAATCCAGAACGGAGGCAGGCATGAGACGGCAGATCTATTTTCTGATGGCGGCGCTAATGCTGGCGCTGCCGGTCATCAGGGTGCAGGCGGCGGAAATCGTGGTGCTGACGGAGGAACCGGTGGAGGTCTTCGTGCTGCCGGATGAAAGTGTGCTCCACAATGCCTATGTCTGGCGTCGAACTTCCGCCGGCCTGATGATCATTCACGACGGCGGACAGTATTTCCTGAATTACAGTACGCTTCCGCCCGAGTGGAAGAAGGCGTATTTCGGGGAGGAAGAGGATGCCGCGGATGAAAACGCCAAAAAGGAAGAGCTCGAGGAGGCCGGGGGAAGCCGCTACCGGGTCGGAAACATACTGGATGGCGTACCGTTGCTGACGAAGGAAGCGCGTGAAAAACTGCTGGAGCGGAACCGTGACCGGGACCTTGACCAGGGCGTACTTATCCTCGCATTGCTTCAGGCAACACTGAACGAGGATCGGGAAATCGCGAACCGCTGCATCCTGTATCTGGAGGAGCTGGATTATGAGACCAAGGAGGTCAAGCGCGATAAGCTGTTTGAAGTATGCTATAACTGCGGTGGAGAAGGGACGGTGACCCGACGGTGCCGTGCCTGCGACGGTTCCGGGGAGTGCAGCAAATGCAAGGAGGCCGTGACGACTCTGGGAAAACGCAGCAGCCGCGATAAGCAGACCATGACTGAGCTGGGCAAGCGCAGCAGCCAGGATACGGATTGCAAAGCGTGCGAGGGTACAGGGCAGTGTCCCGGCTGCGGTGGCAGCGGTGAAGCAGAGCTCCAATGTGCAACGTGCAAAGGCTCCGGCAAAGTGGTTGCACGAGTCTATTGCGAATCTGTGCGCGATAAATGGGTGCGGGAGATGAATGCCCGGGTCTCCGGGAATCCTCCGGCCACGATCATGGCCAGCCCGTCGGTCGACATCGGGGCG
This sequence comes from Pontiella sp., assembly GCA_050298955.1. Taxonomy (GTDB): domain Bacteria; phylum Verrucomicrobiota; class Kiritimatiellia; order Kiritimatiellales; family Pontiellaceae; genus Pontiella. The sequence goes on from JBNKVA010000004.1 coordinate 161,409, forward strand.
ATTCTGAAGCAGCTGCCCGGACTGAATACGAATGCTGCGGTTTACTATACATCCGACGACTATGACGGAGGCATGGACACCAATATTGTAGCGGCGTGTTTAATGCACACGTTGGTTGATCAGGATCTGCGATCCGCCAAACGGTTCAATGTGCTGCTTGATGTGGAATATCCCGACAATGAAGTGCTCGAGGTCGGAGATTACCTCAAGTTCTGCAAGACCTGCGACTCAAGAGGCTGGTGCGAACAGGCCTGTCCGCGGTGCGGAGGCAGTGGCGAGTGTGAAAAGTGCGAAGGGGATGGAGACAGCATGAACCTCAAGAGCTGGGAGGTGGTCTGTTCCGACTGCGATGGAACGGGGGAATGTCCCGGCTGTGGCGGTTCCGGGCAGGTTTCCGGAAGGTGCCGGACCTGCATGGGGCTGGGGCGCATTTTTGAGAAACCCCGCTGTGAAATCCGTCTGGAACTGCTGGTGGATGACCTGAACCAGTATTACCGCAAAAAGCGGGCCGAATCGCAGTAATCGACTGTGTGCGTTCAATCCATCCGCTCGAAACGGGCGACGCTCTCGACATGATTGGTCTGCGGGAACATATCGACCGGCCGGCAGCGGACAAGGCGGTATAGGCCTTCTTCACAGAGTATCTGACCATCCCTGGCCAGCGAGGCCGGATTGCAGCTTACGTAGACAATGGCCGGCGGCGCCATCTTGCGCAGCATTTTGACGGCTTTCGGGTTCATCCCGGCGCGCGGCGGATCGGTGATGACGACGTCGGGATGGCCGAACTCCTGCATCTCCAGTTCGATATCGATAATATCCTTCAGGTCGAGCCGGATAAACGCGCAGTTTTGAACGCCGTGGCGCCGGGCATTTTCGCAGGCATCATTCACAGAGCTTTCGACGACTTCGACCCCGAGCACCTTTTGACAATGACCTGACGCAAACAGGGCAATCGATCCGGTGCCGCAAAACAGATCGTAGACAACGTCGGTGGGCTTGAGCTGTGCCGTTTCAAGAATCAGGTTGTAAAGCGCTTCAGCCTGGACCGTGTTCGTCTGGAAAAATGAGTTGGCGGAGATCCGGTAGGTATACTCACCAAGCCGGTCCGTGATATAACCGGGGCCGTGCAATACATATTCCTTTTCACCGAATGCGACGGTGTTCTTTGCCGAGGTGATACTGTTGACAAATGTCGACAGCCGATCCCCCAGGGCGCCCTTAAGTTCTTCGCTGAGTTCCTTCATCAACCCGGGCTGATGGGATGAGGTTACCAGGTTGACCATGAACTCGCCGGTGTTGCCGCCGTGACGTACCACCAGGTTGCGGAGCTCGCCGGTGTGGGTGTGGGTGGAATAGATCGGAAGCGCCGCTTTGTGCCGCAGGCAAAACGAGCGGACCGTATTGAGTGCGGTGTTCATTTCAGGTGTGGAGAGATCGCAATGGTCGATGTCGATCGCCTTGGAAAAACAGCCGGGAGCGTGGAAGCCGAGCGCAAAGTCGACCGGCTTTTCATGTTCGCCGGCCTCCAGGCCGATTTCGTCGGGGGTCAGGTAGCGCAGGTCGGTAAAGGAAAAATCCATTTTGTTGCGATAGCCGAACAGGGCCGGTGCCGGAAGGCATGTCTCGCACTCGATATCGGAGAAGCCGCCGATATGTTCAAGGGCGTCCTGCACCTGCTTGCGCTTGAGGCGCAACTGCTCAGTATAGTCCATGTGCTGCCACTTGCATCCGCCGCAGAGTCCGAAATAGGGACAGATCGGTTCAATGCGATGGGGCGAGGCCTTGAGCACCTCGCGGAAGCGGGCGGCGAGATAGTTCTTCTTGATCTTGAAGATCTCGGCGCTCACCACATCGCCGACGGCGGCCGGTCCCTGGACAAAGATGGCCATGCCGTCGTCAAGTCGGCCGAAGCTCTGGTTTTTGTCGGCCAGATCGGTGATTTCGACCTCGACCATCTGTTTCTTTTTGTACATGGCGCGGAAAGATAGTGCAGCGGGTGCAAAGTGGCAAACAAACTGCTCAACATAATCTGGCGCCGGGCTGTCTCGTACGATATGCTTTGGCAAGAAAGGCGATCATGCACAGTCAACTCAACAGTCCGAAGGAGATGACCAGGCGATTGGTCTTTTTGGTCTACATTGCCTCGATCCTTGCTTTTTCCCTCAGCCTGATCATTTCGCTGGCCCGCTCCGGTGTAGGTGAGTTGATCGTGGCGGTCTCTTCGTTTGGTGTGCTGACCGCCGTGCGTTACATCGGTTACCGGTGGCTCGAGTTTGACCGCCTCTTTGAATCTTTTCCGGCGGGGTGTGCGCGGGATGGGGTTTCCGAGCCGGTTCGTACGGAAGTGGAATGTCTCGTGGAAGAGTTCCATGCACCGCGTACCGACTGGGTGCGCCGCGCAGCCATTCGGCGCCGGCTCCTCGAAATGGAGCAGCTGCAGCCGGAAATCATCGAAGCCTACTCCGAAGACCTGAGCCGGATTCTGGCGGCTTAAGTATTTCCTTTGGTTCAGATTCCGTTTGAACGGAAACCCTCCATGGGTATTCTGTCTGCAACGAAAGGATTTCTGCATGGAAACAATCGAAGCCATCATGACGCGTCGCAGTGTTCGCAGCTGGACCACGGAACCGGTCACGGAGGAAGAGCGCAAAATCATTCTGGAAGCCGCCATGAACGCGCCGTCGGCAGCCGATGCGCGCCCCTGGCACTATGTGACGATGGACGATCCGGCCGTCATCAAACGGTTTACGGAGCTTGGCGGCACGGAAATGCTGGCCGAATCGACGTTCATGGTGCTGGCGTGCGGCGATGCATCAAAGGAAATCTACCCGGGTTTCTGGCCGCAGGACTGCTCGTGTGCCGCACAGAACATGCAACTGGCCGCGCATGACATCGGTATCGGATGCGTGTGGATAGCCATCTATCCGCTGGAAGAGCGCGTCGATACCTTTCGCAGGGAGCTGAATATTCCGGAGTCCATAACGCCATTCGCCCTGCTGGCCATGGGCGTGCCGAACGAGGTGCTGCCGTCCGAATACCGTTATGATGAGGAGCGGATTCATCAAAACGGCTGGTGAGAAGCGTTGATAGGTCGGTGAATGATGAGAGGATGAATCTTCGAATGCTGGCAGGTGAGGAGAAAAGCCTCTGGAAATCCCCCTTCTGCAAACGACCATCAGTGAATACCGCGGTGAGCCGAAGGCGCATTTAGGTTTGCTTTTTGAACGCAAGATGGAATGATGGGTCCGATTTTGAAATTAAAAGGAGATGTGAAATGGCAGAAGGTTTAATCGATTTGGATGGAAACACCTATGATGACGCAACCAAAACCGGTGTTGTGCTCGTTGATTTCTGGGCCCCCTGGTGCGGTCCGTGCAAAATGCAGGGACCGATCCTTGAAAAAGTGTCCGCCGAGATTGGCGACAAGGCGGTCATCGCCAAGGTGAACGTCGACGAGAGTCCCGAGCTGGCGGCCAAGTACGGTATCCGCTCGATCCCGACGCTGATCCTGCTCAAGGACGGTGAAAACGTACAGCAGTTTGTCGGCCTGCAGCAGCAGGATGCGCTGGTTTCAGCCATCAACGGCCAGCTGTAGTGCTCGTTATCCAGGCTGAGCAAAAAGGTGCCTTTTAAGGCACCTTTTTTTATGTTCAGGTCTCATAGTCGGCGCGGTCGTTCATGCTGACCGCCGTTAGGTAAATCCGCCGACTGCAGGAAACCATACTTTGATTCCATAACGCATGGCATATCTCCATTATATGGTTTTCATTCTCTGCTGCTTGCAGATGTGAGTCCTACTGGATTGCTACGCTTGCATGGCTGCTTCACCTCCTTTGTTGTCTGGATTCAGAAAAACAGGGTATGCACGTTATCGTTCAGGCATCGCATGATGCCTGTTAAATAAATGCGAGAATCCGTCGGGAGGGTTCCGTCAGGAGGGGTGGTCCGTTACTGTTGCCGGGACGGCCGCAGCATAGGCGTGGGGAGTCGACGAAACTTTCCGTTCAGATCACTGATCGGTTCTATGTCGCTTGTTTGATTTTCTTTCATGCAACCATTCCGGTTGTAGGTTCAGAAATAATATATGACTAAAACGGTACGCAATCGCTGTGCCATGTGGCAGTGAATTTTATAATAAGCACAACATCAGCATCTTGCGAAGACATATGATTTTAGCGGCTCATATGAGCCTACAAAAAAGAAAGCATGGTTTGGGGTGTAGATAGAGGAATGTAACACATCTGTAGGTGATTCCTGCGCTCACGCACGATCCCCGGCGCGGTCAGTCAGTCGGCATTTTACATCCCCCTGCGCAGGTGACATCGCTTTGGCCCGGACAGGATTGCCCTTCCCATCTGCTCCGACGCGGGCAGGATAGGTGAGGGGGGATATGCGAGCGCTGCTGCACCGGATATGCAGTTTACACGAGTCCGGCGCGCTGGAATTCGAGATAGATCTTGCGGCCGAGCCAGGCGTCGGTGGCCGCGTAGGTTTGCTGGGATTCGGAGAGCTCCTTCCGGGCCCAGTTGGAAACCTGTTCCTTCTTGGAGATGCGGAAGCCGAACAGAATTGCGGTCAGCCCGCGCAGGCCCAGATTCTTGATTCTCGCCTGTTTGGCGTAGGTGGCGAGTTCTACAAAACCGGCGGGTTCAAAATGCGCCATCGCTTTAAGCTCGCTGACGTCGCGGTCCAGGGCCACTCCGGCTTTAATGATATCGGGATCGGCCAGCAGCTGCAGCAGGCTCGGTGTAAGGCCGCACTGCTGGATCTGGAAGAGATAGACTTCGTGTTCCGTGGCAAGCTGAAGCAGGGAGGGATCGTAGCTCTCGCCCTTGCGGAACGCCGGACGGGTTTCGGTATCGAAGCCCAGCAGGGTTTCGGTCAGCAGCTTTTGTGCAGCCGTTTCGGCCGCGTCCGGCGTGTTGAATAGATGAATCGGACCCTCGTAAGCCTGCATCGGCAGCTCGTTGATCTCGGCTTTGGTGATGTGTCTCTTCTCAGGAAATATATTCATGCTGACTTTCTTAGACACAAAGGCACATAGGACTCCAAGCTGCACAAAGGCTGGCGGGATTATTCTTCGTGTACTTCGTGTCTTCGTGTTTAATTATTTCTGGTCTTATTCCATTGATCGGCGACCCACATGGATTGCTTGGCGAGGCCCATCAGGATCTTGCAGTCGGGGACCGTCAATTTGCCGCGATTGAAGATGCGGCGCAGGCCCATCATCATGTGGTCGAGCTTCTGGTCGTGGACAAACCGGGTTTCAATCATCATTTCACGCCACAGGGTAAACATGCGCTCGCGCAGCTCGGAGTCGGCTTCGGGTGCGGATTCCTCCGACGGCTCAAAGATGCCGGCCGCGCAGAAAATTTCGTAGCAGCAGACGTAGACGGCGTGTGAAAGGTTGAGCGAGGTATAGAGCCCGCTCGAAGGGATCTGGATGATGTGCGAACAAAGCGCCAGCTCATCATTGAAAAGACCTTTATCCTCGCGGCCGAACACCAAGGCGATCTTATGCTCCTTTGCGCTCTCCAGTGCGATCGGCGCAAACTCACGCGGGGTATAGGCCGTGTCGCGGTAAAATCCCGTGCGTGCCGAAGTGGCCGCCACAACGGTGCAGTCGGCAATCGCTTCCTCGAGCGTTTCAAATTCCCTGCGCGCTTCCAGTTGATCGCGGGCATTGCAGGAAAACTTGCGGGCTTCGTCCATGTCCATGTCCGGGCGCGGGTCCACCACGGCCAGATCGGTGATCCCGTTGTTGTTCATTGCCCGGCAGATGGAGCCGAGGTTTCCGCCGAACATCGGATTCACGAGTACTATGCGGACGTTATCTAATACATTCATGATGCGGGATTCTTAATGCTTAATACGTATCTGCGTCAATCTGCCTGATCTGCGGGCTTATTTCCCTTCGTAGCTTCGGAGCAGCTTTATCTCTTCCGCCCAGATCGTGTCGTCAATGGTTTCGAGGATCAGGGGCATGTGGTCAAAGCGGGGATCGTTCATGATATATTTGAAAACGTCCAGCCCAAGCTCACCTTTACCCAGGTTGTGGTGGCGGTCGACCCGGCTGCCGAGCTCCTTCTTCGAGTCATTGAGGTGCATCCCGCGCAGATAGTTGAAGCCGACAATGCGGTCAAATTCGGCAAAAACAGCATCGCACGATTCGGCGGTCAGCAGGTTGTAGCCGGCTGCGAAGCTGTGGCAGGTGTCGATGCAGACGCCGACGCGGCTTTGGTCTTCGACCTGATCAATGATTTCCGCGAGATGCTCAAAACGGAAGCCCAGGTTGGAACCCTGCCCGGCGGTGTTTTCAATGACGGCAGTCACGCCTTCGGTTTTGTCGAGTGCGATGTTGATCGACTCGGCAATGGTGGACAGGCATTCGGATTCGGATACCTGCTTGAGGTGGCTCCCCGGATGAAAGTTGAGCCGGTCGAGTCCGAGCTGCTCGCAGCGCTGCATTTCATCGAGAAAGGCGGTGCGTGATTTTTCCAGCTTATCGGCCTCAGGATGACCGAGATTGATCAGATAGCTGTCGTGGGGGAGAATGCTTTCAGGACCAAAGCCGTTGTCCGCGCAGTTTTGTTTGAAGGCATCGATGCTTTCCTGCGTCAGCGGTTTGGCGACCCACTGCCGTTGGTTCTTTGTGAAGAGGGCGAAGGCATTTGCTCCGATCCCGGCAGCGTTAACAGGGGCGTTCTCAACGCCGCCGGCAGCGCTCACATGGGCTCCGATTCGTTTCATTCAGATTTTCTCCGGTTGATGGGCGGTCATGAAACCATAATCGGAATCCGGTTAAAATCTGCAATTCCGACTGATTTGGCAGAGAGCCCCGTTTTGTGAAGATGAGGGTAAAGTATGCATTTTCAGAGTTTTCATCCGGCTGATTTTTTCGTAAATTGACGGAGAAGTCGGTTGCAGGACACCGTTCTCAGGGAGTGATTTTACGTAATTTATGTCGATATTTGGCAATACGTGATTTATATGAACATGTTTTAGACGATTTTTATTGAGTACCGGTTCGGTCAAATTTACTCTCCGTCGCACTTTAACGAAGGAAGAACGCAATGGATAAAAGCAAAACAACCCCTGAGAAGGTGGATTTTGAAAAGCAGGACTGGCTGGATGCCCTGGATGAAATGCTCGAAACCGAGGGTGCGGAGCGGGTCAAGGATATCCTGCACGACCTGCAGGTGGAAGCCCATCGCAAGGGCGTGCGCCTGCCGTTTTCGGCCAATACCCCCTATATTAATACGATTCCGCTCGATGAACAGCCGGCCTATCCCGGCGACCGTGAAATGGAGCGCCGGATAAAGAGCCTGATCCGCTGGAACGCCATGGCCATGGTGGTACGCGCCAACCGGGAAGAGGATGGCATCGGCGGTCACATCTCCAGTTATCAATCCATCGCGACGCTTTATGAGGTGGGGTTCAACCACTTTTTCCGCGGCCGCACGGCAGAGCACCCCGGCGACCTGGTCTATTTCCAGGGGCACTCCTCACCTGGGGTCTATGCACGCGCCTATCTGGAAGGACGCCTTTCGGATGACCACCTGACCAATTTCCGGCACGAGCTGCACGATACGCCCGGCCTCTCCTCCTACCCGCATCCGTGGCTCATGCCCGACTTCTGGCAGTTCCCGACCGTATCCATGGGTCTGGGCCCGATCACCGCCATCTATCACGCCCGTTTTATCAAATATCTGGAAGACCGCGGCTTCCGCAAGCCGAGCGACCAGCATGTCTGGGCCTATCTCGGCGACGGGGAAACCGATGAACCTGAATCGCTCGGTGCGATCAAGCTTGCCGCCCGCGAAAAGCTCGACAACCTCACCTTCGTGATCAACTGCAACCTGCAGCGTCTGGACGGACCGGTCAGCGGCAACAGCAAGATTATCCAGGAACTGGAAGCATCGTTCCGCGGTGCCGGCTGGAATGTCATCAAAGTCATCTGGGGCGACAGCTGGGATCCGCTGCTCGAAAAGGACGATGACGGCTTGCTGGTCAAACGAATGGGCGAGGTGGTCGACGGCCAATACCAGAAATACACCGTCGAAGATGCCCAGTATGTCCGTGACCACTTCTTTGGTACCGACCCCCGTCTGCTCAAGCTGGCCGAACATCTGTCTGATTCCGAAATCAAGCGCCTGCGCCGCGGCGGGCACGATCCGGCCAAGGTCTTCGCCGCCTACAAGCAGGCCATGGAAACCAAAGGCCGTCCGACCGTGATCCTCGCCAAGACGGTCAAGGGCTATGGCCTCGGTCGTGCCGGGGAAGGGCAGAACATCACCCATTCGCAGAAGAAGATGGATGAAGAGACGCTGCGCGCCTTCCGCAACCGCTTCGGTATTCCGATTTCCGACGAGGATATCGACAAGGTGCCGTTCTACAAGCCGGCGGAAGACAGCCCGGAAATGCAGTACCTGAAGAAGCGCCGCGAGGCATTGGGCGGGCATGTTCCGACCCGTATTACGGATTTCAACCCGGTCGAAATGCCGGCCGACAAGATCTTCCAGGAATTCGATGCCGGCTCCGACCGTGCGGTTTCCACGACGATGGTCTTCGTGCGTATTCTCAGCAAAATGCTGTCGGACAAAAATATCGGCAAGCTGATTGTTCCGATCATCCCCGATGAAGCGCGCACGTTCGGCATGGATGCGCTGTTCCGCCAGGTGGGTATCTACGCCCACTCCGGTCAGCTGTACGAACCGGTTGATGCCGACAACCTGCTGTTCTACAAGGAAGCGAAGGACGGCCAGATTCTCGAAGAGGGAATTACTGAAGCCGGCGCATTCTCCTCCTTTGTGGCGGCGGGTACGGCCTATGCCAACCACGGCATCAACATGATTCCGTTCTACACCTACTATTCCATGTTCGGGTTCCAGCGTATCGGCGACTCCGCCTGGCTTGCCGGGGACTCGCGCTGCAAAGGCTTCCTGATGGGCGCCACCGCCGGCCGCACAACGCTGGCGGGCGAAGGACTTCAGCATCAGGACGGCCACGGGCTCGTGCTGGCGCTGACGATTCCGAACCTGGTGGCCTACGACCCGGCCTATGCCTACGAACTTGCGATCATCATCAAGGACGGCATCCGCCGCATGTATGTGGAGAACGAGCAGATCTTCTACTACATCACCCTGATGAACGACAACTACGAGCAGCCCGCCATACCGGAAGGGGCCGAGGAAGGCATCCTCAAGGGCATGTACAAGTTCCAGTCGTCGGACAAGGCGCAGGCGCAGATTCTCGGCAGCGGCGCTATCCTGCCGCAGGCCGTCAAGGCCGCCGAACTGCTCAGGGAAAAATACGGTGTTGAAACCAATGTATGGTCAGTCACCAGCTACAAGAACCTGATCAACGATGCGCTGGACTGCGAGCGTGAAGTCAACCGCAACAGCAAGGAAGCGAAGCCGTATATCACACAATGCCTTGAAAACGAAACCGGCCCGGTTGTGGCGGCTTCGGATTACATGAAGCTGCTGCCGGTGTCGCTGGCCAAGTGGGTTCCGAACGGCATGGTCTCGCTCGGTACCGACGGATTCGGCCGAAGTGATGGTCGCAGGGCCCTGCGCAAGCACTTTGAAGTCGACTTCAATGCCATTGCATGGTCGGTGCTTTCTTCGCTGGCCGATCAGGGCGAATTTGATAAGAAGAAACTGGAAAAGGCCCGCAAAGAACTGGGCATCGATGTCAGCAAACCCAATCCGCTAGGAGAATAGAACCATGGCACTTGAATTTAAACTTCCTGAACTGGGCGAAAATATTGAATCGGGCGACGTGGTCAATGTACTGGTTGCCGTGGGTGACAGCGTAAGCGAGGGCGATTCGCTGCTAGAAATCGAAGCGGGCAAAGCCAGCATGGAAATTCCGGCTCCGGTTTCGGGGACAATCAAGGAAGTCCATGTCGCCCAGGGCGACACCGTTGAGGTCGGCCAGTTGGCCTTCACTATTGAAGAGAGTGAAGGTGCTGCAGCGCCTGCGGAAGAAGCCGCTCCTGCCGAGGCTGCGGAAGAACCGGAAGCGCCCGCCGCTGAAGAGGCTCCTGCTGCAGAGGAAGCCCCCGCGCCGGCCCCGGCCCCGGCACCGCCGAAAGCAGCACCGGCTCCAGCTCCAGCCCCGGCCCCTGCACCGGCACCAGCTGAAAAGGCCGTTTCCGCCGCGCCGAATGTACGCCGTCTGGCCCGCGAGCTGGGTGTGGATATCCATTCGGTACAACCGAGTGGTGCGACTGGGCGTATCAGTCTGGAAGATGTGAAGAACCATGCGAAGAGCAGCCTCTCCGCAGGCGGCGGCCGCAAGGGCGGCGGAGTGCAGGGCGCGACGCGAGTCGAAAAAATGAGCGCCATCCGCAAGGCGACCATGCAGCATATGGCACATTGCTGGGCCACCATTCCTCACGTTACCCAGCATGATATGGCTGATATCACGGAACTGGATCAGCTGCGCAGGAAGTTTGCACCCAAGGCCGAAGCCGTGGGGGCCAAGTTGACCGTTACCGCCATGCTGGTGCATGTGGTGGCCGCGGCGCTGCGCAAGTTCCCTAACTTTAACTGCTCGATCGATGCCGAGAAGTCGGAAATCATCTATAAGGATTTCTACAACATCGGCATTGCCGTCGATACCGACAAGGGCCTGATGGTTCCGGTTGTTCGCGACGCCGACAGCATGAATATGATCGAAGTGGCCGAAGCCCTCGGCGAAATTGCCCGCAAGGCGCGCGCAGGGCAGATTGGACTGGGCGATCTGCAGGGCGGCACCTTCACTATTTCCAATCTGGGCGGCATCGGCGGTTCCTACTTTACGCCGATCGTCAATTCACCGGAAGTGGCGATCCTTGGCGTCAGCCGCGCCGTCAAGCAGCTGGACGCGGACGGTAATGTGCGCCTGATGATGCCGCTGTCGCTCTCCTATGACCACCGCATCATCGACGGTGCCGACGGGGCCCGCTTCCTGCGCTGGATCATTGAAGCGCTCGAGCAGCCTCTGCTCCTCGCACTTGACAGCTGATGTTTCCCGGGCGGGCATGGTCGATGACCTGCCCGCCGCGTGACGGGAGGGTTTTCAACCCTACAAAGTTTGAAAACCCGGGCCCGATGTGGATGATCATGGCCATGGATTCAACCATGGCCATTTTTGATGCCGAGATCACGGTGCTGGACTTCGAGACAACGGGGTCCATGCACGGATTTGATAACGAACCGTGGCAGATCGGCATGGTGTCGCTGAAGCAGGGGAGGGTGGACAAAGACTCCTTGTTCGAGAACCTGCTCAAGGTCGACGCCAACCGTCCGTTCAATCCCCATGCGCCCGGTCGGCACGCCGTACTGCGCGATGAGATCGCCCAGGCGCCCACCCCGCAGGCCCTCTGGCCGCAGATCCTGCCGCGACTGACCCGCTATCCTCTGGGCGCCCACAATATCGCGACCGAAAAAAAGGTGCTGAGGTCGATGGCACCGATGCACCGGTTTGGGATTTGGATCGATACCCTGCGGATTGCCCGCAGGGCGTGGCCGGGCTGCCCGTCCTATGCGCTGGAGGATCTGATCGTGATGCTTGATCTCAAAGCGCGGGTGGATGCGTTATGCGTCGGCCGCGCCGCGCACGATGCGCTCTATGATGCCGTAGCTTCCGCCATGCTGCTGGAACATGTGCTGGAACAGCCGGGATGGGCCTCCTCTTCCATCGGCGAACTGGCCTCGCTGTAAACCTTCGGTTGCCTCATGCCAGCCCTTGTCGCAGGGATGAATATGACTATAAAAAGAAGGGATTTTCCCCGAAAACGCTTCCGAGGGCCTGAAGATCGGTCTACAGTCCTTGGATACCGGGAAGCGGCCTGACAGCCGCTGAACCCGGCCGTTACAGGGAATATCCCAAAAGTTCAAATGAACATTTGAATGTTTTTTATGGCAATGGGTCAAAGACCGCGACGTTATTCTATTGAACCCGGAAGGATGGTGCAGGATGAAAACAATGACCTCGATCGGAATGTTTCTACTGTCGACCACACTGGGGCTCATCATAATGGGCGGACAGTATGCCGTACATGCCAATGAGGAAGGAGCCGCTGCAGGCACCAACGCGGTCGCCAGTTCCGAGCGTTCTGACTTGCCCGAAACAAATGCACTTCCGGCGCTGACCATTATGGAGAGCACGTTGCCGCCGGACGTCGCGCCGGACAGTTCGTTTGCCCAGCTCGTGCGCATGGTTCAGGCCGGAGTGGATAAAGCGGTTATACTGGCCTACATCGCAAAATCGCCGCGCTTCTTTGAACTGGATGCGGACGATATCATCTATCTCAGCGATATTGGTGCACCGCCGGAGGTCATCACAGCCGCCATGGAGCGCGACGAGCAGCTGATTGAGGAGGGCATAGGCTTCCAATCGGATACACCGGAATCCGCAGAGCCGTCTTCCGACGCTGTCGCAGTCGAGCCGCCGGAAGTCAGCATGTCCGACTTTTATACCGCACTCGCGCCCTACGGATCCTGGATTTACATCGAAGGATATGGACGTTGCTGGCGACCGAGCGTCGTGATTTATAATACCGGCTGGCAGCCTTACTGCGATGCCGGCCGCTGGGTCTATACAGACTGCGGCTGGTACTGGATGTCCAATTATTCATGGGGCTGGGCTCCTTTCCATTACGGGCGGTGGTTCCGCCATGCCCGCTATGGTTGGTGCTGGTGGCCGGATACCGTATGGGCGCCGTCATGGGTACACTGGCGCTATAGCAGCAGCTATTGCGGCTGGGCACCCTTGCCGCCTTACACCGTGTACCGTTCCGGCGTCGGCCTGGTATACCGGGGCAGTGTGGTCAGTGTCGGATTCGGATTCAACTTAGGCTATAACTGCTATACCTTCGTTCCCCCCCGGTACTTCTGCGATTACAACCTGCGTAGGCACTGTGTCCCCAGAAAACGGGTGGAGGAGGTCTACAGAACGACTCTGGCGGCCCAACACCGCGTCGATGTGGACGAATACCGGCGCATTATCAACCGGGGTGTTCCGGTAGATCGAATCGCTTCAGCAACCCAGCGTGAGATTAAACCGGTGTCCATTCGATACGCAACCAACCATGCCGGCCGCCGGAGCGGTTCGGAAACCTTTGACCGATCCGGCCGAACCATGGTCGTCAACCGTTCGAGTGCCTCCGCCAGGACCGGCGCACCGGTCAACACGCGGACCGACACCCGTTCCCGCATTACGCGTTCGAGAACCTCAGACCAGCGCAGCCGGTCTGCTGTAAACCAGACGCGTACGCGAACCACGCCGCCGCCCGCCCGCGTCCGATCAAGTACGCCGCGTAGTTCAGGCAACCGCGATGCGGTCTCGACTCCGCGCCGCAGTACACCGCCTGCCACTCCGCAGGGCAATGAAAGCCAGCGTTCAACCGTGCGCGGGCAATCGCGTCCTGCCCCGTCGGTACGCCAGAACACGCCGCCCGGAAATAATATCCGAAGCAATCCGGTCAACCGCAGTACGCCGCAGGTGCAGCCGCGCCGTTCCACGACACCTTCGCCCGGAAGCGCTTCGCGCGCCAACCGTGTGCAACCGAAATCAGCCAACAGACCAAGCCAGGCCAGACCGGCACGTTCCTCGCCCAGGCCCGCAGTCAGCAGGAGTAATCAGGCCCGCACACCCAGTCCGTCGGCAAGCCGAAACAGTCAGGTCCGGACAACCGATTCTGCCGATTGACAGATCATGCGCACATCCAGTTGTGGAGGTGAACCCGCGTATGCGCTCATCGATGATGCCCGGGCGGAGAGCCCTGCGCCGTCGCACTACGTCCTGACCGCGGTGCCGACCATCAGTTCAAATTCTTTCACCCGCGTGATCGAAGGACGCCAGGGGAAACGGCAAGCGTAAAGTGCAGGTCGTGAACGATGGTGCCGTCTGCGGCAACCCGATGAGCGAAAAAGAGAACCTTTCCGCCTCAACTACACCATCAGCATACGTTCGGTCGTTTCCCAGTCGATGCAGGGGTCGGTAATGGACAAGCCGTACTTCAGGTCGCCGGAGATCTTCTGGTTGCCCTCTTCGAGGAAGCTTTCCACCATGGCTCCCGTGATCGGGGAGCGGCCCTTGGCCCGCTGCTTCAGGATGTCCTCCCAGACCTTGATCTGGTTCCTCGCAATCTTGCTGGCATTGGCATGCGAGCAGTCGACCATCAGCGAAGGCTCCAGGCCGGCGGCCTCGAGCTTGCATCCGGCGTAGGTCACCTCGGGCAGTTCAAAGTTGGGCTGTTTGTCGCCGCCGCGCAGCACCAGATGCGTATTCGGATTGCCGGCGGTGGTCACCACCGCCGTGTGGCCGTCCTGATCGATGCCGAGAAAGCTGTGGGGGATGCTGGCTGACTCAATGGCATTGATCGCCACCTGGATGTTGCCGTCCGTCGCATTCTTGAACCCCACCGGCATGGAGAGGCCGCTGGCCATCTCGCGGTGCGTTTGTGATTCGGTTGTACGCGCGCCGATGGCTGACCAGCTGACCAGATCGGCCGTGTACTGAGGTACGATCGGATCGAGAAACTCGGTAGCAATCGGCAGACCCAGCTTGATGATGTCGAGCATCAGGGTGCGGGCGGCATTCAATCCGTATTCCATGTCGCACGAATCGTCGAGATGAGGGTCGTTGATGAACCCTTTCCACCCGATTGTGGTGCGGGGCTTTTCATAATAGACCCGCATCACGATGAAGTAGCGGTCCTTCACCTGCTCCGCCAGGGCGGCCAGCCGGGTGGCATAGTCGAGCGCGGCCTTCGGATCGTGGATCGAGCAGGGGCCGATCACCACCAGCAGACGCGGATCCTCGCGATGAATGATGTCGCGCACGGCTTTACGGTCTGCCAGCACCTTTTCGGTCAATGCATCGCCCAGCGGGAGCTTTTCCTTGAGCCGGTTCGGTGTGATCAGTTTCT
>JBNKVA010000005.1:0-41224 GCA_050298955.1 Pontiella sp.
TGAACTGTGGCCGTTTCCGTCATCAACCACCACCTGCAAGGTATTATAACCGATATCGCCAACAGAAGGTATTCCCGTAAGGGTTCCGTCGGCGCTGATGGACAGCCATGCCGGAGCAGAGAGAAGCGAGAAGGTCAGCGTCTCCGGATCCGGATCGGACGCCCGGTCACCGATATACGTATTGATATCCTGACCAATGCCGGTACGTATGACGATACTGTCCGTATCAAACTTCGGGGTGGCCGTGCCGTCGCTGTCCACCTGGATATACAGCATAGCCAGATTGTCTCCATACGATGCATCATCCACCCGAACAGTAAATACATTCATCCCCCAATCCAGCGTATCGGGTGTACCTGAAAGCGTTCCGTTGGTCGAAACATTCAACCAGTCCGGACCATCCACCTTGCTGAAGGTCAGCACTTCGCCGTCTACGTCAAAGGCTTCATTCGTCAGGGTTCCCGTGTATGGAACATTCATCAATGCATTGGCTTTATAAATCGCATTCGAGTAGAACTCCGGGATCGTGTAACCCGGCGGTGACACAAATCCGATCACCCCCATATTATCGACGAACAAGGGTGAAGTTTCGCCGAATTGTTCCATCCAGATCCGGAAGGTAGCGGATTCACCCGGAGCCAGACTTCGGTCAGCCAGATTCACCAGCGGAACCTCGTCGCCGGCCCACTCTCCGTCATTAACATACAGACCATATCTATAACTTCGACCACCTCCGCACCAGTGGTTTGACGCAACCCCGCTCAGATCCCCGCCGATATAGCGAATCTGAAAGGCAAGGTCGTAGGAAGCTGTAGAAGCCCAATCAAATGCAATAAAGTTAAGGAAGACGGGTTGGTTCGAAGCCGTTACGGTAACATCAGCATAGGGAACGCCGGCGGCTTTCCTGAGCGTCCATGTATCCTGATACATGTTCTGACCCGAATTGAACTCAATGAATCCGTCGATAGTCGTTGCACCACCAAACAGCGTGCCATACGTGCCGTCCGCAGAGTTGATTGTATACTCGTTATACCCAACTAGTTCCTGTCCAGCATATATGCGTTGACCATATTCGTTTGTTGTATAAACAGATTGATAGATAGGTTCCTGATAACCCGTTGCATAATCAGCGGTATCACCCTGGCCGTTTGTATGCAACGTAAGCTGACCGGTCACCCCACCGTTTGTAACATCCGGTGCGGCATTCGTGCCGGTCCAGCCCGCCAACGCAACCGGAGCACCTTCAAATACATCGATGGAAACCCAGGATTCATCTGCGGCACCCCAACTGTTGGTCGCTGAAATCTTAAACCTTTGACGACCGGCATCGGCAATGGTCGGCGTACCCGATAGAACGCCGTTCGTAGAAATATTCAGCCAGGCCGGGCCCTCCAGCTTATAATACTTCAGATTCGCATCTTCGTACTGATCAGAATCACGTGCAAATCCATCCAGATTCGCACCTGTGATGCTGTAATCGACACCCGCAGCGGCCGTCAAATGATGAAGCTGCCCGCTGCGATATCTAAAGATCGGCGCGCCGTGCCCGGTCGGCAGATGAGCCTGCACCTGATTCCTGCTCAGTGCTGCAACACGAAATCCGCAAGTATAATCCTCTTTATCAAGCGATACCGATTTCGCAGTCAACGGCGCAACTACACCACTGCAGGCATGAGTGGTATCACCCATCTGCAATGCTCGCGCAGAGGAAAGATAGGTGGCACTGTAGGAGTCATACTGCCACTCTTCAGTCCATTCCTGGCAATTTTTCAGCATACCATAGCAGCCGTTCACCCCTTCATCACCCCAGGTTACGGGTAAATCACCATCCCGTGTAGGACCAGGAAGATCTGTTCCATTCGGATAGCGGCAGTATCCGTCGTTGGTCGACTTCCAATAGCCGGCCTTAAACCATTCGCTGCGGGTCGGAATTACATAAACCATGTCGTAGCTATTAAAAGCAGCTGCCAGGTCAACCCGGATAAAGTTACCCGCATTCGTACTGCTGGGCCCGTCAAACTGGTAGGCGCCGTACCTTGTATCGCCGGATGTAAGCCAGTTGCAAAACTGAGCGGATTCGAACCAACTGCTATCAAAGGCAGGATGATCGAGATTATTTCCTGAGACTGACGTCTCATAGGCACTCGTTGGCAACCCATGCGGCTCTCCACCGAGGTTAGCAACAAAGGCCCGCCACTGAGCCAGCGTGATTTCATACTTACCAATGCGATAGGTGTAATCAACGTCACCATAATAATCGAAGCCATGCAACGTACCCACAGCAGGAGGATTACCCGGATTGCCGATCTCCACGAAGGTAATCGCGAACGCATTGGTTCCGGTGCCGAATGTATTGGTGGTCGTATTGAACGGATCCGCCGCCTGGGCCAGGCCTGAAATTCCCAACAAATAAATACCAGCCATCCACGTCTTGATCATAGTAACCCCTTAACGCCAGTTAATTTCACTGCCTGCATAAAATGTATACCGTCACGGCCCCCTGCCGAAATGAACCGCATCATTGCAGTGCATGGAACGATCGGTGGGGCCTGAGCGCTTATTACATAGATACACCCCTGCCACAGTGGTTCTATACAGTTGTTATGGCGCTGATTGGTATTGAAGAGAGCCAAGCACACGCATGTGAAAGGTAGATTCATGCTTTACCTTCCGCTCGGATGAATGTCCCCTATCAATAATGCCCAGGGGATTGATCAGGCCGGCCCGCAGCACACATCAGCCCGTGTCTCCGGGCAAGATACCCAATCAGGCTCACTGATAGGCGGCGGCAGTGATGGCATCCAGTCCTTGCAACTGACGATATTCACCCCTGCAGATGGATGCTAGATTCTTGAATTTTTCCGCGTCGTTCATATCAGTGTCATTCTGTGGCACGAAATGAATCACATTAACCGTATAGGAGTTCTTTTTCTTTTTCAGCCCAATGGAAGGCGCTGCCTTAGCCGATTGTTTCCGCATTAAATCGAGTGCTTTTTTAATGTCCTTCGTTGTGTAATAATGGGCCGATGTCGAAGGCGGAGGCTTCTCTGCTGTCGGGAAATAGCGCTCAATCAGGCTCCACGGATTCATTCCGATCACGAGCGGCGCAATCCCCTCGCTCCTACGCTGTTCATTCTCCTCGGCAAGCTTGAGCTTGGCCTTCTCGTAAAGCTCCTCCCACTTCTTCTGCTTGCTTTCAGACCATCCTTTAGGGGTCGTCCGTTCGGTGGATCCCAGGTTGCGGTGCGTGGCCGCCAGGATATAGACCGTGTCAGCCTGCTGCTGCATGGCCAGCATGGCTGGACCGACCCATACGTCGATACTGTCCATGATCTCGTTCGTCAAACTTTTACTCTGGAACGTTTTACCTCCCGGTCCGGCCGTCTTGGTTCCGACCACAGCCAGGTCGCCTCCCGCGCCCTTATCCCGGTTCAGCGGGTCCAGCCAGGCCTTGACCTTCTCTATATTGCTCGGGGTGGCCATAACCATCTTGGGAAAGAGCATCTGGCCGTTTTGCCAGTCATACGCCGCAATATTGAAGAGCACGGTTGAATTCAGCCCCTCCAGCATGTGATAGATTTCCTGTTTGATCAGATCATAGGATTCCAGTCCTCCCCGGTCATCCCGCATCATCGGCTCGGTGGAATCGAGGACGAGAAAGATCTTTTCCCCGTTGCTCTTTACTCCGAACATATCGAGCTCGGGCATGGAAAAGCCCAGTGATGCTGCGCCACCGCCCAGTCCCGATCCCGCGGAACTGAATCCGCCCTTCACCCCGATAATTTCAGGCATCTTAATATCCGGTGTGTTGCGTATCTTATGCTTCACCACAATGTTCTTTCGCAACCTGGGCTTGGGTGCCTTGCGAATATTGACGGGAATCTTAAGCTTTTTCAGTGCTACCTGAGGACGTGATATGGGCTTGCCCTCAAACTGCTGATCTTCCTTAACGACAACTGAAAAGGCCACCAAGGTTACAGCCAGAACGGCAAGGATAGCGTGAACCACGATACTGGCCAGCAGCGCTTCCGTCTTCTGTATCTTTTTTTTCCTGCTCGTTGCCATGTCCGTCCTGAGCCTTTCGATCACTGAAAAATCCAAAACTATGCCTGATATCTAAATGATAAATAGCACCCTTGGTAGAGGATGTCCACACATTAATTGAACAGTTTTATAATTTATTGATTTAATATACTCACCCGCCACTGTACGAAGATGACCGGCAACTGCCGGTATGTGCAGGGGTTCGTATCATGGAGCCCTATAGCGCCGGTTCATCGAGGTGCGGCGGATAGGCCGTGGGATCTCAATAGGCGTTTATCAGCTGCCCCTGTTCTGCTGCCGGATGATCGGAGCATTCGGTCACGGTTCGGCGGATGCCCAATACACAACAGCAATACCCGGCCGCCGATTCAGAAAAAAGCCCTGAACGCAAAGATGCCCCGCAGTCATGCGGGGCATCGCACATTCAAACTCCCGCCCGGAATTACATCAT
Organism: Pontiella sp.; assembly: GCA_050298955.1. Classification (GTDB taxonomy): domain Bacteria; phylum Verrucomicrobiota; class Kiritimatiellia; order Kiritimatiellales; family Pontiellaceae; genus Pontiella. The sequence goes on from JBNKVA010000005.1 coordinate 4,496, forward strand.
GAACCGGCGGCGGAAAAACAGAAGACCCAGACCGGACACCCCGATCAGGCCCAGTGTGGCCGGTTCCGGAATCACACTTCCTCCGATAAGTGCAACATTATCGATATAGGTTTTTGAAGTGTTGCTTGCCCCGCTCAGCGAAAATTTCAAGGTTACGGAATCACCCAGGCCCAACTGCATTGAACTCAGAGTTAAGTTTACATCCTCAAAGTCATTGATTCCTCCGATGTCCGCATCAACACCCATAGGCGTAAGACTTCCTGTTCCCAGCGTCGTATTAGCCAGACCGAGTGTGTTGGCGGTCAGATCCAGCTGCCAGTCACCGGCAGAATTATTAAAACTCTGCCAGCCATCAAAGCTGAACTGATCGAGAGAAATAACTGAGTCTGCATGATTGGTTATCGATATGGTAAAGAAGGCCGTCGCGTCGACGGTGCTGAAAGCAAGAACATCAGAGCCCGCACCTGTATTGCCACTCGGGTCATCAACACCATTAGAATAACCACCCCAGGTACCATCTGATGATCCCTTGTTAGAGGATCTGCCCCACAGTCCAGCATTGGTTGCGTCATCGTATGACAACCGACCATAGATTGAATCAGCAGAAAGGGATTTAATGCCTATCTTCTGCCCGGGAGCTATATTATTATTCGGTTTGAACCATGTATCCCATCCTGCAACCACATCCGCTGATACCAGTTGCGCAGCAGCCAGAGAAACCAGCCCTAGAACTATCATTTTTTTCATCTTTCTCTCCTTGTCTTTTTATTTTTGGAAGCCTTGAAAACGGTTATGCTTTACACCGCCGTTCACACGCCTCCTGTTCTCTTAGCGATAGCCATCGCCTTCAAAAACCAACAGGACTCCCTGCTCCTGCAGAGCTAAAACCTATGCCTGATGGTTGATTGATAAATAACACTATTAATACAGTTTGTCTACTATCATATTAAACTGTTTTATTTTTTCTCTGTTTGTATTCCCAGATTTAGTCTGTAAATCAGGAGCGAAAATCCCGCAGTGCTTGCTTAAAATGCTATTTTTCGGGGAGATTTATGGATGTTTAAGCCTAAATTGACCAGAATTGAGCGTTCCTGGAAAGGGATCGACTTACTTGCTCTCTGAGCGATTGCGGACGCCGTCGACCACAGGCATTGCCCTGCTCTACTCCTCCCGGCCGGCGGGCCGGACCTCTTCCCGCACTACCCGGGTCAGATCAATGGGCGGGGCTTTGGTTTCCGCGTAGATCCTGAGCATACGCTGAATACGCGCCTGCTGCTCCGGCTGATTGATCAGGTTGTTGGTTTCCAGCAGATCCTTATCGAGGTCGAAGAGCATTTCCGGTTCGCCCGTGGAGGTCACCATCAGTTTCCAGTTGTTTTCCCTCACGCAGCGGCGGTAATCGTGCAGATCACCGCCCTGCATCACCATGGTCAAGCGCGATGATGGTTTCCCCCGCAGGGCCGGCAGAAAACTTAAGCTGTCGACGGCCTGACCGTCCTGAACGGCCTGGCCGGTCAGCTCGGCGAGCGTTGCATAGATATCCTGAATCCCGACGAGCTGGGTACTGCTCGTACCGGCCGGGATCGGCAATTCCGGATGTATGCCCCCGCCCCAGGAAGCGATAAACGGCACGCGATGCCCAGCCTCCCATGCATCACCCTTGCGGCCGCGAAGTCCTTCATTGGGATTGTGCCCGTTTTTGATGGTGTCGGGGAAAGGCCACCCGCCGTTGTCGCTGGTGATGATGAACAGGGTATTATCCAGCTTCCCTGATTCATCCAGCGCCTCAATGAATGCGCCCAGTGTCTGGTCGAGCTCCAGCAGCATATCGGTCTGCCAGGATGCGGTCTGCCCGCGGATTTTACGACCCCGGTATTCCATCGGCGGATACCACGGCTCATGCAGCGCCTGCGAGCAGTAATGGACGAAAAAGGGCTTCTCATCGGTGCGCGTCATGAAGGCCACTGCTTTTTCCGTCAGCTTCGGTCCGGCCGCAGAGGTGGTCCAGTCCGGCGCCCCGATACCCTCGTTCGAAAACCAGGTGTCGTTTCCCTTCTGCCCTGCCGGCCAGAGCACCAGGTCTGTCGGATCGCATACCAGCCTGTCGTTTTCAAAAAAGGCATACGGCTCATGCTGAATGCCCGAAGGCAGGACATAGGAATAATCAAATCCCCAATCCAGCGGACCCATGCGAAAGCGCCGGGAAAAATCGATTTCCTGCCAGCGCTCCTCGCGACCGTGGCTGGTCTGGGTATCGGTACCCAGGATCCATTCGTTGGTGGTCCCTTTTCTTGGATAGCACCCGCCCAGGTGCAGCTTCCCGAACATACCGGTGCGGTAGCCGGCATCCTGCATCAGGTTGCCAAGCGTACGCTGTCCCTTGAGAATCTGCGGCTCCTCGTTGAAGCCCCACGTTCCCAGTGTGCTCCGCCCTCTCCACGGATAGTTTCCGGTCAGGATGCTGTAGCGGCTCGGTGCACATACCGCCGTAGAGGAGTGAGCATCGGTGAACATGATCCCCTGCGATGCCAAACGCTCAAAATGCGGCATGGATATCTGTGAGTTTGGATTATATACCCGGCTGTCTCCATACCCCATGTCATCGACGAACACCACCACCACATTCGGCTTCCCGGCCATCGATGAGTGAGTAGCGGCCAGCAGGGCAACAGCAACTCCAAGCAGTTGTACGGTCTTCTTCATCATTTCCTCATTTCACATAGATCGGTTTAATGCAACGGGCACCACGCCGTGTAGCGCCCCGCTGTGCATCGCGATGCGTCGCGTCCTCTCCTCCTTGGCGTTTAGACTGCGTTCCTTGACGCCTGAATCAAGGTTCCGGCTTGTAGGGTGTCGGATCCCACTTGGGAATCCAGCGCGACTTGTCGAGATGCCAACCGGCTTTCTGCATCGCCTTGGTGCCGCCCAGCTCCTCCTGCTTTGCACGCCACAACTTGCAATCCGCGTAGTAGTCGTCGGTAAATTCCTTCAACACGGTCGGATCGGCCAACGGATCAGCCACGATATCCTTCTGCCACGCGGCCAGCGAGGTCCGGAGCTTTTGCTCGACCTGCCGGCATTCCGGATTCTCGGCCAGGTTCACCAGTTCACCGGGATCGCGCTGCAGGTCATACAGCTCGAATACCGGCGGCGTGGCCGACCGTGCAATGATGGCTCGTCCTTCTTCCGAATCCTCCAGCATCCTGGTTACCATGTAACCGGCCCCGTTATCGCCGGGGCGCGTTGTAGTTCCATCACCCAGTAGGTTGTACATCAGCTTGTAGCGGCCATCGGTGACGGTTCGTACAGGCCAATACAGGCCTTCACCGGTGGTATGGGCATTATATGCGCTATAGAGCAGTTTGCGGTCGCCCTCCGGCCGTTCCCCGGTCAGTACGGGAACAATCGATTTGCCCGGCAGATAGGAAGGTTTCGGAATACCCGCCACATCCAGGAAGGTCGGCATGAGATCGACGAACGAGACCAGTGCTTCCGAGCGCGTGCCCGGCTTGACCACGCCCGGCCACTTGACGATAAACGGTACGCGAAGGCCGAATTCGTAGGAGGTGGTTTTGCCGCGATGCAGCCCCGATGGACCATGGTCAGCGGAAAAAATCACCAGCGTGTTATCCGCATAACCATACTGTTCCAGCAGTGCGAGCACCTGTTCGACAAAATAATCGACGCGCTGGATCGCGCCGTAGTAGGTCGCCAGGTATGCACGCACCTGGTCTGTCATTTCGACATCGCCCCACTGCGGCAGCGGCTTGACGGTTCTCGGGTCGACCGGATGGAAACCCAGCTTTGAGTGTTCACCGCGGATCGGTTCAAAGTCGGGCGACCAGTCTTCATGCGTATCGTTGGTCTGTGCCTGGAAGTAAAATTTCCTGCCCTTCGGCAGCTGCTGCAGGAAGTGCTCGAATCCGTCGATGCAGTTCGAAACCTGGAACTTGCCGGGCTCCTTCCCCAGTGCATTCTTGTTGTATTTATACTTCTTGTCGAACGGCACACAGGATTCCGGCTCCACGCCGGTCTTGTAGGAGATTCCGGTGGCGTATCCATGTTCCTTCAGCAACTGGACAAATGTCGGCACCCCGTCGCGATAGCGGAAACCGTGCGTCTTGTCGAACGCCCAGATGCCGTTCTGGTGCGGATACAGCCCCGTAAACAGGCTGCCGCGCGACGGTGCGCACGACGCTGCCGTTACATGCACCGTTTCAAAAACCATACCTTCGCCGGCCAGCCTGCTCAGCGCGGGCGTTTCCTGCGTCAGGTCGCCGTAGACCGGTATCTGGCAGCCCATGTCCTCCATGTGAATAAAGACAATATTGACGTCCTTGGGAAGATCCGCAGCCTGCACACCATGCAGAACCACCAATCCCAACAGCAACACAACACCTTTTTTCACCCCGGCGCCTCCGATCTATTCGTTATTCTGATCGCCGCCGGATTCGAGAATACCCGGAAGCTGGCGCGCGCCACTGGTCAGACTGCCGTAGCTTTGCGCCACGAGCCCTGCGTGTTCATTTACGATTTCGGCATATTCCGGATTATCGATCACGCTGACGGTTTCTTCCGGATCCTTGCGGTGGTCGTAAAGTTCGCGCCAGACGATTTCGGAAAGGTCATCCATCCTGCGCCATTCTACATAACGGAAATCCGAGGTACGCACAGAGTAGGCCATCACCCGGCTCTCGGCTTGTTTCCGGTTGACAGGACGGATCTCCCCGAATGCGGCTTTCTTGCCGCCGGAGGAGCCGTTGAGCACGGACAGGAATGACTGCCCATCCACGAAATCCGGCACCTCGAGTCCGGCGTATTCGCAGAGCGTCGGATAGATGTCGACCGACTCGATAATTGACAGGTTTTGCCCCGAAACGTTCTGGTGACCGGGAATCCGCACGATCAGCGGAGAGCGCATGGCCTGCTCGAACTGCGTGTGCTTGGCCCAGCGGCCGTGGTCACCCAGATGGAACCCGTGGTCGCCCCAGATCACCACCGCCGTATGTTCAGCAAGTCCCAGCTCATCCAGTGCATCGAGGATTCGTCCCACCTGCGCATCAATAAAGCTGACCGCCGCATAGTAGGCGTGGATCATGTTGCGCGCCGGCTGTTCCCCGACCGCGGCATCGGAGGCAAACATCTCTCCTTCGGGATCGGCATAGGATGCAACCTCCGTCCAGTTGTACATAAAATCGGCCGCTCCCGCGGGCAGGTTCTCCGGCTCGATCCGCGCTACCTCATCCTCGGTATAGAGATCCCAGTATTTTTTCGGCGCCACAAACGGCAGGTGCGGCTTGTAGAAGCCGCCGGCGATGAAAAACGGCCGGTCCTTGTTTGCCTTCAGAGCCGCGATAATCTGATCTGCGGTCTGGTAGTCGTTATGCTTCGAATCCGGTCCGTCGTAGATTTCATAGGCCGGACGCCATGCGCCCTTCTGTTTCGCGTCGTAGTCAAAATCGACGTAACAGGTCCACCCGGTCTTCGGCTTTCCGGGATGCCAGGGCGTTTCGCTCCAGCCGAACCCCTCGCCGGCCCCCTTGCTATGGTAGACCTTGCCGAAGCTCAGCGTATTGTATCCGTGGTCCATGAAATACTGCGGCATGGTCGGATGTGTATCCGGACGCTTTGCAATCTGCCAGGAATCGCCGATCTCGTAAATCCCGGTCGAGTCGGGCCGCAGACCGCCCAGCATCGATGCGCGCGACGGGCCGCAGACCGGCCACTGTATATAGTGCCGCGTAAAAACCGCTGCACTGTCGGCTAGCCGGTCCATGTGCGGGGTTTTGGCCGCACCGTCGTAGCAGCCCATCACAGGGCGTATATCGTCGATGCAGATCAGCAGGACGTTTTTGTTCTGTTGGTCAGCATGTGCTCCGGCACCCAGCGAGAGTACCGCAACCAACCCAACCCAGCTGCAGACTGAATTCATCATGTTAATTCGCAGGCGTGGTACGCCCATCTCCTTCTGTTGCACGTGCATCGTAGAACTGCTTGATCATACGCTCGACGCGTTCCTTGTATTCCGGATTGCGCACATAGTTCTTCGACTCATCCTCAACTTCGTTATCCTCCATGTTGAAGAGGGCCACCGGATGGACGGTGCCATTCATAAAGGCATACTTCTTATGCGCCTTGCTCTGGTTGTCCCACTCGGCAATCAGTTTCCATTTTCCATCATACACGCAGATGGCATCGGTGATATCCTTCGCCCCTAGCTGCTTCCCTTCATACAGACGGCCGTTGGTAATGACGACCTGATCGCGGAACGGCGCAGCCGGATCTCCCAGCAGCAGCTGCAGATAGCTGAATGAGTCGCAGGCCTGGTCCGCCGGAATCTCTCGGCCCGTCAGTTCGTACAGCGTGGCCATAAGGTCGAGTGCCAACACGCGCTTGTCGGACACCGTACCCTCCTCTATTTTGCCCGGCCAGGTGGCCACGAACGGAACGCGGTGACCGCCTTCATAGGCACTGGATTTTTCCGCCCGCAACCCGTTGCTCGAAAGATGACCGTTGATGTCGGTCTCCTCCAGGGCCAGGCCGCCGTTGTCGGAGGTCAGAATAAACAGCGTGTTTTCCCACAAGCCTTCATCCTTAAGCTTTTTCACCAGTGCTTTCACCTGCAGGTCCAGCTCTACAATCATGTCACCGTGTTCGGACCACGTCTGCCCCTTGACCGGCTCACCGAAAAACTCATCCGGCGGGGAGTGCGGGTGATGCACCGCCTGCGAACAGAAGTAGAGGAAAAAGGGCTGGTCCTTCGACGCATCGATAAAGTCGATCGCCTTCTGCGTCAGAATCGGTCCGACCTGCCGGGAATCATAGTTGGTGTCGCCCAGCTTGGCGCCCGCCCCTTTGGTCCCCAGCTTGCAGCCCTTGGGCATCTCCTTCCAGTTCAGCGGCTCCATGCGGGAATCTTCACCCAGCTTCATCCATTTATCGTTTTCAAAGAAAGCAAAGGGAGGTCCCTGGATACCACCCGGCAGCGTCAGCGAATAGTCGAATCCAAGGCTGCCCGGACCGCCGCCGGCAAAACCGCGCGCGGCATCAATCTGATCGGCCTCCTTGCCGAAAGCCGGACCGTCATAGATTTCATCCGTTCCCTGCCGGTACCATTTACCACCCAGATGCCATTTACCGAAGAAGGCCGTTTTATAGCCGGCTTCCTGCATTATGGTGCCGATCGTTTTCTGTCCCGGCTGGATCGCCGATTTTTCCGCCGACCCCCATACGCCCCAGGGCAAATGGCAGCGGAACGTATAGTTTCCGGTCATCACCGTATACCGGCTCGGCGCACACAACGCTTCAGCATGCGCACGATCAAACCGCATGCCGTGTTCGAATAGATTGTCGATATTCGGCGTCGGAATGCCCGGTGTCTGCCCGGTGCGTAGCTGTTCATAGAAACCGACATCCCCGAGGCCAAGGTCATCCGCCAGAATGAAAACCACATTCGGTCGGGCATCCTGCCCCATCGCACCGAGCGCGACCGAAGCAGCCGCCAACACACTCATCAAAACTGTCTGTTTCATATGCCCTCTCTATCGCCAGCTCTACTTCCACGTTGAATGAAGATAAAAAAGCAGAGCCGACGCCATTTGTCAAACTGTTTAATTTTATATTCCACTATACAACTTCACCCCGTCTCGACAATCGGGACATCAAAGACAGAATTTCGAACGCACTGATCACCATCCAAGTATACCGTCACAATACGTGCTTTAAAAGACCGCAAACCGCAAACGAACGTTCGTTATAAAGGGAATTATTCGGGCGTCGCAACCGAAGAGCGCCGCGTGTTCAGTCAACATCGCGCGATCACGCTACTGGACCGTCAGGGCATAGCCGAACCTGCAGGGCAGAATTTCCGGAAGTTTTACAGTCAGCCCCTCTTCGGTTTGTTTCCATTTAACCGTTTCGGTGCTTCCAAGCAGTTTTACGCTGGAAATCTTAACCGCATCCGGCTTCAGGGATTTAATTTTTATTCCGCGGTTTTCCGGTGCGACGAAGGCTATCACATTTACGCGGTCGCCGTTTTTGGTGAACCAGAAATCTTCCGGGCCGGTCCCGGTATGCCATTCATAATCCCAATATTTAATGCCGTTTTCTTCGGCCCATTTCTTCTGGTCAGCACCGCCCAGCAACACGACCTGCGGTCCTTCATGCAGGATCGTCCAGGGTTCGCTTCCATAGATGGCCTCGCCGTTGGCCTTCATGAATGAACCGATGTCTTTCAGGCGTTCAACCGTTCCTTCATCGAATGAACCATCGGGTTTGGGACCGACGTTGAGCATGTAGTTGCCGCCGGCGCTGACGATGTTTACCAGCCAGTAGAGCAGCTCTTCCGAGGATTTCCATTTGTAGGGTTTTTCCTTATAGCCCCAGCTTTCGTTCATGGTGCCGACGCACTCCCAGGTCGTCAGGTTGTAGCGCTTCATCATGTTGTGAATATTTTCAATATCCGCATCATTGTCCCCGCCGATGATATAGTCGCCGAGGTCGCCGCCTACGCGCCAGGAAGCCATCGCCTGCGGCTGATAGGCGTACAGCATCCGGTAGGCAATCCACGCCTCATCCAGCCGCTGGTCCCCGCAATCAAACCAGATCATGTTGAGATCGGGATACTGGGTGGCAAGCTCGCGCAGCTGCGGCAGGCTCTTTCTTTTCCAGTACTCCTCATAGGACATGCGTGTCTGATCCGTATCGGCCCAGCGTTTCATCTCACCCTGCCCCCCCCAGTCTTTCGGATAGGTGTCCGGGCCGTCACGCCAGTCAAAGTTGTGGGAATAATAGAGCCCGAAATCCATACCCTGCACCTTGGCGGCATCATGCAGCATGGCCACGACGTCTTGTTTATACGGCGTTGCATCCACCATGTTCCACTGGCTGACCTTCGACTTGAACAAGGCAAAGCCTTCGTGGTGTTTTGAGGTGATCACCATATACTTCATGCCGGCTTCTTTCGCCAGCCGGACCCATTCGTCCGGATCAAAGTTGACAGGGTTGAACTGAGAGGCCAGCTGATCATACTCGGAAAAGGGGATCTCCTTGCCGTAGGCGATCCATTCAGCATACGAACCGCTGGGCTGGCCCTTGTACTCCCCGGCCAGCACCGAATAGAGTCCCCAGTGAATGAACATGCCGAAATGCTGCTTTTTGTAACGATCAATGGTTTCGGCCTTGTCGGCATGGATCTTTTTCCACGCCGCGCGAACCGTGTTGCGATCCAGGGTCCCGGCCTCCGCCTCATACTCCTTCATCAGCCGTCGATAGACTGGATCCCCCAGCGTTTCAGGCGAGGGCGCCGGCGTCGGAATCGAGGTGCCAAATCCTGTCGTGGCCACCACACTAAACGCCGCAGCGAATACTAGCATCTTATTCTTTTTTATCATGATGCCTTATCCTGCATTGCAGACTCGATCTACATCGCGACACGGAAACCCATGATCGATCACCACTTCGGTCCCTTGAAGGCCTCCAGGACCGGGAGGGGCTTCCCTTGTTCATCGAATACGCCGCCCTTCGCACTGCCGTGACTGGTGCCGCCATACCAGATGACACCCTTGCCCAGATGGTGAGGGATCTCGCTGACCGTCTTCATCATAAATTCAAGGTAGGCTTTCTGCCCCTCTCTGGATTTCCCTCCGTGCTCGTCCCACTCCCATGTGTGGTCTTCCTCGCCCTTTTTTTCCCCTAACTCCTTCCACGGGAAGGCGGTCTCCACGATCAGGAGATCCTTGCCATACTCGTCGGCCAGGATCTCCAGATCATCAGCGAGCGTGGCGATCGCTCCATGCCGAAAGTACAGGTAGTAGGACAGTGCAATACCATCAATCTCATCCCAGATCTTTGATTCTTCAACATACGGAAGAATCCACATGGCCGTGCGGACCCCGTGGATATGATGGTATATCTTGACTTTTTTTCTCATGCTCTTCGGCAGACCGGCCCGGCACCCTTTTATCGCCTGCTCCATCAGGTCGTAGTACCCGGAATCCACTTCCGTCGCTCCGCGGGTTTCCATGATCCATGCGGTCGACTCGTTCCCGCACTGGATATAATCCGGGCACACCCCTGCATCCACGAGCTCTTCGATCACGTTCCTGCTGTAGTCATAGACCGTCTTCAGCAGTTCCCTCTCGCTCAAATCCTTCCAGGCCCTGGGCTTGTCCTGCTGGCCGGGATTGCACCAATCGTCGGAATACATGATATCCAGCATGAACTTCAGGTCCTGTTGCTTGGCCCGCTGCGCGAGCTCCTTGACATATTCCAGATCGCAAAAATCCTGCACCGGGGTATGCCACAGGTGGATGCGCACCGTATTGACCCCGTACTGCTTGACAATCTCCAGGAATCCACCGTCGCGCGGTTTTCCGTCTGCCCCGACAAAACCGTTAAAATATCGCTCCTCCCGCGGCAGCAGCGAGATGTCCATTCCGCGGATTTCCAGCTCTTTCGCCATCAGGCTGGATGAGCACAACGCTGCACACACCCAGATCAACACAGTCCGTTTATAGTGGCATTTCATATTTCGATTCCGTGCGTTATTCGTTTTTGATCGGCAGGCCTTCCCGCAAGACTTACTCAGCTGGTTTCAGCGGTATTTCAAATACGGATGCGGGAACTTTATCCGAGTTCGCAAAGTTGCTCATGGCGATATTCATCCAGGCATGGCGCACACGAGTGGGTGTGCCGTTTTCCAAACGGCTGATTTCCCAGTTCCAAAGATCAATCGTTTGGCGGTCATCAGAAACATACACTCGCGCATTAACCCAGTTGTCTTTATCATCACCGAATTCAAACCAGTCGAGGTCGTGGCCGTTCAGGCTGGTGATTCCTTCGCCGAGATCCTGGAATGTAAGCGTGGCCCGTGAGGTATCCGGATCCCATACCGCTTTCACGGGACGGGGGCCGCCGGGAAGGATTTTCTTGCGATAGACAGTTGCGAGGGCCCAGCGGGCATAACGCTGTCCGGCTTCGGACTTGTTCTGTGGATGAATGTTGCATGGTTCGCTGAGGTCGGTCAGCACAATGCAGCCGGCGCGGTCGATTTCCACGCCGGCCTCATATTGAGCAAATTGCGTGGCCGCCCATTTTTTGCGCTGTTCCCATGTGGTGTGGTACGGGGCATCGTAGGCAAAGAGCTGTCCGATAGCGAAATAGAGGCTGTCATCTTTCCAGGCCGTGCGCCAGCCATGGATCAATCCGTGGAGTTTCAGGCGGTATGCATCTCCATCCTGGCTGTTACCCTCACCCTGATGCCAGATAAAGCCACGCAATGTAAAGCCGGCCAGCGGCGCAATCATGGCCTCATAGTTACCGGTTCCTTTTCGGTCCAGTGTCAGGCCGCTTTTTTCCGGATCATCACTGCGTGCCAGCCTGCGCTTCTCGATATACTCTTTTCCGAAAGCCTCCGGCTGATGCAGCAGGCCGGTCGGGTTGGCCCAGACTTCGATATGGCTTCCGCCCTCTGCCGACTGGATCAGTCCCACCGGAACACCGAGACTGACCTGCAGCTGGCGGGCAAAGAAATAAGCGATTCCCGACACATTGTTCAGCGCATCCTTATTGTCATTCAGCAACCAGCGTCCTTCAACCTGCGTCTGCGGCTGCCAGGAATGGTTGGTTTTCACCTTGAACACCCGCAGGGCCGGCAGCTGGTCGGCGGCCAGAAGCTCACGGGCGTGCCGATCGCTGTTGGCAATCTTCCATTCCATGTTGGACTGCCCGCTGGCCAGCCAGACTTCGCCGACGAGAACATCTTTAATGACCAGCGGCGGATCGCCTGCAGCGGTGATGGTCAGATCATGGCCTTCAGCAATGGCTTTCATTGGTTTGAGTTTCGCGATCCATTTTCCATCCTGGCCGGCTGTTGCCGTTGCAGTTTGTCCGGCAAACTCAATACTGACCTGATCGCCCGGATCCGCCCGGCCCCAGACGGCAAGCGGTTTTTCACGCTGCAGTACCATGTGATCGGAAAAAACATTGCAGACCGTCAGTTCGGCGCGTGCAGTGAGACCGGTGATCAACAGGGCCGCAGTTGCTGAGAACAGCCGGATCGGCTGATGAAAGTGTGTCGACATGACGTGCTACTCCGTTTCAATAGGCAGGTTGAAAATACTGGCCGGAAGGCCTTCCTTGCTCATCAGGTTATGCTGGCCGAAGGAGTGCCATCCCAGGCGAACATAGGCCGGTTTCTCTTTCACCCATTCGGGCCAATCCAGCACGAGGTGCGTGCAATCCTCCGAGATGGCCTTCTGCGTGGGTGCACGCAGGCGGCCGTTCTCCTGGACAAACATCAACCAGATGGGCTCACGTCCATCCCGAGTGGTCAGACCGCTTCCGATGCAGTCGAAGTAGACGCGTACCTTGTTGTCCTTGCCCAGTACCGCGCGGGTGGCGACCGGTCCGCAATGGACCAGATCCTTTTCGCCGTACACTTCGGCACGAGCCCAGAGCGCATAGCGATGTCCCATCTTCAGTTTTTCATTCGGATGAATCGAGTTCGGGTGACCCAGATCATTGAGCAGAATGGCACCGCATTTTTCCATCTCCCGGGCCGCCTGCACCTGGGCCACGCTGGTTTCGCAGAAGCGGTACATCTTATCAAAACTCTCCTGGTAAGGTGCCAGATAGGGATAGAGCTGCCCGATGCCGAAGTAGAGACTGTCGTCGTTCCATGCTTTGCGGTAACCGCTGACCAGCGCGTGCAGTTTCAGGCGGTAGTAGTCGCCGTCACCGGCGTTACCTTCGCCCTGATGCCAGATAAAGCCGCGCATCGGAAAACCGATGAACGGGTTTACGCTGTGGTAGAAAACGCGGTAGGCTCCGTTGATCTGGTCCTCCGGAACGTTGTCCAGATTCAAAAGGTAATCATAGGTTCCCTGCAGCTTCGGCCAGGGTTTCCAGGTATCCGGGGCAACCCAGGTGTCGACACTGGTTCCTCCATAGGAGGGATCGATCAGGCCTATGGGAATGTTCAAGGTTTGGTACAACTCCCGCGCAAAGAAATACCCGGGCGCACTGGTTTGGCTCAGTGAATCCTTATCCGTAGAACTGACCCAGGCGGCCGCGCAGGTTTTCTGCGGTTCCATTGAATGTTTCTTCGGCACATTCATGATCCGGATCAGGTCAAAGCTATCATCCTCCAACGCGATCTTTCTGTCCTGATCACGCGCGCTGACGACCCGCCAGCCCATATTAGACTGTCCGGTGGCCATCCAGACCTCGCCGATCAGGATATTTTTCAGCACAGTGGTATTGACGCCGACCGTGATTTTCATCTCCCGGGGCTCGGCACTCACCCTCATGGGTTTAAGCACTACCTGCCAACGCCCATCAGCACCCGCCGTGCCTTTAAGATGCTGTCCGTTGAAGGTAACGTCCACTTTGCTGCCCGGACTGCTCCATCCCCAGACCGGAACCGGCTTGCCCTGTTGCAGGACAGCATTGTCGGTGAAGGGGGTGCCGAGTTCATCGGCGCCGGCCCCTGCGGCTGCGCAGACCAGGAGGGCCATCAATGCGGCATGTTTCAGTGTCATGTTACAAACTTTCTTCCTTGCGGTTAAAGAGCAGGATGTCCTGCAGGAGGGTACTTTCACCTTCGACGGCTTTCAAGCGGACGGCGTCCGTTTCAACCGGAAGCTCCAGTACGACCGCCGCCCTGCTGTTCGGGGTGCGGGCAACTTCCCGCCATGTGCCTTCGGAAGCAGGATCGGGAACCTCCACGGCGAGGATGCCCGGCTTGCAATTCCAATTGTCTTCCTGTTTGTGGAGATCGATGTGCGTGAAGGTATGCGGCTGGTTGTAGTACAGCTCAATCCAGTCGTCCTTTTCCAGTTTAACGGCGTGGTAATAGCTGTGTGGGTTCCGATCCTTCAGGATGTAAAGATGCGGGTGCTTCGCTTCGTCGTTACTCGTTACCGAGTCCGGCAGTACGGGGGTGCCGTAGGTGTGCATAGGTATGGGGGGCATCATTCCGCCGCCGGCTTCCAGATCCAGCTCAAGCACCAGCGGCAGTCCACCCGCACGCTGTTCAATGTGGCTGACGAGGATCGTATCGGTGTTCACGCGGCAGCTGGCGCTTCCGCCGGAAACCACCCGCCAACCCGTCACCTTGCGCGCCGGCTGGAGAAGGTGCAGCGTGCCGTCCGGACGGCCTTCATCAATAAAGAGCCATGCTTTCTTATCCTTCTGGGTGGCTGCGCCCCAGCGACCGCAGATCCACGGGCCGCCGCGCGATTCAATCAAGGCTTCCCGGTGCGTTTTTACCCATCGACCCAGTTCGCGCAGCCGTTCTGCCTGGCTGGGGATCACGACCCCCTTATCATCCGGCCCGACATTCAGCAGCATGTTGCCGTTGCCCCCGCGCGTCTGCACCAGGTTGTGGACCAGCAGCGACAGCTCCTTGCTGGCATCATCCGGCCTGTACGACCACTGATGTCCGATGGTCATGCAGGTTTCCCACGGGCGGGAAGCATCGAATTCACCGACATGCTGTTCCGACGTGCGATAATCGCCGGCCACCCCCCTGGCCGCCCGGTCGTTGACCACCAGATCCGGCTGCAGTGCATATGCCGTCCGCAGTACATCCAACGCCTTAACCTTTTCGAAGTCCTGGGGAACATCGAACCAGATGGCGGCGATTTCACCATAGTTGGTCAGTAGCTCGATCAGCTGGTTGGTGATGTATTCCGCAAATTTGGCCTGGTCGACATTCGGGTTCTGCTGTTTTCCCCATGCTCCGATGTTGGGCGAATACGGCTGTACCCAGTCGCAAATCGAATAATAAATCCCGAACGAGATGCCGCGCTTGCGGCAGGCTTCCGCCAGGGGACCGACAACCCCCTTTCCGTAAGGCGTGGAGCCCATGTCGTGTTCCGTATAGGGACTGTCCCACAGGCAGAAGCCGTCATGATGCTTGGTGGTTAGAATGAGGTAGGTCATGCCGGCATCCTGGGCCAGCTGCGCCCAGGCATCGGCATCGAAGTCGACCGGATTAAACCGCGTGTACAGGCTGTCGTACTCCTCCAACGGCGTCTGCTTGCCGCGGGACCAGCTGATTTCCCTGCCCGTGAGGGTAACCGGCCCCCAATGGATGAACATGCCGAATGCCCGATCCTGCCATTTTGCAATGGCTTCGGGGGTTGCGGTTATACGGGACCCGGCAGCTTGCCCGGGAAGCGGAAAGATCAGTCCAGAAACAACTGTCAGTCCGAGGGCGGGACGTGTAAGACGGGCTATAAAGCTGATCATGATTCTTTTTTTCCAACTAGCGGGGCTGCAGGAGAACCTCGTTCAGGTTCATCAGGTTGTCCGCGCCGTCCACCAGCGATTTTGCTTCCAGGCTGAGTGTGTAGCTTCCGGGTTCAAGATCTATGGTTCCAAGATCGGCATACATATATTTTTTTGCATTATCGCCGTATTCGTTTTTGACCGTGACATCGAAGGTGTGATTTCCAAGCGTGACGGTACACGTGTTTCCGACCCACGCTGATTTGCTGCCATACTTGAGGGTCACTGTCATTTTTCCGGGCTGTACGACTTCGAAGGAGGGGAAGGCGATTTTTTCACCTTTTTCATTCCAGTTGGTCAGTTCGTAGGACCATTTGTTTTCGAAATCGATTTTCAGATCGCTGTCCAGCGTACCGATGGTGACCGGCAGGGTGGTTTGGTAGTCGGCTGTATCGATCAGGGTATGATCCAGCGGATCCACTTCCCCTTCCAGAGCCAGTTCTACAACGGAAACAACATCATCTTTCGGTGTATCGCCGACATCGACAATGAATGCATCTTTGCCGACCGCTTCCACCTTGATGCTTGATCCGCTCTCCAGCCAGGTGACCTTCTTGACGTTTTTCCGGCCGTTCGGAACCAGGATGCGGCCGGATTGCGGCCAGCTGTGAATATGCAGGTACGCTTTCTGAGTACCGTTTCCAAGGTCCTTGCCGGTTACCACGCCCCAGCCGCCGGAGCCGATCGGACTGATGCCGCAGCCGTAAATGGATTCGCTGTACTTCTGCATCCATTTGCCGACACCGGCCAGCGGTTCGCTTTGGCGCGGATCGATGGAACCATCTCCCCGCGGGCCGATATTAAGCAGGTAGTTTCCGCCGCGGCTGACGATAGTGCCTAGCTGTTTCACAAGGGCGGGTGTATCTTTGACGCGCCAGGGCTGCACATTTTTAATGTAGCCCCAACTGCCGTCCATGGTCATGCAGGTTTCCCAGTCGCCGGCCTGAACGCCGCCGGGAAAGTTTCCTTCGTGGGTCTGGAAATCCCCGCTGAACAGACCGCTGGTGACGTCCAGGCGATCGTTCAGGATACACTGCGGATGGTATTTCCGCACCAGGTCCAGCATGACCTTTTCGTGAGCCGGGGTGAGGTGTCCACCATATCCCAAATCGAACCAGAAGACGCTGAGATCCGGGAAACTCTTCAGCAGTTCTTCCGTCTGGGGAACCGCGACGTTATAGTAATAATCGTCGAAGGACTTCGAGGTCTGTATCGGATCCCAGTTACGGCCGCCGTTGTCGCCGCCAGGCGTAGACCAGTCGTGGTTGTGGGAAAAATAGAGGCCGAACTTGATACCGTGCTTTTTGCAGGCCGCGGAGAGCGGCTGAAGGAGGTCTTTGCCCCAGACGGTGGTTTTTACGCTCCAGTCGCTGCGAGCATCCGATTCCCAAAGGCAGAATCCATCGTGATGCTTGGCGGTGATGACCAGATATTTCATGCCGGCTTCCTTTGCCAGCAGAACAATTTCTTCCGGATCATATTTAACCGGGTTGAACTGGCGGCCCATGGCCTTGTATTCCTCTACTGGAATTTTTGCATTCAGCATGATCCATTCGCCGACCCCCTTCTGATCCTCCCCCTTGTATTCCCCGGCCAGCATCGCATAGACGCCCCAGTGGATGAACATACCGAAGCGGGCATCGCGCCACCATTTCATACGCTGGTCATGCTGTTCCGGTGTTTCGTCGGTCCGCCAGTTGGGGCGTTGTGCTACATTCTCGCGACCCTGCGCGGCAATGGCCGCCGCTTCTTCAAGGGTCACTGCCTGCGCCCCAGCCGCACCCATCAGGACCGCGACTGCCATAACATTGAAAAAGGAGCTTATCTGCTTCATACCTGTTCCTGATTGTTCGTTTTAAATACATACAGGTCTCATCGACCGGACCTTTCAGAAGAAGGGATTCCGATTCGGCTAACGCAGCACCTACCGCCTAAAACCCAACCGGCAATCATTCCCGGTCTTTCCCGTTAGGCACAAAAAAGCGACGCCCTTTCTTTCACCAGAAACAGCGTCCCTCGCAAACTCTTATACTCCTGCACCACAAAATGTTACACACAGGTTGAGCGGAAATTACCAAAAACGAGGCTTGATTTTATTGAACTGTTTATTTATTTTTTGTACTAACAACCCATCATACAGAAATACAAAGCAGCGACGACGAATCTTGCACACAGGTTTTAAAAATCATTATTTTTTCGCTTAAAGGGATCGACGGCCGCGCTATATTAATTGTGGAGAGGCTGCATTAATCCGGGATGATAAAATGGATACATATCTGACCAGCCTGACGTTGCTGAACAAACTGCGCGATTCGCAGAACGAGGACGCGTGGGATGAGTTCGTCCGTATATACCGCCCCTATCTCTACACGATTATCCGGCAGATGAATGTTCCCCGGGATGATATCGAGGAGCTGATGCAGCAGATTTTCGTAAAACTGTGGGAAAAGCTTCCGGAAAACATCTATGATCCCGATCGTGCCAAATTCCGGACCTGGCTGGCCCGCATCACCCGGAATCATGTCATCAACTACGTCAATTCCCGATTGCGCCGGAGTGCCTACATGCAAAAATTGGCAGACCAGGAAACGATCGGTGAGCGCATCAACCGGTCTTTGGCGCAGTTCGATGCGATTGCGGAGCGGGAATGGAAGGTTTATCTTTCGAACCTGGCCCTCGAAAAAATCAGCGAGCAGTTTTCCGGCAAAGCCATCGAGGTATTCCGCATGAGCCTCAAGGGGATGGATGCAAAAACGATTTCCGCGGAAATGAATCTCAAGGAATCGACCATCTACGTCATGCGCAAACGGGTCAAGGATCGCCTTGTAGTCGAAATCAGCCGCCTGCGTGTCGAGCTGGAGTGAATGAAACCCGCCCGCCGAAAGGGAGATTCCGCGGAGCATGAATAGATACCCCGCCCCACCGCGGAACTATCGCATATCTACTGCGCCGTTGCTTCAACCACCACCTCGATACCGTTTTCACGAAGTATTTCGCGCATCTCCTCCGGATAGTTCTCATCGAGCACGATGCGTTTCAGGCCAAGATTCACAAACTTGAGTTGCCAGATATTATACGGCGGATGCGTTCCGATCAGTTTCAGTTCGTCCAGCATAAGGCCGCCCTGATGGATACTGTAATAATCCAGGTTCTCGATTCCGCTCAGATCCAGCGATTTAAGATGAAGCGGAGCAAGCGCATTCAGATAGACCCGCCCGCTTAATACCACCGAGAGCTGCCGATAAGGCGTATCCGATAAATCCAGTTGATACCCTCCATCCCGTTTTTCCAGTTTCCGCTGGCTCATCGCATCAAAGTGGTATGTTGTGTTTATACGGTCCAAAAGCTTCAGTGCTGTCGGCAGACACTCCTCCGGGGAACGCTCCCGCGTGACTTGACGGTGACGGGCATAGGTAAAGAAATAGAGTTCCCGGATATCCGCTCCGTAACTATCATACAGTGTGTCCAGAAACTGCTGCATCTGCTTTTCGGTGAGCGGCTGCTTATCGTCGGATTTGATGGATGCAAAACGGCGGGCATTCTCGCGAATAATCTTTTGTGAAGGACCGGTGTAGCCTGTCGGCTCAACCCCTTCCATGTCGAGGATACGACAGGCTTCGTTAAATTTCTGCTGCACAAAAAGCAACGTCGCCTTCTTCCCGAGGAAAACACGGCGTTCCTGTTCGCTCTGGGTAATCTGGATCGCGCGGTCCAGGATCTTTATCAGATACGGTGCGCTGGAATAATCCGTGAGCGGCTGCACCAGCCGCACCAGTTCGCGTGTGCCAAACTCCAGATCCTGCCGAAGCGTCTGCTCCTCTCGGAACAGTTTCAGATTATGCTCCGCTTCCTGTTGCGCCGCAACGGCCTGGTCGCGCGCATTCACCGCAAGGATCTGCTCGCGGTGGATCTTTCCGATAAAGATCACCACCAGAATATTGACGACCACCACCGCCCCCATGAAAATATTGCAGCGCACCGGATTCCGTCGATAGAACAACCGCACGAGCGTAATAAAATCCGCCTTTTCGGCCGTCGTCGGAAATCCCCGCAAATAGCGGGACAGATCTTCGCGGAGCGCGGCCACGCTGGGGTAGCGTTCCTCCGGATTCAGTCGGAGCGCCTTTCCGACCACCGCGGCCAAGCCCCTGGGCATACCGGGAACGGCCTTCTCGACGGCCTCTATCTTTCCAGCCCGGGTGTTCTCCAGCAGCTCGGCGGCATGACCGCCCTGCACCGGGGCCCGGCCCGTGAGCACCGCATAGATCAAGGCCCCGAGGCCGTAGACATCCGTACGCTCATCGACCTCGCCGCCTTCGACCGCCTGTTCCGGCGCCATGAATCCCGGGGATCCTTTCACCCGCCCCGACCAGGTCGCCCCGGTTTCCAATCCGCCCTCCTCGGAGCTCCACTCCGGAATATCATCGCCCATGAAGCGCGACAGGCCCCAATCCACCAGCTGCACATCACCGAACCGGCCTACCAGGATGTTGTCGGGCTTGATATCGAGGTGCAGCACCCGCATGGAGTGAGCGTATCGTACGGCATCGCAGACCTTGAGCACGAGGGACAACAGCTCACTGCGCCCGTACTTGCGTTGCAGGTTGGCATCGCCGGTCGCGTGCTTTTTCAACAGTGCCGCGAGCGGTTCTCCGGCGAGCATCTTCATGGTGAAATACGGGGTGCCGTCGGGATCAAACCCCATATCGTGCACCGGCACGATATAGGGATGCTCCAGATGCGCGGTCAGACGCGCTTCATAGAGAAAGCGTTCGACCTCTTCGGGTGAAGACCGGTCCAGCGGTTCGGCATAGGCCACCATGCGGTCCGTCTTGAGATCCACCGCGCGGTGCAGCCGCTTCATGCCGCCCAACGCCAGCTCCTCCTCGCAGCGGTAGCGCCATCCCGTCCGGGTCAGTGAATGCTGCAGCGGAAAGATCACCTCCCGGTCCTGGTCCGTAAGCTCACCGCCGTGCGCCTCGTCGTAAAAGCGGGTCAGATCCGGATCAAAGGCATCCACCCGATCGGCCATGGCCGGATCATCAAATGCATCTGGTTTATGCTGCTCCATGAATCTTCCATTCGGACTCCATGCCCGCTATCCATTACCAGTTACCCCCGCATAAACCAAGAACGGTTTACGGACTCAACCGCAAACCGTTCCTGTACTACAATGGGCGGATATGATCCGCGGTTCCGTTTACTCTTCGATTACGGATCGAATGAAACCTGCCGTCGTACCGGCGATCTCGATCCGGCGGGGAGGGGAGATCAACGCCGAAAAAACCCTCGCGTTTCAAAGCGTAACATTTCTTCTTTCTCCATTTTATGTATGTCCCGCCGCGGACTCGGTTAACCCGCAGCGGGACAGTCCCTTCAATTATTCCGCTTCAATCGCGAAATATTCCTGAGTGGATCCCACCGGAACCGAGTAGGAGGTGCTGCCGGCACTTCCTACAATTCCAGACTGATTGATCGTCCAGCTTGAGCCCAGCGTCGTCTTGCTCAGGATGTTGTAGAGTACGCCCTCTTCGGAATTCCACATCAGGGTCAGACTTGTGCCTCCGGCCGTAAGCGATACATTGGTGATATCCGGAATAACCGTCGGACCGCCACCACTAATCGTGCCTTTGACCGCAAAGTTATCCAGCAGGACTTCTTTCCAGTTCCCGGCAGCCGCTGCATCGGTAAGGGTGAACACGAAATCTACGGACTGAGTCGGGCCGAGTGTCATATTCGTATCCGTTATTGATATGTCATAGCTTCCGAAGGGGCTCCCCCACCCGGTGCCGACCTGGGAAATGACCTGCGTACCCACATCACCGCTGAGATCTCCGGCAAGGCTGATCGCCACCGTATCCAGCGCACCTGCTTCATAAACCGCTCCATCAAAGTGGACGCTGGTGAATTGAATCGATGCCGTGGTCGACAGGTTGGTAATGGAGAGTACCAACGTCGGATCATTGGTTACGCCGGAACCAATCGTGTTGAACGTAATCGAATTTCCAGTCACTGCGGTGTAGTTGTTCAGACCCACTCGGCCACCGGTGGAGCCGTAGATATAATCCTGACTGTCATTCCACTTCGTATCCCACTTTCCGCCACTTAATGTGGTCCAGTTTCCAGCAGCCACATTCGAGGCGGTTTCCGCCGGCGCGTGGGTGCCATCCGGCTTGATGAAGGTCCACCCGGCAATTACTTCTCCGGGTGCTTCCACCTTGCCCACGGCCCGCACCAAAAAGGTGTACGGATTATTGTCCGCACTGTCGTTCGGAATGGTCACAATGGTCGTCTTCGTCACATCGGCAACCGTCGGCGTGAATACTACGGCGAAGGTTGTATTGGTGCCCTTCTCCAGCATCGACTCTGCGGGCTGGATCACACTGAATTCGGCATCACCGTCAAGCGTGATAGCCCCCAGGTTCAGGTTGGTGTGGCCGGTGCTATGGATCGTGAAGGTGCTGCTTGCCGATCCGCCTATCGGAGCCGACACGATATCCGTACCTTTCAGCACGGCTACGTCTGCCTCATTGGTTGCGCCATTCGCCAGCCATCCCAGCCCGTCAGCAGACTGCAGGGAAAGTTCGGGCGCAAGCAGCGGGCTGATGCCCTGAATGTCGAACGTGAAGTTTGCGGCATTGTTTGCAATGGTAATGGTCGCATTATTGGTCACATCTTCCATATCCGGCGTATAGACGATCTCGAAGGTCTGATACGTTCCGGGCGCCATGGACGTGGCGGCTGGCTGTGCAATAATGCTGAACACGCCGGTGTCACCGGTCAGATTCACGACCGGTGTTCCGGTCAGCTCCAGCGCAACGTTCCCCGTGCTGTAGATCGTGTAGAGATTTGTGGTGGGCTCACGTCCGAATTCGCTCTCGTACTTGGTGGCATTGTTCCAGTCGTACGAAGAGGAACCGTTGACAATCGCAACTTCATTGGTTGTACCGCTTACGCTGACCCCGGGAATCGGCAGTGGTTCAGCCGTTCCGGAAACCGCCATGTTGTCCAGGAATGCTCCGCCTTCCCAGGAACCCGCTGATGTATCATAACTCAGACGGAAAACAACGGTATCTCCGGCGGCCAATACATTACCATTCGTCAGGCCGCTCAGCGAAATATCGATGTCCTGATAATCCAGATTGGGCGGGTTGGCGGTGGATGCCGGCCCATCTACGTAAAAACTCGCATTTGTTACATTCTGAGCCGTCAGGGCACCACCGGATAGAATTTCCAGTTTATATCCGCTGGTTCCACCGTTCGCATACTGGCGAAAAGCATCGAAGTGAAAGGTATCTAGCGTTACGTTGTACGCTCCACCGGCCGTCAATTCGAAATCGACATAGGCAGTGTTGTCCTGTGCCTGAATGGCTGAATTATCCACTTGATTCGTATTCGCCGAAACAGTCGTGTTGCTGCCGAACGTTCCATCGATGCAGCCGTAGTATAGCGGCACATCCCATTTATACGCTTGACCCCAATTCGAGCTTGCAATCACTCGTCCGGTCATTTCGGCGGGATTATCCGCAAACGTTGCAGCATTTGTTGTTGGAGTGCCGCCCCATGGTGGCGCCCAGTCTTCATTGCCCACAACCACCGCGCCTGCCACTCCGGCATACAGCACGCCAATTGCCACCAAACAGAACCTACGTATCATCATTCCCTCCTGCATTATTAGCGGTTTATGGTGCCCGGAACCGATCCTTTCGATCCACGGTTGTACTAAGATACAGGTCCGGCCTATGATTTCTTTCACCTGGATCAAGTTTTCGGGAAATTATTCTCCAGCGGTGATTTTTCTCGGGAATGATTGGTTTATCCTCGGAAACTGGCATGAAGACATGCTGCAATTATAGGGGCCGCAAAGGTTTAAGCAGCGAAATCATCCCGCAAATCATTGAATTCAGGTATTTAAACCCCGGCAATCTGTCCACCACGCCGGATAGTGGTCGCTCCAAAAGAAAAAGCGGCAGCACACACCGCATAACCTTAATTACATATCCAGCGTGATTTCATCCGAACTATCGTCTCATCCATGACGCATGCGCGTTGCACAGTGTTTAAATACGACGAGGTTCTACATAAATGCACGAAAAGTCTATTGAGGGCTGTGTCGATGCCTGGAGGGCGACCTACATGCCGTCCCCAATCAGGAAGAGGCACGTCGCCATAACCAGATGTTCATGGAGGCAAGGACCGGTGGCCCATTCGTTGCATTGCTAAGGACTGACCGGAACCAGCGAGACCGACCGCAGGTTCATCAGATTGGCACCGGGCGTTTTCCATGCCCTGCCGGTCACCTTTACTTCGAAGATTCCCGGCTCGAGATGCACCGTACCCAGTTCATCGGTGGTCATCCGGTTATCCTTCTCAAGATCGGCATCTTCCTGTTTATCCTGCTCACCGACCGCCACCTGGTCGGCGGTATACTGTTTCCGTACCACCCGTCCCGCACTGCTGGTCACCTTGACCGTCCCGGGCAGTATTTGATCCCCGATGCTCAGGTCGAAGGTATTTCCATCGCTGCTCAGTCCGGCGCCATATGTAAGTTTAATTTTAAAATGCGCCGGTTCGACCACACGGAACGTCCAGCCCATGCTTTGATCCGGCCGTTTCCAGTTTGATACCTTGCGGGTCCATTCGCCCCACAGATCATGCACATTTACGCCGTTGCCGGGATTACTTTCCATCAGGCTCAACGTGGATGTTAAATCCGAGGAATCGATCGTGCGAATCTTTTGAATTTCCGGGGAGCCCTCAAACTCCAGACAGAAGACGCGCGGCAGACGCTGTCCTTTCAGCGAAACCTTGACGCGATAGTCGGTCTTATCAACCCTTGAGATGTCCACCGGCTTGCCCGTATCCAGCCAATACGCCTTTCTGACGGGACTACCGACTCCCGGCACCAGCACGGTCTTACTTGCCGGCTCATCGAATACGTGGAAATAGAGCTTGCTGCCCTTCGTCGTACTTCTGCCCCAGTTAAACTGATAGGTATTGAACAGACTGCAATCCGCGCCGTAGATGGATTCGCCGTTCACCTTGATCCAGGCTCCCACCTCCTGAAGCAGTTTGACCTGGCGCGGATCAATGGTGCCATCAGGTTTCGGGCCGACATTCAACAGATAGTTTCCGCCCATGCTCACCACATGCACCAGCTCTTCCACCAGATCCCGGGACGTGCGCGAATAGTCATCCTGATCGCTCCACCCCCAGTGCTTGGCAATGGTAGAGCAGGTTTCGAACGGGCGTTTCATTTTATAATGCGGCAACTGCTGTTCTGTCGTATCAAAGTCCCCCTGATACGTGCCGGCTGTATAGCCGCCGGTATACACACGGTTGTTCACCAGGATATCGGAATTATGGCTTTTGATCAGGTCCAGGATATCCAACCCGTATTCTTTCGGGAAAACCGGGATCGGAACATCAAACCAGAAGATCTTCGGATGATATTTCGTCAACAGCTCTTCGATCTGCGGGCGGCACTTTTCCTTGTAATACCGCTCGGGTACCGCCGCATCGCGGTCATAGTCCCAGGCATTGAACGCCTTGCCGCCCCACAGGGCATCGGGACTTTCCAGATCCCAGTTCTGGGAATAATAGAACCCCATCGGAACACCGCGCCGGACGCAGGCCGCATCCAACTCGGCAATCGGATCGCGGTCGAACCCGGTATGATCCGTTATGTTGTAACCGGAAACTTCCGAATCAAACATCGCAAACCCTTCGGTGTGCTTGGCCGTGATCACGATGTACTTCATGCCCGCCTGCTCCATCAGATCCAGCCATTGGTCCGGATTGAATTTATCGGGATGAAACCCCTTGATCGCATCGGCGTATTCCTGCATGGGAATCTTCATCTGCAGCTGCATGAGCGCCGGTGACTGAGCCTCGTTGCCCTTCCACACGCCACCCAGATGTGAGAAACCACCCCAGTGGACAAACATCCCGAATTTTGCCTCTTTCCACCAGGCCAGCCGCTGTTCGTAATCATTGGCCGGGATATAATCCGGAAGATCCCGGCTGGCCACGCCGGTTAGTTCCTTCATCGGAACGATGCGGGCCTCATCTGCTCTGGCCGCACCGGCAGACCAGCCGCATGATAGCAGCAGCAGACCGGCTAATGAGTTACATACCCTGCACAGGGTCAGGCCCTGCACCATCCGGAAGCAACCGGAATCACGTCTTTTCTGTTTTTCTGAATGTGGCATTTCAGCTAAATCTCCAAATCATAAGTCAATGCGGTTTGTAAACACATATACCGTTCAACCGCCCGGTTTATTACGTTAAACTGCTTTTATTTACTCCAACGTGTTGCGGGTGGATGGATCGGCATCAAACTGTAAGGAAAGCAACGCGCTCACCGGAAGCCGGCGCCGTTCCGACCCTCGTCATCTGCACCAGGTTTTACGGTGAGTGGTAATATTCCGACTCGGTCGAGCCGGGATCTGAACGTTTCCAAAGGCGCGTTGTGCTACCACAGGATTTTTACCGCCGATGCATAGTAACGCTTCACACGCCCTTTCAGAATCGTGATGGTCAGCTGTCCGTCCTTCAGATCAAACGGAAGGGCCTTCCCATCTTCAAGGAGAACAACCGATCCGGGCGTGCGATCCGTTTTAATCTTGATCGTGTAATCCTTTTTGTTCAGCTCATTGTCTTTTCCGATCCAGTCCTTGCTCCAGTATACGGCCGGATCGCAGTACACGGCGTACCAGGCGGTCCCGTCCTTGCCCGCAAGCAGCGGCACGTTGCTGATGGCATGCCAATCGACATCCAGCGGTTTTGTACTCTCGAAGGCTTCTCCGTTTTTCGAACGCCAGGAAGCGAGCGCCTCGCACAATGCATAATAGCTGGACGGCATCTCCCCGTCCGGACGGGGACCGAAGTCCGGCAGGTAGTTTCCGCCCCAGGCCAGCACCTCCGCATAACGGGCCATTACCCCGGCCGGTGTACGGCATCTGGATTCATCGGAAGGATGATAGGCCCACTGTTGCGTCAACGGGTGACAATGCTCCCACGCTGTATCCGGACGGGATATGGGCATTTTATTCTCCCATGTCTGGAAATTGCCGCCGCTGTTCGCGAAGCCATTTACCCACTGGTCGTACCGGCAGTTCTGAATGATACCCGGCTGCAGCGAAGCCACATAGGCCAGCATCTCCTCCCGATGGATGTCCACGCAGCCCGGCCAGTCGAATCCGTCGTACCAGATGAGGTCGATCTTGCCGTAACGCGTCATCAGCTCGGTCAACTGGGCTTTAATGTACGCATGAAATTCCTCGAACCGCTCCTGTAGCACCTCCGGCGAATCCTTGACGAATTTATCTCCGAGCTTTCCTTTGTTGGCCGGCAGGAACGGCAGATGCTTAAACTCCGGATCCGCATAGGGATAGGCGCGGTTCGGCCAGCTTTCGCCTTTGAACCACCAGTCCGAGGGGCTGTAATAGAACCCGACCTTCAGGCCGTGCTGGCGGGCCGCCTCCACATACGGCCGGACCAGATCACGCCCATGCATATGGTTTTTCGTGCTGAGATCGCCCACGTCGCTCGGCCACATGGCATACCCGTCGCAATGCCGGGTGGTCAGCACCACATAGGTAAAGCCCGCATCGGCCGCCGCCTTCATCCATTTGTCCGGGTCATAGTGCTGCGGGTTGAACGCTGCAGCAAAGGAGTAATAATGCTCCCGGCTCCACGCCCCCATCGGCACGTCCTGCACCGGCCACATGGACGGATCCTTGAACAGCTTGCCAAAGTCGGCATACATGCCCCAGGAAATATCCAGTCCGGTCAGAGCGGCAAAGTCCCAATGCAGGAACAGCCCCAGATTGCCTTTTTCATAAAACCAGCGGGCATCCGGGTTCTTGTTTTCAGCAACCGACCCGCCCATGTTGGGCACAAACTCCTCGGTTCCGCCGAATACGTTCAGCGACAGCATCCCCACCAGAAACAACACTGCACTTATTCTCATGACCGCGCTTTCCTGCTTTCGTTCAATCCAGTCCGGTTGCAGAGCTACTCCCAACGCACCTTAACCACATCCTGCATCGTATCGGCCTTGTTCGCGGGTATGTTCAGCGTAACGGTATCGCCTTTAACACTCACATCCACAGGCTCCCCGGATTTCAGCAGGGTGGCACTCTTCACCTTCCGGTCGCTTTTCAACTCAATGATCTTATCGCCCGGCTGCGGGACCTGCATCTCCTTCGACCAGCGCCACGGGTACTTCACCGGGTCGGAGAGCACATACCAAATGTCGTCTCCACGCGTGGTCACCGGACGGCTGGACTGTTCGGGATACGGACCCGCAGACGTACCGTCAAACGCCTCTCCGTTGCAGGAACGCCATTCCGCCAACGCATCGCACAGATCATAGAAATACTGCGGAAGGGTTCCATCGGATTTCGGTCCGATATTCGGCAGGCTGTTGCCGCCCCAGGTACGGATGCGGGCATACTCCTCGATCACACCCGCCGGCGACTGCCCCTGGTCATCGGAAATGGTCGGCGTATAGCCCCAGTAGCCGCGCAGATTGGCGCAGCGCTCCCAAACCTCCGCCTCCGGACGATGCTTCGCCATCGCGCCTTCAACCGTTGCGAAGTCGCCGCCCTTATATCCGCTAGGCCAGGTATCGTAGCGCGGATTCATCACAATCTGCGGCTGCAGCTCGCGTACCATACCCAGCAGGTCTTCCTTGTGGACATCCAGTCCGTTCGGCCAGTCAAATCCGTCCCACCAGATCAGATCGATTTTTCCATAGCGGGTCATCAACTCACGCACCTGCCCCTTCACATACGGATAGAAATAGGTATCGAAGATGTTCTGCATCTCCGCGGAATACGGAGGCCCCTCGGGCTTCGGGATGCCCTTCTGCTTCGAAATGAACGAATAGGTAAACTCTTTATCCCCGCGCGGATAACCGGCCCATGGATATCCCTCCGGACAGAAATGCCAGTCGAGCGGTGAGTAGTAGAGTCCCACCTTTATGCCCTGGCGCCGGCAGGCCGCAACATACTCCCCTACCAGATCGCGGCCACCCATGTAGTTCTTTGTATTCAGGTCGCCGTATTCACTCGGCCACAATGCGAATCCGTCATGATGCCGGGTCGTCAGCACCGCATAGGTCATGCCCGCTTTCTTCGCAGCCGCAAGCCAGGTGTCGGGATCAAAGTTATCCGGATTAAACCGCCCGGCCTGCGCATAGTATTTTTCCACCGGCCAGACATCTGCATTTTCAGGGGCACATTTCAGCTCGCACGAATCCCTGAGCATACCCCACGACAGCTCCACCCCGGAAACCGAGGCTATGCCCCAATGGATGAACAGGCCCATGTTCCCGTTCCGGTACCACTGCGCCCCCGGATTCGGATTAAACACCCTTTCCCCATGCTTTCCCTGAGCCGCAAGGCCGATATACTGGGTGTCTTCGGCAGGTACCTGAAGCGACAGCGAAATAACAAAAAGAAGCCAGGTAAGAAGCGTCTTTTTCCGGTTTATACGTTTTATACAACCGTTCATAACATCGCTTAAACAGGACCCTGCCTCCCTTAGCTGGTGCTGGTAAATCATCATTCATCCTTTTATATTCTTCGCTCATCCTCGTTCACTCCCCCTTGATAAAAGGGGGCGATCAACCGTCGCCATGGAACTTCTATGTATAAATACAGCCCCCGGAACAGATCTCTTCCACCCATCCCGAATTATTCATAGCCCCGATGATGACATACATGAATCGGGCTGATGCATTATTGTTCCAAGCCATTCCAACAGACCGGGGGGCGCTTAGTTCTGCTCGGCGCGGAAGCGGAAGAAGGCATTGGTACCCAACGGTACCGCAACCTGCACGCCGTTTGTCTGACCAGGAATATCGTGCAGTACCGACGCACCGTTGGTTGCAGTCATGGCGGCGGCACCGATGCTGCGTGCAATCTCCTGCCAGATTCCCGTTGTCAGTGAATCTTTCATGTCCAGATAGAGATTTACATCATAGGCATCTGTATTCCGGTCGAACCCGACCACCCAGTCGTTTGAATCCGGCCAGCCGGGTTCGATGCCACCGGTCACCCACGGATCCAGGTTCAACACATACTTAACCAGGTTTGGAATACCGTCTCCGGAAGGAGTTGCCACCGGACCGGATATATTTGGATCCGATAACTGTTCGGGCGTAAAGTTAAGGTCCACCCAGGCATCGAAGGGAGCGGGCTCCCCTCCTCCGATACCGGCAACGACTGCTATGTTATCCAGTAAACCGCCGTACCACTGCTGACCGGCATCATAGGTCAGACGGAACGTCACGCTCTGACCGGCCGGTATCCGAGTCCCGTTCATCAGCTCCAACAGACTGACATCAACATCGAAATAATCGACCGCCACTGTTCCGGTGGTCGGGAGTCCACCCTGCACCGGAAACGCATTGCTGTTGTTTGTTATGACCTGGTTCGTCAATGCTCCGCCCGGAAGAATTTCGAGCGTATAGCCGGACGTGTTGCCGCTGTATTGCCGATAGGCATCAAAGTGGAAGGAGATGAGATGCACATCTTCACTTCCGGTAGTCACCGTGAAATCAATGTACGACGTGTTGGTGGATGCACTCAACGCGGACCCGGCATACTGGTTGGTGATCGCATCGGCACCGAAGCTGGAACCGAAGGTCCCGTCCACGCATCCATAGTAGATCGGCTGCTGCCAATGATACGCTTCATTCCAACCGGAGGAGACGGTCACCTGACCGGACAGCAGGCTCGGAGCAGAATGATAGGATGCACTGCTGCTTTTTGCAGCACCGCCCCAGGTTACCGGCCAATCCTCGTTACCAACCACCAGGAGAGACGAGATATTCTGCAGCACATTGATTTTAAGGGTGGCCGTGTCGCTGCCCCCGTTTCCATCCGCGACCTGGACGACAAAGGTATTCAGGCCGATATTCGTTACCGCCGGCGTACCGCCGAGCGTGCCGTCAGGCGCCACGGTCAGCCAGGGCGGACCGGACACCAGCGAATACGTCAACGGATCACGGTTCGGGTCAACGGCAAGGCCTGACAGACTGCCGGCATAGGCAAGCTCGGCATATGCATCCTCGCCGAGGAGCGGATCAACGAGGAACGAGGGATCTTCACTTTCCGTCAGCAATCCGCTCAGCACAGGAACAATCGCATCACGCCAGACCACATAACCGTCTTCATTGAGATGGACCCCATCCTGAAAATACTGTGCATCCTGATCCCCGTTCGATAGCCGATAATGCGCATTCAAGTCATAATACACCACCCGCCCCGCAAACGACGGTTCGATCGGATACTGCGAGATGATCGCATTAAGGGGGTCATAACTGGCATATGACGTGGGAAGAACCGATAGCAGCAAAACCCGCGCCTGCGGCTCCCTGATAAGAAGCTTGCTCACCACCTCGTGAATCCCTTCAGCCGTATCTTCCGTGCTCTGACCATTATTAACCCCGATCTTCAGCACAATCACCTTGGGTGCGAAGTCCGGGTCGTCAAAGTCGCCGCGGCCCCCTTCGGCCTGTGAAAGAACACGGTAGAGCACATGCTCCGTCCGATCTCCGGAAACGCCCAGGTTGCAGCTGTACAGCAGATTGCCCGGCGTGTTGAAGGTCTCATTCCACACGCTGAGCCCCGATGTCAGC
This sequence comes from Pontiella sp., assembly GCA_050298955.1. Classification (GTDB taxonomy): domain Bacteria; phylum Verrucomicrobiota; class Kiritimatiellia; order Kiritimatiellales; family Pontiellaceae; genus Pontiella. The sequence goes on from JBNKVA010000005.1 coordinate 35,442, forward strand.
CAGCCGTAGGTAATGGAATCACCCACGAACGCCACGTTGACCAGATCGCGCGGCATCGCTGCGCGCCGGGTATCAATATCGTTGTAATTATCGATAAGCCACTGGGGATAAGGCTGATCCCGATCGGCCGGTATGGCAGCTGAATTGGATGTGACGGGCTCTACAATAACCTTGAAGTCTGCCAAATCAATTCCGCCGTTTCCATCGGAAACCTGAACCGACCAGATGTTGGTTCCGACATCGGATGCGCCCGGCGTTCCGGAAAGCTCACCGTCATACGCAATGGAGAGCCAGCCCGGGCCGGCGGCATTGGTATAGGTCAGCACATTCCCTGCATCGGGATCGCTTGCAGTTCCCGCCAGCGTTCCGCCATAGCTGTCGCCCTGCCGCGCATAAACCCCGTTGATCGGATCGATTATGAAAGCCGGCGGGTTATTGCTGCTTGCCGCGTCCACCGACTCAACCGTTGCCGCATCCGCGGTAAGACCGGATGCAGTTGCACTCAGGGAAACCGTTCCTGCATTGCCGTCCGTACGGATCAGGAAACCGGCTATGCCGGCTTCTGCGATCATCTGGTTCGACCCGATAATAAACGCGGGGCCTCCGGTCACCTGCAGGGTAACCGCAACATTGTTGTCCGGAACCACGGTCCCATTCGCGTCGAGAACCGAAACATGCACCAGCGAAACATCCCCATCCGATGCCAGCTCTTCGGCCGCGATCGACAGTTCCAAATGCGTGGCCGCCCCCGGTGTGTTCACGATATCCGTTGAAACGAGCTGGCCGCCGATGTAGCCTTCGGCCTTCAGCTCGCCGGCGGAAAAGACCACATTGCTGAAGGTGGTCGGCGGATGGGCCACATAAGTGGCATTCGTATTCACATCCGGGGTGCGGGTATCCACCAGCACATTGTTTACATACAGCTTCACCTCTTCGCAGTTGCTGAAGACCGTCACATCGGACGGCGACGAAGCCTTCCAGTAACTGGCAATCTTGAGCATGGGTCCTGAATCGATACCGGGCAGCAGCAGCGACGGGTCGCGCTGGCTCTGCCAGAAGTAGGCGGAAAATTTGGGCAGGCGGAAGAAGTCCAGTATGCCTGAGTCGAAGGCCAGATAGTCAACGGCAGTGAAAACACCGTCACCCACGATATAGGGCTGCTCCAGATTCAGGTTATGCGACTGCATGTGGTTGAACGCCTGACTGAGCATGGGAAGTTCGCCATCCTTACGGACGCAGTCGCTATCCACATCAACACCGGCAGTGACATATTCCCAATGTCCATGTTCGCTGACAATCAACGGCAGTGGGCCGGTATAGGTACGCGCACCTGCACCCGGGGTCGCGATATGGATATCAAACTCTGCCGGTTCCCCGTATTTACCGCCATCCTTCCAAGCTGCAGTATAGCACTGGTCGCCGGGGTATTCCGCATGGCCGATAGCGTTGGCCGTAGGTGAAAAGTCGGGATCATCCCACCACTGTTCATTCAGCGAAAGTTCCCATGCGATCACACAGGGATGGTTGCGGTCGCGCCGGATCAGGTCGCGCATATTCTGATAGCAGCGCTCCTTAAATAGTGTGGTATTGTTCCATGTGGCCGCCGAGATCGGATCCAGCAGCAGCAGGCCGAGTTCATCACAGGCCTTGAGATAGGCGGGGTCGCATGGACGAAATTCCGGCGACGGCCGCAGATAATTAAAGCCCAGTTCCCGCAGCCGCTTCAGGTCGCGGTAAATCGCTTCATCGCTGACGGCCACACCGATGTATGGATAGGCTGTATTGCTGTTTGCTCCGCGGAAACGATACGGCTGGCCGTTCAGCTTGAATCCTTCCGCCTTTGAAAAGAAGATGGAACGGATACCGATGCGGGTGGACATGGTATCGATCACGGTGCTGTCGGCCAGCACCTTCGTATCTACCGTATAGAGATAGGGTGATTCCGGGCTCCACAGATGCACATTGCTGATGCTTGTGTTCTGCACAAACGCAAAATCACCCCCCTGCGGAATGACCTGTTCCTGGGTCATAAAGGCCACCTGTACCTGATTGGTGTCAAAGATCCGGGTTTCCACGGTGCAGGTTTGGGCCACCGGGTATTCGTTCGTCACATGAGTCTGCACCATCACCTCGGACACCGTGTTGCTGACCGAGGGGTAGCGCACAAAAATGCCGCCGCCGGCTTCCTTGCCGGCACGCACTGCATCGGTGATATGCAGCTTATCCGTGACATGCAGATGAACATCTCCGGTAATTCCGCCGAAAACCGACCATGAAGGAATGTCCTCATCTTCACGGCCATCAACTTTTACTGCTATATTATTTGGCGTGCCGTCTGTATATGCATAATCGGTAATATCCACGGTGAAGGGGAAAAATGAATTGTAATGGGTTGCCAGCTTTGTACCGTTGATCCACACCTCAGCCACCAGATTGGCCGCTTCAAACTCCAGGAAAAGCTTTTTACCGGCATAGCCGGAGTCCAGATTAAAGGATTTCCGGTACCACATGACGCCGCGGTAATGATAGGCCGGCCAGTCTGCATAAACCTGATTCACCACCGGTTCATAGGGCAGCATGACGTCCTCCCACCCCGCATCATCAAAGGCGGGAACCACCGGCGCATCCGTATCCGCGGCCGCGTCCGCTATGGTCAGGTAATGCAGGCTGAGCTGACAGTTGCTTGAATAGACCGAACCCATGACGGTGATAATGTCGCCCTGACCGACACTCAACGGAACGATAAAAGGCTTTTCCCGATACTGCACCATGTCCGGGCTTTCCCAAACCGGCACGCCGTTCTTGAGAACGCGCACCCGATTACCGTCTTGGTTGAACATCGCCGTAAAAGAGAGCTCAATCGCCGTGGCAGAGGTATAGGGCGAAATCCACTCGATGCGGGGAATATTATTATTCGCGAAGGCTGTTTTGACTGTAAAGTCATCGGGCCCCCTGCCCGCGGAAATATGCCGTCCATCCGTGATATAGCACGCCCCGTTGTTAACGGGATAACACCAGGCCGACATGTACGAATACCATTCGGCATCAAAACCCATCAACCCCGTCCGCCCCCCCGTATTGGCCGTGCTGTAGCCGTAGTACCAGTTGTTTTCACCCTGAACCGTTCCGATTTCCTCCATGAGCACATGCTCAAAGGCGGCTGCAGGGTTTCCTTTCGTAAATTTCCACCCCGAATTGAATGATACCGTCGAACGGGCATCGGCCTCCCCGGAGCCAACAATAAACAGCGCCAGAAAACATGCCTTGATCAGGTGTGCTGCAGTATTTTTCCGATCATTGCACTTCATTACTTTCAACATGTCCTTGGCGTCCTTTCATTCATGGTGGCAAATCAATATTCATTTCCCCCGGTTGACATAGGGTGCAGCCAATATCGCATGGCTCATAACGTACCACATCAGGCGACACGGTGTTGTCTGCAACGTATCCACCCGGTTGCTCACTGGAGAAGCACGCGGAAGCGGAAGAAGCCGTTCGTCAGTACATCCAGACTGTACGGCACGCGGACCTGTACCCCGTTAGCCTGCCCGGGCATATCCTGCAGGATCACCGCGCTGTTCGTGGCGGTCATGGCGGATGCGCCGATACTGCGGGCGATCTCCTGCCACGTTCCGCCAACCAGATCGTCGGTCATGTCCAGATACAGGTCGGCGTCGGTCGCATTGACGTTCCGGTCAAACCCGACCACCCAGTAGTTTGAATCCATCCAGCCGGCCTCGATACCGTCGGGCACCCAGGGGTCCAGGTTCAGCACATACTTCACCTGGTTCGGAATCCCGTCATCCATCGGAGTCGCGGCATCGCCGGAGACGTTGGCATCAGACAACTCCGCTGGTGTGAAGTTTTCAGCCTTCCAGATGGTTAGTGGAGGGATGCTTCCTTCCGTCGCTCCGAGAATAGCAAAGTTATCCAGATAAAATTCATTGCCATTATCGCCTCCGGCATAGAGACGGAAGGTTGCAGATTGTCCAGCAGCCAGATCTGAGTCCGCAAATGCCGTAAGATCAAAGCTATTCACGCCAGGGGTTGATGTGGTTTGTACGTTGACGCCACCATCATAAACCATAGCCTGCGTTAGGGTCGTACCTGCAGTTACCCCAACGAGGTCGCCACCGGTATATTCCAAACCAATCCCTACGGAGTTACCGCCCCAGTTCTTCCATCCATCAAAAACCAGGTTTGAAAGATTCAGAGCATTTGCACCGGCGGTAATGGTGATATCAAATGTATTCAAGTCCAGGTAGGAACCTACAGCGCCACTGTTGTTACCACTTCTGACAACATAGTTTCCAGTACCGTCAGACAGTTGTGTAGAAGCACCGGCCTCAAGTCCTCCCCATGTACCGGATGATGATCCGATATTTGAAGACCAACTGACTGTGCTCAGGTCACCGCCAGAGGCTCCGTTACCATAGATGGCTGTCATGGATCCCGAAGCTCCCTCAGTAGTTACAGGTGCTACCGCGGTTCCGCCACCCCAGGAGATTCCATCAAATGAATCCCAACCAACGATCAACTTTAACGGACCGGAGACAGCAGGATAAACCGAAACCTGCAACTCGGCGGTACTGCTCCCGCCATTTACATCGGAAACCTGTACGGTGAACTGGTTTAATCCAACGTTTGTACTCATGGGCATGCCGGAGAGCATCCCATTTGTTGCTACGCCCAACCATGAAGGTCCGTCAATTTTCGAGAAGTTCAGGAAGTCTCCATCTGCATCCACAGCCCAATCTGTAAGGTCTGCCTGATAGATGTGACCCTCGGTTGCATGTGCGGCCATAACAGGATTTTCAGTGAAAACCGGATTGTGATTTGCCAGACCGTCATCAAATGATATCTCCAAAACGCGCAGTGCTGCTGCGGGAACGGGAACCTGCAGACTTGCATTCGGATCCAGCGAACCCAGCGTAATACCGGTTAAGCGGTCTTTGATTTTTACCTTATAGGGCAACTGCGAAAGGATGGTGGCTGTGCGATCGTGCGGCTTCAGGAATTCCGGATCCACCAGCAGGATGTGGAACGAGCCGTTATCCTGTTCGGATACCTGCGAATAGACATGACCGGTAATCCGGAACGGCAGGTTGTCGGCCTGCGCATCCATGTCCGCCAGCATGTCCGCCTTGAGGGCATACATATCACTCACGTTGTTTTTCACATAGGTGGTGCCGTTGTGATGGAAGGTGTTTCCGTCGCCGGTATAGATTTCATTCCAGCGGTTGGTGTTGGCATAGCTGATATTACCGGGAAGAATGCCCACATAGCCATACCCGTGATCCAGCGAAGGAATCTGACCGAAGAAATGCTGGTCGCTGCCCCAGAGATAGGATGTGAAATCATAGTCATCAACCGGATGCAGCGCCCACCAGCGGGCATCCTTGTTGTAGGGACGAATGTCGGTATACTCACTCGGACCGCCCCATACCACCTCTCCCACCGCATCATCGATCTGCAGCATCACCGGCGAAATATTCTTCAACTGATCGCGGCGCGGCGGGGCAATGATGCCCTTGCCGATCATATGCAGGATCGGGTCCAGCGCCTCGGCCCATTGGCGGGGAGCCGCCGGCATGGACTGATCCTGGTCCATCAGCAGGTCGATCTGGTCGGCCCCGAGCGAGACCTGCGTGGCAATGGAGCGCAGATAGGGATGCCCCGCCATCACCTGGGCCCAGCTCCACTGGCGGCCCATGTGGGTATCGTCCGGTTCGATAAAATAACTGTGTGAACCGACCTTTTCGGAATACCAGGCCCCGAATGCG
>JBNKVA010000006.1:0-106219 GCA_050298955.1 Pontiella sp.
TCGCAGGATGGCATCAACAATATATGGATCACCTACCTGATGCCGTATAACAGAATTCCCACCTTTAATTTTACCCAGATGCCACGCATGGCCAATGATTATAAAAGCCTGTTGGTCGCCGGGCAGCAAAATCCCTTGAATATGTGGAGGTTTTCCGCTGTCAAATATGTGCTGGGCCCAAGCAGTGTGGAAAGCCAACTCAAGCCGGCAGGGTGCCGGAAGGTACTTTCTTACGGACTCGTTGATGCCGGGCATGGTGAATTTGATGTCATCCTGCGAAAGGACGGACAGCTTGCACTCTACGAGCTGCAGGACAGCCTGCCGCGCTACGCCCTGTTTTCCAGCAGCCGAAAAACAACCCGGGATTCCATGCTGACTGAATCCCTGTCCAACCTGAACACCGTCCATCTGCCCGAGGATTCAGGTCTTCCGGTGCTGGAGGGGACCGGTCAAGTCGGTGATGTGGAGGTCGTATCCAGCCGTCCCGGCAGTACCCGGTTAACCGTCAAGGCGGATGTGCCGACTATCCTTCGGATTGCAGAAAAATACGACCCCTCCTGGAAGGCGACCCTGGACGGAAAAAGAGTAGAGATGGAGCGCGTCGATTTTCTCTGCCAGGGCGTGGCTGTTCCGCCCGGTGAACACAAGGTCGAACTGCGTTATTCCCCATCTCGCCTTTACTTTAATCTGCAGTTGGCGGGATGCGTCATTCTGATCGGTGCGTTGGCTGTGGTCTGGAAAACGAGGAACAGCGCCCATGTTGCGGATTAATATCATTTATCGCAATCACAACATGCCGGCCGATGTGCTGCCGGCTATTCCGGCTCCCGACCGCAGCTATGAGGTGATCTGGAGCAGGAAACTGCAATCCCATGCCGATGTGGTGGTATATTTCAATGAATATGTATACAACCGCCGTGAGCACGATAACATCTGCCCGAATGCCCGGCGTGTACTGTATATGTACGAGCCTGTATCGGTAGACCCCATGCAATATACCGAGCGTGTGTGGCGGCAGTTTGACGGCATCCTGACGTGGAATACGTATCTGACCGAGACTTCGTCGGCCTTCACCTTCGAGTCCGGTGCCTATTTCGACCTGCCTTATTGTTCAGACTACGGCGTCAGGCCGCTCGAAGAAAAGCCCGATCCGAGTTGTCGCGAGCGGGCGATCTGCCAGGTGTGCGGGGATAAGTATTCTCTGGCCGCAGAGGAGATCTATTCCGAGCGGCGCAAGGTGGCGCGCTGGTTTCATGACCATGCAAGGACGCGGATGGATGTATTTGGCAAGCCCGCCATGGAAACGCCCAACTACCGGGGGGTTGCGGACGACAAGGCCGAAACATTTACCCGGTATCGATATGCGCTGTGTTTTGAAAATACCTATCACCCATGTTGGACGAAGGGATACCTGACGGAGAAGATTCTCGACTGTATGTCATCGCTTACCATTCCGGTCTACTACGGGTGTAGCAACATTGAAGAGCTGGTGCCGCCGGACTGCTTTATTGACTACAGGAACTTTGCGTCACTCGAGGAGCTGGACGAATGCCTGCAATCGATGAGTGATGAGGAGTATCTGGGGTATGCAGAACGCATGCGCAGGTTTGTTGCCGAATACAACGCACCGGAACGACACTCCGCATTCAGGCTGTACGAGGCCATAGTGCGGCTTGCAGAAGCAATCGATTCAAAACCGGTTGAGGATTATCCGAAGGACTATTGGGCCATGAGCTCTTTCACCGGGAAGCTGCGGTACCTGGCCATGAAAACCCTTTTACCGCACTACCGGATTGTTTATCCCATGTTCTCGGTGATGCGGATGATCACGTCTCGCCGCAGGAAATAAGAGAATGGAGATGGTCGTATGACGCGATGTTTGATTCTTCTATGGAGTGCGGTTCTGCTGTTTTCAGCAGGCTGTTCAAAGCCTTCCAAACGGACCTCCGCGGAGCGGGTTGATCTTGCGCTGCTACTGGAACGGATGACCAATGTGACGACCTTTGCCGAGGCCCCGCTGGGAAACTCTTTCATGGAAAGTTCATATGATCGGACCGGCGGAAACCAGGACTGGATGGTCTATCCAAAATCGATGGGCAATCAACGCATTACCATTTTCGACGCAGAAGGGCCCGGCTATGTGTCGCGCTTCTGGATTGCGAGCTTCGCTGCTGAGCGGTGGCTATTTTTCTTTGACGGTGAGGAGAAGCCCCGACTTGATCTGGCGAAGGATGATCTGTTCGGTGAATGTTTTCCATTTGTTGCTCCGCTTTCCGGGAAATCCGGTGGCGGTCGCTACTGCCTGATGCCGATCCCCTTCAGCAAACATCTCAGGATCGAGATGATTTCCCGCGATGTGCTCACGTCCAGGCATCGCAATTATTATCAGATCAACTTTACGAAGCTCGATATGGAGCCGGAGGCTGTTCAGAGCTTCCCCGCACAGCTGTCTCCGGCTGAAAGCAATCTTGTGAGCGCAGTTAATGCTGTTTTTGATGCCAACGACGAGATCCTTGAAAATACGGTGCATGACATGCTCAAGGATGCTGCATCCAGCCTGTTGGCTCCCGGAAAATCGATCGCCTTCTGGAAAGATAGAGATGCGGGGCTGCTGAAATCATTCTGTATCCGCATTGATGAGCCTGTCGCCGGCGAGGCCTTGGCGCAGGAACTCCTGCGTGGATTGAGGCTGCAGCTCTTTTGGGATGGCTCGGATAAACCGTCCGTCGATGTTCCGCTGGGGGATTTTTTCTGCAATCCGTGGTATTTCCGCTCCTATTCTTCGCTGCCGTTGGGCCGGGTGGATAATGCGTTTGTATGCCGTTTTCCGATGCCCTACCTGCGCGGTGCACGGTGCGAAATAAAAAATCTCTCCGGACACCCCATTTCGCTGTCGGTCGGTGCGCAGGGCAACAGGAAAAGCAATGAGGGATTGAGCCGAACATTTCATGCAAAATGGAACGCTTCGACCCGGACCGGCCGCCCCCTTGAGTTTGTGGAGGTCGATGGCGCCGGCCACTATGTGGGGTGTTTCCTTTCGGCCATCGGGCAGGATGGGAGCTGGACGATCCTGGAGGGCGACGAGTTTATCGAACCCGATCCCGGGGTGCAGCCGCCACAGCTGGGTACCGGCCTGGAGGATTATTTTAACGGAGCATATTACTATACAAGTCTGTTCGATCTCCCTTTTCATGGATTGATTGAAAAGGGAGCCATGCGCACAGACCAGTATCGGCTGCACATGCTGGATGCCGTGGCGTTTGACCATTCCTTCCGGGCCGGGATTGAATTCGGTGATCAGAACCATGCCAAAGGCTACATGTCGAGCATGGTCTACTGGTACGCCGATAAAACGGCCCCCGTGCCGTTGCCGGCTGACACAGCCGGGCTTCTGGCGCGACCGAATGACCGGTTTGAGGTCCAAGGCCTGATGGCGCAGCTGCTCATGCTGGAGCGGGATGGATTGTTCAAGGATGCGGGCGCCCGCATGGACTTTTTTGCCAAGCGCTATAAAGATCAGCCCTGGAGTGACCTGTTGAATGTCCGGGCTCTCGGATACCGCGAGAATGCCGAAGGATTTGACGCCGTGCGTGATGGGTATGTGCAGCTGGCGCGAAGCTCATTTGAACCTGCGGCGCAGGCGGCGAAAGATGCGATATGGCTCCATGAGGAACCGACAAATGCCCTGTTGGGTATTCATGCGCTGGCCAGATACCGGTTGAAGCTCGACGACAGGGTTGTTGCCGAGGGGGAAGGAAAGAATGGACTGACGGTGCACCGTCTGTCTGTGGTTCCCGGGGAACATGTGTGGGAAGTGGAACTTGCCCCTACCCGCCAGGGCAGTTTTTTTGCGCTGTGTCTCCGCAGCGCGGTCGGTGAAACCACAGCGGCCGGCGAATGGGAAGTTCTCAGCATGCAGGAGAATATGGGGCAGAAACGTCCCGACCTGTTTGCCCGCCAGCGAGTGCTGCCGAATATGACCCTTTGGGCCTTTCAGCCCAATGCATACATCAACATGCAGCGTGCTCCGATCATTACTATATGGAACTTCTTCGAATCCGCCCCGTTGCTGAAACAGGTCGTGTTGCGCAAGCCATTTACATTTGGAGAAGGGCAACCGGAGAATGAACTGATTGAGGACGCGGAGCGCAGTGAGGATGAGCTGCGGACCCATGCGATCAATTAGTACAACGCGGCATCGCGCAGTTCGGGCGGCAGGTTGAATTGATACATCGTGAAGGTGCCCATGATGGCATGAAGTGCAGCGGCCTGCCGCTCGTTAAGCACCGTCTTGACCACGCCTGAAGGATGGTCAGCCCGTTGCCAGGTTTGAAGCATGGCGAGTACATCAGGCGGGCATTCGAGAACGGGCAGCTTCCGGGTTTTTGAGCACGAGGCGCACACCACACCTCCCTGTGATGCGCAGAATCGCAAGTGGTTTGCAGCGCCGCACAGCAGGCAGTCCGTGAGCCGGGGTGAATGACCAAAAAGTGTGCAACACCTGAGCTCGGCCCATACCAGAAAAGGAGGATGGCCGCCGTATGATTCAGCAAGGTCGATCAACTCCTCGTACAGTTCGAACAGTTCGGGGTGGGGGGCCTCTTCCGGCGTGGTCCGGTCAAACAGAGCAGAAAGGTAGGATGCCGCCTGCATGGCTCTCCAGTCCGAGCGGAAGGCGTCGCGCCGTTGCAGCATGGCGCACTCCTTTCCGGTATGCAGTGTGCGTCCGGATTTGGCGAAATAGAGCAGTTCGCTGGTGCAGAACAGGTCGTATTCCCCCAGAAACGGGCTTTTAGGCCGCATGGCTCCCTTGAGCAAGGTGGATATTTTCCCGTGATGGCGGGTGAGCCAGTGAACAATCTGCGAGGTGCTGGAATAGGGGTGACAGGCCAGCGGAATAGCGATGGCGCGCTCGATCTTCATGAGGCGGAGAGCGAGGTGCGGAGCGCAATCAGGCAAACCGTCACCCCGTAATAGATCAACAGCGCGAGGATATCGTTGGATGCTGTAACAAATGGTCCGGAGGCCACAGCGGGATCGGCCTTCATCCGGTTGAGCAGCAACGGCGCTAACGCGCCGAATACCGCAGCAAACATCATGGCGCTGAACAAGGAAACGCCGACCGTAAACGCCAGATAAATGGCCGGGATATCACCTCCGGGGCCGACGACGATTTTTGCCCAGAAGCCGATAATTATACCACATATAATCCCCATGAGCGCTCCGGTGATGAGTTCGCGGCCGAGCAGCTTGAACACCGCTTTTTCAGCGATGCTTCCAACGGCGAGACCACGAATTATCAAGGTGGATGACTGAATCCCGGTATTGCCGCCCATCGCCATGATGATCGGCACAAAGAAGCTGAGGGCAACAATATGGTGATCGATGAACCGCTTCAGGATAATGCTGCTGCCAAATCCGGCAAACAGGGTAATCATAAGCCAGGGCAGGCGGGCCTTGCATGCATATAAAGGGGAGGGGTGCTCCAGTTCCGAATCGTCCGATCCGGCCAGTTTGAAGATATCTTCCGAGGCTTCCTCTTCGATCACGTCCATGATGTCGTCAACGGTAATCCGGCCCACCAGTTTGTCCTGCCAGTCGAGCACCGGCAGGGAGCTCAGGTCATACTTGGAGGCGATCCGCGCGACCTCTTCCTGGTCGGTATCCGTATGGACCGTAATCGGCTCCTTCTCAGCAAGCTCTACGAGCGGCAGGTTGCGGTTGGTCGTCTTCAGCAGTTCCCACAGCTGGACATATCCAGTCAGCCGGCCTTCGAAATCGACGACATAGGCAAAGTAGACCGCTTCATCCAGCTCCAGGGATCCAATGTGGTCGATGGCTTCGGCGGCGGTCATGGATGCGCGCACCGCTACAAAGTCGGTGGTCATGATGCCGCCGGCGGTTTCGTCGCCATACTGAAGCAGCTCACGGACTTCGTCCGATTCTTCGGACTCCATCAGTCCGAGAATTTCCTCGCTGCGGTCCTCTTCAAGCTCGCCGAGTACATCGGCGGCATCGTCCGGCGCCATCTCTTCAATAATATCCGAGATTTCTTCCGCGGTCAGTTCTTCCAGAATGTCCGCTTCGGCCTGGTCGTCGAGCTCGGCCAGGACGTCCGGTTTGATGTCGTCTTCGATCAGCTCAAAAAGTTTGTTCTGGGCGGGGGGGGTGGCGTGATTGATGATTTCAGCGATGTCGGCCGGGTGCAGTTCTTCGAAGAACTTCGGGACCTGTTCCCAAAGTTCGCCCTTGATGCAGAAATTAATCCGTTCCTTGATGCGGTTGCTGGTGTCCGACATATCCGCGCCCCGTTGAATTCCGAAAAACCATAGTCGGTGTGTACGGGAAGTCCAAGATTTTAGTAGTGTGGATAGTGGTCGGGGTAGGTTCCGTTTGGGCTGCGCCGCCAGTGCTTGTAGGACCACAGCCAGTATTCCGGGCGTTGGCGGATTTCCGCTGAGATTTCATCCTGGATCTGCTGGGTCAACCGCCGGGTCGTCTCCCCGGGATCACGCGACTTGTCGAATGGCGGGGGGGTAATCTCGCGGGTTATCTCTATCGCATATCTGCCGCCCGGCGTCGGCCGGCAGAATCCAATCATAATCAGTGTGCCGGTTCGGTAAGCAAGGGAGGCCGGAGCGGAGGACACCGGCATGGGCAAACCGAGAAATTCGACGACAATACCACCTTCATTTTCGGGCGTGTTCTGGTCCAGGACAAAGGCGGCTTTTCCGTTCTTCCGGAAGCGGGCGATGAGCGTTTTCAAGGCGCCCTTTTGAGGGATAATGGTCTGACCCGTGCGCTGACGCCGTTCGATCAGCATACGATCCACTGCGGGATTTTTGACGGTTGCGGCAATGCTGGCTAAATCCGCGCCCATCAGAGCGCAGGTCTGGCCGAGGATCTCCCAGTTACCCAGGTGGGCGGTGATGCAGATGATGGGCCGGTCCTCAAAAAAGGTTTCCTTTAATGGGTTTTCTTTAAAATCCACATACTTCCGAATACGTTTTTCAGGATTGCGGGAGAACCAGAACACATCCAGCATCGTCAGGCAGAATGTCGCAAAAGAGGCTCTGAGAATCCTGTTCTTTTCAGTCCGGCTCTTAGCCTCGCCGAATACGGCATCCAGATTGGCCAGGGCGATCCGCTTTTCCCGCAGGGGAAGCTGCATGGCAAACCATCCGGCCAGTCGAGCGGTGCCCACGACTGCACGCCGCGGTAACAGGGGGATAGCGGCCCTGAGTACGACAAAACCGCCCGTCTCGAAAGGGCGGCGCAGGCGGCGTCTATAGTCTTTCATTCTCCCCATGTGTTCTCCCTGAAATGAGCCCGAACTTTATCGACATGCCCTGCACAGACCAATACTTTTTATACCAGTTAACCGGATAGGAGGATATATGTTGAAACGGATTTTCTGGGCAGGCATGCTCTGCGGAATCATGGCCGGCTGCCAGACACCGCGTACGATGGATGCGGAGCAAACCGACGCGCACGAAGTTGCTGGAATGGCAGAGACCAACGCTCCTGCATCACCGCCCGTTGCACCGCCTCCTCCGGAGAAAATGGCGAATGAGCCTGAGATCCAGGCGGAGCAGACAACGGAACAGGAAAGGAACCGAACGATGATATTGATGAAAACATCCCTAGGGGATATTACGCTGGAACTGGACCGCGAAAAGGCGCCGAAAACCGTCGATAACTTTCTCAGTTATGTCGAGTCCGGCCATTACGAGGGAACCATCTTTCATCGCGTCATCAATGGTTTCATGATTCAAGGCGGCGGATTTGATGCATCCATGCAACAGAAGCCCGCGCCGCGCACGGTGGAAAACGAAGCGAAGAACGGATTGAGCAATGCCGTCGGCACCATCGCGATGGCCCGCACTCCCGATCCGCACAGTGCCAGTGCCCAGTTCTTTATCAATGTAAACAACAACGACAACCTGGATTACCCAAGCTTTGACGGCTGGGGCTATTGTGTGTTCGGTAAGGTGGTCGAAGGCATGGACGTGGTCAATCAGATCAAGGAGGTGCCGACGCGGTCGGTGGGACCTCATGCAGATGTTCCGGTTGACCCGATCGTGATCCAGTTCGTAACGGTAACGGATGGATAGCCGACCGTCCGAAGGTCAGGTAAGCATACCCATGGCCGATACGGGGAACCATCTGGTGGAACGGATTCATGCTTCCGGATACGAAGCATGCATGGTTGTCTCGGGTGGCGGAATCGGCGCGGTTCATGCCCTGCTCACCCGGGCAGGTGCCTCACGCTTCGTGCTGGATATCCGGATACCTTACAGCCGCGCCGCCATGCATGATTTTCTGGGAACAACTCCGAAATCATACTGCTCCGAAGCAACGGCGCGTGTGATGGCCCGTACAGCCTGCAATCACGCCGCACAATATACGCATCACGCCCTGGGGATTGCCTGTGCCGCCGCATTGCGGACCACCCATGAACGGGAGGATGCCGACCGGGCCTTTCTGTGCATCTGTTCGGGAGAGCGCGAGGTCGGCCTGGAGTTGAAGCTGTCGGCGGGGTCGCGCGAAGATCAGGATGTTTTCGTCAGCAATGAGCTGCTTTCACTGATCGCCCGCTTTGTTGCGGAGTAGTTCGAGGAACCGGTCCAGGACGATTTGAGCGGCTTCCTGCTGTGCATGGATCCGCCCGCTGCTCAGCTCGATCCGCCTGCTGCAGAGCAGGCCCTTCTGCGCATGGGCAATGGCATAGAACGCATGGGGTTTCCCTTCGTCCTGTTCCGCATAGCCGCAGGTAGCGAGCGCATAGGTTGATTGGAACATCTCCATCGCCCCCAAAGCCATCTGGCGGGCGATTTCTTCATCCACACAGTCGGTTCGTTGCGCCAGTTCATCGTCCACACCGAGCTGGTCTACTTTCACCGAACGCCAATAGGCCGTCAGACCGCCTTTAAAGACATCCGATGCGCCGGAAACCGAGCCCAGCATGGTTTGGAGATAACCGACGGAAACGCTCTCGGCCGTAGCAACGGTTTCTTTCGCAGCCCTCAGCAGCCGGAGAATTTCTTCAATCGGATTCATGCCGCCTGTATACAAAAAAGTGCAAAGCCCGGCGAGCGGTCTTTGCACTTTCTCTCATCCTTTAGGCAGCAGCCTACAGCGCGGCGATGGCTGCATCCCGGACCAGGTCGCCCAGCTCTGTGGTCGTGGCCAGGGTATTGCCTTCACGCCAGAGGTCGCCGGAGCGATAGCCGTCGTTCAGCACCTTTTCGACTCCGGCCCGGATAGCGGAAGCCGCCGCTCCTTCATCCAGCGAGTCCAGCATCATGGCAACCGAAAGAATCATGGCGATCGGATTGGCCTTGCCCTGTCCGGCGATGTCGGGTGCCGAGCCGTGCACGGGCTCAAACAGGCCCACCTTGCCGCCGACGGAGGCCGACGGCAGCAGACCGAGCGAGCCGCCCAGGGTGGCGGACGCGTCCGATAGGATGTCGCCGAAAATGTTGCCGGTCAGGATAACATCGAACTGACGCGGATTGATCACCATCTGCATGGCGGCATTGTCGATGTACATATGGTCAAGTTCCACATCGGAATACTCGGCTACATGCAGCGCCTTCACGGTGTCGCGCCAGAGGCGGGATACGGCCAGCACGTTGGCCTTGTCCACGCTGGTCACCTTGTTGCGGCGTTTGCGGGCCCATTCAAAGGCCACGCGGGCAACGCGTTTGATTTCACCCACGGAATAGACCATGGTGTTCCAGGCTCTCTTGTCGTCGCCTTCACCGTCTTCTCCCACGGGCTGCCCGAAGTAGATGCCGCCGGTCAGCTCGCGAACGGTGAAGAGGTCGAGGCCGGCCACGGCCTCCTTGCGCAGCGGGGAGTTTTCAGCCAGCGACTCCGGAACGGAAACGGGCCGCAGATTGGCAAACGCGCCAAGCTCCTTGCGGATTTTCAACAGGCCGCTTTCCGGACGGAGCGCACCCGTAAGATGATCCCATTTGTGCCCGCCCACGGCGCCAAGCAATACGGCATCCGATGCTTTGCAGGTTTCAACCACGGAGTCCGGCATCGGATCATTATGGGCGTCGATGGCTGCACCGCCGGCATTGCAGGTGGTGTACTCGAGTGCAAAGCCGCTTTTTTCAGCCACGGCGTCGAGCACCTTCACGGACTCGGCAATGACTTCAGGACCGATGCCATCGCCGGGCAGGAGCGTTATTTTATAGGTTTTGGACATGATTTTTCCTTTGGTTCAAAATGAACGCGAAATACTACTTGGGAGCGGAAATAATGCAAACCCGTAATTGGCGGGAGTGCCGGAGACCCACAGACATGGAAAAGGGACAGGCCTTGCGGCCTGCCCCCAGGTGTTAGGTGGAGAAATAGAGTGGTTGCTGCTTCAGTCCGAAGCCCCCCCGTTGTCACCGCCACGGGGCCGACGGTCGCGTCCGCGCCAGGGCGGCCGCATGCTGGTTGTTTCGATGATGTCTTCCACGTAGGCTGCGAAATCCTCTGCATCGGTGCCCGACAGCCCTACGTCTGAGCCAAGCTGTCGGAACATAACGGTCCGTTCCTGGTCCATCATGTTGCCAACCTCGCGCATGGTTCCGAAGAACTCGCGCATCGCTTCACGATCCGGGGCCTGCTCCGGGTCATATTCGGCCGAGCGCGCCCAAACCTCCGAGAGTGTTTCAATCAGCTGGTTGTGATTAGCCAACTCCTCTTCGGTCATGCCGCTGGTGTCCATGTTCATGAATGTGGCCAGCCGGGTTGCCTGATCATAGCGCATCCGTTCCACGCGCTCGGTCCGGCGCTGGATGATTTCAGCATATCGCTCGGGATCCTCTTCCTTCAACTGTTCCATGCGATCCTGAAAAGACTGCCGCGGACCCCGGTTGTTGCGCTCTTCCAGTTGGGCCCGCAGCCTTTCCAGCTCGGCATCGCGGGCGGCCAGCTGGTTCCGGAGCTCCGCGAGATCGTTGGTGCTGACATCCGCCAATTCCTTCAGCTCAACCAACGGGGCGTCGGCTGCTGGCTGTTCTTCAGCCGTCTCCTGCTGTTTTTCAGGCTGTTCCGACGTTGCTTTGGCCTGCTTCAGGGCTTCATTTTTCTCACGGTTGGCTTTCAAGCCGAATGAAATGCCGCCGGCCGCCGATAAAACAGACACGGCCACGATAGTCAAATATAGCTTTTTATTCATGATTGTCCCTCTAATTGAACCTATGAACCAAACGGGTGCGCTTTCGATTTATTGTGATCGATATTCAGATTTTCATCCCGCAGGGTGATAAATTAATAAATTGGTATTGAATTACCTGTTTGGTGGGGATATGGATTGCAAATCATAAATACGTACACTAGTGTGCATATATAAACACATTTTGAGGAGTATAATATATGGATTCGGTATTGCTCGCGCGCATTCAATTCGGCCTGACGGTGGGCTTTCACTATATTTTCCCGCCACTGACGATTGGTTTGGGCTGGATGATTTTCCACTACAACAACCGTTTTCAGGAGAATGGAAATCCGCTGTATCAGCAGCTGGCAAAATTCTGGACCCGTATTTTTGCCATTTCATTCATTGTCGGCGTTGCCACAGGGATCACCATGGAGTTTCAGTTTGGGACCAACTGGGCGGGTTATTCCCGGTTTGTGGGTGATATTTTCGGTGCGCCTTTGGCGGCGGAGGGCGTTTTCGCCTTCTTTCTTGAGTCGAGTTTCCTGGGCATTCTGCTTTATGGACGCAAACGGGTTTCTCAGCGCATGTACTGGTTTTCCAGTCTGATGGTCGCCCTCGGAGCCACGCTGTCCGCCTTCTGGATCGTGGTGGCCAACTCCTGGCAGCAGACGCCCGATGGTTATCAGCTTGTGACCGAGGTGGTTAACGGGGTGGAGGTGACACGCGCGGAGCTGACCAATTTCTGGACGGCGGTCTTCAACCGCTCTACGCTGACGCGCTACATGCATGTGGTTACCGGGGCACTCACCGTCGGTGTATTTTTTATCCTCGGCACATCGGCATGGATGATTCTCAAAAACCGGCACGTCGAGTTTGCGCGCGCATCGATGCGCTCGGCCATTATTCCGTGCTTCGGTGTGATTCTGCTCACGATGTTTGTGGGACACCACCACGGGTATCAGGTTGCGGAGACCCAGCCGGCCAAGCTGGCGGCCTTTGAAGGGCTTTGGGAAACACAGACCGAGGCGCCGCTGATGCTGTTCGGCTGGCCGGATCAGAAGGCCGAGGAGAATAAGTTTGCCCTGCGCATTCCCGGACTGGTGAGTATGTTCGTGGGGGGGACGTTCGATACGGAAGTGCAGGGGCTCAAGGCCTTTCCCAGGGAAGACCGTCCCCCTGTAGCCATGTCGTTCTGGTCGTTTCATCTTATGTTCTACTTCGGATTGTGGATGGCATTGGTCTCCTTCATCGGAGTGATTCTCTGGCTGCTCAAGAGCCTTTCACAGCATCGGATCTTTCTCTGGGCGGCGGCGTTTACCGTGCCGGTCCCGTTCCTGGCCAACGAGCTGGGCTGGATCGCTGCTGAAGTCGGACGACAGCCCTGGGTGGTCTACAATGTGCTCCGCACCGAGGACGCGGTTTCGGCCTCGGTGTCGAGCGGCCAGGTGCTCTCTTCCATCATTATGTTTTCTTTGATCTACACGCTTCTGTTCTGCCTCTGGATCTATCTTTTGCGGCAGCAGTTCCTCAAGGGTCCGGATGCGCTTGAATCAGTCGAAGGGGAGGTGGCCTAAATGGAAGCTCTGCAGATTATCTGGTTCCTGCTCGTCGGCATTCTGGTGATCGGCTATGCCGTACTTGATGGGTTTGACCTGGGGGTCGGCTTTTGGCATCTGTTTGCAAAAAAGAAGGGTGAGCGCAGCGCATTCATCCACTCGATAGAACCGTTTTGGGACGGCAATGAAGTATGGCTTCTCACCGGTGGCGGTGCGCTTTTTGCGGCCTTTCCGCCGGTCTATGCCTCGGTGTTCAGCGGTTTTTATCTGGCGATGATGCTGGTTCTGCTCGGGCTGATCTTTCGCGCGGTTGCGATCGAATACCGGGACAAGGTGGAGAGCCCGGGCTGGACGAAGGCGTGGGACTATGCCTTTGCCTTTGGCAGCATCCTTCCGTCTATTCTCTACGGCGTCGCGATGGGCAATGTGTTGAGAGGCCTGGAGTTGTCCGCTCTCGGGGATTATACCGGTGGTTTTTTTGCGCTGCTGAATCCTTTCAGCCTGCTTTGCGGAGTCGTTGGACTAGCTATGTTTGCCTACCATGGCGCGCTCTACCTTTCCATGAAGCTGGACGGCGCTATTGCCGCCGATGCCCGCAACTGGGCGGCCAGGACCTGGTATGTTGTTCTGGTACTCTTCATGGTTGCTGTGACCATGGGACTGCGCTCGGGGTATATCCGCGCCTGGGATCCACTGGACATCAAACGCTTCATTCCAATGGCTGCCGTGCTGCTGGCACTGGTTTCCCTCAGCACCTCACGTTTCCTGAGCCGTTCCGGCAATGACAAGGGGGCTTTCATCGCATCGAGCAGCATGGTTGCCTTCGTCATGCTCTCTGTGGCAGCAGCCGTGTTTCCTTTCATGGTGCCGTGCACGAACGAACCGGAGTGGAGTCTAACGGTGTTTAATTCGTCATCCTCCCGGCTCACGCTGTTCTCCATGCTGATCATCGCTGTGGTGGGCATGCCGATTGTCATTGGCTATACGTGGTTCATCCACCACGTCTTCCGCGAGAAAGTTAAAGTCAAAGAAGATTAATGTCGGCATCCGTGCCGCAGATGCTAGTTTTGCTGTCCGCATGAAGGACTGGAAAGAAAAACTCAGGATGCGGCTGCCGGCGCTGGTGCTGCTGGCGTCCACATTGCTCTTTTGGGAGTTCTACGAGCGCTATGAGCTGTCCGGTCCGGTTTTGCTTTCGTCACCCTCTTTCGCCGATGCCACCCGGCTGCGGGGGGACTGTCACGAAACCGATGGCCGTCTGATCTTATCCGTTCCTGCCGGCGGAAAGCCGGCCCGCGTCAACTTCCGGCTGCCCAACGGAACGGAGTATGATCAGATCCGGGTCCGCGGGCGAATTAAGGTTGATGGTGTGGTGGTCGGCCGGAATCCCTGGCGCTGTGCCCGCCTTCTTCTGGTTCAGTACGATGCGGATAATAAATGGATTTCCGGCCATCACGGTGTTGTTGCAACCGATGGCACGCACGACTGGGAGGCGTACGAGGATGTCTTCGAGATCGATCAAAAGGCTGCATTCGTCGATCTGGTGATTCAGCAAATCGGTTTGGAAGGCACCGCTGAATTTGACGGTTTACTGGCGGAGCCGATTCGTGTGCGGGCTTCTTATGGCTGGTGGAGGGCTCTGTTTGCAGCGATGTGGATGGGCATGGGTGTGATCTATTTCCGGCGGTGCCGCCTTGATGGGCGCCGCCTGCGCATCCTGATTCTGCTCAATGCAATCGCGATCATTGCCGGCACCCTGATGCCGGGAAGATGGATCGAAGACACAACGGACTATGCGAAGGAAGAAGCTGTAAAAATCCTGGAGACCGCCCCGCCCCGGTCCCCGAAGCATGCTGAATCGCAGAAACCGCCGCCGCAACGCGAGGTTACTCTGGAAAAGATGGACCGATTCGGCGGTATGGTTGGCGGTGTGCACGGTGTCGGGCATTTCGGCCTGTTTGCTTCGCTCTGTTTTCTGGTTTATCTCTCCGCCGCGTTGGAACGGCAGCATCGCAGCTATTATTACAGGGTGGCATTCGATATTCTTCTGTTTTCCGCGGTAACCGAGTCTCTGCAGTATCTGACCATTGATCGGACTCCCGATATCCGTGACTGGCTGATCGATCTGGGCGGAATGGTGGCCGCATTCCTCGTTTTTCAGCTGGTGCGAGCAATTATGCGTTTCCGTTCCGGCAAGATTGCGGCCTAGGGTTCCACCGGCAGCTCTGGCGCTTGCTTCGGAAGCTCGGACACCTCGACATTTTCCATCCATCGCCGCAGGGCGGGCCAGCCTCCAACGCCCACCTGTTGTCTGATGTAGCGGTAACCGTTCCCATAGTCGGGGTCCGTGCAGTTCTCAATGCCATAAAGAATATCCGTATAGTGCCGAAGACGGCAGTATTCAGCGGCGGCCTGTTGGCAGATCCCCTCTTCAACCCACAGGGGAGCCTTCTTGAATTCCGGATAATGTTCCTGAATCAGGTCGTGCATCAGTTCGTGGATGGCGGCTGTGCGGAAGACGGCATCATGTAAATGATCGACAAGGTAAATCTGCTCCGTCACATCCGTGGTGGTCTTCTCGGTCCGCAGCCACCGTTTTATCGTGGTGGTGGCGATCTGGCGGCTGTAAAGCCCTCGGAGAGACACAGGAGAATCACTCTTGCGGATGTCACTCTCCAGTTCATTTATTGTCGCGCGGTCGACCAGCTTCAGTTCGGGGACGCTTACCAGCTCCAATGCCGTCCATGCCTGCAGATGGCGCAGCGCCCGCTCATAGTGAAGTTTGGCGGCGCGGTTATCCTTCACGGCCCAGCGCATGCAGGAGCTGCAGATTTCGCGATCGTCGTTGAGGCGGGTGGTGTGATCGGCCGGCAGACCGCATGAAAAACAGCGCGGGAGGTTTTCCTTGCAGTGCCTGCAATACGTGTGGCTTGTGATGATGTAGCATTCCTCTAGAGCCCGGCTGCAGATGTCGCATTTCGGCAGGGTGGTCACATAACAGGCTTTGGAGCAGAAGAGGGTATTGCTGGAGGCAATGTATTCAGCGGTAATGATGCTTCCGCAGACCGAGCAGTCCGGCCGCAGAGTGTTTACACATGTTGTGGAGCAACAATCATTTCCCTCATACACGAGGTATTGTGACGGCAGGGCCCGTCTGCAGACGGAGCAGCGCTTAACTGCGGCATCAGATGCGGTGGCGCTGATGGCGAGCAGCATGATGGCGAAGTTTCTGAGCCGCTTGCGATTCATGTCGTTTAGGGGGATAGAGCGGGGTGGGGTTGTGAGAAGGAATACTGGTCCGAGAGGGAGCAGTAGAATTCTTCTGCCAGGATCCTTTTCTGCTGGATTCGACCATACTGCAGGGTGAGTGCATCGAGTTCTTCGGACCGCGCAAACAACCAGGCCGAAATCATGTTAAAATCATTTTCCAGACTCGACATGCTGTATTTCACCAGGAAGCCGTTCTCCTGGTCGGGATGATGGGAGGAATAGATCGATTCTTTTCCCAGCATTTCGAATCCAGAGCCGGTGTAGCTGAATCCGTCCGGATTGATCTTCTTCCATTGATCATTCGGAAAAGCATGATGACTCCGCAGAATGCTTGAAAACTCGGAGTGAAGCCGTTCAAGCACGAACTGAGGAGAGTTCTTTCGCTTGCGGTCCCACACCACATACATGCTCTTGCCGGCATGCGTACCGCCATAGTCGCGCTCCCGGAAGCTGAGTTTTCCCAGCAGATAGATATGTTCCAGGTTTTCTGCGAGAACCGGTTGCGGGTGGGTCGACAGGAACCGCTCCAGCGAAGGGAGGAGAAGGTGTATATCCTGTTTGTGAATGGGGGCTGTGTTCATTCGCTGCGAGGGTGCTCGCCAGGTTGCTGGAAAACTGGTGGCCGGATCGAGCGCGGAATGGATGCGGACGTGATAGGTTGACTCGAGTTCGGCGAGCTTCTGTTCCATTCCGTCCGGATGCTTTGCCGTCGCAATACCCGGCACAATAAGATGAAGCGCTACAGCGATAAAGGCCACGTTGCGAGGTGTCATCGATTTTATTCCTTTGATCCTCATGCAGTCTATTGAATGCCTGTGTGTACTCCAACTAAAAGCGGCTGATTTTTGTTCCAATGCATATCGGATGCGGGAATAATCCCGCCAACTCAACAAACGGAACTTCCATGAGCGCAGAGCACAGTATGGTAATTGCAGTAATGGACCGCGACCGGCCCGGCATTGTCGCTGAAGTGACCGAAGGGATCAGCCGGTTGCACGGCAATCTTGCCGACCTCAGCCAGACTGTATTGTGCGGATACTTCACCATGATCCTGGTTGCGGATTTCCCGCCGGCTGTAACGGCGGAGGATGTGGAATCAGCGCTGTCCGAGGCCGGCACATGCCACGTGTTCGTCGTGGAGGGGACCGGGCTGATGCTGGAAACGGAAAACCCGGAGCATGTCTACATTCTTTCCGCGGTCGGGCGCAATCGGGTAGGACTGGTTGCAGGCATCTCCCGGTTCTGCTTTGAACGGAATGTTAACATTCTCGATCTCGCCTCGCATGTCGCGGGTGACCAATACACCATGATGCTGCAGATCGATCTGACCCGGATCAAAGACGTCGTCCGGTTTGAAAAGGAACTGGCGGCCTTCGGGGAGCACAACGGGCTGGATATCGTACTGCAGCACAACGACATATTCCGGGCAACCAACGAGATTTAACCATGATTCGATCGGACCAGATTATCAAGACGGTTGAAATGATCCAGAAGGAGCATCTGGATGTGCGTGCCGTAACCATGGGCATCAGCCTGCTGGACTGCCGGGCGGACAATGCGGCTGCTACGGCGAAAAACGTGGAGGAAAAAATCCGCCGCCGGGCCTGTATGTTCGTGGAGACCTGCGATCGCATCGGTGCAAAGTTCGGGGTTCGGGTTGTGAATAAGCGGATCTCGGTTACGCCGGTGGCCCATATCGGTGCCGGGTTTTCCCGCGAGGGATTTGTTCTCCTGGCTCAGGCGCTGGACCGCGCAGCCTCGGAGGTGGGAATCGACATCATCGGCGGATTTTCGGCCAATGTGGAAAAAGGCATAGGGCAGGGCGATGCCCAGCTGATTGCGTCCGTGCCGGAGGCGCTTGCAACAACAGACCGGGTGTGTTCCTCCATTAATGCCGGCTCGACCCGCCACGGACTGAACATGGATGCGGTCTACCTGCTGGGGCAGACCGTGAAGGATCTGGCGGAAGCCAGCAGGGAGAGCAATGGTTTCGGGGCGGCCAAGTTTGTGGTGTTCGCAAACCAGCCCGGCGACAATCCCTTCATGGCCGGAGCGATTCACGGGCTGGGCGAAGCCGAGACGGTGATCAACGTTGGGGTCAGCGGCCCCGGAGTGATTGCCCGTGCTCTTGAGCGCAGGATCAGCGAGGCTGGCGCAGGCCGTCTGGGGCTGGATGATCTGGCGGAGGAGATTAAGCAGGCCACCTTCCGGGTTACGCGATGCGGCGAGCTGATCGGTCGCGAGGTTGCCGCGGCTTTGCAGCTCCCGTTCGGCGTGGTGGATCTTTCACTGGCACCGACCCCCTCAGTTGGTGACAGTGTCGGCGAAATCCTCAAGATTCTCGGCGTGGATGAAATCGGCGCTCCAGGCTCCACCGCCATTGTGGCCATGCTGAATGACGCTGTTAAAAAAGGCGGATCCTTCGCCTCGCAAAGCGTGGGCGGGTTGAGCGGCGCATTCATCCCGGTCATGGAGGATGCCGAGCTGGCCGGTGCCGTTGAAAGCGGATGCCTGGTTCTGGAAAAGCTCGAAGCGATGACCTGCGTCTGTTCGGTCGGGCTGGACATGGTGCCCGTCCCCGGCGATACGGATGCCGAAACCCTCTCGGCCATTATGGCGGATGAGCTCATGATCGGTGTGATCAATTCAAAGACCACGGCGGCGCGTTTGATCCCCGTACCCGGAAAGGCGGCGGGTGAGTTTGTCTCGTTTGGCGGACTGTTTGGAGAAAGTGTGATAATGAAGGTTCACAACGCAGGGAAATCGGCACGCTTTGTGCGCTTCAAGGGACGGATTCCTGCACCGATACACAGCCTTAAAAACTAGCAGAGCGAGGATGGAACCATGAATGCTAAGTATTACGTCATGATGTTTGCGCTATGTTTTCTGGTCTGGATTGTCCTAGTCGATAATGCAGTGTTGCCGGACATGAAGGAATTGAAGCAGGACAACGGTGCTTATACCCGCTATCGCGTCAAACACTGGAATAAAGGTCGTAAACTGGATCTTGTTCAGGACGAGCTGCTGATCTATGCCATAGTAGACAACCGCGAACAGCTCTATTACATGGAGTACAAGCCGCACTTCGAAGCCACCCTCAGGAGCCTCCCTGAGTTCACACCGCTGCAGCTGCGTTATGTCCACCGCTTTCCTAAGTTCTGGAAGCGCCATCTGTACGAAATCCGCAGTTCAGGAAGTGCTGTGATGGGCTATTCCTCCTATTACCTGCAGCAGAAGCAGGAAGAAATCTGGAAAACTACGGGCGTTATGGGGGGCATCTATCTTGTTCTTGTTGTGCTCGGACTGCTCAACAGGCCTAAACGGCGATGACTATACACCGGCCGTTTCGAGCTGTAGCAGGCGTTCTCAAAGCTCTGATCGTTTCCGCCTTACTGTGGATTCCGATCATCCTCATTCTGGCCATGGTTCTGGTCCAGCCGACGTTCAGGACATTTCCGGCAAGTACCCGGCATGTTTCGCCTGACGGCTTGCAGAATCATGTTCTGAAGCTGGCCCGGGAATATGTGCCGCGCAATTACATGAACATGTGGAACATGGATGCTGCCGGTATCTACATTCGGAATCATTTCCGGAAATCCGGCGGCCGCATATCCGAACAGACCTTCCATACCGAAGGGGCCGGCGAGCAGGCCGGACGTGTGAGGAACAACACCTATCGCAATGTCATTGCCAGTTTCGGACCGGAAGAGGGACCGAGAATCATTGTCGGCGCGCATTATGATGCTGCATACCGTTCGCCCGGGGCCGACGACAATGCCAGTGGTACGGCGGGCCTGATAGAACTGGCCTACCTGCTTGGTCGCACGGAGTTGAAACAACGAGTGGATCTAGTGGCGTTGACGCTGGAGGAACCGCCGTTTTTCGGAACGGAGGACATGGGCAGCGCCCGCCATGCTGAAGCACTACAGCAGGATGGTGCTGATGTCACGGTCATGATCTGCCTCGAGATGATCGGTTATTTCAGTGATGAACCGGCGAGCCAGCGATTTCCATCCTCTATCATCAAGTGGCTGTATCCTGATCGCGGCAACTACATTGCCGTGGTCGGCGGTATTGGCGATCACAAACTGATTCGCGGCATAAAGGCATCCATGCGCAGTGCAACCGATCTTCCGGTCCATGCGATGTGCGCTCCCAGGCGATATGGCGGGCTTGATTTTTCCGACCATCGAAACTATTGGAGCCGGGGTTTCAACGCGGTCATGGTGACCGATACTGCATTCTACAGAAACAGCCATTACCATAAGGAATCCGACGTGCCGGAGACTCTTGACTACGATCGCATGGCCAAGGTGGTCATCGGTGTCTACGAAGCCGTCGTCCGCCTGGCGAACGGAGTTGATTGAACGGTTTTGTTTGAACCGGATCTAAACAGGCACAGGAGTTGATTATGAGAAAATTACTGATGCTTGTGATTCTGGCAGTTGCGGCGACAGCCGGGGCTGACGACACGAAGGAGGACGGGAAGATGGAAAAGGCGATTTTTGCCGGCGGATGTTTCTGGGGGGTTGAGGCACTTTTCGAGGAGCTTGACGGCGTGGTCGAAGCAACCTCGGGGTATATCGGCGGTCACACGGAAAATCCAACCTACCGGGAAGTGTGCTCGCATAAAACGGGCCATGCCGAAGCGGTGGAAGTGGTCTACGATCCTTCAAAAGTATCGTATGCGGATCTCTGCACCTACTTCTGGAGGTTGCACGATCCGACCACCGTCAACCGTCAGGGTCCCGATGTGGGCGACCAGTACCGTTCGGCCATTTTCTATCTCACGCCCGAGCAGAAGGAAACAGCGGAGATGGTGAAGCCGGAAGCGCAGAAAAAATGGAAGCGGCCGATCGTTACTGAAATCACCGCGGCGACCACCTTCTATCCTGCGGAGGATTACCACCAGGACTACTTCAGGAAACACGGCGGCCATGGATGCCACTACCTGAGGGACTAAGGATGGCCTGGTATGCAGGCCGCGACCGTCCGGATGCGTGTACGACCGGAGCGCAGGATCGTGGCACGTTCAGCTTTCACCTTCTGACTTAAAGGGAAACCACCACTTCTTTTCGAGGGTGTTGGCGACATCCCGGCTGGTCTTTTCGAGAATCCGGTTGAACTCGTCGAGATGGAAGCAGGCGGTATGCTGGCGGAGATCGATACGGTTGCCGGCGATGAGGACTCGGCAGCGTTTCTGGCCGCGAATCCGTTTCGTATGGCGCTTGAGGCTCCCGAAGATCGAACCGTACCGGTGAACGATATGCCGCAGCGCGGGAATGGAGCAGAGGTAGGTTCCGCAGTCTTCGCAGCGCTGGATCCTGATGCGGCCCTGCCGGTATGTGGGTTTCGGTGCGGCATTTGTGCATTCCAGGCATTTGTAGCCGGCTTCGATCCCGGGAGCCGGGTTGGAGCGGATGAAGTCCTCCAGGGTCTGGCGGAAGGGGGAGTGGACGGCCGTGTAGCCAAGCAGGCGGTACATGCCGCCGTAAGCCCCTTTGAGGATGAGGTAGAGGCCGGGCAGCAGATACCAGAAGTTAACGAAGATATCATAGAGGGTGTGGCAGATGCTGGCCACGACGTACGCCATGGCCAGAATGCCCCAGCCGCCCTTGCAGCGCACCGCCCAGTAAAAGGCGAGACCCATGAAGAGGCTGAACGCGATATGCATCGGCGTACAGATGATGAGCCGGATGGCGATCAGCAGTGTGATCGAGGGGTGGGAGGCCGCATAGAAATAGTTTTCGATCAGCGAAAACCCCAGCGCCACACAGGCAATGTAGATGGGACCGTCGGTTGGCTCATCCATCTCTTCGCGAATAAGGGGCCAGCAGAGCGCTAGCGCAAACAGCTTGGCCAGTTCCTCAATGAACCCGATGTATAAGTAGGATGCGGGAAACCCCTGCCGGATGGAGATCCCGTTGACAGCCAGCAGACGGTAGAGAAAAAGAGACGTGGCGATCGACACGATGCCGCCCCACAGCGTGACCGCAACCATCTTTCCGAACGGTTCCTGCTCATGGACATCGAAACTTCGCAGGTGCCGGATACAGAGCAGGCCGATGATGAAGGACAGCAGGATCAATATGGACGTAAACATGGTCAAGCAATACCATTCCGGAGCGCTCTTTCCAAGAACCTGAATACAGTGAATTAAGCTTTCGTCGGCGTGCTGAACGACTAAGCTGAAACCATGAGTAAGGAAGCACTCAATGCCTATACCAAAGGGGAGGAGCTCGCCCATGCCATTACGCATGGCCTGGGCGTAATCTGCGGAGTTGCCGCGCTGGTCGTACTGGTGGCTTTCTCCGCAATGCGGAAGGGGGCGTGGGAGGTCGTAAGCTGTTCGATCTACGGCGTGACCATAGTCCTCCTTTTTCTGGGCTCCACCCTCTACCATGCGGTTCAGGATCCGCATGCAAAGCGCGCGCTTAAAGTGCTGGACCACTCTGCCATCTACCTCCTGATTGCCGGCACCTATACCCCCTATGCCTTAGGTCCGCTGCGGGGCGCCCTGGGGTGGTCTGTTTTCGGGGCGATCTGGGGCTGCGCGCTGCTTGGAATCGTATTCAAGGTTTTCTTTACCGGGCGGTTCAAGGTCTTGTCGATGGCAAGTTATCTGTTTATGGGGTGGTTTTGCATCATAGCGATCAAACCGCTCTATATTAACCTTAATGCCTCGGGCTTTATTTTTCTGGTTGCCGGCGGATTGTGTTATACCGCCGGAGCGGTTTTCTACGGATGGAAATCCCTACGCTGGTCACATGCGATTTGGCATCTCTTCGTGCTGGCGGGCAGCCTGTTCCATTTTTTCAGCGTGCTCTTCGGAATCGTGCTGTGAGTCCGGCTAAAAACACACCTCTTTGCAGAAAATCCGTGCAATCCGATGTGCGTATCGGTACAAAGTGGTGCTTAATTTTTACGATAAGGGAGATGGTTCATGAACGTTAAGATCAAGCGCGCTCTGCTGAGTGTGTCCGATAAGGCCGGCATTATCGATTTTGCCCGCAAGCTGAACGAAATGGATGTGGAACTGCTGTCCACCGGGGGGACCGCGAGGGCGATTCGCGAAGTGGGTATTCCGGTGAAGGATGTCTCTGAGTTTACCGGCTTCCCGGAAATGCTCGACGGCCGGGTTAAGACGCTGACACCGCAGGTGCATGCCGGCATCCTCTACATGCGCGACAACGAAGAGCACGTCAAGACCATGGAGGAATACGAGCTGGGCCAGATCGACCTCGTATGCGTCAACCTCTATCCCTTCGAGGAAACCATTGCCAAGGAAGGGGTCTCCCTGCCGGAGGCCATTGAGCAGATCGATATCGGCGGCCCGACCATGATCCGCTCCGCCGCCAAGAACATGCGGGATGTCACCGTGATTACCGATCCGGCCGACTATGCCCGGGTGATCCAGGAAATGAAGGAAAACGATGGATCCACGACCGAGGAGTTTCGTTTTATTCTGGGGCAGAAGGTCTTTGCCCGCGTGGCGGAATACAATGCGGCGATCGCCACCTACCTGGCCGAACAGGTGGCCGAACAAAAGCTGGCCAAGCCTTTCGTAAAGGCCTATCCGGACGGCACCGAACTGCGATACGGAGAAAACGCTCATCAGAAGGCGTGGCTGTACAAGGATCCCGATTCCCGCGAAGCCACGATTGCGCTCACCGAAGTGCTGCATGGCAAGGAAATGAGCTACAATAATTATGTCGATGGCGAGGGGGCGCTTGAAGCGGTTAAGGATCTGTCCGGAAAACCGGGCGTAGCCGTCATTAAACACACCAACCCCTGCGGATATGCCACCGGTGAAACGCTTGCCGAAGCCTTTGAGGCTGCCTGGGCGGGTGACCCTGTCTCTGCCTTCGGATCCGTGATCGCGGTCACGGCGAAGATCGACATGGCGACCGCCCAATGTCTGGATGGCCGTTTTGTGGAAGCCATTATTGCACCCGGTTATGATGAGGATGCCCTTGATCACCTTATGAAAAAGAAGAATCTTCGTATTCTTAAGCTCAACAAGCCGATGGGCAAGGCCCTGCCTCAGCGGATGGTGAAGCAGATCAATGGCGGGTTGCTTGTGCAGGATGTGGATACGGAAATTCTTGAAAAGTGGGAGGTGCACACCAAGGCGCCCTTCGACGATTCCAAGAAAGAACTGGCGCTCTTCGGCATTGCTGCTGCCAAACACACCAAGTCTAATGCCATCGTACTGGTGCAGGAGTACAAGCCCGGCCGCTTCCGGGTGCTTGGTATGGGCGCGGGACAACCGAACCGGGTGGATGCGCTGCGCAAGCTTTCCGTATCGAAGGCGGTTGAAAATCTGAAAACTGAAAATCCGGATATTACCGATGAGCAGGTTCAGGCGGTCATCGGGGAGTGTGTATTTGTGTCGGAGGCGTTTTTCCCGTTTGCGGACAGTATCGATGCCGCCAACGAAATGGGGGCCAGATTTATCGTGCAGCCCGGCGGATCCATCCGTGACGATGAAGTTATCGCGGCCTGCAACAAGCACGGTATCGCGATGGCGTTTACCGGCATGCGCCACTTTAAGCATTAACCGCTCAGGGCGGCCGGCTTAAGGCCATGCGTTAGGGCCTCGCGGAGCAGTTTCCGTGCGGCATTCGCTGGGCGCGGCTTTCGCAACCCTGTCAGTCCATGCATGTCTCCGGACAACGGGCTGGCGATTCCGGCATAAAAAAAGCGGCCGTCAGGCCGCTTTCAGTGGATACATTCAGTTGGTTAGCCGGCGGATATGGCATCAACCGGGCAGGAATCCACACATGCTCCGCAATCGGTGCAGGTATCGCCGTCAATGACAAACTGATCATCGCCCTGGCTGATCGCTTCAACGGGGCAGGTGGATTCGCAGGCCCCGCAGGAAATGCACTCGCTGGAAATGACATGAGCCATGATGTTACTCCTTCGTTGGTTAATTAGGTTTTTGTTGCGTAAAATGCGGCAATATACCAGTAAAAAACTTGATTACATCAACAATTGTACGCCATAAACGTGTTTATATAGAGATTCAATTTCAACAGGGCAGTATTGGAATATGAGCGTAAACGAACAAGAAGTTCCAGAGGAAGTAAAACAGTCGGTTGAAGAAGCATGGCCGCTGTTTGTCGATTTCCTTAAAAAGAAAGATGCCCGGATCACCCAGGCGCGAAAGATTGTACTGACGCAGGTGTTTTCCAGGCACGACCATTTTTGTGCGGATGATCTGGCGGCGGAGCTCTCCAGCGGCGTGAACCACGTTAGCCGGGGAACGGTCTATCGTACACTTGCCCTGATGGAGGAAGCCGGATTGGTGCGGGTTATTCGGGATACCGATGTGCACGCCCATTATGAGCACACCTTCAACCATCCTCATCACGAACACATGATCTGCGACAAGTGCGGGGAATTTATCGAGTTTTCGGATGAGGGCATCATGGAACTGATTGATGAGGCCTGCCGGGAACACGAGTTTACCGAGCGCACGCACCGCATTGTTGTGTTTGGGATCTGTAAGGCCTGCCGGGAATCAGGTAAAGAGTAGACGTCAGGACGCTTTCTGTTCCCCTTGCTCCTTCGCGGCAGCCTCCAGTGCGGCCTTGAACTCACGCAGTTCACAGGAAGGGCACTGAACCTTTTCCCCTTTGTATACCACGCAGTCATGACTGCCCGAACAACCCGGTTGTTTTTTGCGCAGTCCGTTAATAAGGGCCAGTATGGCCAGCGGGATACCGACGGCCACGATTACCATTCCAAAAAGCTTAATAAATGATGCCATTTTTCTCTCTATATTAAATTCCACCTTCAGGTAGCGACGCTTGACACTTACCCTCCGCCGTTTAATACTTCAATCCCTTTATTTACAGAAGAATATGCGCAGTTACCGTACGCATTTTGAGCCTGACCTATGAGAAAGAAGAAAAAAAGAAGCCAGAGCCCCGGATCCAGCGGATTTGACCAGTTGCCGGCCAATACGGATTTCTATGCCGGTGCCCCCTCTGAGCAGCCGTTATATCAGGAGCAACGTGAAACGGATGCCGGCCGTGTACGGAAAACAGCCCGTCACCAGGCTGTGGCAGGTCGCCGGGAAGAGACGGTAGACCCTCGCGAAAAGATGGCGTTGATTGCCATTCTTCGAGCCGTCATTACCATTCTGGCCCTGCTTATCGCGTTCTTCATGCTCTGGAAAGGCATCAAGATTTATGAGGAAAGTGTTTGGATGGAGAAGCAGGGGGTTCCCGAGGTTGCTCCGGTAATGCAGGACGTGCTGTTGACCGATGACCTCGACATCAACGCGGATGATCCGGCGATTTCCTTTGAGAGTCGTGTCGAGACCTGGAAGGAGACTGAGCGGCTTGTCCGTTCGGTAGGGGATCTGCTCCTCAGAGACAACATTAATCAGGCCATCAAACGCTGCAATCAGGCCTTAAAGCTGGATCCCGCCCACATTGGTGCGCTGAAATATTTGGGGCAGCTCTATTTTGAGCAGGAGATGTACCTGGAGGCCGTGAACACCTATATCCGTCTGGTGAGTGTCGATCCCTCCCGCGGCGAATTTCAATTGGCCTTAATGAAGGCCTTGGATGCTTACAATGACCCCGAAGCGACGGTCCATGTAGCAAAATGGTATCAGGAACAGCATGCCTACGATGCGGATGTTCAGCGCTATATCGCCAATGCATATTATCGGATAGAGAACTATACCGAAGCGGTCGCGGCCCTCGAACGTGTGTTGAAGGATACACCGCGCGACGTGGAAATGCTTGAAAAACTGGCTGTTTCGTACATGCACCTGGAAGACTATGAAAACGCGTTGTCGGCTTTGGAGAGACAGGTGGCGATCAGCTATCGGGACCCGCTCTGCTATCGGCGGATGGCCATATGCAATGCCCAGCTGGGCAACACGGCCCAAGTGGTTCAGATTTTCGGTAAATCCGCGCATTTGTTCGGTGCCGACACCGTTGGCATGTGGATTCAGGATCCACTCATGGATCCGATTCGTCTGGATCACGAATTCAAGCTTTTTGCGGACAGCGTGATGACTGAAGAATACCGGAAATACCTTGAGCAAATGGCGCGGTCCATGGAACAGAAATCCGATGAACGTATCCTTCCGCAGTTGGAGATGTCCGAGACTGAAGCCATTGATGCGGAGCTGCTAAAGCCCAGGCAACAAACCGGGCAATAGTGCAGGCCTGGCATGAAAATCCTTTATGTTACTTTTGGAGACCTTCTGGTCGGTGCGGGTTCCATCCGCTCCGTATCGATGTTGCGGGCTGTCGCGGATGCCGGCCATCAAGTTGATGTCATAGCGGCAACTGCGGGGTTGAAGCCGCATCCCAACATCCATTATCTGACGGGTAATGAGGACAAGAGGTGTTCGAAGCGGCGGATTCGCCTGGCCATCATACGTGCGATGGGGAGCAAAGCCTACGATGCCGTGCACGCCGTCGATGATGCTGTCCTGTATGTTTCCCGCCTTGGAGCGCTCAAGCGAATCCGGGTCATCTACGAGGCCTCCCGCTGTTTCTCCGGTTCCAACGGTTCAGCACCCTCCCTGAGGTGGAAGCTGTTCCCCACCCACTATCAGCATGTGGAGAAAAAAATACTGAAAAGGGCGGCCATCGTTTTTTCTTCCTGCGATAATCTGACGGCCGATTTAACGCGTTTGGCGCAAGGCACTTCCATCGCACAGGTTGAGGATATTCCGGCACATCCGCTCTTTGCGCTGCGTGAATCCGATAGGGGTTCGGTGGCCCGTGCGTTTCCCCAGGGCGCTTCACTGATGGCTGTGGTCAGTGTGATGCCGGGGAATGAAGATGATGTGCGGACGCTGTTGCTGGCTGCGCGCAAAGTGATTGAGAAGGAGCCGCGGGCCGGCATCTTTTTTAAAGGGCTTAAACGGGATCAGGCTGAGAAGCTGGCGGGCAACCTGGATATATCGGAACGGTGCAGATTTCTTGAAAATGATGAGATGGAACTCTTCCTTGCTGCGCTGTCGGTTGCCGATACGGCCTTATTTGTACCACAGCCCGGCAGCCGATACCGGCATCCGGAAATTCTGACGTTGATGCACTCATCTGCTCTGGTTGTTTGCGTGCATGACGGAGCGTATGCCTCCCTGCTCAACGATCGAAACAGTTTACAGGTGGACTATACTGCGGCCTCGATTTCAGCCGGTTTGCTGCGGGTGGTCCATGAACCCCTGTTGACGTTCGGAATGGTGATGCAGGCGCAGCAACTGGTCGCGGATCGGTATACGTTTTCGAGTTTTAAGCATCAGGTGCGGATGGCTTATCACAATCTGGCCCACATGCACTAGGAGCACACGGCCGTGTTGAATCCAGGACAGCCTATACGTCGACCTTTGGTGGGTATAGCACTGGTCGTGACAGGCGGGATTTACGCGGGCTCCCGGGATCTTCTCCAAATTGAAGAGATCATGGTGCTTTCGGCATTCGTGCTGCTCGCAGGATTCGTTTTAATTCGCTCAAGAGGCTCTTCAGTTTTTGTTTTCAGCACGCTCGGGCTCCTTGCAGGACTTCATTTCATGATTTCCGGCTCAACGTGGTCAGCAGGCTCCATCGGGCACCGGCTTGCCGAGCTGCCGTTACGTGATGTCGAGATTGTCGGGAAAGTATGCGGATCGCCCAGATTCTACGCATTCAAGTCGGGTGATCGGGGCATGTGGGTGTTCCCCCTTGAGGTAGAGGGGATTCGCGAAAATGACCGTTGGCTGAGGCAGCAGGGGGAAATCGACGTCCGGGTCATGGGGGCATATGAATCCGAGCCCTCCGCGCGCCGGGGGGCGCGTGTATGGCTTCGTGGTGAGCTGCAGAAGCGCAATTACCGAAGCGGTAATACGATGGGCTTGAAAGTGTCTTGGCCCCGGTATTGCAGGCAACTGTCCGGTCCTGCCTTTTCGATCATGGCCTGGTGCCGGAATTGGCGTGAATCCGCCGCCGGCCGGCTTGAAGCGGGGCTAGAGCATAAACCGGTACAGTTGGCGGTTTTGCGCTCATTGATTCTGGGATACCGAAATGAAATACCATCAGAGGTCTACGCCTGTTTCAAACGCACCGGATCGTTGCATATTTTTGCCATCTCGGGACTGCATGTGGGTATAATCGGCCTGTTGCTGGTCATCGGGCTTAAATCGATGGGTATTCCGCGCGGTTGGTTCGGTGTATGGCTGATTCCCCTGTTGTTTATATACGTTGCAGCAACCGGAATGAAGGCCAGTGCGCTGCGTGCAACGATCATGGCGTCCGTATTCCTGCTCGCGCCCTTGTTTCGCCGAAAGCCCGACATTCCCACGTCGGTGGCCGTGGCCGCCATCCTGCTTTTAGTGCTGAACCCCCAGGCGCTCCAGTCGGCCGGCTTTGTCTTTTCATTTGTGGTGGTGGCTTTCATCGTAATGGTATATTCGGCGGTGCCTGAACGCTGGCTGGGCGGAAGCTGGATCAGAAGCTACAGTTTTTCACTGGCCATCACATCGGTGGCTGCCAGCCTGGCTTCCATGCCCATGACGGCATATTACTTCGGGCGGTTTTCGCCCATTGCGCTGCTGGGGAATCTTGCGGTTGTTCCGCTCACGTTCTGCATCGTGCTGTCGGGCTGGCTGTCGATCCTCGTGCCGCCGGCCTCGATCATATTCAACCATGCGGCGGTGGCGTTCATTAACGCGATGCTGTGGATTGTGCAGGGGCTGGATGCCCTGCCGGGATCAAGCTTTGCCGTGGAGGCCCCGCCGATTGCGGCGATGATCTTATGGTACGGGAGCCTGATCTATCTGCTGGTTCATGCAAGGTGCCGGAAGCAGCGAGTCTATGCCTTGGCGGGCGCGTGCTGCTCGATATTATGCGCTGTGATGTTTTGAGGTGGCTTCTTTTTGTTGGCGCTTCAGTTCACGTCTGGTTAGGGTCACCCGATTAACTGCACCGCCGATATGCTCTTCACCGCGCTCGCGCGCGAGCTTGATCTGGCGTTCGCGCTCCATGAAGCGGGCCTTTCGCTCTTCGGTATACCGTGCATGACAGTGGGGACAGCTCACGCCTTGCTCATAGTATTCGCTTTGTTTGTCTTCCTCGGTAATCGGCATTCGGCAGGCATGGCACTGATCAAACTCACCCTTCTCGAGTCCATGCCGTACCGAGACGCGGTTGTCGAAGACAAAACATTCACCTTCCCACATGGATTCCTCCGCCGGAACGTCCTCCAGATATTTAAGGATTCCTCCCTTGAGGTGGTAGACGTTCTCAAAGCCGAGCGCTTTGAGGTAGGCGGTCGATTTTTCGCACCGAATGCCGCCGGTGCAGAACATGGCCACTTTTTTATGCCTGGAGGGATCCAGGTTATTTTCCACATATTCCGGAAATTCGCGAAAGGATCCGGTGTTTGGGTTGATTGCATTCTTGAAGGTGCCGATGCCGACTTCATAGTCGTTGCGGGTATCGATCAGAACTGTATCGGGGTCGTTGATCAGCTCGTTCCAATCCCCGGGTGCAATGTAGGTTCCAACGCTGTGAAGCGGATCAATGCCCTCCACGCCCATGGTTACAATCTCCTTTTTGAGCCGAACCTTGGTCCGGTAGAACGGATTGTGCGCATCAAACGATTCCTTGTAGTCAAGATCCGCTAGCCGGGGATCCGACTTCAAGCGCTGCAGAAGAGCATCGATGGCTTTCCGGGAGCCCGCTACGGTTCCGTTAATACCTTCGGATGCCAGCAGCAGGGTGCCGCGAATGCCGTGTTCAGTCAGGAAGTCAAACAGGGGCTGACGCAGCTCAACATGGTTGTCGAGCCGGACAAACTTATACAATGCGCAGATAACAATGGGTTTCATAGCGGCGTGATCTATCGAGGTATCCACGCCAAGGCAATAAACAAAAGGGAAAAATAAACTAACCGTGGAAGAATACCTCGCGATGAACCTGCTGCAATGTGATCCCTTTTTCCTGAAGCCAGGCCGTCACATCGTTCACCATGCTTTCCAGACCGCAGCAGTAGTAGTGCATCTGTTCATCGAGCGGAAGGGTGTCGAGCAGGTCGGTAATCCGTCCGTGATGGTGGTCGCGAACCAACTCCCGTGAGACGGCCAGGCGGGCCGGGCATCGATCGCTCAACAGCTTGAATCCGATGGCGTCCGTTCCCTTGCGCACACCGTACAGGGCATGTTCGGGGGCCCGATCGAAGGTGTTCAGGTAGGAGAGGAACGGGGCTATTCCAGTACCGGTTGCCAGGAATGCAAACGGAGAATCCCCGATGTCCTGACCCGGGCGGAACCAGCCGAAGGGGGGCGTGATCCGTATAACATCACCCGCCTGCCGGTCCATCAGCCAGGGAGAAACTTCGCCGCCATTCATTCTGCGGATCAAAAAGCGCAGCTCCGCTTCCTGTGCGCCGGATGCAATACTGTAGGGGCGCGACTTATCATCGGCTGTGTAGATGGCTACACAGTCGCCGGGGGTGAATTCCATGCCGTTTCGATCGACCACCAGCTCGAAAAGGTCGGCGCAGATCACGCGAACCTCTATCACGGAATGGGTGCTGTAGTCCAGGTTGATCATGAAGTACCTCGAAGGTGAGTGCGCGGTTATCCACGATTGTTCGACGAATTGCAACCCTGTCTAACCAGCAGGATTAATGGCCAGCAGCTGGTGGTAGAGTTTTTCGGTTTCCGGCATGGGCATGCCGCAGGCTTTTGCGGCGCGTACCGGATTTCCGTAGATGCTCTCTATTTCCATGGGATTGCCTCGGTCATAGTCCAGCTTCATGCTTGGGGCATACGGTTCCATTTTCTCGGTGTCGGTCAGCATTTTCAGGATAAAGCGATCCTCGATCGGGCGGGCGCAGACTGCCGCAGCGCCGGCCACTTCCCGCATCAGGGCCTCACAACGCGCCCGGATGGCGGGATCACGCACCAACTCATCCGTGAGGGTGTTATGCAGAACAGACAACCCGTTGAATGGAATGTTCCAAACCAGCTTCTTCCAGCGGGCGAGCGGCAGGTCGTCTTCCAGCCTGACATCAATGCCGGCCTCCATAAGCATGGCGCCGACTGCGCGAAGTTGTGGTGTAATGCCGCCGGCCGTGCCGTCTGCACGATACTCGCCGATTGTAATGAGCCCATAGTCCAGATGCCGGATATGGCCGGGGGCCACCTTGTTTGAGCACAGGAAGCAAAGCCCTCCGAGAATGTGTTCATTGCCGACTGTATCCGCGATAGCATCTTCGCTGCCCAGTCCGTTCTGCAGGGTAAGCAGTGTGCAGCCGGGCTTGATAACGTAGGGCAGTATGGTGGGGAGAGCGTCATTAGCGGTGGTTTTGAGAGCAACAATGACCACATCACTTTTAGGCATATTTCGCGGATCATTATAGGCTTTAACCGATGGCAGCCGGAAATCGCCGTTACAGGACTCAATAATCAAGCCATTCGCCGCGACGTGTTTATAGTCGCTGTGGAGCAGGAAGTGTACATCAACTCCGGCACGCTGCAGCAGAGCCCCATAATAACCGCCAACAGCACCTGTTCCTATAATTGAGATTACCTTCCGCTCGGACATGGGAGAATACTGTCACAGCAGAAATGGCAAAAAAACAAAAACCGACCCCCTTTAAATGGGATGCCGGTTTTTCATCAAGCCAGAGGGTGGAATCTAACTTTCCTTTAATTGGAGCTTTTTCCCCGACTTGATCCAGTCGCCCAAAATGATCTTACAGTAGGCGCCGGTGGATAACTGCATGGAAGCAGCGCGGCGTTCCAATTCCTGTGCCATTTCCATCTTCATGTTGATACCAATGGTCTTGGTCCCTTTTCCTGCTGGATTTGTAGCCATGGTTCCACCTCCTTCTTGTATGTAAATGCTACTCCTATATTACGGATATGCAATGACTATTTTAATATAAGCAATTCTTGTGCATGGGGCGGTATAGCCTCAACTCTTTTGTAGATTGGACGTGTTAATTGTGAAAACGCTGAAATCAAGATTAACTTTTATTCTGTAATAGCGTGTAAGCTAACCCTCACGTCGTCGCTGGCGCACTGCTTCGTACAGCAAAACCGCCGCAGCCGTCGAAACATTCAGGGAATCGTTCCGGCCGAGCATCGGGATGGAAACCCGCCTGTCGGAGCGTTTTTTCCAGATATCGGTGAGCCCTTCGTCTTCCGCACCGACCACAATGGCGGTCGGCAGCCGCATGTCCGCTTCAGTGTATTCCTGCGTTGCATCCGGAACCGCTGCAATGGATTGAATACGATGACTCCGGAGCCATTCCACCGTCTCGTCCGTAGAGGCCTCAGCAATCGGGATGAAAAAAATTGTGCCAATGCTGGCGCGGATGACGTTGGGGTTGCTGAGGTCTGTTTTGTGGTCGCATGCTATAACGGCATCAACCCCGGTTGCATCCGCTGTCCGAAGGATGGTTCCAAGGTTTCCGGGTTTTTCCAGATCCTCAGCGATCAGGATCAACGGGTTATCCGGAAGTACCAGTTCATCAAGCCTCCTGCCAACCAGCGGCGAAAGTGCCAGGAGGCCGTCCGGTGAATCACGATAGGACATTTTTCGGAAGGCGGCATCGGAACATCGGTATACGGGTACTCCAGCGGAACGAATGCTGTCCACCAGTTGGCTGGAGTCCGGGTGCAGATACAACTCGGGACAGAAGTACAGCTCCTTGAATTGCCATCCGCTTTGCGTGGCGCGCATGATTTCCCGATGCCCTTCCACCAGGGTCCGGCCTGTTTCCCTCCGCACCTTGCTCTTGCGCAGCCGGACGGCGTTCTTCACCCGCGGATTCTGCACGCTTTCGATATTCAGGGTGTTGTCCATTCCAATACCAGTCTCTTGGCGAATGCCGGCAGTTCCGGGTCGCGTGCGCCCATGCCGAGAATGGTATCTCCCGCCTGTACGCATGACTCCAGAGCCTGCTTCAAAAGGGCGTAGTCTGAAATAAATTGAGCGGGTACACCAGCCGAATTAAGCGCCCGCACCAGATCCATGGATGTCACTTCACGCTGCACGGTTCCTCCCGCATAATAGACCGGCAGAATGTAGATGGATCCGCCGCGTTTCTTCCAATGTGAAGCGAAGACATCGGTTAACGCATTCAGGCACTGCTTCAGCGGGGTGAAGCCATGCGGCCTCCAGTATGCATGGACCGTGGCATCCGTCTCGGTGACGGCCGCGAGTGCGGCGGCGATTTTTGCCGGATTGTGGGCATAGTCATCAATGACGGTAATGCCATCGACTTTGCCTGCGACTTCCAGTCGTCGTTCAATCCCCCTGAATCCGGCGAGCGCCTCACGCACGTTCGACATATCCAGATCCAGTGCGGCACAAAGCCGCACCGCACAGAAGGCATTTTCAAGATTGTGACGGCCCGGCATGGAAATTTGATACTCCAGGCCCTCCCATTCAAAGGTGTTCGGACGCAATGAAACGAGCGGTTGGTCCGGGCCGTGTACAACGGTTTCTGAGGTCTGGCTTGAAAACCGGCTGAACAAGCTGTGAAGCTCATTGAGCGCATAGTGATCCTCGGAAATGTTGGTGATGACGGAATGGGTCGGGTTGAAGTGCAGGAAGGATTTGTCGGACTCATCGGCTTCAATGATCCACAGACGGGGTGACCCCCGGCGGATATTTCCCGGCGTTTCCGAGGTCTTCCAGTTCAGCACGGCCGCGCCGTTGTAGACGGAAGGGTCGCGGCCGAGGCGTTCAAGAATCCATCCCAGCATTCCGGTCGTTGTTGTTTTGCCGGCCGTGCCTGCAACGGCGATCAGTTCCGCGTCGCCGCCAACCAGTCGTTTCAGGAATTCCGCACGGTGGAGCAGGGGGATATTCCGTTTTTGTGCCTCGAGCAGATCGGGGTTGTCCTGTTCAATGGCCGTGCTGAAAACCACGAGGGATGTGTGTCCATCAATGCCCTGGCCGTTCTGCGGATGGATTTCGATACCCAGGTTTTCGAGGCACTTGAACAGCCTGGATTCAGGCGTATAGGCCCGGTCCGAGCCGCACACATTGTACCCGGCATGAACCGCAAGCTGGGCCAGACCGTTCATACCGACCCCGCCGATGCCGATGAAGTGAACGCGTTGCATCTGTTATGAGGTCGCCGCTCGTTCGTCGTTATTCTTCATCCGGAATCGCGCGCAGTTTGCTCTGGGACCAGTTTTTCTTGCCCCAGTCCTCCTGCTTGATATTGGTGCTCTGGTACAGCCTGTCCGTCTGGCCTGTCACATCATCCATGTTGGTCATCACATAGGGGGTCATGAGTACGATAAGCTCTTTCGTGTCCTCCATTTTCGAGACCGAACTGAACAGGTAGCGGCCGATCAAAGGAATGTCGCCAAGGATCGGAATCTTCCTGACGGTGTCGGTAGTGTCCGTGCTCATCAGTCCGCCCAGTACGACGGTCCCCCCGTCAGGGACGGCAATCGATGCTTCAAATTCGCGGTTCAGGATGATCGGGACTTCGTTGTTATCAATCGTAACTATGGGACCTACGTCATCCGCACTCTGAATGATTTCCATGACCACAAATCGCTTCGGATTGATGCGCGGCGTCACGGTCAGCTGGATGCCGATATCCTTGTATTCATAATTGGACCGCTGCCCGCCAAGGTTGCTGGCATACGTGTCGGTAGAAGTCACAACGGGACGCTGCTCGCCGATGCTGAGGGTGGCTTCCGTATTGTCGGTTGTCATGATGACCGGCGTGGAAATGAGGCGGGAATCCGAGTCGCTCTTTGCCATGTTGATGAGCATCTGTGAGTCGAGGTCAGGAAAGAACTGGTAATAGGTCACCGCGTTGGCGGCCACGTTCTCGATCGCGTTGGTGATAAGCGATGTTCCGTCCCACGCGGCGATGCGCTCATCACCGGCGGCGCGGTACAGCCAGTCGATGCCATGGCGCAGCTCGTCGTTCAGACCGATCTCAAAAATAGCCGCCTCGATAATCACCTGCTCAAGCATGACATCGAGACTTTCAATCACCTTTTTGATCGCAGCAATATCGCTCTTGCGCCCCATCAGCAGGATTGAGTTCGAACGGGCATCCGCGAGAATTTTGGTGTTTTCGGAGAGCTGGCTTAGGTTTTCGACACTGGCGGCCTGGGAGGGGGCGGCATTCGGTGTAACCATTGCATCGGAGCTGCGTGAGGAAGAGCGGCTGGATGTGCTCCGGCTGCTGGAGGAAGACGTTCGCGAGCGTGAGGATGATGACGACGATGAACTGCCGCCCAGACTCGAGGTTCGATTGCCCTGTGCCGCTCCCACCAGATCGTTGAGCGTGCCGGAGAGCTCTTCTGCATCGGCATATTCCAGGTTGACCACCTCGAACGTGATGGCCGGCTCCACTTCGACATCAAGGGTTTTGATTATGTTATCGAAGAAGTCGAAGTTTTCTTTTTGAGAGAAGATCAGGATGAGGTTTGTGCGCTCGTCCGCCATGACTTTGACATTGCCCTGAATGATCATCTGTTCACCGGCCTCGGTGGAGGAAATGGCGGCGCGGGATGGGGCGGCGGGTGTCGGCGTGCGGGTAGATCGTGCACGGATGACACTCCTGGTTGAAGTGGCCCGGGCGGTGGTGCCGGCCGCCGATTGCTGGTCGGTCTGGGCCATCGTAATGATTTCGTTCAGCTTCGTGGCAAGATCGACGGCATCGGCGTATTCGATGGTATAAAATCGCGGTTCGATGCGCGCACTGGCCTGATCCACAAATTCCACCAGGTCGCGGATGCGCATGATGTTGGCTTGCGTATCCGTAATGAGCAGGCTGTTGCTGGCTTCGAGGGTCTGGATTTTTCCGTATGAATGCATGAGGTGCTGAATGGCGGTTTGTACTTCGGGGATCTGCACATTCTGAAGCGGTATGATCTGAGTGACCAGTTTGTCGTTGCCCGTATATTCAGTGTCATGCTCCAGGCTGAGCGGCACGCCTTCGCCCGTAAGGTCGGCGGCATTGGCCTGCACCACTTTGATAAACCGGTCGCCGTAAGGGATGATCGCGATATTGTTCATCGCCAGGATTGTTTCGACCACATCAATGCATTCGGGAATGGAAAGCCGGTCGGCTTTAAGAGAGATGCTGGCGGATACGTTGTCATTTTTCAGGTATATCTTGTCGGTCCATTCGCAATACATGGTCATCACGGTGTCCAGGTCGGCACCTACAAACTCGAAGGACTGCAGCTTCTGGGCGGTTTTCCGCGGCTGAATCTGGGGGGTGACGATCCGTTGGGAGGACGTTGATCCGGGTGTCGCCTGCACCTCCGGCGCATTGGTTGCAGGGGGGGCTTGCGTAGGCTCAGCCGGGGTCGGAGGCAGCGGCGGAACACCCTGCGCGAATACCGATTGAAGAACGAGAGCCGAAAGAGAAAATGCCAGCAAAACAATGTGTCTGTATTTCATAGGTGTATATAACCCTGTTTTCATGGATTTATTGCAGTCTAGTTGCCTGCATGAATAAAGCAAGGCGGGGTATAAAAAAACCGCCCCGTTGCCGGAGCGGTTTTTCATTCGCCGGATCCCTCGATCTACTTCTTATACACCAGACGTTCCTTGTAGGTAGTGTGCAGCAGCTCATGGGCTTTATGGCTGAGCGGTTTACCCAGGAAATCCTCGTAAATCCGGGTGATCATCGGGTTATGATGCGAACAGCGGGTTACCGATTTTTCGTCGTCGGTGTAGATGCCGCTGGTCCGCTGCAGGCGGATTTCGTCGGTGGCGCCATGGGGCTGTCCGCCGCCGCCGATGCAGCCGCCCCGGCAGGCCATCACTTCGATAAAGTGCCACGGAACGT
The DNA here is from genome assembly GCA_050298955.1 of Pontiella sp. Taxonomy (GTDB): domain Bacteria; phylum Verrucomicrobiota; class Kiritimatiellia; order Kiritimatiellales; family Pontiellaceae; genus Pontiella. The sequence goes on from JBNKVA010000006.1 coordinate 37,792, forward strand.
CTTCGCCTTTTGCCTTGGCTTCCCGAACCTTGTTCAGTACCGCTTCGACATTGCCCATCTGGTGAGCAATGGCCACGCGCACTTCGGTGCCCTTGATATCGACCGTCGCCTCCTTCACGCCTTCCAGACCGCGGACATCCATGAAGTTGACGTCAGTGAGATCTTCCTTGGTGATCAGGTAGTAGGCCGAGCGCAGCGCGGCTTCCATTACACCGCCGGTGACGCCGAAGATCGTGCCGGCTCCGGAGTACTCGCCGAGCAGGCTGTCGACCTCTTCTTCCGGCAGGACATTGAAGTCGATGCCGGCCTGTTTGATCATGCGGGCCAGTTCGCGGGTGGTCAGTGCGACGTCAACATCCTGGAAGCCTGTAGAGCTCATGTTGTCATCGCGGGAAACCTCGAATTTCTTGGCGGTGCACGGCATGATCGAAACAACAAACATGTCCTTGGCGTCTACTTCGGCCTTTTCGGCATAGTAGCTCTTGGCCATGGCGCCGAGCATCTGCTGCGGGGACTTGGCCGACGAAAAGTTGTCGATGAAATCGTTGGCGTATTTTTCCATGTAGTCGGTCCAGGCCGGGCAGCAGCTGGTGATCTGCGGCAGCACGCCACCTTCCGTCACACGCTTCACGAACTCGGATCCTTCTTCAAGAATGGTAAGGTCAGCCGTGAAGTTGGTGTCGAATACGGCATCGAATCCAAGGCGGCGCAGGGCCGAATAGAGCTGGCCGGTCGCCAGTTTCCCAGGCTCCATGCCGAAGGCCTCGCCGATGGCGACGCGGACTGCCGGAGCGATCTGCACGACGCAATGCTTCTTTTCATCCTTGATGGAGTTCCACACCTGGCGGGTTTCATCCTTCTCATAGATGGCGCCGACTGGACAGTGGGCCGAGCATTGTCCGCACTTGATGCAGGGGCTTTCGTCGAGCGTGACATCGGCGGCCGGCGCAAGCCGGGTGCCGTCGCCGCGACCGATGAATTCAAGCGCATGCACCCCCTGCATATCCTGGCAGACCAGCACGCAGCGGCCGCACTTCACACACTTTTCGGGATTCAGCACGATGGACGCTGTGCTTTTATCCGGCTCGATTTCCGCAACCCGCTTTTCGAACGGGATTTCGCGGATGCCGAAGTCGGCGGAAAGATCCTGCAGCTCGCAGTTTCCGCTTCGGCCGCACTGGAGGCAGTCATTCGGATGCGTGGAAAGGATCAGTTCGAGCACCGTGCGGCGCACTTCCACCACTTCGGGCGTATGGGTCAGCACTTTCATGCCGGGGCCGACCGCCGTGGCGCAGGCGCGCAGCATTTTCGGGGAGCCTTCGACCTGAACGACACAGATGCCGCAGGCGGCCCATGCATCAAGGTCGGAGTGATAACACAGTTTCGGGATTTCAACGCCCACCGCCTTCGCGGCATCAAGGATGGTGGTTCCTGCCGCGACGCTTACGGGTATTCCATTGATTTCAAGTTCAACCATAGACATTTGTTTATCTCCTTATCCCTTGAGGATTGCGTCAAATTTACATTTATCGAAGCACTGACCGCATTTGATGCACTGGTCCTGATCAATCCTGTGCTCTTCCTTGACCACGCCGCTGATGCAGTTGACCGGGCACACGCGGGCGCAGGCGGTGCAGCCAATGCACTTATCGCCGATAATGGTGTAGGAGAGCAGGTCCTTGCATTTGCCCGCCGGGCAGGTCTTGTCGACAATATGTGCCCGGTATTCATCCTCGAAATAATTCATCGTGGACAGGATCGGATTCGGCGCGGTCTGGCCGAGGCCGCAGAGCGAAGCTTTGCGCATGGCCTGCGCCAGTTCCTTCAGCTTTTCCAGATCCTCTTCGGTGCCCTTGCCCTTTGAAAAGTTGTCGAGAATGTTGTAGTTGGTCCGTCCGCCGATTCGGCAGGGGGCGCACTTGCCGCAGGATTCGTCGACCGTGAACTCAAGGTAAAACTTGGTCACGTCAATCATGCAGTCGTCTTCGTCCATTACGATCATGCCCCCGGAGCCCATCATGGAGCCGATGGACTGCAGGCTTTCATAGTCGATCGGGGTGTCGAGGAATTCCTCGGTAATCACCCCGCCGGACGGTCCGCCGGTCTGGGCCGCCTTGAACTTCTTGCCGTCTTTGATCCCGCCGCCGATGTCATAGATGATTTCGCGCAGCGTGGTACCCATCGGCACTTCAATCAGGCCGGAATTGTTGATCTTGCCGGTGAGGGCGAAGACCTTGGTGCCCTTGGTGGATTCTGTGCCGATGCTGCTGAACCATGCACTTCCCTTCAGGATGATCATCGGAATGTTGGCCCAGGTTTCAACGTTGTTGATTACGGTCGGCTTGCCCCACAGACCTTTGACGGCGGGGAAGGGCGGGCGCGGAATCGGCATGCCGCGCTTTCCTTCGATCGATGCCAGCAGCGCGGTTTCCTCTCCGCAGACAAATGCGCCGGCGCCCAGACGGAGCTCGATGTCAAAGCTGAAGTCGGAGCCGAGAATGTTATCCCCCAGCAGTCCGTATTCACGCGCCTGGGCGATGGCGTTGTTCAACCGGTCGATCGCCAGCGGATATTCCGCGCGGATGTAGATGAATCCCTGGTTGGCCCCGACGGTGTAGCCGGCAATGGCCATGGCTTCCAGAATGGAGTGGGGGTCACCCTCGGCCGTGGAACGGTCCATGTAGGCCCCCGGATCGCCTTCGTCGGCGTTGCAGACCACATATTTCTGGTCGCTGTCCACATCCTTCGTGAACCTCCATTTCAATCCGGTCGGGAATCCCGCGCCGCCGCGGCCGCGCAGGCCGGAGGCTTTTATTTCTTCAATCACGTCATCCTGCGACATCTCGAAGACCACTTTTTCAAGGGCGGCGTAGCCGTCGCGTGCGATGTATTCGTCAATATATTCAGGATTAATCACGCCGCAGTTGCGCAGCACGATGCGCTTCTGCTTCTGGTAGAATTCGATCTCGTCGGACTTGCCCTGCTGCTCCTTGTCGTAGAGCAGAGCTTCCACCTTGCGGCCCTTGACGATGTGTTCGGAAACAATTTCCTTGGCGTGTTCCGGACCGACCTTCACGTAGAAGGATTCGTCGGGGAGAATCTTGACGATCGGGCCCTGTTCGCAGAAACCGAAGCAACCGGTCTTGACCAGCTGAGCTTCCGTTTCGACGCCCTGTTCCTTGAGTTCTTTGTCGAGCGCTTCGTAGAGCGCAATGCCCTTGCTGGATTCACATGCGGTTCCAGCACATACGAGAATATAGTTTTTGTATGCCATGGTCGTGCCTGCCTAGTTGATGATATCTGCTGCGGGTTTGTCGAAGATGTGGTCGCTGACGAGCGACTTGCCGATGATGTGTTCCTTCACGATGCGGCGCGCCACCTTGCCGTCCACGTTTCCGTAGATCACACGCGGCATACCGGGGACATCCACTTCCACCGTGGGTTCGGAGAAGCACAGGCCCATGCAGCCGGTCTGCGTGATTCGGGTGTCCGTGATTTCGTGGCTGTTCAGCTCGTCAAGGAAAGCGTCGAATGCCTCTTTGGCACCGGCGGCGATTCCGCAGGTACCCATTCCGATAATGATCTGCGCGGCCTTGTCGTTACTGTCGCGCTGGGTCATCTCCTTCTTTTTCGATTCGCGCAATTTGCGCAGCTCTTCAAGTGTCATTTTTGCCATGTTGCCCACCTTTCTTTATATCGCTCCTATATCCTCTTCCTGAGAGGCGATGAAGTTTTTCAGCAAGACCAGACTTTCCGTGTCGTTCAGATCCCCCAGGGCATCGGTCAGCTCGTCTTTGCTCACTTCATACTCGTTTCCGTTAACACTCCGTTTAATGGTGAGGTTTCCCTCAAACCCGTACGTCATCAAGGTGACTGCTGCTGTGACGTAGTTGCCGAAGTCGGGAAGGTCTACGTTCCTCCGGTCAAGGTTGAAGGCCACTGTGGTACCTTTACCTATCTCCGATCTGATCGTGGCGGTCCCTTCCGTCATCTCGGCGGTCTGGAACAGGAAGGGGAGGCCAAGGCCCACTTTGCGGTGCCGGTGCTTCCGGCCGTCAGTCCAGAACGGATCCCTGGCCTTCTCGATGGTTTTCGCATCCATCCCTTTTCCGTTGTCCACGATCTCGACATTCAGATTTGAGCGGGTCTCCTCTACTTTAAGGGTGATTTCCGTTGCGCATGCTTCGATCGAGTTCTGCACCAGATCGGAAATCATGTCGCACAACGTAGCGTGCATTCCTTATTTCCCTTCAAACTGGTCGATGATCTTGCCCATCTGCTTGGTGGCAACGCCGCCGAACACTTCGCCGTTGACGGTCAGTACCGGAGCAAGGCCGCAACAGCCGATGCAACGAACGGCTTCCACCGAAAACTAGCCGTCTTCGGTTACCGTATTGAGGCCGACGCCCAGGATGCGCTCGCACTCATCGATCAGGTCCTGTCCCCCTTTGAGGTAGCAGGCCGTCCCCATGCAGACCGCGATCTGGTTCCTGCCGGGCTTTTCGAGCTTGAAGAAGTGGTAAAAGGTCACCACGCCGTAAATCTTGGCCACCGGAATGTTGAGTGCGTCGGCAACTTCGAAAGCAGCCTTGCGCGGAATGTAGCCGAACTCTTCCTGAACGCGGTGCAGAATCATGATGAGGTTTCCGGGCTTCGCGCGCCACTCTTCGATGAACGCGTCAATTTCCGGGGTCAGAATTTTCTCTTTTTCAGCAGTTGCAGTCATATGTTGTCCTCCAGATGTGGCGACCTTGCTTCAGTCTTAACTTCCCCTGGCCAGCTGTGGTGCAAAACCCCTTTTGCATCCCCATGCTTGCCGGTTTGGAACCGGCGAAAAACGGGCGGCCGGCTCTAATTCCGTGCGAAAGAGTGGGGAATATAAATGGACCTGAAGGTCCGTAAACAAAAAAAATGCAAATCGGATTGTTTATACAACGTGTAGGTAATATTAATGACGTCATATTGACTAATTTATAAATAATATGACACAGCAATAACAACAAAAAGGATTTATATGCCATGAATGCCAATCAGGAAGTGATCCGGCGGCTCTCCCGCTACCGCAATGTGATGCGCAAGATGAAGGAACTCGGGCTCGTGCGCGTTTTTTCAGACAACCTTGCCGATGCGGTGGGCGTCTCGCCCTCGCTGGTGCGCAAGGATTTCTCCATGTTCAACCTCTCCGGCAATAAGCGCGGCGGCTATCGGATCGATGACCTCGTGGCCAAACTGAACGTGCTGCTGGGGAAAGACAAGAAGCAGCGCATTGTCATTATCGGATGCGGCAAGCTGGGGCGCGCGCTGATGAATCACAACGGCTTCCCGCGCGTTGGCATTCGCGTCGTCGCCGGTTTTGATTCCGACCCGGCGGTTCTGGATGACGACGCGCCCATTCCGATTCTGCACGTCAAGGGTATCAAGGACTTCATCAACGAAAACCAGATCCGCGTCGCCGCGCTCACGGTTCCCGAACCCGCCGCGCAGGGGATGGTCGATACCTTGAAGAAGACCTGTTGCCGGGGGGTGATCAACTTTGCCCCGATCGCCTTGAAAAGCTCGGAGGACTTTCTCGTCCACAACATGAATATCGAGCAGGAAATTGAAAACCTGTTCTACAATATCCACTTTGCCGAAGCTCACACCCCGCAGAATAAAGAGTAGCCTTAGCTGTTAAGCACGCCTGGACGGGGCCGGTGTCGATGGTTTCCTGTTCAGATGTCGATATGAAGTGGCTGGAAAGGAGTCCCTAACATGCCGATCGAGAACAACAAACGGCTGCGCTTGCTGATGCTGCCCCTCATGCTGTTATCAGCCGGCTGTGCATCATCGCGTCCGGTAATGCTGCATCGTGCCGTGGTGTGCAATGCAACCCCGGTGGAGCTGCGTGAGGTATCCGTGCGCCATGATCCCTCGGGGAAGGGGGGATCGGTCAGTGCCATCCTGCCCGGCCGCACCCTGGATGTCGGCTTTTCTCAACAGCCGCTGCTGTCTGACCGGGCTGTGCTCAGCTGGCGGATCGGTCACGGTCCCGTGCAGACCCGTTCATTGTCTCTCCGGTTTGATCCTCCCCAGGACCAAAGCCCGCAAATCCTGGTATACACCATTCATGCCGACGGTGATGCAACCGCGCGCCTGGTTTCGGACCTGGCCTTTGACCTCCCATGACGGGATGTCAGTTGGTGAATCATACGGTGGGGGGATGCCCGGGACTGATTGTTTCGTTGCCAGGACTGCGCACCCGCTGTATGCGCGGTGGCGCCTGATCTATTGTAAAGCAGGGGGCTGATTGCAGAGGGTGTTCAGGATGAACACTTGAATCGCCCGAAAGCATGCCCTATGCTCAGCGCCGTTGAGCCGCCGGAGAGGCTGTTGATATCGAGTTTTTTGACGCCGGCGGTCTTTTTTCTTTCTCAGGAGTTTTTATGTACGGCAATGACTGGAAATCGGATGCGGCACGGTCCTCGCTGAACCGCCTGCTGCCGCGACTCGAACAAAGCTACGAAAACGAGATCGCTGACAGCCCGGTGGCTTGGAACCATTTCAAGGATCGGCTGCGGCGCGAGTGGGAGCGGCTGTTCGGTTACCTGCACGAGCTCTACGGCTGGCAGTATGATTTTTTCTATACACTCGAGCAGGTGGTGGACCTGTTGATCAGGAACTGGCTGGCGCGCACGGATTCCCTGCGGGAGCTGGATGCGAAACGTGAGAACGATCCGTACTGGTATGTCTCGGAAGAGATGGCGGGTATTGTGCTCTATGTCGATCTGTTCAGCGATAACCTGCACGGACTGTGGGACAACATTCCGTATTTCGAGAAGCTGGGAGTCAACTATCTTCACCTGATGCCGCTGTTTGCCGTGCCCCATGGCGAAAATGACGGCGGATATGCCGTGAGCGACTACCGCGCGATTAATCCGGACATCGGTACCATGGCTGAGCTGGCCCGGCTGGCGGACGCCCTGCGCGAACGGGGCATCAGTCTTGTGCTGGACTTTGTGTTCAACCATACCTCGGAGGACCACGAATGGGCCCGCAAGGCCCGGGCGGGCGATCATGAATTCATGAATTATTACCTGACCTTCAGCGATCGCACATTGGTGGATCGTTTCCAGGAGCATCTGCGGGACATCTTCCCGACGGTGCGCAAGGGCAGCTTTGTCTGGAACGACGAAATGCAGCGGTGGGTTTGGACGACCTTTAACAGCTACCAGTGGGATCTCAACTACAGCAATGCTGATGTGTTCCGGGCCATGGCCGGTGAAATGCTTTTCCTCGCCAACCAGGGGGTTGAGGTCCTTCGGCTCGATGCCGTGGCCTTCATCTGGAAACGGCTGGGCACCAATTGCGAAAATCAGCCGGAAGCGCACACGATCATCCGCGCATTCAATGCCATGGCCCGCATCGCGGCACCTGCGATGATCTTTAAGTCGGAGGCGATCGTTCATCCGGACGAGGTCATCCGTTATGTGCATCCCGACGAATGCCAGCTGTCGTACAATCCATTGCTCATGGCTCTGCTCTGGGAGGCGTTGGCCACGCGGGAGGTCAAGCTGCTGGTGGAATCCATGCAGCATCGTGAGCGCATCCCGTTCGGTTGCGCATGGGTCAATTTTGTGCGCTGCCACGACGATATCGGATGGACGTTCGATGACGAGGATGCGCGTCGCGTGGGCATTGATCCACAGGGGCACCGTCGCTTTCTGAACCGGTTTTACACCGGTCAGCATGAGGGTTCCTTTGCGCGCGGCATGCCGTTTCAGTATAACCCTGAAACCGGCGATCTGCGCATATCCGGCACCTTTTCCTCGCTGGCCGGGCTGGAGCTGGCGCTGGAGGAAGAGGATAATGATGCCATTGAAATGGCGGTGCGCCGCATCAACATGATGCGCAGCATCCAGGTGAGTATCGGCGGCATACCGCTGCTCTATGCCGGCGACGAACACGGCATGCTCAACGACTACACCTTCCTGCACGATCCCACCAAAGTCAACGACAGCCGCTGGGTGCACAGATCCCGGAAAAAATGGCACGCGCATGACGACCTGACCGACACCGATACTCTTGAATGGCGCTTTTTTTCGGAAATGGTCAAGCTGTTCCGGTTGCGCAAGGAGCAGCCGGCCTTCCGCAACGGCGGTATGGAGGTGGTCGATTCGGGTAATCCGCATGTTTTTGCCTATATCCGGGCGGATCGCGGCCAGCGCCTGCTCATCATCAACAACTTTTCCGAGCATGCGCAGACCATGTCGTTTGACCGTCTCGCCGCCGCCGGTATGCATCAGGATTCCCGCGATCTGTTCGCCGATACGCTACACCCCGCCGGCGAGGATCTGGAGCTAGACGGCTACCGCTATGTCTGGCTCGAGATTTCGGGCTGAAGCGGGAAAAAGAGCCTTTTATTATTCCGGCTTGGTTTGGCCGGCTGATTTGGGCAATATTCGCGCCTGATTTTCCAACGGGGATTATGCATGGCGGGATTGAATGATTTAGCAGATGACAGCAAACTGAAAGTACCGGGCCTTGAGCGCGCGATCAGCGGAGGCACCAACAGGGAGTTGATGGCGGATGCGCGGGCAGCGCTGTCCGGCAATTGGGGCCTTGCGATCGTGGGCTACGTGCTCTATGTGCTGCTGTTGATGAGCTTCCTGAGCTTTCTGCTCGCGTCGATCTTCTTTGCAGGAACCTCCGCCGCCGGCAGTGTGGACGAATTTGTGTCCAGGGTGATGGTCTGGAACCCGGCGGTTCTAATCGTGCAGTTCCTGATTAACGGAGCGTTCATCGTCGGTTTCATGGGATTTTTCCTGGGCATTGCGCAGGAAGGTGAAGCCCATCTCGAAAACCTGTTTGTCGGATTCCGCCGTTTCTGGCAGTCACTGGGGGTCTATCTTTTCTCATCACTCTTCATTTTTCTCTGGTCGTTGCTGCTGGTGATCCCGGGGATCATTGCGGCGTTTCAGTATGCCATGGTCTATTTTATCATTGCCGACGACGAGGATTGCGGACCGCTCGAAGCCATCAACCGCAGCCGGGAGATGATGAAGGGCAACAAGTGGAAATTCTTCTGTCTGAACCTGCGCTTCATCGGGTGGTCGATCCTGGCCGCCATTCCCTGCGGCCTCGGTTTTCTCTGGCTGGTGCCCTACATGCAGACTTCGTTTGCGAAATTTTATGAAGACGTAAGCTGAACCTTGAAACCTGAAATCGGCACATTTGAGCTTTTGGGCGCAGACCCGTCGTGCAAGGCCCGGCGGGGGCGGCTGCATACGGCGCATGGGACGGTGGAGACGCCGGTCTTCATGCCGGTGGGTACGCAGGCGACCGTCAAGTGCATGACGCCGCGCGAGATGGAGGAGATGGATTGCGAAATCCTGCTGGGCAATACCTATCACCTCAATGACCGCCCCGGTCCGGATCTCGTAGAGCGCATGGGCGGGCTGCATGCATTCATGGGATGGGACCGGGCGATCCTGACCGACAGCGGCGGCTATCAGGTGTTCAGCCTGGGCAGCATGAACCGGATTACCGATGAGGGCGTTTCGTTTAAATCGCATTCTGACGGGCGGAAACATTTTATCGGGCCGAAGGAATCGATGGCGATTCAGCGCAAGCTGGGGTCCGATATCGCGATGGTTTTTGACGAATGCCCGCCCTATCCGTGCGACAAGGATTACGCTTGCAAAGCCGTGCGCCGAACCCTAGATTGGGCGGCTATTTGCAGGGAAGCGCCCCGGGCGGAAGGCCAGTTGTATTTCGGCATTGCGCAGGGCAGCGTGTTTTCCGATTTGCGCGAGGAGTGCGCCGCGGCGCTGGTTGAGATGGATTTCGACGGCTATGCGATTGGCGGCGTCAGCGTAGGGGAGCCCGACGAGCTGATTCTGCGGGGGGTCGACGATACGGTTCACCACCTGCCGCAGGAAAAGCCGCGCTACCTGATGGGCGTCGGCGAGATGGCCCAGATGGTGGAGTCCGTGGCGCGCGGGGTCGATATGTTCGACTGCGTGATCCCGACGCGGCAGGCCCGCAACGGAACGGTTTCGACGCGGCGCGGTCGCTACCCTGTGAAGGCGGCGGTCTATAAGGAGGACACCCGCCCGCTGGAAGAAGGATGCCGCTGCTACGCGTGCCGGAACTTTACGCGGTCGTATGTGCGCCACCTGCTGAACGTGGGCGAGATTCTGGGGCTGCGGTTGATAACGATGCACAACCTGCATTGCTATCTGGATTTTATGAGGGATATGAGAAAGTCGATAGAGGAGGGGAGCTTCGAAGCGTTTCGTGCGGAGTTTCATGCCGGCTATCGGATGATTTGTGAAGAACATTCGTTAAACGTTAAGGAGAACAATTAGATGTATCTACTACCGATAACCATTGCCGAAGCCGCACCGGCCGTCACCGGACAGCAGCAATCCCCGTTTGGCATGCTGGGCATGATGGCCATTATTTTCGCGATCATGTATTTTGTCATGATCCGCCCCCAGAAACGCCGCGATAAGGAACGCAAGGAAATGATTGCCACCCTCAAGAGCGGCTGCCGTGTACTGTTGACCAGCGGCATCATCGGGGAAATCGTAAACGTCAAGGAGCAGACCCTGATCGTCCGGATTGCCGACAATACCAAGGTTGAAGTGGTGCGCGCCGCGATTTCCCAGCTGCTGGAAAAGGGTGAAACCCCTTCTGAACTGGAAGCCACTAACTAGAAAGGCCAACCTCAATGGACAAGAACAAGCTTTGGAAATGGTTGCTGCTGGGATTCCTTCTCCTGTGGTCGATTACCCTGGTGACCCCCTTAGACCAGAAGGTCAAGCTGGGGCTGGACCTGAAGGGCGGTTCGAGCTTCGTGGTCGAAGTGGATGTCGAGGACGTCAAGCAGAAGATGGTGGAAGCCGATGAGGAGATTGAATCGGCGGAGCAGATCAAGGATGCGAACCTGAAACGCAAAATCAAGGATGTTCAGGAGAGCGCGGTTGAAATGATCCGAAACCGGATTGACGTGCTGGGGACAACCGAGCCGGAAATCTATCCGGAAGGGGACAAGCGCATTGTGGTGCGGTTGCCGGGGGCCGATGCCGAAACCCGTGCAGAGGCTAAAAAACAGATTATGCGCGACGGGGTGCTCAGTTTTAAGCTGGTGGCCGAGGAGAGTGCGGAATGGGTGCGTGAATTGGTAAATTCAGGCCAAATGCCGCGCGGCTTCAAGCTGGCGGGTGAAGATGCGCAGGGGCCCTATTATATTCGCGATCGTGCAGAGCTGCCCGATGCGGCACTGACCCGGGAATACTACGAAGAGCTGAAAGGCCTCGGCGGAAAGTACGCCGACTTCATGCTGCGCAGGGACCGGTTCAACGATGGCTCCATCGTCTATCGTCCCGAGTATGTTGAGCGTCGTCTCCAGCTGGGAGGGGACACCATCAAGAATTCATCGGTACAGTACGACCAGCTCAGCCAACCCTACATCGCTCTTGAATTCGATAAGGAGGGGGCCAAAAGCTTTGGCAGTGTAACCGAGGCTAATGAGGGCCGGCAACTGGCCATTATTCTCGACAACACCCTGTATTCTTCGCCGAATATCAACGAGCCGATTTACGGTGGAAATGCGCAGATCACCGGCGGCTTCAGTGTTCAGGAAGCCCGCACGATTGTAAACGTGCTGCGCGCCGGTGCCTTGCCGGGCCGTGTGCAGATTGTGGAAGAGCGCACGGTTGCCCCGACCCTTGGGCACGACTCGATTGATAGCGGCAAGCAGGCCATCCTCTGGGGTGCGGTTGCCGTCGTGGCCTTCATGTTCATTTACTATCTGCTTCCCGGCCTGATCGCCGACCTGTCGCTGGTGTTTGTGTTGCTGCTGCTGCCGGTAGGCATGGTGGTTTCGGCGGGCTTCCTGGGGGTTATTTCGGGCACCCTTGAGGGCGGATCCGTCACGTTGCCGACACTGACCCTCTACGGTATCGCGGGTATTGTGCTGACGGTGGGCATGGCCGTGGATGCCAACGTGCTGACGTTTGAACGTATGCGCGAGGAATGGAGCGTGGGCAAGTCGGTATCCGGCGCCATTAATGCCGGTTACAACAAGGCGTTCAGTACCATTCTCGACGCGAACGTGACCACGCTGCTGACCGCCATCATTCTCTTCTGGAAAGGTTCCGGCCCGATCCGCGGTTTCGCGGTAACACTGAGCGCCGGCATTCTGGTGAGCATGTTCATCGTGCTGGTCATCACGCGTCTGTTCTTCAACACCCTGGCGGACGGCGGCCTGTTGAAGTCCATCAAGATGAACAAGATACCTTTCCTGCAGAATGCCAGTTTCAACTTCCTGGGCTTCCGCAAGGTCGCAGCCGTACTCTCGCTGGTGATTATCATCGGTTCGTGGGTCAACTTTGCCCGCAAAGGTGAAGCCAATTTCGGCGTCGACTTTACGGGTGGCTCGGTCATTACCTTTAACTTTGACCAAAAGCAGGGCACCGATGTGGTTCGCGGTGCGTTGGAATCCGCCGGATTCCCATCGGCCAATGTGGCCTACCAGTCGGATCTGCACGGCAATGAATTCCTTGAAATCAAGGTGGGTGCTTCCGGCGCCGAGGCCGAACCGGCCCTGAATGCCATCAAGCAGCTCCCGGGGAACTATGAAGATATCAAGAATGACAGCGTTGGATCGCAGATTGGTGCTGAGCTCAAGCAGAAGGGCATCACGGCGATCATCTTTGCGCTGATCGGCATCATCATCTACATCTCCATCCGCTTTGAATTTGCCTTCGCGATGGGGGCGATCGTGGCCCTGGCGCATGACGTCCTGATTACCGTCGGTCTCTATTGTGCGTTTGGTCACGAGTTGAGCATGCCGATCATCGCGGCTCTTCTGACGATTGTGGGTTATTCGGTGAATGACACCATTGTGGTGTTTGACCGGATTCGCGAAGACTTAAAGCTCGGGAAAGGCCAGTCCTATCAGGAGATCGCCAATCTTTCGATCAACCAGACCCTCAGTCGTACCGTACTGACCTCGGTGACCACGCTGCTGACGGTGGTCATGCTGCTGGTGCTGGGCGGCGGCGCGGTCAACGACTTTGCCTTGGCGCTGCTGATCGGCGTGCTGGTTGGTACTTATTCCTCCATCTTTGTTGCCACGCCGGTGGTTCTGCTATGGCACAAGGAAGAGAAGGTTAAGTAGACTTTCTCACGTTGAAAGGGTTACCTTAGGAGGCGTTCCTGCACTGGTCGGAACGCCTTTTTACTCGGTATGGAAACTCGAATACAGAAGATCCCCTGTCCGGGAATGGGATTCCTGTTCCGGAAGGTGATGGATCCTGCATCCGCTCCGGACAGCCACGAGAACCGTACCCGGCTGGGCATGCTGGCCGGCTGGACGAGTACGGCGTTGAGTGTGGTGCTCGCCATGGTCAAGGGCTGGCTCGGCCTGGCTTCCGGCAGTGTATCGATGCTGGCCGACGCGACGAACAACCTGATGGATGCGGGCAGCAGCATCGTGATTGCGCTCGGGTTTCAATGGTCACGCAAACCGCGCGACGAGAAACATCCGTTCGGTCATGGCCGCATCGAGGCGGTTTCAACGCTGATTCTTGCGATTGCCTTGATTCTGGTCGGAATTGAAGTGGCCCAGTCCGGCATTGTGCGCCTGATTCATCCCAAGCCGATTGAGGCGCCGGTATGGCTGCTCATCGCGGTCGGCGTTACGGTCGTGGTGAAAACCTGGATGGCCGTCTTTGCCCGTACGTTGGCGAAAATGACAAAATCGCACACCCTGGAAGCCGACGCCTGGAACCACACATTCGATATTGTCTGTACGTTGCTGGTGGCGGTTGCTCTGGTCAGTGCGCGAATGGGATGGGGTGCTCTGGATGGCTGGATGGCGATCGGTGTGGCCCTCTTTATTCTCTATACCGGCATAGCCTATGCCCGCGAAGCGATCGATCACCTCCTGGGAGAACGGCCCGGCACTCAGACGGTGCGGGATATTTATAAAACGCTGCTCGACGTGGACGGTGTGATGGGCGCCCATGAAATCATGGTGCACCAATATGGTGATGTGCACATGGTGTCGTTTCATATCGAAGTCGATGCCAATATGAGCCTGATTGATGCCCATGCGTTGACCGAGACCGCCGAGGACGCTGTGGAATCTCAGCTGGGCTGGCGGGCGGTTGCCCACACGGATCCTGTGGACCGCTCCCACCCCTTGTTTGAAGAGCTGAACCGCGCGCTGAAGGCCCATGTCACGGCGGAGCCCCGCCTCGTCGATATACATGACCTGCGGGCAGAAGGCGATCAGGCTCCGTTTCGGGTCTCGTTCGATCTCGTTACCGATATTGAGACGCCCCGATCGGATTACGATGATATATACAAAACCTGCCTTGTCGCTCTAAGGAATGCTTTTGGAAGCCGGGTTCGTGAAGCCGAGATAGGGATTGAAGCTGCCGTAGAGAGCGCCCCCATGACGCGTCAGGTGTTCAGCGTCCAGGATGGATGACGCCCGGTTCCCGCCGAACCCCTTTTTTGCGGTAATCATCTCCCTGAAATGGTGTTATTGCTATTTGCCTCTCCATTCATTGCTGTTATGATTTGCGCTGATATGGAATCCCAGGAGGTTATGCATGGCAGATATTCCCGGCAATGTGGAATGGGTTGCGGATTTAATCCCAGGACTGGAGGGGATGCGTGATCAGTTTGTCGTTTCCACCGATGAGGTGGATGACGAGTTGATTGAGGTGTTTATCGAAGAACTCAGGCGGTTGACTGGCGAATTGCAGGAAGGCATGCAGGCCAACGATTGCGAGATGGTTCGCATGGCCGCTCATTCCATCAAGGGCATGGGCGGAACAATCGGGCTGCCTGAAATTTCCGTCCTCGGGTTGACGGTCGAAAATTTCGCCAAGGAAAACCGGCTGTCCGACGCCCGTCCGCTGACGGATGCCCTCGCCGACTGGGCGGCATCAGTCGGCCAGGAGTAGGCATGCCTTCGGATGATCAGGTCATTCTAATCACCCCATCGCCCTCCCGGCTGACGGAGGATTTAAGCGGACGGGTGCTGGTGGTCGATGATGAATTGCCGAACCGGCTCTACCTTCGAAAGCTGCTAGAAGCCCGCGGGTGCGAGGTTTTTGACGCGGACAGCGGGGCCAACGCGCTGACGATTGCTGCCAAAAAAGTACTCGATCTGGTGTTGGTCGACGTGATGATGCCGGAAATGGATGGGTTTGAACTGTGCGGGCGACTGCGCGAGGATCCAAGGACCGCCCGCACGCCGATCATCATGGTGACGGCCAAGTCTAAGATTGAAGACATCGAAACCGGTTTTGAGCTGGGCGCTATCGATTATATCCGCAAGCCCTTCAATCCCCGGGAGCTCATGTTGCGCGTGGGCAATGCGCTGGCCCTGAAAAAGAGCAACGACGAATTGACCATCTGGAACAGCCGTGTTTCCCGCGATCTCGAACTGGCCGGCGCCATCCAGCGATCGCTTTTTTCAGAGGTTCCCCACTTTTCACATCGGTTTGAAGTACGCATTGCCTACCGAACCTGCCTCGATGTCGGCGGCGATGCCTTTGACATTATTTCACTGCCGGATGGGAAACACTGCATCTACGTCGCGGATGTATCCGGTCACGGGGTTGCCCCGGCCATGATATCCGCATTGCTGAAGGCTGCTGCCAATGAAATGATTTTCCGCTATGCGGACAAAGGGCCGGCGGAAATCTGCAATGCGCTCAACATGGTTATGCGTCGCCGCATCGACAACCCGGCCTACTTCGCCACAATGTTTGTGGCGCTGCACGATCCGGAGACCTTTGAGTGGCGATGCATGAATTGCGGGCACCCGAATCCCGTGGTCATTCGCAGCGGAGAGCTGGGCGATTCCACCATCTTCAGTAAAGTCGGGGGCTCGCCGATCGGATTTCCGTTCGGGCCGGAGCGGCCTTATTCGTCCGACGATGAAGTGGTATTCAAGGATGATGGAAATACCTTTCTTCTGCTCTACACGGACGGACTGCTTGAAGGCCGCCATCAGCAGACGAAGCAGGAGTGCGGTGAGCGCCTTGCCGGTGTCTACGAATCCGTTGTCGCCGATCCCGGCATCTCCGACAAGCCGACCCGGGTGCTGGACATACTTGAATCGGAGGGGTACGACCTCACATCCGACGATTGTACGGCGATATCGATCCATATGCTGGATCCCATGAAGATTGTGCTGGAACAATACGTTCCGCGTAACATTTATCTGGTTTCAGAGGTGGCCAAGCAGGCTGAAACGGCCGCCGTTGCGCAGGGAATCAGCCATGATACCGCAACCATGGTCCGCTTGCTTATCATGGAGCTGGGGGCAAACCTGGTGGAGCACGGCGGGTTGGCCGAGGAGGACTCCTTCTGGCTGCAGCTGCGCGTGGATGGCAAAGTGTGCCAGCTGGTCATGGAGGATCAAGGGGCCGAATGGGATCTGGAAGAGGCGCTGAGCCGGGAGCTGGATGAGGCCTACATGGGTGAGCGCGGCCGGGGCATAGCCATAACCAATACCATTGCCGACCGGATCGAGCGCTACCGTGTACAGAATCAGAATCTGACCTATTGCACGATTGTCGATGAGGGGGGCATCGCATGAATGAGCCCATTTATCGTGCCCGGCGGCAAATGTTCAACCGGATGGATATCCCGGTATCAAAGGCTGATGTCCAGATTCTGAAATGGAAACAGCGCTCGAGACTGCTCTTCTGGGAGACGATGCTTCGCGGCCTGCTGGTGGTGAAACGTGCGTTTGATATATTAGTCAGTCTGACCGCTTTGATTATCGCGCTCCCGCTCTTTTTCCTGATCGGAGCCTGCATCATTATCGAGGATGGCTTTCCCGTCATCTTTACACAAAAGCGGGTCGGTCTTGATGGTCGTGAATTTATGATGCTCAAATTCAGATCCATGTGCCGGGATGCCGAAAAAATGAGGATAGATCTGCTCGATCAGAACGAAGCGCTTGACGGTGTTACCTTCAAGATAAAACACGATCCACGCATATTGCGCTGCGGTCGCTACTTTCGTCGATTCAGCCTGGATGAGCTGCCGCAGCTGCTGAATGTCCTGATGGGGCATCTGTCCATTGTGGGGCCGCGGCCACCTCTGCCCGAAGAAGTGAAGCGTTACTCGCTTTCCGACCGCAAGCGCCTGCATGTAAAGCCGGGGCTGACCTGTCTGTGGCAAATCAGCGGCCGGTCGGATATACCCTTTGACGGGCAGCTCAGTCTGGACATGCAGTATATACAGAGCCAGAGTATCTGGAAGGACATCGTGATTGTTATCAGAACCATACCCGCCGTGCTGTTCGGACGCGGGGCATACTAGAGGGAGGCGGAAATGATTGATTGCAGCAGGATCAAGAATATCGGATTGGTGCGTGTACAGAGCGCGCTGTCTGCCGCCACGGTTGATACCTTCCGCGAGGAGCTGTCCGATTGGCAGCAGCGCGAGCCCGATGTCAGAAATTATGTGATTGATCTCGCCGAGGTCGAATTCATGGATTCGGCCGGCCTGGGAACCTTGATTGCCGCCCTTAAGCGCGTAACAGAACGCGGGGGGGATATGAAGATTGCCTGCCTGCAGAAGAAACCGCGCATGGTTTTCGAGATCACGCGCGCCTATAAGGTATTCGAGATATATAACAGCGTTGATGACGCCCTTCGGGCATTCGAATTCTAGATGATGCCGTCCCGATGATTGCCGTCCTGAACACGTCGAGAGTCTGCAGCTGGGCCGAGGAGATCGGCGGACCGCCCTGGGCGCTGCTCCCCGTCGCCAACCGTCCCCTGCTGGATTATTGGCTCGAACTCTGTACGGAACTGGGCATTGAACACGCGCAGCTGGTGTTGGCCGACCGTGCAAAAATGATTGAGGACTTTGTCGGGGACGGCAAGCGTTGGAACCTCAAGATTGAGTATGCCTTCGCGCGATCCGGCGAAAGCCCGGCGGAGTATCTGCGTTCCATTTCCGGTTTATGGGAGGGGGGGCTGCTCTATCTGGGCCGTCCGTTTTTCATGCGTCGACGGCAGGCATTCCGATTGAATGATTTTAATGATCTCGAAGCGTGTCGGTATGGGGACATCGACGATCCCCATTTTTTGTACGGGAAAAACCAGCACGAGATCACGCATATGCTGGGTGGCACCAACGGCTCGCACCGTGGACTTGAACAGGTGCATGTTCAACCGTGGATCATTAACGATATTCACTCCTATTTTGACCTCAATATGAAGATGGTCCAGAGCGAGTTTACACGCTACACCACCGCAGGGTTTTCCACGGGCGACCGAAGCTCTGTCGGTTGCAATGTTCACACGCCGCCGTCCAGCCATCTTCAGGCACCGGTACTGATTGGAGATGACTGCCGTTTTGGTCCGATGACAACGATCGGTCCCAATGCTGTGGTGGACCGTCATGTCATTGTCGATTCCAACAGTGAGCTTGTAAACTGCCTAGTGCTCGCCGATACGTATATTGGACGTAATCTGGAAATCCGCCATAAGATCATTGCCGGGAACCGGGTGATCAGTCCCGACGATGGTACCATGGTGGAAATTGACGATTCCTGGCTGGTGGCACGCAACCGCCCCGCCATGCGGGCGGAAGATTTTGTGCGATACGTGATCCTGTGGTTTGTTGCGCTGGTCATGGTCTCGCTGATGGCCGTGCCGTTTGTGCTGCTCTATCCCCTGATTTTTTTGAGCGGTGCGGCAAAGTTCAAGCGGGTTCTTTTCCACGAGCCGCGTACCGGCTACATCGCGCTGCCGATTCTTCAGAAGCGAATAAACCGCAAGGCACCGGCATACAGTACCTTCAAAGCCCTGTCGCTTGACCGTCTGCCGATGCTGGTGTATGTGGTTCGGGGCCGGCTGTTTCTGTGCGGCCAACCGCCAATGCGCCATCCGGAAGACGATGGGTTGATTCAGGAATTGCCGGAATACTACCCGGGGGTATTCAGCTACCAGGACTATAACAAGGAGTCGGACCGTCTGGTCGATTCGCTCTGGTATGCGCATATCCGCTCACTCTACGAAGATTTGAAGATTCTCATTAAAGCTCTGGTTTCCCGATTTCTGCGGGCGGGGCGGTAAAAGATCATGCCTCAAAAGAAGTGGTACATTGCGAAAGCAGATGAGGGCGCGGTCGGGCAATTGGCGGAGCAGCTCCAACTTCCGCATTCCATTGCCCGCCTTCTCATATTGCGGGGGATCAACAGTCCGGTTGCAGCACAGGCGTTTCTGCACCCACGGCTGGACAGCCTTTCCGATCCGTCTGCACTTCCGGATATCCGCCCGGCGGTCGATCGGATTTGGGCTGCC
This sequence comes from Pontiella sp., assembly GCA_050298955.1. GTDB lineage: Bacteria > Verrucomicrobiota > Kiritimatiellia > Kiritimatiellales > Pontiellaceae > Pontiella. The sequence goes on from JBNKVA010000006.1 coordinate 57,126, forward strand.
GTCCATGCCTCTGAATCCATATCCATTTTTGGAGACTATGATGTGGATGGCGTCACATCCACGGCGCTGATGGTACGTGTGCTGTCGGAGCTGGGTGCAAGCGTCAGCGCCTTTGTGCCCGACCGGCTGGATGAAGGCTATGGACTATCACCCGATGCGCTCGAACGGTGTTTAGCGGAGCAGCAGCCCGGTCTGCTTATATCGGTCGACTGCGGTACCAACTCCGTAGACAGTATTGCCCAGGCGCAGGCGCTGGGTGTGGATGTGATCGTCACGGATCATCATGAACCCGCTGAAGAAACCGCACCGGCATTGGCGCTGATCAATCCGAAGCTTGGATCCGGCGGGGAAAATCTGTCCGGAGTGGGGGTGGCATTCAAACTGGCCCATGCGCTCATAAAGCATGGTCGGGATCAAGGTTTTGCGTCGGCGAAGCAGGTCGATCTCCGTCGCTACTTCGATATCGTTGCGCTCGGAACCGTGGCGGATCTTGTCCCGCTGACGGGGGAAAACCGCACGATGGTACGGCATGGTCTTGTTCAAATGCATTCAACCTGCTGGATTGGGTTGGAATCGCTCAAGGACGTCGCAGCCATCAGAGGCGAGCTTAATACGGGGCATCTGGGTTTTCAGCTCGGTCCGCGCATCAATGCCGCCGGGCGGATCGGCGAACCGATGCAGGCGGTGCGGTTGCTGACGACCAGTGACCCGCTGGAAGCGCGCAATATCGCCAACCTGCTGAACCGGAACAACCAGGAACGCCGCGAAATTGAACGGAAGATCACCGATCAGGCCATGGCTGAAATTGACAGTTATTTTGATCCCGGGAAACATTTCGGGCTGGTGGTTTCCGGAGACCGGTGGCATCCGGGTGTTGTCGGCATTGTTGCCTCACGTGTTTCGCACCGTTACAACCGTCCTGCGATCGTCATGGGTGTGGACGAAGAGGGCACGGCGCGCGGCTCCTGCCGGAGCATCGAGGCGTTCGACATACTGGCCGGCCTTCAGACCTGCAGACAGCATCTATCCAAATTTGGCGGCCATAAAATGGCTGCAGGGCTGGAGGTGAAACCGGGTGAGCTGGAAGCCTTCAAGACGGCGTTTAACGAAGCGGCAATGCAGCAGCTCCAGCCGGTCGATCTGACCCCGGTTCAACAGGTGGATGCGGTTGTCGATCCGCGCGACCTGGATTGGGCCTTTTTTGAAAAGATGCGCCATCTGCGCCCGTTCGGGCAGGAAAACCCTGAGCCGGTATGGGCCCTGAAAAATGCATGTGTACTTGGAGCTCCACGGGTTGTCGGACAAAAGCACCTTAAGCTGAATCTCGCAGCAGAAGGGCAGTCTTTCGATGCCATCGCGTTCAATTATCCGCTGGATGCACTGCCCGCAGGTGCGCTCGACGTTGCCTTCACCCTCAAGGAAAACAACTGGAACGGAGGCTCCAGCCTGCAGCTTCAGGTCAAGGACATCCGCCCTTGCTGTGAATAGCCTGCAGGGCGGGGCGGCCGGCATGCGGTCCGCCCTGCTGCTGTAATGTGCCTATTCGACGCCGATGCGGATAAACTGCACAGACATGGGCGGCAGGATGTGCCGAAACGATTTCCCGACTTCGATGGTGCTGGATTCGGTTTTGACCAGATCGGGAACATCAAACGTGTTGGCCGAATTGCGCTCTCCCTTCAGTACCATCAGGGTGCCTTCAGACGCGGTCTGTTCGATGCCGTTGAGGTTGATGACTGCGCCCACGGCTTGTTCGCGCGGATTGACGATCTTGACAATGACTTCTCCGGCAGCCTTGTCATAGGTGGATGCCGTGCTGATGGAGGGCTGTCCAATTTGATAGTCGTGAACCAGATCGCCATTCAGGTAGCATTTAATGTTGCCCGGGGTCATCACGACTTTGATATCGTACCATTGGCCGGTTTCAATGCGGCCGGGGGTATGCGGGGTGACTTCGCTGCGGTTGCGGCCGGAGCCCCGCTGAAGGGCATGGCGGCTGTTGCCCCATCCGCCGATATTCCACCAGTAGTCGGACTGGCCATCCTTGATTCCGAACTGGATAAGGAAACCCTCCTCACCGCCGGTTTTGCGGGCGCGCAGGGTGTAGGTGACGGTGTCTCCCGAAAAGATCTCGCCGCCCCGGCAGAGGGCGGCCTCCGCACGGGGATCGAGCTGGGCAATGCCATCGTCAGAGAGTTCAAACTCGCCGCTGGTCGACGTCCAGTCCGAGGGGTCGATCGTTCGGCCGTTCACCTTCACATCCTTCACCTCGATGGCCGTGCGCCAGGAGCCAACGCCGACCGCTCCGGACAGGGTGGGCTGGTCTCCCTCGTTGGACATTTTCAGGCTGTTGGCCAGATATACATCCCCCTTGTTGCAGGCAAAGAGCTGCTGGACATAGTAGTTGGCGGTCTTGACGACGTTGCGGTTGTCGAAATAGATCAGGTCAGGGCTCCATTGGGAGTGAAGCCGGTGGCCGAAGAGCGGGGCGTAACAGGTCATGTCGACCATATCGCCATTGCGCTCAACGCCGGTGAGATAGGCGGCTTCGGAGAGCGCGGAATAAAGGGTGTTGACCCGCAGGCCCCCTTCATAGAGTGAGTCGTGGGCGGCATACTCGCCGATGAAAATCAGGGGTTTACTGCGATCAAAGTCGTCATAGCGGTCGGTATGGTTGAAATACCAGTCCGGCGGCAGATAATAGTGTTCGTCGGAACTGTAGACGTTCATCTCGGTCATCAGGTCATAGATCGGGATTCGTTCGCTGAGTCCGGAAGTTCCGATGATTTTGATCTCGGGATGTTTTTCCCGAATCGCCTCCACAAAGAGCGGGAAGCGGTCGCGGAAGAGGGCATTGTCGTGTGGTTCGTTGCCCAGGCAGACAAACTCGAGGTTGAAGGGTTCGGGGTGTCCCATTTCCGCGCGCAGTCCACCCCATTCGCTGGTAACCGGTCCGTTGGCAAATTCGATCAGATCCAGCGCATCATCAATCCACGGTCCGAGCTCGTCCATGGGCACACATTCCTGGGGCGGGGTGAAGCCGCAGGATACCCCCACCGGAATAACCGGGAGGGCGGTGGCGCCCAGGTCTTCACAGAGTTGGAAATACTCAAAGTAGCCCAGCCCGTAAGTCTGGTGGTAGCCCCAGCGATTCCAGTTGGGTTTTCGTTCTGCAACATCTCCGACGGTATCCTTCCACCGGTAGATATTGTCGAGCCCGTCGCCGTGGGCGATGCAGCCTCCGGGGAAACGGATAAATTTGGGGTTCAGTTCGTTCAGGGCCTGGGCGAGATCCTTGCGCATGCCGTTTTTGCGGCCCATGAAGGTATCCTGGGGAAAAAGGGAAATCATATCGAGGTACAACTTGCCCTGTCCTTCTGCTGTAATAACCAACCGGGCGTTATCGAATGTGGTGTCCGAAATGATCACGCCTTCATATTTCTTCCAGCTTTTCCCGATGTCGCTGAACTGTATTTCTCCGCAAACGGTACCGTCGTCCTTTTCAAGGGCTGCCGTCACAGTGATTCCGGCGTTGCCGTTCCAGTCGGACTGGCGGGCATAGAGCGAGACATCGTATCTGGCGTCCTGGTCGATCGGAATGCCGTCAAATCCGGTATTCGCAACGCCGGCGCGTCCGGCCTTGCTGATGTCGACTTTCAGGTAGTGTACGTTTTTATCATTCAGCGGTGCGCTGTCTTCCACGGAGAGGCTGCAGGCGGCCCCGTCGCGCTCGACGGCTTCCCAGGCAAAGAGCGGATGGAGAGGACCCGTGCCCTTGATAGGGTAATACTCGAAAGATCGGTTTTGCACGAGCTCGGCATAGAGTCCGCCATCGGCCGCATAGTTGATGTCCTCAAAGAAGAGTCCGTACAGGTGGGATTTGAGTTCCACCGTCGGCTTGCTGCAGTTGATATCGATATCAACTCTGGCGGAAATGGCTGCCAATGGCAGAAGAATAAATGCAATGCAAAGACGCGCTGTGGACATGATACACGATCCCTTTCTGTCTGGTTGTTGAAGATTTCCGATGCTCACGAATCCGAGCCGCAAGCCATTCGTGGAAAGCCTATGCTTCAAGGGCCGGAGAATATGTGCACGCCGCCAATTCGTCAATAGCGATACCGGATAATATGTTTGGTGGTAGGTGTTCAGCGGCGGAAGCCAGACACAAAACGCCCCCTGTACTTCGTGAAGCTACCTGTTCACACTATTCTGCCGGCATGACTATGGGATGCACCAGTCGTTCGTAATCCGCATATTTCATGCAGATGAGTTCGGAATGGTTTCCGGCATTGAAGGCGATCTGCCGGTCTGCAGCCAGTTGTGGTGATACATAGACCTCCATGCCGTAGAGGTTCCCGCAAGGCGGCATTGCACCGACTTCGCAGTCGGGAAAGAAGCGGTCGAAATCCTCTTCCTGTGCAAGTTCAACCCGCTTCGCTCCGGTGGCTTTCCGAAGCTGATTCAAGTCGAGCCTTTGCGAAGCGGGCAGAACAACTTCAACAAGTTTGCTGTCGATCTTGACCACCACGGTCTTTGCCATTTCCCGCCCCGAAATGTGCGCGGCATGCGCGATCTCCTGGGCGGTGAAGGCAGGCGAATGCGTGATGGTCGTATAGCGAATCTGGTGTTCATCCAGAAACTCCGTCAGTTTGTGCGCTGACATCACGAACCTCCCTTCCTCTTAATCTCCCTAACCGTTGTATATACTTTTTGCCCGGATTCTCAAGCTGAAAGCAGTGTTGCCGGTGGGTCAATATTACTCATGGGGAAGGGGCGGCCGCTCAGTCGGCATACAACATGCTTATACCTGTTCGGAATCTAACAGGTATAGATAGATGAATGCTACAATCAGCTGTGGAAACCTGGAGAAACGGGAAGAACGTGCGATTCAAAAGCACATCTTCCGCCGGCCGTGCAAGGGGTTCAACGAGCTCATGCGTTGGGAGATGGAGCAATATCGCAAGGAGGTCTCGGCGCTCAGGAATCGGTTATCCGCGTCGAAGAGTCCGCTGGTAACCTGGTCCGAGGCCGAGCAGATCTTCTGCGGGAACGGATACACCCTACAGTCCCAACGGTGGCGCGACACGTATTGCGGGAGCATCTGCGAACACCGCAAGGATTGCCCGTTGGCCAAACTGTTCAGCCCGCTGCCTGACTGGTCCGCCTTTGACGCTAGCGGTGCAGGTTGTTGATCTCCTCAAGGCTGTCCGATCCGGGGCAGAGCTGCTCTTCGGTCAAATTGCGTAAGGGGATGTCCGTTGTGTTCATGGTCTTGTGAATCTCATTTGCCTCAGGATCTATGAAGAGAATGCCGGTCAGCACCTTGTCCTCCGCATTGTACTCATAGATCAGATCGAGCGCGGAGCGCCGACTGTGAATATCCAGTTTAGGATCAATCTTAAACAGGCTGATGACGGAGCCATCGTGCATCGTTACCCGTTCCGTGGTGCCGGCTTCATAGTCGGTCGTTATTTCCGTAGCGGGCGGGACATAGTCGACCGCATTGGTAGAGGCCATATGCTGGCGGATGTAGTCGTATGACTTGGTGGAGCTTACGACGTTGTTGAAGGTAACGCAGGGCGAAATGACATTGATAAACGCAAATCCCTTGTGTGCGATCGCCGCTTCAATGATCGGGACGAGCTGTTTCTTGTCGCCGGAAAAGGCGTTGGCGACAAAGGTGGCGCCGAGCTGGAGAGCTATCGCGCACAGATTGATCGGTTCAAGTGCGTTGGGTTCGCCCTTCTTGCTTTTCGAACCGACATCGGTGGTGGCGGAATCCTGGCCTTTGGTGAGGCCGTACACCCCGTTGTTTTCGCAAATATAAACCATGTTCACGTTGCGACGTACGGCGTGAACAAACTGCCCCATGCCGATCGATGCCGTGTCACCATCCCCGGAAACGCCGATGTAGAGCAGGTTCCGATTGGCCATGTTGGCCCCGGTGGCCACTGCAGGCATGCGGCCGTGGACGGAGTTGAAGCCGTGCGAGTTGCCGAGGAAATAGGTCGGGGTCTTGGATGAGCATCCAATGCCGGAAAGCTTGGCTACGCGGTGGGGCTCGATAGACATCTGGAAGCAGGCTTCTATGATGGCCGCACTGATGGAGTCGTGGCCGCAGCCCGCACACAGGGTGGAGACCGCTCCTTCATAGTCCTTGGAGGTATAGCCCAGCTTGTTTTTGGGCAGATTGGGATGGCGGAAGCCGGGAACAGTGTAACTCATTAGGAGGTTCCTCCGATATAGGTCCGGTGGCGGCGATGGGTTGGCGTCGTGGAAATCTGCATGATCCAGTCGCGGATCACGTGGCGGATGAAGCGTGCATTGATGGGGCTGCCGTCATAGTGCAGCACCGGGATCAGGCGCTCGGGGTCGAAATCGAATTCATTAATCAGGAGGGTGCGCATCTGCGCATCCCGGTTTTGCTCGATGACGAACACAAAATCATGCTGGTCGACAAAGTCCTCCACTTCCTGCGAGAAGGGGAAGGCCTTGATGCCCATGCAGTCCAGGGATATATGGTGCAGGCCGTTGAGGTGGTGCAGGGCCTCAAGCGTCGCGGCCTCGGACGTGCCGTAGTATATCGCGCCCACGGTGCAGGGGCGCTCCGTGGCACGGATGACGGGTTTGGGTACCGCCCGGCTGGCGGTATCCCACTTGCGCGTAAGTCGGTCCATGTTTTCAACATACTTTTCGCCGATTTCCGTGTAGACCGCATACTCGTCCTTGGAGGTGCCCCGCGTGAAGAAGGAGCCCTTGGTCGGGTGGGTGCCCGGATAGGTGCGGTAGGTTACGCCATCGCCGTCACTGTCCAGATAGCGGCCGAAGCGCTCTTCCATGTTTTCAAGATCCTCTTTCCTGAGCACCTTGCCGCGGTCGTAGAGGCGGCTGTCGTCCCATTCAAATGGATCGGACATATTGTCGTTCATGCCGAGATCAAGATCGGACAGCACCATGACGGGCGTCTGAAAGCGATCGGCCAGATCGAATGCGGTGGCGGTAAGCTCGAAACACTCCTTCGGTGTGGATGGATAGAGGCAGATGTGCTTGGTATCCCCGTGCGAAGAATACGCGGCGGCAAGGATATCCGACTGCTGGGTGCGCGTGGGCATGCCCGTTGAGGGGCCGGCGCGCTGGACATCCACCAGCACGGCCGGGATTTCCGCAAAATAAGCCAGCCCCAGAAATTCCTGCATGAGCGAGAGCCCCGGGCCGCTGGTGGCCGTGAACGCGCGCGCGCCGTTCCACATGGCTCCGATAACCATCCCGATGGCGGCCAGCTCGTCCTCGGCCTGCACGATAGCATAGTTTTTCCTGCCGGTTTCAGGATCCGTGCGGAATTTGCGGCAGTAGCGCGAAAAGTTGTCGATGACTGAAGTGGAGGGTGTTATGGGGTACCATGCGGAGACCGTCGCCCCGCCATATACCGCACCGAGCCCGCAGGCTTCGTTGCCTTCCATCAGGATTTTGTTGCCGACCTTGTCGCGCCGGGAGACCCGGTAGGCAAAGGGGCAGCTGTGGAATTCGCGTGCCAGTTTATAGCCGGTTTCAAGCGCTTCGATGTTCGGCTCGATCATCTTCTGCTTGCCCTTGAACTGATCGTTTATGAGCTGCTTGAACACATCCATCTCCATGCCGAATAAGGCGCCCAGAGCGCCTACATACATGATGTTGCGCAACAGCTGCCGCTTGCGGGGTTCATCGTACATCTCCCGGCATTTTTCGGTCAGGGGAATGCCGACAAAGTCGATGTCATCACGAAGCCAGGAGGGATCGATGGGCTTGGTGGAATCGTAGATAAAGTAACCGCCCTTTTCCACTTCGGCGATGTCGCGCTGCATGCTTTGGGGATTCATGCAGACCATGATGTCGATGCCGCCGCGGCGGGCGAGGAACCCTTTTTCATTGACGCGCACTTCGTACCAGGTGGGCAGCCCCTGGATGTTGGACGGAAAGATATTCTTGGGACTGATCGGAATACCCATGCGGAATACGGCCTTGCTGAACAGCTTGTTGGCGCTGGCCGAGCCCGTCCCGTTGATGTTGGCAAACTTGATTACGAACTCGTTGGTGATGATATCACGTTTCATTGCATCTCTGGTTTCATGGGGTTGGTTTGATCCGGGTCGGTATAGCCTGCTTTGGTTTGAATATACAGGAACTTCTGCATATCCCAGGCCGCGGTCGGGCAGCGTTCGGCACAGAGGCCGCAATGCAGGCAGACATCTTCGTCCTTGACCATCACGCGGCCGGTTTTCAGATCCTTGGAGACAAAGATATCCTGCGACAGATTGTGGGCGGGCACGTTGAGCTTGCGCCGCAGCTCCGCCTCTTCCGCATTTTCCGTAAAGGTGAGGCAGTCGACCGGGCAGATGTCGATGCAGGCATCGCATTCGATGCAGGCTTCGGCGGTAAAGACGGTTTCAACGTCGCAGTTCAGGCAGCGTTGTGCCTCCTCAAAGGCGGTCTTTGCGTCAAAGCCCAGCTCGACTTCCGTCTTGTGGCTGTGAATGGCTTCGTCCAGATCGACATGCGGAACGAGATGCCGCTCCTCCTCCGTGACCATGCTGGCATAACTCCAGTCGTGAATCCCCATCTTCTGGCTGATCAGACTCGTGCCGGGAGCGGGGCGGTTCAGGAGATCCTCCCTCTTGAGGAACAGGTCGATTGAAAGTGCCGCGTCATGACCTTGCGCAACCGCCGTAATGATGTTCTTGGGTCCAAAAGCCGCATCCCCGCCGAAAAACACCTTCGGGTTTGTGGACTGGAACGTTTTGTCATTCACCTTTGCGAGCCCGATGTCATTGAATTCTATGCCGATGTCGCGCTCGATCCACGGGAAGGCGTTGGCCTGGCCGATGGCGAGCAGCACCATATCACAGTCAATGCTTTTCTGCTCTCCGACGGGGGTGAATACTTCCTTGCCGTCATCGGTGACACTGTAATCAATGATATCGAACGTCATGGCCTTCAGCCGGCCGTTCTCGACCACATATTCCAGCGGGTTGTGGTTTTCCAGAATAGGAATTCCTTCGGCCTGGGTGTCTTCGATTTCCCAGGGGGATGCCACCATGGCATCGATCGGCGTACGGATAACCACCTTGACATTGGAGGCGCCCAGGCGCAGAGCGGTTCTGCAGCAGTCCATTGCGGTATTGCCTCCGCCAATAACAAGGACATTCTTCGGGGCCTCCGTAAGATGACCGAAGGCCACCTGGGCCAGCCACTCAACACCGATATAGACGCCATTATGCTCCTGCTCGTCATATCCCGGCAGTTTGAGGTTGCGTCCGGTCGGCGCACCGGTTCCGACAAAGACGGCGTCATAATCCTTGTCGAGCAGCTCTTTCATGCTTTCTACGCGGGTGTCGAAGTGGGCATTCACGCCCATATCCAGAATGTAGCCGGTTTCCTCATCGATGACCTCTTCGGGCAGGCGGAAGGAGGGAATCTGCTGCCGCATGAAACCGCCCGCCTTGCCTGTCGCTTCAAAGAGATCGATTTCATACCCCAGCGGCATGAGGTCACGTGCGACCGTCAGTGAAGCGGGGCCGGCTCCGATAAGGGCAATTCTGAATCCGTTCTTCTTCTTTGGAATCTCGGGGAGGCGGTCGCGGATATCGGTCTTCATGTCCGCACATACCCGTTTGAGGCGGCAGATGGCAACCGGTTTGTCCTCCACGCGGCCGCGCCGGCAGGCCGGTTCGCACGGGCGGTCGCAGGTGCGGCCGAGTATGCCGGGGAACACATTGGATTCCCAGTTGACCATGTAGGCGTCGGCATACTTCCCGGCGGCGATCAGGCGGATGTATTCAGGTACGGGGGTGTGAGCCGGACAGGCATACTGACAATCGACCACTTTGTGGAAATATTCCGGATTTTTCGTATCTGTGGGCTTCACGTGTTTTCTCCCCCTTCGGGCAGGTTGAATTCCATCATTTCCGTATCCTTTTAATGGGCTTTTTCCAATGATTGGCAAGTTAAAACACAGGCTCGTCCGCTTTTCAGCATTAAAATACTTAAATCGTACAATTTTTGTCATCTATCACGGCAATTGAGTCTGAGCGAGGGGACTTGTGCATTTCACCGGCCGCTTTTATGGAGGTGGGAGCTGAGGGAGTCAGGTGGAGGCAGCGGGTGGATTACGGTATTCCGGAACGGCGTTACGCCGGCGGGGTTTCAAACCTCGCCGGCAGAAAAAAAATAAAAATATGATGGATAAAGATTGACGGATGGTGGAGTGAAGTGGCATTAAATCCCATCAATAGGAGCGATGTGGAGCCATATATGTCCGTTAATCAACAAAAAATACCTGCGTTGTTTGTCGGCTCGTTTACACATTCCCTTGATGCCAAGCGGCGTATGATTTTTCCATCCAGCTGGCGAAACCTCGCCGGGGAAACGAATCAGTTGTTTGCCTTTCCGCATCCGGAGGAGAAATGCCTGTACCTCTACACCGCGGACGAAATGATGCGGCGGCTGAATGAGCTGCGGGACAGTGGTGCGCTGGATAAAAGCGACGAACAGGCGATTCGCTCTATCACCGCCGGCGCCGAGATGCTGGTGTGGGATGCGCAGGGGCGGATCCGCATCGGCGAAAACCTCCTGGCCCACGTAGAGGCCCGGAGTCAGCTCGTGCTGGTCGGCGCGATGACGCGCATTGAGCTATGGAGCTCCGAAAACTTTGATCTGGCGCTGCCGCAGGATTCATCCACGGCGGATAATGTTTTTTTTGGCGGTTATTGAGTAAGGAACAAAGGGGGATGCAATGAGCATGTTGGACGTGGCCCGTTTCTTGAGCTATTCGAATTCAGTGGATCTCTCTCCGCAGGGGGAGCGCTTTTTCAACCTCTCGATGGCGAACACCACGCATCTTTTTTCCTGTCTCTATGGGAATAAGAGCCACTGGAGCTTCGGTCGGCAGGAGAAAGAGGACATGCATCATCCGGCCGTGGAAGGATAGATGGTCCTGTGCATATACCGGTCATGCTCAACGAGTGCCTTGAGGCGCTGATCACCGATCCACGCGGGATTTATGTGGACGGAACGCTCGGAAACGGCGGGCATGCGGAAATGATTCTGGAGCAATTGGGCGAGGGTGGAATGCTGGTCGGTTTCGACCGCGACATAGACGCGATTGAGCGGGTGAAGGAAAAACTTAAATCCGGAGCAGGACGGCAGGTGGAACTGGTGCATGACAACTATGCGAATATGGATGTTCAGCTGGACCGGCTCGGAATCGGCAAGGTGAACGGCATTCTGCTCGATCTGGGCGTCAGTTCCTTTCAGCTGGATCTCGCGGAGCGCGGGTTCAGTTTTCAGCAGGATGCGCCCATCGATATGCGCATGGATCAGACCCGGGGCCTTACGGCCGCCGAGCTGGTTAACAGCGCCAGCGAAAAAGAACTGGCCGACCTTATCTATCAGCTGGGTGAAGATCGCGATTCCCGCCGGATTGCGCGGGCGATCGTCGATGAGCGGAATAAGGCGCGCATCGAAACCACCGCCCGGCTCGCAGCCATCGTTGAACAGGCAAAAGGCGGGCGCAAAGGGCGCCGGACACACCCGGCCACCCAGACCTTCCAGGCCTTGCGGATGGCGGTGAACGACGAATTGGCCGGCATTGAAAAAGTTCTTGAAAGCATGATCGGCCGGATTGTTGAGGGCGGACGCTTTGTTGTATTGACCTTTCACAGCCTGGAGGACCGCTTGGTGAAGCAGTTTTTTAATCGCCATGTTCCGCGCGAGGAATCGCTGCAGCAGGGTGGCGTGCGGCGGATCTACGAGGAGCCGTCGGCTGAATGGATTTGGAGGAAGCCACGGGTGGCGTCCACCGAGGAGCAGGCCGTTAATCCGCGTTCGCGTTCAGCCAAGCTGCGCGCGGTGCGAGTGGGGGTGTAGCATGGCAGCAAAACGTAGAAAGAGCCGAAAGAGAAAAAAGAACCAGGTGCAGGTGCCGTTTCCGGTGGCGCTGGCCAATGTGCTTGTGCTGGTTGCCGTGCTGGGATTGAGCTACATGTGGCTGTGCGCCCGGTGCGATGCGCTGGGACGCGAGATCAAGGAAAAGGAAGCCGAGCTGTCGGCTGCCCAGAAGCGATGCAACAATGCGCGGGACAGCTGGGAAACCCTGACTTCCCCTTCCAGTCTGCGCGACGCGATTCGAATGTTTGGGCTGGACATGGAAATGCCCCTGGAAACACAGGTTGTAAAAATGGGACACTGGAAGGTTGCGGATAAGACGGCAATGTCCGATACACGGGCGCTGGCGCGGCCATGATGTGTGGCGCATCGGGCCCGCGCGTCTAGATACGAAGCCGGCGACAATTCAACCTCGGCAAGAGCCGTGGCGGTTCCGGAAATCCCGCAATGCTGTAAAGGCAGCTTGCGGGGTTTGCCGTAAACAGAGAAGGATGCGGATAGATGGCGGAAGTACGGTATAAAGGGCGGATCGCAGTGCTGGGTACAGCCGTCGCCTTGGTATTTGCCGCCATCGGCGTTCGACTCTGCATCGTCCATCTCAAGCCTGAGCCCTGGGTGCTTGAGCCGATTCGGGAAAGCCGCAAGCTGGAATTCAAGCCGGTCGGGAACCGCGGGCGTATCGTGGATCGAAACGGCAAAATATTAGCCATGGACCTGATGGCCTACCATGTCTGTCTTGATCCCAAGGATATCCATGATAACGGCGATGCCGAAGCCGTGGCCAAATACATGTCGCAGGAGTTCCATATTCCGGAATCCGAGCTCTGGGCGGATCTGAACGACATCACCCGGCGGTGGGTCGCCATCAAACGGTTTGTACCCGAACACCGGCTCAAGCGGTTTGAACGCAAGGTTTATGGGGTGGTCTATACGCCGGTGGATCCGGTCGCTGCCGGCGAAACCAATGTGTATCTGCGCGGTGTGACCCTGCAGGAGACTTCGATCCGCAACTATCCGAAAGGGCCTTTGATGGCCCACGTGGTGGGCTTTTCCAACCTGGAGGGCGTGGGCAGCGCCGGGATTGAGCAGCGGATGGACAAATACCTGCGGGGAAAAGAGGGATTACGCATCAGCGCCAAGGATGGGAGGCGCCGTGAAATCTACGGTTCACGCACCGTGGATATTCCGCCGGAGGATGGCGCCACCGTGGAACTGACGCTCGACCAGGAATTGCAGTATGTGGTGGAAAGCGTGATCGAGAAGACCTGTCTGGAGTTCAATGCCAAGGCGGTTTGGGCGATTGTTCAACGGGTGAACACCGGCGAAATCCTGGCCATGGCCTCGTATCCGACCTACGATCCCAACCGGTACAGCAAGGCCCCGCCCGAATGGATGCGCAACCGGGCTATCGGGGTGAACTATGAACCCGGATCGGTTATGAAGGCGGCACTGGTTTCCAGCGCGCTTGACCATGAAATTGTTGAAGAGAACGATGTCATTGATTGTGAAAACGGGTACTGGGTCTACGGTGGCCGGGCCTTGCGCGACAGCCACGGCATGGACCAGGAAACCGTGGCCGACGTCGTGAAGCATTCGAGCAATATCGGCACGGCCAAGATTGCGTTGATGATGGGTAATGATCTGGTCTATGACAGTTTGCGTAAATTCCAGTTTGGCAGCCGTCTTGGCATTGGACTCCCCGGCGAGGAAGGCGGCATTTTCTATTCGCCGAAAAACTGGTCGAAGATCAGTATTACGCGAATCGGCATGGGGCAGGAGATTGCCGCAACGGCCCTGCAGATGCTGTCAATGATGGATGCCATCGCCTACAACGGGGTTCAGATGAAACCGTATGTGGTGAAGCGGGTGGTTGCCGCCGATGGTTCTGTTATCCTGGAAAACACGCCGGAGGAGGTGGGGCGCCCGCTCTCGCCGCCGGCGGCCCGGCTGATGCAGCGGCTGCTGGCCCGTGTTACCGAGGACGACGGTACCGCACCCAAGGCCCGCGTCGATGGGTATACGGTGGCCGGCAAAACCGGCACGGCGCAAAAAGTCAAACCGGCCGAGGAGGGTGGAGGATACTACCAGAAAAACTTTGTGTCATCCTTTGCCGGATTCATCCCCGCGCAGGATCCTGAAATCGGCATCATTGTTGTGGCCGACGATCCCGGCACCTATACGGAGAACGGACGCAAGATCAAGTATTACGGCGGCACCGTATGCGGCCCGGCGTTCAAGGAGATTGCCGAATTCGCTGTGCGCTATCTGCGCATTGCGCCGGACGGAAACCGAATCTATGTCGTGGGGCCCGAGGAATGAAGCTGACTGAACTGCTAGAACCGCTCGCCACGCTGGAGATTGCCGGCAGCACGGAGGTCGACATCCTCGGGATAGCCTGCGACTCGCGGAAGATAAAGACGGGGTGGCTGTTTGTGGCTGTGTCCGGCAACGAAGCTGACGGGGCCGATTTTATTACCGATGCGCTCTCCAACGGCGCGGTAGCCGTGGTTTCCGAGAACCAGCTGAATATTGGTCATGACGCCGTACATGTCCAGGTGCCGAACGCCCGGCGGGCACTGGCCGAGCTGGCCAACCGTTTTTTCGGTGACCTGTCGCATGCGATGAAGGTGGTCGGCGTAACCGGCACGAATGGAAAGACCACCACAACCTACATGATCAGGAATATTCTGCGCGATGCAGGACTTATACCGGGGTTGCTCGGTACGGTGGCCTATGAGATCGGAGACCGATCCTTTCCCGCAGTCCGCACCACGCCGGAAGCAACGGATATTCATGCCATGTTCAGCCAGATGAAGGAGCACGGATGCGACTCGGTTGTCATGGAGGTCTCTTCGCATGCGGTTGCATTGGAGCGCGTCCACGCGATTGATTTCAACATCGGTGTGTTTACCAACCTGACGCAGGATCATCTGGATTACCACGGCGACATGGAGTCCTACTTCAGTGCCAAAGCAAATCTTTTTGAGTCGATCAGCGCGACGCAGGATCATTGGGCTGTCGTTAACATCGACGACCCGTGGGGCTGCAGGCTTGTGGAGGAGCGCAAGCTTCGCGTGACTGTGATGACCTATGGGTTCAGTGAAAAATCGCAGGTGCGGGCCGGGAAGATAAAACCCGGCATTCAGGGCACCACCTTCCAGATTGAATCACCCTGGGGCAGCGGCAAGGTGCGCCTGAGGCTGCTGGGCCGTTTCAATGTGCACAATGCGTTGGCCGCCATTGCCGTCGGCGGACTGTGCGGCGCTTCGTTGGCGCAAATGATCAGAACCCTTGAACTGCTGGATTCCGTACCCGGCCGGCTGGAGTTGGTGCCCAACCGCCGGGGGCGAAATATATTTGTCGACTATGCCCATACCGATGATGCGCTGAGCAACGTGCTGACCACCCTGCGGGAAATCTGCAAGGGGCGACTGATCGTTGTATTCGGCTGCGGCGGCAACCGGGACCGCGGAAAACGCAAAAAGATGGGCGGTGTCGCCTGTGCGCTTGCGGATTATGCGATTATCACGTCGGATAATCCTCGGAAGGAAGATCCGGCGGCCATCACGGGAGACATTGTTGCGGGATGCGATGACGCTGCGCGATTTGAGGTTGTGCTGGAGCGGCGGGAGGCGATCGAGAAGGGCATTGACATGATGCACCGGAAGGATCTGCTACTGATCGCCGGGAAGGGCCACGAGACCTATCAGGAGTTCGCGGGCACAATTATACCTTTTGACGACCGTGAGGTGGTAAAGGAGATTATTGGATAATGCCTTCGTTCCGGCCAGGAGAATTGTCGCAGTGGCTTTCACGCATGTGGAGCAACGGCATCCCCGAGGGGCTCGTGCACGGAGTCACGCAGGATACGCGGAACCTGAAGCCCGGGGATCTTTACGTGGCCATCCGCGGAGCGCAGTTTGATGGGCATCGGTTTGTTGGCGAGGCGTTCAGCAAAGGGGCGGTCGGAGCACTGGTTGATGAAGGTTTTCAGTGGACGGATAATCCGGTGCTTAAAGTGCCCGACACGATCCGCGGGCTGCAGGATCTCGCACGGGGATATCGGCGCAAATGGATGGGGATGCCGATCGGGATCACCGGAAGTGTCGGCAAGACCACGGTGAAGGAAATGTGTGCCGACATCCTTTCTGTCAAGGGGGAGGTGCACCGCACGGCGGGCAACTATAACAATCATATCGGTCTGCCGCTGAGCATGCTCGCCATGCCGCGGGAGAGCCGGTTCGGGATTTTTGAAATCGGCATGAACCGCCCGGGCGAGATCGGCGAGCTGGCCTATCTGCTGCAGCCGAAACTGGCCATCCTGACCGATATCTGCAATGCCCACCGCGAAAGCTTTGCTTCCCTCAAGGATATTGCCGCTGAAAAATCAAAGCTGGCCGAACGGGTGCCCGCATCCGGCATGGTCATCCTGGATCGCGACAGTGAATGGTACGGCATGATACGAAGCCAGGTGTGCGCCAATCTGGTGTCCGTTTCCTTCGGTGGCATAGCGGACTATGTCGGCCGCCGGGCGGGTGACGGAGTGATGAACGTGAACGGGTATGATTATGTCATGCCGCTGCCCGGCGAGCATATCATGCGCAATGCGTTGCGGGCGATTGCGCTGGGCCTGGAACTGGGCATCAAGCCGCCGGAGGTGGCTGAAGGGTTGCGCCGGTTCAAAGGGGCGCCCATGCGGTGGCAGGAAACCGAAATAGATGGCATTCAGTTCATCAACGATGCCTATAATGCCAATCCACTCTCGATGCGGGCCGGTTTGCGTACATTCTCAAACCTGGCCGGGTCGGGGAGCAAATGGGCGGTCGTCGGCGGTATGCGCGAGCTGGGCGAGACCGAGGAGACGGAACACCGGGCTCTGGGCGGGTTTATCGATGAGCTGGGTCTCGATGGTGTAGTGGCCGTCGGGGAACTCGCGAAAAAGATCGACTGCAAAAAAACGGACCGGTTTTTCCACTGCGGCGATGCCGTTGAGGCGGCACAGATTTTAAAAGAACGGCTCACGGCTGGAGACCGGGTGTTGCTGAAGGCATCACGCGGTGAAAAGCTGGAGCAGGTTTTGGATTGTTTTAGAAAGAGGTAGGAGATGTTGTATTATTTGTCGTTGCTGGAATCCTATGTATCGGAGCTCCGGCTTTTCCAATACATCACCTTCCGCACGCTGGGTGCGGCGGCAACGGCGTTCACGGCTTCGCTTCTGCTGGCACCGGGGCTGATCCGGCGGTTGCGCATCATCAACTTCGGTGAGCAGAAGGAGGATGACCGGGTCGCCGACCTCGACAAGAGCAGGAAGGTCGGGACGCCGACCATGGGCGGTGTGCTGATTATACTCGCCTCGGCCGGAGCGACGCTGCTATGGGCGATTCCGAGCAACCTGTATGTGCTGATTGCTCTCGGAACGTTCGTGCTGATGGGTGCTATCGGATTTGCAGACGACTATCTCAAGATCAAGCGAAAGAACGGCCTGAGTGCAAAGGGCAAGTTTTTCATGCAGATGCTTTGGACGGCCGCTGTCTTTGCGGTGCTCTGGTCCGTACCTGAAACCCAGCAGCGCGTGCGCGACCTGATGGTTCCATTCTTTAAACACCCGATACTTAATCTCGGTCTGATCGGCGCCTTTATCTTTATGTTCCTGGTGCTGGTCGGTGCATCCAATGCAGTCAACCTGACGGATGGGCTCGACGGGTTGGCGATCGGCTGCACCAATTCAGTCGTTACCGCGTATCTGGTTTTGACCTATGTGGCCGGTCACTATGTATTTGCCGATTACCTGCAGGTGCCGTTTGTGTCCGGCAGCGGTGAGCTGACAGTGTTTTGCGGGGCCTTGCTCGGCTCGGGGTTGGGCTTTCTGTGGTACAACTGCCACCCCGCCAAGATATTTATGGGTGATACCGGCAGTCTGGCGCTGGGCGGCGCGATTGCCATGCTCGCCATTTTGATTAAACAGGAACTGCTGCTGATTATTGTTGGCGGTGTATTCGTGCTTGAAGCCGCCAGCGTCATGATCCAGAGCGGCTATTACAAATATACACGCAAACGCTACGGCACCGGTCGCCGTGTATTCAAATGTGCACCGCTGCATCATCACTTCGAGTTTGTGGAAAAAGAGCGCGCAATGGATGAAAACCGCCGACCGGAACTGGTTGAAACCGTCATTGTGACCCGTTTCTGCATTCTGTCGATCATCTTTGCCCTTATCGGCATTGCAACCCTCAAGATCCGTTGATGAAACACTACCATAAAGCACTGCTCCTGGGATATGGCCGCAGCGGCCAGGCGGCGGAGCAGCTGCTGCAGGCAGAAGGAACGGAAACGCTGGTGATATCGCAGGAGACCGCCGGCGATGCAGAGCTGGCCCGCGCACTCACAGACCAGGTATTCGATGTCTGCATTGTCAGCCCGGGCTTCGGGCTGGAGCACCCGTGGATGTGCGCCGTTCGGGATGCCGGCATCCCGTTGCGTTCCGAGCTCGAACTTGGCTGGTCCCGGCATACCGGTAAAACCGTCGCGGTCACAGGCTCCAACGGGAAAAGCACAGCGGTTAAGTGGATCTGTGAAGCAATGCAGGCCGCCGGCCTTAAGGCGGCAATCGGGGGGAATTACGGTATTCCGGCCAGCAGCGTGGTGTTGAGGCAGCCCGATCTTGATTGGCTGGTGCTCGAAGTCAGCTCATTCCAGCTTGAGACCGTTGCCGAGTTCCATGCGGATATCGGGGTGATCCTCAACATACTGCCCAATCATTTGGACCGTCACGGCAGCATGGAGACCTATCGGCGCGTCAAGTCGCGCATTTTCGGGGCGTCCGCCTTTCCCGGAGATGCGTGCCTCGTACCGGCCGAATGGCTCGATTGCCTGCGCAGCGAACTCGGAGCCGACCGGCAATGGATTACCTTCGGCGATACCGCTGCCGCGGACTATCGCTTTCAGGATGGCGTGGTGTATCAGGGGAGTGAGGCGGTTCTGGATCTGTCCGGCACGCCGTTCGACAGCCCCGTCATTGGCGGATGTACCGGTGCGGCCGTGGCCGCGCTGTCCCGGGCGGCCGGCATTCCGGCAAACGCAGTGGAATCTGCTGCAAGAAACTTTGTCCCCTTGCCCTACAGGATGCAGCAGTTGGGAAAAATCGGCGGCGTAGCCTATGTAAACGACTCGAAATCCACCAACCTGGCCGCCATGGCGGCAGCCGTCCAGGCGGTGGACGGGGGGGTCCACCTGGTGGCGGGCGGGCTGCCGAAGGAGTCCGATTACACTTTTGTTAAAGAAATACTGGCGGAACGGGTAAGGAGGATATACGTTATTGGCCAAGCATCCAGGGCAATGTATCAGGCGTGGAGCGGGGTATGTCCGTGCGTCGAATGCGACACGCTGGAAAAAGCTTTCCAGGCTGCCAAAAAGGCGGCGAAAGCAGGGGAAACCATCCTTTTGTCTCCAGCCTGTGCGAGCTTTGACCAGTTTAGAAGCTTCGAGGAACGGGGAGCGTGTTTTAATGCACTCTTCCAGGGCGCGATACCTGCCGGAGATGATGCTGTGTGAAACTTGAGTCGTCGGCCGATAAGGCGCGTTGGAAAAGGAGTTTAATAATGAAAATAGGTTCAGCAGTTTTAGGTGTGCATGTTGCAGTGCTGTGCGCGTTCTCTCTCACGCAGGGATGTGTAACTACAGAGTCGGATACCCCCAGTCGGGGCGCCCAGCACAAAGGCCCGTTTGCGCATGTGCACAAGGGTAAAGAGCCGGCGGCAATGATGGCTTCGGCTGATGATCAGATGGGTTTTGAGGATGATCTGGGCGCAGCCCCGATGTATCCCGTTGAGCCTATTGATGTCACGCCCTTCGAAACGTCGTCGACGCCGATGCCCAACGTGGCAACCGAAACCTATATTGTCCGCAAGGGCGACACGCTTTCCCAGTTGGCGGTTGATTTTGATACGACCACGGCTGAACTCGTGCGGCTGAACGGACTGGCCAATCCGGATGTGCTTTATGTCGGTCAGGAGCTGGCGGTGCCGGCCGGTCGCGGCAGTGCATCCAGCGCTTCCTCTTCTTCGAGCAAGCCGTCCGTCAAGAAAGGCGGTACCTACACCATTCAGAAGGGTGACACCCTTTCCGAGATTGCCATTGCCGCCGGTGTCAGTATTGACGACCTGCGTGCCCTGAACAACATTGAGGGCGATATGATCATGGCCGGTGAAACTCTGGACATTCCTGCCGGAGGCAAGGTGCCGACCACGACGAAAACATCCTCCCCGAAAAAGTCCGAGCCCAAGACCGCGCCCCAGGTTGAGGAACCTGTGCCGGAAACTGCGGATCTGGCGCTGCCCGCAATCGCACCGGCCACGGATGAGACGGATGTGCCGGCAGCCACTACAACCTCTTCGATCGGCGTCGTTGAAGAGCGTGTTCTCTATCCGGGCGAAACCCTGGATGATATTGCCCGCGAGTACGGCCTGACCAAAGCCGAGATCATGCGATTGAATAACATTACCGACGAAAGTCAGGTCAAGGACGGACAGCGCCTGCGTATTCCGATCTCGGAATAAGCGGGGTTGCGGGGATCCATGCAAAGGGCCATATCGCTATTTATCGCCATTGTATTGATTCTCGTTACCGTGGGCATTCTGATTCTGGCCAGTGCCAGTTCGACGAAGCTCCAGAATGCATCCTATTATTGGCAGCACCAGCTTGTGTGGCTGGTGCTTTCTTTTTGCGCGGCGGCCATCGCTGCACGGTTTGACTATCGCTGGTATAAAAACGTTGCGATTCCTCTGGCCGTGGTCACGATGCTGCTGTTGATAGCAGTTCGATTGTTTTTTCCCGCGATCAACGGAAGCCATCGCTGGATTCGAGTTGCGGGCTTCACGTTCCAACCCTCCGAACTCGCAAAAATTTCTGTTATACTCCTGTTTGCCTGGTGGCTGGCCCGCAATCAACGCCGCATCGACGAATTTCGGCGCGGTGTTCTGATTCCCTTCGCCATGCTGGGCTGCTTTGCATTGGCGATCATTGTTGAACCCGATTTTGGAACCACACTGCTCATATCGAGTGTTGCGGTCTGCATGATGTTTCTGGGCGGGGTGGGGATTGCGCCGCTGTTGGTGACCGGCGTGGCGGGCTTGACCGTCGTTTCCATCCTGATCGCCATGAACCCGGAGCGCATGGGCCGAATCATCGCATTTCTGAATCCGCAGAAATATGAGCAGGACGAAGCCTGGCAATTGGTCAATTCCCTGCGGGCATTTGCCAACGGCGGGCAGAATGGGTGGTGGCGCGGTCAGGGCTTCGGCAACAGCATGCAAAAGTACCACTACCTGCCCGAGGCCCATACCGATTTTATTTTTCCCATCCTCGGCGAAGAACTGGGTTTGATTGCGGCGCTGATCATCGTAGCCCTCTACCTGGCGCTTTTTGCGCTTGGACTGACGATTGCGTTCAAGGCCAGGGATGATTTCGGGCGGCTGATTGCGTTCGGCATCACCTTGATGATATCCGTTCAGGCGCTCATCAATTTTGCCGTGGTGACCGGCTGTGTGCCCACCAAAGGTCTGGCGCTGCCCTTTATCAGCTATGGCGGGTCGAGTTTGCTGATTTCAGGCGTTATGATCGGTATTTTGGTGAACATCGCGCATTCCAGTATGCATGCGCCTTCGCGCTCGTCGCGCAATTTATTCAAGGATCGTGCGCGCAAGGTATAGGTTGGAGCTTGGCATGAACGCAGAATATGAACTGCTCGACAGCGGCAACGGAAAGAAGCTCGAACGCTTCGGTGAAATCGTGCTGGAGCGCCCGTGCTCGCAAGCCGTCTGGAAGCCGCAGCATACCGTACGCTGGAATTCCGCCAGCGCCTGTTTTGACCGCAATCAGGGGCTGAACTGGCAGGGACGCGGCAAGCTCCCAAAATCATGGGCTGTGGAGATCGCCGGTGTGACGATGAAACTTTCCGCGACCGATTTCGGACATCTCGGCGTGTTTCCCGAAACCCGGATGCTGTGGCAATGGATCCGCGAAACGATCAGGCAGCAAAGTGAAAAGAAAGACCGCCCGTTAACCTTCCTGAATCTATTTGCGTATTCCGGCGGGGCCACACTGGCGGCCGCCCAGGCCGGCGCGGCGTGCTGCCATCTGGATGCTTCCAAAGGGATGGTGGACTGGGCCCGCGAAAACGCCGCATTAAACAACCTGCAGGACGCACCCATCCGCTGGATCGTTGATGATGTGATCAAGTTTCTGCGGCGGGAGGTGCGGCGGGAAAACCGCTATGATGCGATTCTGCTGGACCCGCCATCGTTCGGGCGCGGTAAGAAGGGGGAGCTTTACAAGATCGAGGAGAGCCTGATGGAAACGCTCGACCTGGTGCATCAGGTCCTGACCGACGATCCCGCATTCGTGGTGCTGACGTCCCATACACCCGGATTCTCGCCGATCGTACTGCGGAATCTTCTGCAGCAATACCATGCCTGCGGCCGGTTTGAATGCGGCGAGATGCTGCTCTCCGGAACGTCCGACGTGATGGATGTGCCTAATGGAAACTGGGCCCGCTGGATCAATGAATAACTCAACGCCCGCTCAATTCGTTCGCTCAGGAAGCGAAGGGCTCAAAGAAAAGCAAATGGAGTCATAGTGTCCTTTGTGCCTTTGTGGTTAATTCCTGCTTTATGAGTGAGGCCGTCTACATAGCAGAAGAGTTGCAGCCGCTGATTCTGTTTGCGGATAACCACCTGCTGGCGGTGAATAAGCCGGCGGGATTGCTCTCGCAGGACAGCGGAACCGGAAAGCGCAACCTCGAGGACTGGGCCCGCGAATGGGTGCGCGTCGACAAAGGCAAAGCCGGTAATGTCTTTCTTAATGCTGTGCATCGCATCGACCGCGCCGTCAGTGGTGTCGTGTTGTTTGCACGAACAAGCAAGGCGCTCTCCCGGCTGAACGAGGATGTTCGGAAGCGAAACTGCAGAAAGGTTTATCATGCTCTTGTAGAGGGGATTCCTCCTGAGGCTGAAGATAAACTCATTCACTGGCTTTCTCACGAGCATCATCGGGCGGAGGTGTGCCGCGAAGGAGAGAAAGGTGCCCAGCAGGCCGTGTTAAGCTATCGGTCGGTTAAACCGGTGGACGGTCTGACGCTGCTGGAGATCGATCTGGAAACCGGGCGGTATCACCAGATCCGCGCGCAATTGGCGGCCATCGGCTGCCCGATCGCGGGCGACGAAAAATATGGTGCGCAGCGGAGATCGGAACGCGGCGACATCGCCCTTCATCACCGCAGGCTGGAAATCATTCATCCCACGCTCAAGGAGCCGGTCATCATCGAAGCCCCATACCCCTCCGACTCACCTTGGTGGAATTTATTTTGAACCACGGAGGACACAGCGGTTCACAGCGTAGTTTTGGCCTACGTGGTTCTCCGTGGCCTCTGTGGTGAATTACAGAACAAGGCGTTCGAGGTAGTCGAACCACGCATCCATGCCTTCACCGGTCCTGGCGCTGACCTCAATCACGTTGGCACCGGGCTGCACTTGCTGGATATAGCTTCGGCAGAGACCCGGGTTCCACCCCAGGGTGTCGACGAGGTCCATCTTGGTAAGCAGAATCGCCTTCGAGATGGCATAGAGCACCGGATATTTAATCGGCTTATCCTCGCCTTCGGGCGTTGATAATAGCGCCACCTTGAAGCTCTCCCCGAGATCGAAGGCCGTCGGACAAACCATGTTTCCCACATTTTCGATGAAGAGCAGTCTAGTGCCGTCTTCAATTACACGGGGGAGGGCATGTGAAATCTGGTGGGCGTCGAGATGGCAGGCGCTGACCGTTTCAATCTGATGGACTGACGCACCTTTTCCCCGCAGCCGCTGCGCATCGCGGTCGGTCTGCTGGTCGCCGGTTATGACGGCGCATTTGATTTTTCCGTTCAGCCGCTCCAGCGTCTTCTCGAGCAGGAGGGTTTTTCCGGAGCCCGGGGCGGAAATCAGGTTGATCGCCGTTATGCCGCGCGCCGCCAGCCACGCGCGGTTTTTTTCGGCCAGCGCATCGTTCTGTGCCAGGACTTTCTGCTCCAGGGTTACCGTTCTTGTATGGGCCGGATCATGGTCATGCAGATAATCATGGCCATGATGGTGGTGCTCATTTGCCGTTCCGCATCCGCAGGTTTCACACATAATCCGCTCCCGTTGTTATACGGATACTCTATCAGGGTTTTCCGGGGCAATCAATGATGCTGTCAAGCTTGTCAGCAATCCGGTCGTAATGGGTGCCTTTCCAGTAAAGCTGCCGGCAGTCCGGGCATTGGTAGAAATCGTCATAATACGTTCTGGTCAACGGCTCGAGCCGGTCAAGTACTGCTTTCTTGTCAACGGATTGCAGGAGGCCGTTACAGAGCGGGCATCGAAGGAACTTCCGGATTTTCCGCTGCAGGTCAAAGCGTTCGATCACTTCACGGGCCTGTTCTTCCGAATGAGTGGAATGAAGCCAGTGCGCATGCGTAATGCATTTGTGGAACAGCATGCGCCGGTCACGCGTGAGGATGATGCGGTGTTCGGCCAGCGACAGGCGGATGATTTCCGTATCGTCATAGTCGGTGCGGTAAAGTACGTCAAAGCCAAGCATGCGCAGAATGCGGGCGAGTTTTCCGAGGTGGACATCCAGGATGAATGCCGTTTTGCGCAAAGGCTCGTCGCGCAGCCTGACCACCGGAGTTATGTCTAAGGATTCAAATACCGGGTAGACGGCCACGCGATCACCGTGGGCCAGTTGGTAATCAAAGCCGACCGATCCTCCGTTGACCACAATCAGGTCCACTTCCGTATGCGGTACGCCGAGCGATTCGATTGCATCCTTGATCCCCGGGTGGCCGTTAAAGGCATAGCATATCGGCTCCTTTCGCTGGCGCAACGGGAGGAAATCGTTGAGTTCTTCGTAGAATCGAACCTCTGCCGTGTGCTCCTTCATAGAAGGGAATCTAGCACAGATCCGGCTTCAGCGGAAGGAATCCTACTGTTCTAGGGCTTTGACCATGTGGTGCAGGCCGCCGCCGTTGACCACGTTGGTGTAGCCCTCGCCTTCAAGGGTTTTCTTGGCCAGGGCCGAGCGTGCACCGCTATGGCAGTAGACGATGATGGATCTGGATTTATCCGCTTCGTGTTTCCCTATGACATGGCCGATGACATCATAGGGAATGTTGATGGCGCCCTCAATATGTCCGCCGGAAAACTCGCCGGCTGTGCGCGCATCGATAACCAGTGCACCATCTTCAATCCGTTTCGGGATATCAATGCCCTTATCCGCTCCGCCCCGAAAAACAAGGTTTCCCAGTAAACTCATGATCACCACCGCCAATCCTGTTTTAATGATGCCTTTCATCAATTTCCATGGAGGGACGATCGGCGTGTCATCCCTGGGCGGAACAGCGTCCATTGATCCCTTACAGCGTGAGTTCCTGCATCAATCCCTTGGTGGTTTCGAAAGACACGGTCTGTTCTTCCAGCTTCAACTTCACTTCAGTGCCGTTGCTTTGCAACTCGATGGCGGCCTCCGGATGGCGTGCCTTCCATACGTCGGCCAGGGCAATGGCCCGTTCAAGACCATCCCCGCACTGGAAGTTCCAGACCTCGTCCGGTTGGGCAATGCGGGTGCCGTCGTAGATCGATTCATTGGTCAATCCCGTCAGCGTGGTGATGAGCTCGTCGTCCGAAAGCGGTTTGGTTTCTGCGACGATCACGGGATTGCGCTCCAGTGCAGCAAGCAGGAACGGCTTCCAGTCGGTGACCGATAGGTCGCGGCTCGAGTAGAAGGCGAGGTCCGCGATGGGGTGGGTGGTGCGGATGCGCCCAAGGTATTCGATGATTTCGTCCCGCTGCATGCCGGGTTTCAGCTCGATCGGGCCGGGGCCGGCAAACTGCTTGCTTGCGGCATCCGGTAACTCGGGATCGAGATGAACGAAATCAACGAGACCTTCGATGACTGACATCTTGCGGGCCATGTCGTTGGTGCAGTCTATTTTACTGGCCAGTCCGGTCATGCTTTCTTCATCAAAGTGTGAAATGGGATTGTTTTTCAGGTAATCACCCAGCTTGTTGATCTGGATGCGGTCGGGCATCGGCTCCGTATAGAAATCGTATTCGTCGATCTCGTCGAGCAGCTTGTCGCGGGTGGCGTCGTCGGACACCTTGTAGGGGGAGCCATGTTCATAGGCAAACGCCCGCTCAATCGGCAGGTACTGTGCCTTTCCATGACGGATATATTTGACCTGGAAGCATTTCTGGAACTCCGAGCGGTCCCGCAGGAAGTTTGCAATGATCTCATACGTAATTTCTGTGGTCGTGAACTCGTCGAGCTTCTGGCGGAAAAGCTCGAAGCTCTCGGGAGCAATCGTGGCATCGGGGTAGACGGTATGAATGTAGCCGGTGTTGTTGGCCACGATGGTCACCTGTTCGTTCCGCAGCGCGCGCTGCGCCTTGGCCGTCAGATCGGTGCCGTTGAACCACATGTTTTTCGTCACCAGTCGGCGATTGTTGGTCAGGATGCCGTCATTGACGTTAACAAAATTCTGGGAATGCAATGGGGTGGCGAGCAGGAAAATGTCTTCGAGCGGAATGTCACATACAATAAACAGCGCAGCGGCATAAAGCGTGGAGAGCGATACGCATTCGCCGGCGCCCACGCGATACTCTTCCTTGTGTTTGAAGGCATCCATGGCCTCGAGCGTTTCCGTCTTCCAGTAGGGAATGATGTTGGAGGTGTATCTGTCGAGGCCGAAATGCTTGCGGATATCGAGCGAGAAATAGTGTTTGTCACCCTCGTAGCCAAACAGCGCGTTGCTCCGGCTGATGGTCTTCTCATCCATGTAGGGAGCAAAGCGGTCGACTTCCGCCTCCTTGGTGGTCAGTCCCCAGGTATCGAGGTCGAGGTTGAATTCATAATGGTCGATGATGAACTGCTTCAGTCGCTGAATCTTCTTGTAGGGTTTCATCTTGTCGAGCTTGCGGAACCAGTCGTGCTCTTTCCATTCCCAGATACGCGGCGACATGATATTGGCCAGCACGAGGCTGTAGAGCAGTTCCGGAAACACAAAGATTTCCATGTCGGAGAGGGATATCGCGGAGGAATACTTTTCCAGTTGATCGTTGGGAATTTCGGGAAAACTGTTCATGCGGCGCATTGTAGAGTCTTGATGCACATTTGAAAGCAAAAGGGCGCGCGTTTTTTACGCCGAGGGCGTTGACGGCCCCCGCCCACCGTGCTACCTTCCACGCCTTCAATTTCCAAAATTTGGAAGTCGGGGCGTAGCTCAGCCTGGCTAGAGCGCTACCTTGGGGTGGTAGAGGTCGCAAGTTCAAATCTTGTCGCTCCGACCATTTTTCAGCGATGCACACTGCGGCATCGCTTTTTTTTGCCCGGATAACGGGCCTGCGGCCGTTATTTCTCCTTCAGATTCTTCCGTTTCGCTTTCCGTTCACCATTTCTTTGATTGTCTGAAGGGGCCATGTATAAGTGAAGGCCATCGGGATTGATTAATCGTTGGAGGTATATACCCATGCTTAAGAAGAAGGTCCTTTGGCCTGTTTTCGCATTTTCACTGATCAGCTCAGCCTACCCGCAGGGGTTTGGTCAATCCGTGAGGCTTCACGACTGGAAGTTCCATCTCGGGGATGATTTTAATCCCGCGTCTGGAGAGCTGGCATCGGGCGAATGGCGCGATGTTTCTGTGCCCCACGATTGGAGCGTCGAGCTGCCGGCCAGCTCTGATAAAGCGAGTTGCCAGGGCTATCTTCCCGGCGGGATAGGTTGGTATACAACCGAGCTGGAGATGCTAGAGGAATCCGGGAACAAACGCTATTATCTCTATTTCGAAGGGGTATACAACCGAAGCGAGGTGTTCGTGAATGGGCAGTCGGTTGGGTTCCGGCCAAACGGCTATGTCTCCTTCATGTATGATGTGACACCGTATGTAAAACCGGACGGAAAGAACGTTGTTGCCGTTCGTGTCGACCACAGCAAGGATGCGGATTCCCGCTGGTATACCGGCTCCGGTATCTACCGACCGGTCCATCTAATCAAGGCCAATCCGGTGCATATCGGTTTGTGGGGCGTATATTATACCGCTGAGGTCAACAAGCTCGGCTCGGCGCGTATCGAGGTGCAGACCTCGATTGAAAATCAGTGGTTGAAGAATGCCGAAGTGATGGTTTCACATGAACTGATCAATCACGCCGGTGCTGTCGTTGCGCAATCCAGCAGACCGGTGACCATCAGTCAGGGCACAGCCGAAACCGCAAAACAGGAATTATCGGTTGCTCAGCCGGTCCTCTGGAGCCTGGAGCATCCATACCTGTATGTCCTGAAAACCACGGTGACCCTGAACGGAAAAGTCATCGATGAGTCATTGGTCAATGTCGGCATCCGCACCCTCACCTTTGATCCGGACAAGGGCTTTGCACTGAACGGCACATGGATGAACATCAAGGGTGTATGCCTGCACCACGACGCAGGTGTGCTGGGGGCAGCTGTTCCTAAAGTGGTTTGGCGTGAACGGCTGCTCAAGCTTAAGGAAATCGGTTGCAACGGAATCCGCATGAGCCATAATCCGCAAGCTGGCGATCTGTACGATCTTTGTGACGAGCTGGGGTTTGTCGTCATGGATGAAGCCTTCGATGAATGGGAATATCCCAAGAAAAAGTGGATCGAAGGGTGGAATAAGGGCACGCCGGGTTTCCAGGGTTCAGCCGACTTCTTTGAAGAGTGGGCGGAACGGGATCTGGCGGCGATGGTCAAGCGCGATCGCAATCATCCCTCGATTATCGTGTGGAGCATCGGGAACGAAGTCGACTATCCGAACGACCCCTACAGCCATCCCGTACTGGACGGGGCGAAAGTCGGTCAGGAGGTCTTCGGGGGATACTTGCCGGATCAGCCGCCGGCGGAGCGTCTCGGTGATATTGCGAAAAGGCTGGCGGCCGTTGTACGCGGCCTGGACAAATCCCGTCCCGTGACGGCTGCGCTGGCCGGAGCGGTGATGTCCAACGAAACGGACTATCCCGGAGCGCTGGATATTGTCGGCTACAACTACACTGAATTCCGCTACGACGAGGATCATGAAGCCTATCCGGACCGCGTGCTTTACGGCAGTGAAACCCGGCATGACCTGAATGCGTGGAAGTCCGTTCGGGACAAGGAATTTATTTTCGGTCAGTTTATCTGGACCGGTTTCGATTACCTTGGCGAAGCCGGTCCGTGGCCATCGCGTGGATTTACCACCGGCATGATTGACCTCGCCAACACCATAAAGCCGCGCGGTTATTTCCGCCGTGCGCTGTGGTCGGATGAGCCCGTGGCCTATCTAGGCACCTACTTCCCGCGCCATCCTGCGTCAGATCGTGTATCCATGGATGCCGGACGTTTTCTGAATTATGAAGAAGGGCAGCGAGTGCGGGTGATCTGCTATACCAATGGCGACGAAGCAGAGTTGTTCCTGAATGGAGAAAAGGTCGGTGAACGCAAAACCTACGATCCCGATACGGCCATTATTGATTGGGATCTTGTGTATGAGCCCGGTGAGCTCAAGGTTGTCGCATATAAGGCCGGCAAAGCCGTAGCATCGGACAGCTTAAGGCCTGATGGCGAGCCCCATGCACTCAGGGCGGATGCACTATATGACCTTGCTGGTCGGTATGACGTTACTGTCATCCCGGTATCTGTTGTTGATGCGGAGGGTCGCTCCGTCTATGTGTCGCAACATGAAGTCACCTGCGAAATCAGCGGCCCCGGAAAACTGCTCGGGCTCGAAAACGCTTCTCGCGATGCCTCGGAAAACCTGCGCGATAATATTGCCGCCTGCAACCATGGCCGTCTTATGGCGTATGTTCAGGCCACGGCAGACACAGGCACTATCGAAATCACCTTCGCCTCGCCGGATTTGGAGCCGGCAAAGATGCAATTGAACATAACGGAATAAATCGTGGTGCGGATGGGCCGGCCGCAAACTGACTGATACCGGCGAGTATCGAATTCACATCCGAACCGCTGTTGAAAGGACATGTTATGAAAACAGGAATTACACTGATGCTCGGCCTTATCGTTGCGACCACAGCTTCTGCCAAACCCGTCGCCCGGTACAGTTTCTCCCAGGATCTGAACGACTCGGTTGGTACACACCACGGCCAACTGCAGGGTACAGCCTGCGTAACCGACAATCAGCTGGTTCTTGATGGTGAAGGTTGGGCCGAGCTGCCTGGGGGCCTGGTTTCGGGCCTCACCAATGCGACTGTAGAACTATGGTTCACCTACCAGCGGAGCGGTAGCTGGGCTAGGGTCTATGATTTCGGGAATACCAATGACCAGGGATTGGGTTCCAAATGCTGGTATTTCACGCCCGATTGCCCAGCAGGAGCGCGCACAACCTTTTCCAACACCGATCCCGGCTTCACCTACGAAGAGACGGTCGACACCTCCACCCTTCCGGAAAACGCCATGACCCATGTGGTTGTTGTTTACGATGGCAAGACCATGACCGCACGGCTTTATGTGAACGGCAAACTCATCGGTGAAACGGCCATGACCGTCAAGCTCTCCGATATCGGCGAGCAACATCTCTATCTGGGAAAATCTTCCTACAACAGCGACAAGCTACTCAAGTGCAGCATCACCGAATTCCGGATCTATGACACTGCCCTTGACGAGGAGCAGGTCCAGCTCGATTACAAGCATGGTCCGGACGTCCCATGATTTTTTATAAGCCCTGGCGTGGGTCAGACCTCCCGGCAGTATAGCGGCTACACGCTTAACAGCTCCTGCACATCGTTCCACGTGAGGGATTGGCCGATGTCGCCTTCCTTTTCTAGGGTGGCATCGATGACGCCCTTTTTCTTCTGCTGCATCTGCAACACCTTTTCCTCGACGGTGCCCTTGGTGATGAGCTTGACGCTGTAGACGGTGTTTTTCTGGCCTATGCGGTGGGCGCGGTCGGTAGCCTGGTCCTCAACCGCCGGATTCCACCATGGATCAAAGTGGATCACCATGTCGGCACCGGTCAGGTTAAGTCCGCTGCCGCCCGCTTTCAGGCTGATCAGGAAGAGCGGAATCGAGCGATCGGAATTAAATTTCTTAACGCGCTCCTGCCGGTCCTTGGTTGATCCGTCGAGATAGCAGTATGGCAGGTCGCGTGCCTCCAGCTCTTTCCGAATGATCGCGAGCATCGAGGTGAACTGGCTGAAGACGAGGATGCGGTGGCCGGCGTCGAGTGCCTCGTCGACCAGTTCGAAAAAGAGGTCCAGCTTGGCGGACGGATATTCGCTCTTGAGGCCGGGCAGCTTGAGCAGGTCGAGGTGGCAGCAGGTCTGGCGCAGCTGCAGCAGGATCTTCAGAATCTGCATGCGCGACTTGTTGAAGCCCTGAGCGTCCACGAGGCTTGTGATCTCCTTCTTCGCGCTCTCCAGCAGCTTTTTGTAGACCATGTGCTGGTCTTTGCTGAGCGGGCAGTGGGCGACACGCACAATCTTGTCGGGGAGGTCCCTGGCGACTTCCTTCTTGAGTCTGCGCAGCAGAAAGGGGTGCAGTTTGCGGCGCAGCTTGATCTGCGCCTGTTCGGCGTCGGGACCGCCGTTCTGAATCGGCAGTTCATAGTGTTCGCGGAAAGCCTTATGGTGCCCGAGATAGCCGGGTATCAGGAAGTCCATGATCGACCACAGATCCGTTACGCTGTTTTCGATCGGTGTACCCGTCAGTACCAGCTTGGAATAGGCCTGCAGCTGCTTTACGGCGGTGGCATTCTGCGTCGTCCGATTCTTGATGTGCTGGGCCTCGTCGAGCACGACAGCAGAAAAGCGGTGCTTCAGGTATGCATCCAGATCGCGACGGATCAGCGCGTAGGAGGTGATCACCAGGTCGCAGTCCGCCACCTTTTCCCAGTGCTCATGCCGGTCACCGCCATGCATTCTGAGTACACGCAGGTCGGGCACAAATTTTTCGGCTTCCTCGGCCCAGTTATCCACCAGGCTGGTGGGACAGATGATCAGCGCGGACCGTCCCTGTGCCTCGTCGTTGTCCCGCTGCAGTTGCAGCCAGGTCAGGGTCTGCAGGGTTTTGCCCAGTCCCATCTCATCGGCCAGAATACCGCAGAAGCCGCTCCGTTCGAGAAAGCGCATCCAGTAGACCCCCTGCTTCTGGTAGTCGCGTAACGTACTTTCCAGCTTGTGGCCGAGTGGAACGGGTTCAAGCCGGGTGTCGCGGTTTTGCGCTTCGGCCCTGGCCATCCATTCCGGCGCCCCTTCCACATCGATCCCGTCGAGCGCCAGCAGGGACGACTGGACGTAGGCCGCGTGGATATCGCTCATGCGGAAGCTTCCGGGTTGATCCCCGGCGCCGGTGGCGCAGTCGCGGAATACCTCTCGCGCGGTTTCAATGGCATCAGAGTCGAGCAGAATGATACGCCCCTTCTTTTCGATGAAGGCTTCCCCCATGTTGATGGCGCGTTGGATATCGACATCGTCGAGGCTTTGTCCCCCCTGGGTTTCATATTCGTATCCCACGTCGAAGAACCCGCTGTTTGACGAGGGATTAACGTGCACCACCGGCATGACCGATTCCGCCTGATCCATGAAGGCTCCGGCAATGCCTTCTATATCAATGCGCCAGCCGAGCCGGCGCAGGCGGGGCAGGGCTCCACCGAGAAAGTTGAGCACCTCTCGGTTGCCGCGAATCTGACGCAGCATATCGCCGCGGATCCCTCTGAACCCGGCATCCGTTACAATCTCGAGCGCTTCCTTTTCGGCGTCGGAATTGCGGATCTGGAACTCGAGCAGATCGTCTTCCGAGGGAATCGAGAAGTTGGCCTTCGCATCTTCCTTGCCGGCGATCAGACGTACCTCGCCGTATTCCGCATATAAGGTTCCGGAAAGTTCGGTCTGCGTACCGTCGGTCACCAGCCTGAAACGCGGTTTGGCGGGGTTGAGCGAGAGCATGTCTTCGGAAATATTGGCCCGGACGGCGGTCATGCTCTCGAGCATGGGCAGTTCATTTTTCAAGAAGGCCGGTACGGCATCGCGCGGGATGCGCACCGGTGCATCGTAGATCGAGCGCATCGGTCCCGGCAGTACGGTTTCCAGCTTCGAGAAAATGCCGTCCTGCAGGATCCAGCCATTTCCGCCGCTGACCACAAACGTAGGTTCATTAACACCCGCTGCGCTCAAGGCACAAAGGTCAGCAGGCTTCGTGTTCTGTGTATCTTCGTGTTTGTTCCAGTCATTATCCGCATGAATGGTCAGAACGAGTTCACCGGTATCTTCGTCGAGGACCATTTCCAGATGGGTCGGAGTGATGGAGTCATCAATAATCAGGCAGCCATCGATTCCCCCTTCATAGAGTTCCCTGCCGATGTACAGCTGGAGAATGTTGATAAAGTCGGCCAAGGTCGCCGTGAGCTTGCTCCGGGCTGGGCCTTCGCAGATATCCTCCAGGACAAACAGCAGGTTTTCATCCTCGGGGCTCAATGCCAACGGCTGGGTTTTCGGCACCTCGTTCAGTGGAATAACCTCGTCGCCGATTTCTACTGCAACGCGCATCGGTACTTCGCATTGGGGCAGGTGCTCGCGCCAGCTTTGTTTAAGGGTAATGCGCAGTGCAGCCGGTGTTCCGTTGGGGTCGCGGGTGTGGTAGGCGGTTTCATCGAACGAAGCCAGCCGTTCAGCGCGCCGTTTTTCCTCGGCCATTTTATCGACACGGTGGGGATCGGAATAGAGCCGGACGGCTTCGAGGCCCAACGCCACCAGATGGGCGCATATTTTGCCCTCTTCGCGGTTTTCGCGGCAGGGACAGTGGTTTTCCACCAACCCGTCGCGAAGGACTTCAAACTTGCTGCGCATTCCGCGAATGCCGATGGAAAGCTGCCCCGTCACAAACGGAGGGTCATACGTGACCTTATCCACTTTGCCGCGCTCAAAAAGCGTCAGGCCGTCCTTGAAGGTCTGATAGCCGGCCCAGTCTTCTAAAATTTTCTGTGTAAACGGTACGTGCATGAATTTATTCGCTCGCAGATGGCGGGTTTGTCTCCAATGTTCGCAATGACGACCTGAAACTTCAATCTCCAAACCTTAGTCCTGAACAAGCCGTGATTTGTAGTCTGGAAACCTGTCTGCCTCAAAATGATTCTGCCTAAATATTTCAAACCGGGCTTCCATCCGCTACAAAACAGGGGATG
Organism: Pontiella sp.; assembly: GCA_050298955.1. GTDB lineage: Bacteria > Verrucomicrobiota > Kiritimatiellia > Kiritimatiellales > Pontiellaceae > Pontiella. Next base: position 91,243 of record JBNKVA010000006.1, read on the forward strand.
TGGATTCTGTGGCCAAACCTATTTCGCTGGCGATACCTCAAGGTTTTGCTGTTGCTTGCCGTCACGTATACGGTGATCACGGTGGGCTATTATTACCTGCCCTGGTCCGTGCGCCAGAAGGTATATAATCATGCGCCGACCGTGGACCGGACGCTCAGAAAAAGCGGATTCAATATTCTGAAGGGCTGGGATGACCTGGCCTGGGTCGGGCGCGATGCCAGGGTTAATCTACCCGATACCTATCGCGCCGATTATGCCTATGCGGGGCTACCGCAGCAGGACGTGCAGCGATTCGGCCGCGTCGAGATGCTGGAGAATCGCGGGTATGTCGCCGGCTACAGCGAATCCCTGCGCAACCCCCTTTGGGTGACCTACCGGATATTCGACGTACCGAAACTTCGATCGGGTAAACGGCCTTCCCGGTTTAAGCCGGATGTCCGCACCCGATCCCAGGTGGCCCACAGTGACTACACGCATTCCGGCTTTGACCGCGGTCATCTGGCGCCTAACTTTGGAATAGCGACCCGCTATGGACGGGAAGCACAGCTGGAAACGTTTCTGATGAGCAATATTATTCCACAATCTCCGGGGGTAAACCGACATCTGTGGAAGGACCTCGAAATGCGCGTGGCAAAACGATACGGGCGCTATTTTCGCGAGGTGTGGGTGATTACGGGGCCGGTTTTTCAAGGGGAGATGGCGGTATTGGATTCAGGCGTGGCCGTCCCGTCGGCCTACTATAAGGTCATTATCGATGAGCATGGCGATGAGCTGCGCGCGCTGGCGTTTCTGGTGCCGCGCAACGTCCCTCCCTTTACGCGCATCAGGAGCTGTCTGGTCAGCATTGATGATGTGGAGCAAAAAACCGGCCTCGATTTTCTGCGGGAACTTCCCGATGATATGGAATCGGAACTCGAGGCTCAATCCGCCTCACGCCTCTGGCCGTGGATCGGCCCCGCCGTCAAGTATCGGCTGTTCGGCGAAACCCGATGATTCGATGGGCGTCGTGCGCTTGCACCTTGCATCGGATTGGATACAATGCTTGCGTTTTCAATTAAACCAAGGAGATCGAAATCATGAAATTCAGCGTAGATTCAGAAACGTGCATTGCATGCGGAGCGTGTGAGGAAACGTGTCCGGAAGTCTTCGAAGTGGATGAATTTTCCACCGTAAAACTGGACCCCGTTCCGGAAGAGCTGGAGGCGGCTGCACTGGAAGCTGAAGAGGGTTGTCCGGTAGATGCCATCTCCCACGAATAGGAGCGGTTGTTTTACGGGCTCTTCTTCGAGAGCCTGTAGCATCAAAAGCCAGGATGCCAGAGGTCGATATTTACTATTGCCGAGTCTGCGGGCTTTGCACGAAGGCCATCGAATTTTTCCTCAGCAGGGGAATCGATTTCACGGCCTATGCCGTGGAATATGACTCGATAGAGGATGCCTTCATCGATTCGCCCAACACCCGTGAAATGTACAGGCGTTGCGGTGAACGGGTCGATATTGTGCCCCAGATGTTTATCGGGGCCGTGCACATCAAAGGCTGGCGTAAGCTCAAGCCGATGATCAAATCCGGCGAAATCGACCGTCTGCTATCTTCGGCATGCGAGGGGTAGATCTGCATGCTGCGCCGCTTTTCCACCCTCATGCCGCTATGGGTCATCCTGCTCGGGATCATGGGCTATCTCTATCCGCCCGCGCTGACCTGGTTTGAATCGTGGATACAGTGGATCTTCTTCGGTACCATGCTGGGAATCGGATGCGCGATGAATGTCGGCGATTTCCGCCCGCTGGTGCGCCGGCCGCACTGGGTGCTGTTGGGCATCGCTGTGCAGTTTATCGTGATGCCCGGCTGTGGATTTCTGATTGCCAAGGCGCTGCGGCTTCCTCCCGAACTCTTTCTTGGGATGGTTCTGGTGGGGGTCGTGCCGGGCGCCATGGCCAGCAATGTTATCGCTTATCTGGCCAAAACCGACGTGGCCTATTCGATCGCACTGACATCAACGGCCACGCTGCTCGCACCGGTCCTGACACCCGCACTAACCTATCTTTATGCAAATACGGTCATCCACATAGACTATGTGAAGATGCTGATCAGCATTCTTCAACTCGTGATCCTGCCGCTAGTGATCGGCTTCGGGCTCAAGCACTTTTTCCGGTCACAGATCGAGCGACTGCATAATTGGTTCCCGGCTCTTTCCACCCTCTGCATTGCGATCATCTGCGGTACCATCGTAGCGCTGAACAAGGGCAACATAGCCTCGCTCTCCTGGATCGTATTTGCCGCCATCTGCACCCATAACCTGCTGGGCTACGGCGGAGGATATCTGGGCGGGGTGTTGCTGCGCTTCGATCAGCGCCGCCGGCGGACGCTGGCCGTCGAGGTCGGCATGCAGAACGCCGGACTGGGTGCCGTACTGGCCCTTAAGCACTTTTCGCCCGAGAGCGCGCTGATCCCCGCCGTCTTTGCCACCTGGTGCGTCATCACCGCATCGCTCCTGGCCCGTTACTGGGGCCGGCAGGCGGTTGCTCCGCCGACCGACTGATCCGGCTGTTTCCTGCCAAAAACCGCTTGCAAAGGGTGGGGGGGTTAACTATCTTCCTCCCTCGTTTTAGCGCGGAAAGGTGACTGAGTGGCTTAAGGTGCTGGACTGCTAATCCGGTGTACTGCTTACGCGGTACCGAGGGTTCGAATCCCTCCCTTTCCGCCATTTTTTTATCCACAGATCTTCGGATTCTGTGGATTTTTTTTGGTTGTGAGGTTCGGCAGCGGTGTCCCACAAAACCACCTGCGCACCGCGCACTGTCCTGCCGAATGTTTTCTGGTTGCCGTTTATACGTGCAGAAGAGAAACGCTTTGGTAAGGATTATGGCTGAGTGTGGCGGTTGCGCTGAATGATGCCCATCAGCTTATAAACCAGCTGGGCGGCGGCAAAATCGTAGGCATGGAATCCAGGGATGGGGGCAAACTCCATCAGGTCGAAACCGACCAGCTCGCGTTGACGAACCACGGATTCAAACAGGTGGAGGGTCTGATACCAACTCAGCCCGCCCGGCACCGGAGTGCCGGTGGAGGGAAATACGGAGGGATCCATCCCGTCGATATCCAGCGTGAAGAAAACCTTCGACGGAAACGAATCGGGCAGGGTGATCTGCTGGACATTCTTTGCGGCCAGCTCGTCCGCATCCATATGGTGCACATCATGATCCCTGCGGGCCTGGATCTCCTCTTCGCAATAGGCCCGGATCCCCAGCTGGTAGAGCGGAATGTCCAACTCCACCACGCGTCGCATCACCGATGCATGGCTGAGCGGGTCGCCTTCGTACGCCTCGCGCAGGTCGGCGTGGGCATCAATCTGAACAACACCGAAATCGGTGATCCCGGCATCGATCAGGCCGCGCACTACGCCATAGGTAACGGCATGCTCCCCGCCAAGCACCACGGGCATGCCTCCGGTTTTTACCGCGGTACTGACCTTGTCGGCAATGCGCTGCATGACTGCTGCAGGCTCGGCAACGCAGTCCACGGGCCCGGTGCTGTGGATGCCGAGTTCGCACGGGCTGCTTTGCCCATCCCAGGTTTCGAGCTGCCACGAGGCCTGCATGATTGCCGACGGGCCTTTGCCGGTCCCGCCTCCATAGGAGACCGTGCGCTCGTAGGGCACCGGGATGAGATGAAAAAAGGCTTCCTGAGGCGTGCTCTGTTCGAGTTCGGAGCCTAGGAAAATCGGGAAATCTGTGTCAAATGGGTCCATCATGACGCAGCCTGTTACTTGAGGAAGAGCTGCCCCAGCTCGCAGTCCACAAAATGGGGGCAGCGCCGGGCGCAGTATTCCTTCCGCCATTTGGGCGCGCAGCCGTAGTATTCGTTGTGAAGAAAGTCATATTCTGCTTCCTCCCAGGATACGATCCGTCCCAGCCGCTCGCCCATATACCATTTGTTTTCATCGATGGCCTGACGGTACTGGATGATCTGCCACTCATTCAGTTCGTAATAGGCCCGGCATCCACCCTTATCGACTAATGGCTCAGCATCATCCCGGGTGGCTGGATTGCCTCGAATATAATTATTCTCGATCATGATGAAATCCGTCTTTAACTATTTGAATTTTAGGTTTGGGAGAGATGAAGGCAACAGAATTAAAAAAAGATTTGTACGACAACGGAATGCGGTCATACGCGTGCCTTTCTTTTTGATTTACGGCGTTATCCAGTCCGTTACTATTTCATGCATGAGCGAGAGAGCGAATGAGCCCGGCTTCAAGCCGCAGAAACCAACCATGCTATGGGATGGTGACTGTCGATTCTGCTTCAGCTGGATACAACGCTGGCAACGAGCTACCGGTGATGCGGTAGAGTACCGCCCGTATCAGGAAGCACTGGATCAGTTTCCGCAGGTGACCGAAGAGGAATGCAAAAAAGCGGTCCAACTCATTCTGATGGATGGTCGTGTACTGCGGGCGGCCCATGCCGTGCTGCAATCGCTCGCGTTCGGCGGTCGGCAGAGGTGGATGGTCAGCCTCTATGAACGGTCATCCGCTTTCCGGTGGATTACGGAGACCGCATACCGATTCGTTGCGGCCAACCGGTCATGGCTTCCTCATTAAGCCGTTATCTTACTGTGTGAGACGACGCTATCCCTGCATCTGATCGGTTCCCGTAAGCGATATCATAATTATTATTACATGCAAAAGTTTGTGTGAAAGTTAGGCATATGGGATCCATATATGTCTCAGATAGGGGATTGTGGCTGCGATACAACGTACGCTCAGTCGATTGAAAGAGGGGGACGCTGACGATGTATAAAATCGAAAAGCATGATGATTATTTGCTCGTAAAGCTTGAGGAGGATTTTGATTTCAATGCGTTACATGCAATCATTCATCATATTATGTCGGTTAAGGAGTATCCTGATACGAATGATATCTGGCTGATAGGCAAAAACCGCGCGGATATCCGCCTGGGTGAAATTGAGGCTCTGGTTCATGATTTTCAGTGTCACTGCCCTCGGGATGCAGAACGTGCGAAGACCGCCATTGTTGTCGAACCCGGTCTGACCAAATCCATTATAGAATTGTTAGCCAGTGCTGCGAGCAAACGAGTGGCCTTCGAGATACGCATCTTCCAGTCGCTTGCGGACGCCCATGAGTGGTTAGGTGCGGAGGTCGAACCGCAGGTTGCCTAGTGGGCCGGTTAATTCGGCGGTTGAATGACCAGTAAGGAACGCCGTACGGGTACTTCGAATGTGCCGGCAGAGTCGTCCAGTCCGGATAATCTTTCCATATAGAGCAGAATGTCGGTTCCCGCCTTTCCTCGGAGGTGCTGTACGATCTGGTGCGTTGTAAGTCCTTCAAAATCCACATAGTTTCCCGATTCATCCCGCACTCCGATGATGTAATCGCCGGGCTCCACCATGCCGGTTGATTCAACGGCACTCAGCGCCGTGGTTTCACGAATGCTGGGGAAGCCGGTTTCATCCACTTCGATTCGCGCACCGATCCCCGTCAGCGCATATTTGTTTACGGCCTCCATAGCCATGCGCCGCTCCTCAGGATTTTCCAGGTCCATGGCCCACGCGACCGTGGCAAGGGTGTCCATACGGACATACTGGGCCATGTTGTTGATCAGACGAGCCCTTAGCGTTGGATTGTTTTCCTGTTCGAGCCGGTCCCATTGTTGACTGAAACGTTCCTCTGCCTTTTCCCAGAATTGCGCAGTGTTAACCGGTCTCTTTGGGTGATTCGGTTTTATCGGTTTCTGTTTTTCTGTCGACGTGTGCCGTTCCGTTTTTGGGGCAGCAGCTTTTTGTTTTAATGGCCGGGGTTTTGGGGCGGGGGATATGGAATGAGGATTTATAGATCGGGTTGATGTTGTTTCGACGTCGGGTAATGGTTTTTCCGCCGGTATCATGGTTTCCGGGGCGGAGTGTTTAACCGGTCGTTCCGCATGGTGGGTATAAAGCAGGAAAGCTCCTGCCGTAATCGCCGCACCAATGGCTATATATTTCATGGCTCCGGGCTTCATTAGGCTTCAGTCCCTCTTTTATTAACGCACACCGTAGCAGAAGTTCCGGCAAATGTCGAACTCGGCCTGTATCAGCCAACGGTTGAATTATTGGAGGATTTGGTGTTTAAAGGGCTCGTCGATAGAGGGGTATATATGGAGTTGGTAAGTCAAGATGACCTGAATGCATTAATGGAGTTCCTTCCCTGCAGGACACCGCAGGCCTGGATTGATGAAGCCCTGAAGCAGGAGGAAGTGCTGCTGCTGAACCATTGCTATCTCGAGAAGTGCGCGGCCCGCAATGCGCTTAATCTCATGTTTCGCTGTCCCGATAAGCCTGATGTGCTGATCAGAATGTCAAAGCTTGCGCGCGAGGAGCTCCGCCATTTTGAAAAGGTACATGATCTGCTGACGCGCCGGGGGTATCGATATCGAATGATGAAGCCGTCGCGCTATGCCGGTCTGCTCAATGACGAGGTGCGGCAGCAGGATCCGGATAAGCTGATCGATCAATTGATTGTCGGTGCATTTATCGAGGCCCGTTCCTGTGAACGCTTTGCCTCGCTTGCACCGCACATGGATGAGGAGATCGGGTCTTTTTTCAGCTCACTGCTCAAGTCAGAGGCGCGCCACTTCAAGGATTATCTCACCCTCGCCTCAGCCTACGCGGGCTCGCCCATCGATGATCGCGTCGCCCAGTTTGCGGACGTCGAGCGCCATGCCATCGAATCGCCGGATCCGCAGTTCCGCTTTCACAGCGGAATTCCGGCGTAAAGAGATTCAGTATTCGTGTTCATGAAAACCCGAGACCCTGGCGAAAGTCGGTTTGAACGCCGCCCGACGGGGCGCCGATCCAGCAAGCTGCGGGGCAGTGCCGGATAAGGTCGATCTCTTTTCGGGAGAATGTCGAGCGCTCACCAAACTGAAGCCTTGGCGGCCTGCGGGTGCTCGGCGCCCTGATTGAAGCCGATCTGGAAAAAAGAGGGTTCCTGTGATTCATCATCGGCCGCGGCCTTGAGCTGTTGCAGCTCGACTTCCGCCAGCCGGACGGCAATTTGCTTTCGCCGCTTTCTCGCCAGTTCCATGCCCGCGAATATCTGCTGCGGTTTCATCTTTTCCGAAAGTGCTTCGCGTTTTTCGGCCGCCTGGTCATCCAACTCGAGTGCAAGGCTCCACCATGCAAATGCCGAGACCTTGTCCTTCTGCATGCCTTGTCCGTTTGCACTGCACAGCCCCAGTTGGTATTGAGCGGGCGCATAATTCAGTTCGGCGGCTTTCCGAAACCATTCCGCGGCCTGCGAGAGATCCCGTTCCACGCCCTGGCCTGCGTAGTAGGCATGACCCATATTGAACTGTGCCTGGGGATTGTTTTGGCTTGCAGCCCGGCGGAACCATCTGACCGATTCCTCGAGATCCCGTTCGACACCGTTCGCTTCGGCATAACAGTTGCCCAGTCTGAGCTGAGCCTCGGCATTGTTCTGTTCAGCGGCTTTGGCCCACCAGGTCATGGCTTCGGTCATGTCCTGATCCACGCCCTTGCCCGCTGCGATGCGATCGCCTAAGAGGATCTGTGCCTGTGTATTTCCGCCTGCGGCCAGCACCTGCAGATCCACAATATCCTTCTCCTGCAGTTGCGGTTCGATTTGCTCTCTCAGCGCTTTGGCGGCCGATATGCCCAGAAGAATCTGACGGGCATTCATCCGGAGACTCAGTTCCTGTCGACTCACGGCGGCCTCCTCCATGGTCTGCGCGGCAAGGCTCCACCAGGCAAAGGCGGCAGTACTGTTTTTCTGAACACCCTGTCCGTTGATAAGGCATAAACCGAATAGATATTGTGCGGGGGCATAGTCCAGATATGCAGATCGGCTCAACCATTTTGCCGCCTCTGCGTAGTTCTGTTCGATGCCTTGGCCATGGAAGTAGGAATAACCGAGGTTGTACTGGCTCTGCGCATGATTCTGATCGGCGGCCTTGTGGTACCACATCACAGCTTCTTTGTTATCAGGCGGAACTCCGTAACCATTCGCATAACAGTATCCGAGGGCATTTTGTGCTTTTGATTCCTGCTGCTCTGCGGCTTTGCGGAACCACTTTACGGCTGTACTGTAATCCCGGGTGACTCCGTATCCATTTGCGAAGCAGCTGCCCAGGTAGGCTTGTGCCGGGGCATGACCCTGTTCCGCCGCTTTGCTGAACCAGTGCATGGCCTCGGCATAGTCCTGATTAACGTGCTTCGCCCCCGTAAAATAGGCGAGGGCGAGTTCAAACTGTGCTTGCGGCTGTCCGATGTCGGCTTTCGTTTGAAGGTTCCTTCCGTTCGTTGTTTCCACTGACTTGCCTTGCAGGGGCATAGAAATAATCAAAGCGCAGAGCCCGGCAGTAAACGGCCAAACACGCCGTGTGCAAACGGATGATAATCGTGGACGACCGGAGGTGTGAATAGCGTCCGATGATCCAGGTCGGTATGGATACATTTCCATGTTCAAAAAGGGGCATTTTTGCGGGGAAAAGTCAATCCAAAAGCCAGTCTGATCAGCCCTATGTGATAAGATAATAAAATCTTAGAATGTATATAATAACAAGCAGGGCAATAAATAACAGTTATATAAGGTCGTCCTCCTTATCCGTTTGGCCCAGTTCGCGCCGTTCGGTCGGCTGGCTGTATAAATTTCATTTCCGGGGCGTGAATAGCGGCCGTTCCTGCTGATTTCAAGGCGGGCCGGGTTCGAATTGCGAGCGGAATATAAAACGGCTCATCACGGCTTCAATTGAATGCCTGGATGGACCCATTCCGGATCTAAACAGCCTGTTGCCAGTTGACGATATATCGGCCGGTCAGTTAGCCCTGCAGGATCCGACTGATCGGGATGCCTCAGGCCAATTCCCGCTCCTGGAGCGCCCGTTCGATGCGCCGGTCGGGAATCAGCCACATAAGCGCGACGAGAATATAGATACTCCACGCGATCCACGACCATTTCAGCGCCATAAAGATGGCGGTCGCATAGGCAATCACAGAAATTCTGCCCTTCCAGTCGTGGCCTATGGCCTGTCGGAGGACAGACTGTTTCCCCTCGGAAGCAATAATGCGTCCCTGCAGGATGAAGTATGCGATACCGGCCATGAGGAGGATCACGCCATACAGCAGGGTGGGCAGGGGAGCGAAATGGTTTTCACCCATCCATCCGGTTACGAAGGGAAACAGCGACAGCCAGAACAGCAGGTGCATATTTGCCCACAGAATGCTTCCGGTTACCTGCCCTACGGTCTGCAGCATGTGGTGATGGTTATTCCAATAAATGGCAAGGTAGACAAAGCTCAGGATGTAGCCGAGGAAGACCGGAATTACGGGTTCCAACGCCTCCAGCGTATCGCCATGCGGCACCTTCATCTCCAGGACCATGATCGTAATGACAATAGCGAGCACGCCATCGCTGAATGCTTCGAGTCGATTCTTTCTCATAGGGTCGGTCTCCGGTTTAATTATTCTAAAGTTCAACCACCGTTCTGCCCTTGATCCGCCCCTGGAGAATCAGGTCAATTTTTTCATCCAGCGCGTCCAGTGTAATTCCGGTGTACAGCAGCTTCAGTTGGTCGGGTTTCCACTCCTGCGCCAGCTTGCTCCAGATCCGCTTGCGCAGCGCCATCGGACAGTTTTGCGAGCCGATGCCCTGCAGACGGACGGCGCGGAGAATGAAGGGAAAGACACTCAGTGGAAGATCGGCCGAGGCGACATTCCCGCAGGCGGCAACGATGCCCCCATAGCGGGTTGATTTGATCGCATTGGCCAGTATATCGCCGCCGACCGTATCAACAGCACCGGCCCAACGGGATTTCAGAATCGGTTTGTCGGCACCTTCGAGCATCTCTTCACGGGAGATCAGGGCTCTGGCACCCAGCCCGGTCAGATACTCCAGCTTATCTTTTTTGCCGGTGCCGGCCGCCACGGAATAACCGAGCTTGGCGAGGATGGCCGTCGACAGGCTGCCGACACCTCCGGTTGCGCCCGTCACCAGAATATCGCCGTCCGCCGGGGCAACGCCATCCATCAGGGCATGGACGCACAGGCCCGCCGTAAAGCCCGCGGTACCGTAGATCATGGATTCTTTCAGGCTTATTTCATCGGGCAGGGGCACCGCCCAGTTCGCCGGAACACGGATGTATTGCGCAAAGCCGCCGGATGTATTCATTCCGAGGTCATGACCGGTCACGATCACCGCATCGCCCGGCTTGAAGCCGGCAGTGCTGCCGCTTTCCACGACGCCTGCGGCATCGATTCCGGGGGTGTGGGGATAGGCTTTGGTTACGCCCTTGTTCCCGGAGGCCGACAATGCATCCTTGTAGTTGAGCGACGAATAATGCACCCGGATCAGCAGGTCTCCCTCCGGCAGATCCCGGACAGCCCGCTCCGTGATCGCCCGGGTAAAGGTGCCGTCTTCCTGTTCTTGGACCACCAGTGCCTTGAATGTCTTCATGATGTAAGCCCTCGTCTGATTAGATGTTCTTGTTGTTATATGATGGGTCCTGGAGCCTGATTATTCAAGAAACGCTCAAGGTTTGTCTTTTCTCCATGAGGATTGAATGGTGAACTCGCATCTGGCGTGAAGCTGATAAGACGAAAGGATGATGGCAGGCGATGCATACGAGACGTTTGGGAACGAATGGATTTGAGGTTAGCGAGGTAGGGTTGGGCTGCTGGCAGTTGGGCCCCGATTGGGGCAAGTCGATGGGTTCAGAAGAGGGGCATGCAATCCTGCAGCAGGCCGTTGACCGGGGTGTGCGCTTTTTTGACACGGCCGACGTGTACGGCGCAGGCAAAAGTGAATCCATCATCGGCGAATTTCTCAGGCAGTGTGATCTCCCGATTCGCGTCGCGACGAAATTCGGGCGGAGCGGCGAGGTCTATCCCGATGCCTATTCCGAAGCGGCCATGCGCAAATCCGTCGAGGGATCACTGGAGCGCCTTGGTGTCGATGCGCTCGATCTGCTCCAGCTGCACTGCATTCCTGTGGAAGTTATGCGGCAGGGTGATGTATTCACCTGGTTGCAGCGACTTCAGGACGAAGGGCTCATACGGCACTTCGGAGCCAGCGTTGAAACCGTCGAGGAAGGTCTGATCTGCCTGGAGCAGGAGGGCCTCATTTCCCTGCAGGTGATTTTCAATATCTTTCGCCAAAAGCTGGTCAGTGAACTGCTGCCGCAGGCAAAGGCGAAAGGAGTCGGCATCATTGTGCGTCTGCCGCTGGCCAGTGGACTGCTGGCCGGAAAGTTTACAAAAGAGACCACCTTTGAGAAGAATGATCACCGCAACTATAACCGGGATGGGGCCGCATTCAATGTCGGCGAAACCTTTGCTGGCCTGCCGTTCGAAAAAGGCGTTGAGCTGGCCGACACCCTTAAGCAGAGCTATCTTCCTGACTCCATGACCATGGTGCAGTTTGCCTTGCGCTGGATTCTCGACCACGACGCCGTCAGCACGATTATCCCGGGGGCGAGCTCTCCCGCTCAGGCCCGGTCAAATGCCGAAGTCGCCGACCTGCCGCCTTTACCCGCAGCACTGCATGGCAAACTCACCGACTTTTACCGGAATGAAGTGCACGATCATATCCGCGGAGCGTATTGACGAGGGCTCCCCGTAGCCGGGCGGTAACCTGAATGTTTAAGTGCCCGCCGGCTGCTGCATGCGGGCCCTGGGAGGAACTGATAGGATGGATTTCATCACGTACAACATTGATCTGGCTGCCGGAACCATCGATGCGAAGCGGGCTGAGATCAAAGCCTATTTCAACAGCACGTATACGCTGTATGAACAGCTCTTTGACACGTTGGTATCCGATACCGTTTTTTTTGAACGGCCTCAACCCCTTCGCCATCCCCTGGTTTTCTACTTCGGTCATACGGCAACCTTTTTCGTGAATAAGCTGGTGCTGGCCAAGTTGCTTGATACGCGCATCAACCCGCATTTTGAGTCACTCTTTGCGATCGGTGTTGACGAGATGAGCTGGGATGACCTGAACGAGGAGCACTATGACTGGCCGTCCATTGATGAAGTGAGACAGTATCGCGATACGGTCCGGGAGGCCGTCAATGCATTGATTGATACGGTTGCATTCACATTGCCGATCGGCTGGGACAGTCCGCTCTGGCCGGTCATGATGGGCATTGAGCATGAACGCATCCACCTTGAAACCAGCTCGGTGCTGATCCGTCAGCTGGATCTGAAGCACGTCAGGCCCAGTACCCTGTTTGTGCCTTGTACAGATGTCGGCGAAGCCCCCCGCAATCACTTGGTGGATGTCCCGGGCGGAACCGTGGTACTGGGGAAGGCCAGGGACCACCACCTGTACGGATGGGATAACGAATATGGCCATGCCGAGTTTGATGTACCGAAGTTCAGGGCTTCGAAGTATCTGGTGTCCAATGCGGAATACCTTGTCTTCATGGAAGAGGGAGGGTATTCGGATGATCAGTGGTGGGAGGCGGAAGGCCTCGCCTGGCGCAACTATCACAATGCGGTCATGCCGGAATTCTGGCGCGGCAAACCCGGCGCTTACCGGCTTCGACTGATGACCGAAGAGATTTCGCTGCCGCGTAACTGGCCGGTCGAAGTCTGCTATCATGAGGCCAAGGCGTTTTGCAGCTGGATGAGTGCGCAAAGCGGCCGATCCGTTCGAATGCCCGATGAAGCTGAATACCGGCGCCTGCTCGAGATCTCCGATATGGCGGTTGAGGCGCATGAAACCCATATTACGGCCAACTGGAATCTGGAGCATTTTGCTTCGTCTGTCCCGGTCGACACCTACGGCCATGGCGACTTCTGCGATCTCGTCGGGAATGTCTGGCAGTGGAATGAAACACCGACTTATCCCTTCGACGGTTTTGAGGTTCATCCGCTCTACGATGATTTTACCGTTCCGACATTCGATAACCGCCATAACCTGATTAAAGGCGGCTCCTGGATCTCCACCGGAAACGAGATCGCCCTGCACAGCCGATATGCCTTTCGGCGCCACTTTTACCAGCATGCCGGATTCCGTTATGTGGAGTCGGATAAACCTGTGAAGACAGAATTTGATGTCTATGAGACCGACGAGATGGTGGCGCAGTACTGTGAGTTCCACTATGGCGATTCCTGTTTTGATACACCCAACTTTCCGAAAGCAATAGCACGACTGGCTTTGAATGCGATGGGGGATCAGCCCAGGCGGCGCGCGCTCGACATGGGGTGCTCCGTCGGCCGCACGGCCTTCGAACTGGCCGGAGCGTTTGATGAGGTCGATGCGCTCGACTTTTCTGCACGCTTCGTGCAGGTCGGCGTGCAGCTGCAGCGTACAGGGCGCATCCGCTATGAACGGATCGAGGAGGGGGATCTCGTCTCGTTCCAGGAGCGCTCGCTGGGTCAGTTGGGATTGACGGGGGACTTTTCAGGAATCAACTTCCAGCAACAGGATGCCACGAACATGAAGCCGCGCTTTACTGGTTATGATCTCGTGGTCGCGGCCAACCTGATCGATCGACTCAGCGATCCCGCGCGATTTCTGCGTGATATTGCCGGCCGGATCCATCCCGGCGGCATTCTCCTGGTTGCCTCGCCCTATACCTGGCTCGAGGAATTCACGCCGAAGGAAAAATGGCTTGGCGGTTTCAAGCGGGACGGGGAACCGGTTTCTTCGCTGGACGGGCTTCACGCCGAGCTTGATGACTCATTCATACTGGAACATGTGCCGGTCAAGGTGCCGCTGGTGATACGTGAAACCGCCAACAAGCATCAGCACACATGGTCTGAGGTGACGATCTGGAGGCGGAAATGATCTACGATTTTGACCGTGTAATTTCGAGGGCCGGAACGTACGCCGAGAAATACGATGCGCGCAAACGGTTTTTCGGAACGGAGGACGTGGACCCCTTCTGGGTGGCGGACATGGACCTGCCGACGCCCGGCTTCCTGATCGATGCGCTGCGCGAACGGCTTGATCATCCGATGTTCGGCTATACGGATCAGTACAACGCGCTCTTCGAATCGATCGGGTGGTGGATGTACGATCAGCATGGAGTTGAGGTGGATGCCGCCGGATGGATCTCGCTCTCCCCCTCGGTGGTGACCAGTATATCTTTGGCCATACAGGCTTTTTCGAAACGTGGAGAAGCCGTCGCCCTGCTGTCACCGGTTTACGGACCCTTCTTTTCCTGCACGATGGTCAATGAACGGCAGGTGGCCGACTGTCCCCTGCGTGTCGAGCAGGGCCGGTTTGAGATCGATTATAACGCGTTTGAAAAACAGATGGCCCGGAAGGATGTTAAGCTATTGCTGCTCTGCAATCCGCAGAATCCCGGGGGCCGGGTGTGGTCAGCGGATGAGCTGGAGCGCATTGCCCGCATCTGTGCCGAGAACGGGGTGGTGATTTTCAGCGACGAGATCCATTGCGATATAGTATATGCGCCCGGTCGCCACACCTCCATGCTCACCATCGAAGCCGCGCGCGGAAACTGCATCATGGCGCATTCCATAGGAAAGACATTTAATTGCAGCGGTCTTCAATCCTCGTTCACCATCATTCCCGATGCAGGGCTGCGGACGCGATTTCGTGCCGCGCAGGAACGCGTGCATTCGTACGATGTCAACCTGCTGGGCAAGGTGGCGCTCGCCACGGCCCTTTCGCCGGAGGGCGCGGAATACAAACAGCAGCTCGTGGCCTATCTGCGCGAGAATACACTGCAGGTGTGCGACCGGTTGCGGCAGCTCGACCAGGCGGCGGTTATGGTGCCGGAGGCAACGTTTCTGGTTTGGTGCGATTTCCGCGGATACGGAACCTGGCAGCAGGTCTTCAAGCGGCTGGTGAATGATGCCGGCGTTGCGCTTTCCGGCGGTAAGTTTTTCGGGCCGGCGGGCGAGGGCTGGTTCCGCGTCAACTGCGGACATGCACGCGCGCAGCTGCTGCCGGCCATCGACCGCATCGTCGCCGAGTTCCAGAGACATCCCCCCG
>JBNKVA010000007.1:0-4344 GCA_050298955.1 Pontiella sp.
TACGTTAAGACGATCTCTGACGGCCGCTACACCATAATCGGGCCGATGGTGACCGGCATGCGCTTCGACATGGGGCCAGGGGTGGGACTCTTGATCGGCGGAGTGGATGTGGCGGTGCTCAGTGGTAACATGCAGGCCTTCGACAATGGCCAGCTGCGCATCGTTGGGTTTGACCCCAGGGATTACCGGATCGTCGTGGTGAAATCCGCCAATCACTTCCGGGCCTGGTGGACTGACGTGGCGAGCGCGATCATCGACTGCGACCCGCCCGGCATCGCTTCGAACGACTTGAGTACTTTCAAGTTCGTGAAGAAGACCAAGAAGGTGTACCCGCTCGATGCCGACGCTGTGTATCCGGAAACGAAGGCATGAGGTGAAACGAAGGGTGATCCGCTTGGGAGAAAGCCCAGCGTGCCTATCCAAGGCTGTTTCATGCCCTGGTTGGCCAGTCTTTACAGGGAAAGGCAGCCAAGTGAGGAGAGCAGAAAGAATCACAAATGTGCCGCCCATAAAGGTGGGGAGAATCTGTAAGAACACCATAAACAAAGGAGAAAACAAACTATGAGAGCTTTCATAAGAATCATGAGCGCTTTATTCGTGATAGTGACTTTGAACGCATCGGCCATGGCCGAGGATGCCGTATCAAAATCGTCCGTGCTCATCAACAACGCGAACATTTTCGACGGGGAGCATGAAAAGCTTGCCCGAGGGATGAGCGTGCTCATACGGGGCAACAAAATCGCGAAGATCGCCAAGAGCATTGCGGCGCCGGACGGCGCGACGGTGATCGACGCCAAAGGGAGAACGCTGATGCCCGGCATGATTGATGATCATTGGCATGTCACCTACTGCTGCGCCAAACAGAGCCTGGTCATTACCGGCGATATCTCGGAGATCGCCATCCGCGGTGCGCTCGGCGCAGAGGAGACGCTCCTGCGCGGTTTTACCACGGTACGTGATGTGGGCGGCAACACGTTTGCCATCAAGAAAATGATCGATGCCGGCGAGCTTGTAGGGCCGCGCATCCTCCCTTCGGGCCCGCCGATCACTCAGACGGGCGGCCATCTTGACTACCGCCCCTATCAGGCAGTGCCGAGCAATCCGGGTGACTCTTTGTGGTATTGGTACAAGGAGGGGCTGATGCTGCAGGCCGACGGCGTGCCTCAGGTCCTGCTGCGTTCGCGTGAAGTGATGCGCATGGGCGCAACGCAAATCAAGATCGCGGCAGGCGGCGGCGTCTCCTCGCTCTATGACCCGCTGGACGTGCGCCAATATACCAAGGCCGAGCTTGAGGCCTTCGTCGAGGTCGCGGATACTTACAACACCTATGTCCTCGCGCACATCTTTACCGACGACGCGGCGCGGATCGCTGTCGAGGCCGGCGTCAAGTCGATCGAACACGGCAACCTGCTGAGCGAAAAGACGCTGAAGCTGATGAAGAAAAAAGGGGCCTGGCTCTCTGTCCAGCCCATCATCAACGACGAGAATGCCATCCAGTTTGACGACCCTATCAGTACAAAGAAATTTATCGAAGTGACCGAAGGGACCGATCGCGTCATCGGCCTCGCCAAGAAGCTGGGCGTCAAAATGGCCTGGGGTACAGACATGCTCTTCGATCCTGTGCTTGCAAGACAGCAGGGCGCCTTCGTCGCCAAGATGAAACGCTGGTTCACCCCGTACGAGATCATGAAGATGGTGACGTCGAACAATGCAGAACTGCTGAAATTGTCAGGTCCCCGTCACCCGTACCAGGAAGGTGCTCTGGGTGTCATTCGCAAGGGTGCCTATGCCGACGTGATTCTGGTCAACGGCAATCCGCTGGAAAACATCGATCTGGTCGCAGATCCCGAGAAGAATTTTGCCGTCATCATGAAAAACGGTAAGATTTACAAGAACACGATTAAGTAAAGATTAGAAAACCAGACCCTCTTCGGTATGTCTGTCATTTCTGTACTATGATCACCGAAAGGAGCCCGGACGATGACTCCGTGGAAAAAACGCATGATTACCGCAATAGTAACTGCCTTTTATGTTGCCGGGATTCTACTGGCAATCGAAGCTGCTATGAAAGTCCGTACCGCTCAGGGGGCGATCGCCTGGTCCGTATCGCTGGTCTCCTTTCCCTTCGTTTCCGTCCCTGCCTACCTCGTGTTGGGCCGCAGCAAGTTCGAAGGCATGGCCGAAGCCTTCGAAAACCGGAGCGATGAATTCGAACATCTGCTGGCCGATATTCGCAGCCGGCTGGAACCGTGGGAAATCCCGGTGGCAGACGGCCCCTCCTGGCAGACGGCGATGACACGGATCTCCGGGATGAAACTGACACGGGGCAACCGCGTCGACCTGCTCATCAACGGCCAGGCGACCTTCGACAGCATTCTCGCCGGCATTGCCGAGGCCGAAGAGTATATTCTTTTTCAGTTCTATATGATCCACGACGACGGACTCGGCCGGAAAGTGCAGGAGGCGCTGATAGAGCGGGCACATGCCGGCGTACGCGTCTATGTACTCTACGATGAGATCGGCAGCAGCGGACTGCCGGAAGCCTACATCGAGAAACTGCGTAGTGCGGGCGTTGAAGTCAGTTCGTTCAAACCCACGCAGGGATCGCGCAACCGCTTCCAGCTCAACTTTCGCAACCACCGTAAAATGGTGGTCGTCGACGGCAAAACGGCTTGGGTCGGCGGGCACAATGTCGGTGATGAATACCTGGGGCTCGATCCGGATTTCAGCCCCTGGCGGGATACCCACGTGCGCCTGGAAGGGCCGGTCGTGCAGCAGCTGCAGATGACGATTCTGGGCGACTGGTACTGGGCGGCGCGCGAACTGCCGGAGGTGAACTGGTCTCCCCGCGCGGTTCCGGGGTATGACGAAAAGGCGATGATCTTCCCTTTCCAGCCTACCGGGGAGTTCGAGACGGCATCGCTGTTCTTCGTCACGGCGCTCAATACCGCTCAAAAGCGCATCTGGCTCTCCGCACCCTATTTCGTTCCCGATGCTGCCGTGATGAAGGCGCTGCAACTTGCCGCGCTGCGCGGCGTGGATGTCCGCATCATCACCACGGGCAAACCCGACAGCCTGCCGGTCTACCTCGCGGCGTTTCACTACATCGATCGACTGAAGCATCTGGGCATAAAGTTCTACGCCTACACGCCCGGCTTTCTCCACGAAAAAGTGATGCTCATCGACAACAGCATCTCCACAGTCGGCACCCCGAATTTCGACAACCGCTCTTTCCGTCTGAACTTTGAAGTGACCTCGGTCATCGTGGATGCGGATTTTGCCCGCGAGATGGAAGTGATGTTTGAATCGGACTTCGCGCATGCGGAACCCATCGACCCTGAAAGCCTTAGTGAGCAGCCGCTCTGGTGGCAGATCGGCGTCAAACTCTCCCGGCTGGCCGCACCCGTGCTCTGACAGGGAACATGAAAAGCATACGCAATTTCGGACCGTCACGCCATAATTGGAGGCCAGCCTTGCATGCAGAAAAATACACCGAAAGAGGAAATTATGAGCGATAACGTATTTGCCAATTCATTCAGACTCTCCACTGGCGGGCTTTTCGACACAGTGCTGACGCGTCTGCACATACGTAAACCCGAACAGTATTCCATCAAACGCCGGATCTTTATTTTGACCACTTTATGCTGGCTTCCCCTGCTTCTCCTGTCCGCGTACGATGGGAACCTGTTTGTTCAAACCGTCGACCTGCCCTTCCTCTACGATTTAAAACCTTACGTAAGATTTTTAGTGATCGTGCCATTGCTGATTCTAGCGGATGCATTGATCGACCCGCTGATCGCCTCCAACATGCAAAGTATCGGACTATCCGGGCTCATAGACGATAAACATCAGAATGGTTACACGAAGGTGGTCGAACAGCTAAAGCGCAGGAAAGACTCTTACCTGGCTGACATCATCATCCTCCTGATCATCGCTGCTGCGGTCATTTCATTTATCGTCAATATGAATGATATCGATACCGGCAACGCAATGTCACGGTGGTCAATCACTATAGCAGACAACGAACCACGGCTTACCGCTGCCGGCTGGTGGTTCCTCGTGGTCAGTTCTCCGATAATGCAGATATTGCTTTATCGGTGGCTGTGGCGGTTTTATCTCTGGGTCGAGTTCCTGTTCCGTGTCTCCCGAATGCCGCTCAGACTGCAACCTACCCATCCTGACCTCACCGGCGGTCTCGGGATTCTCAAAAACGGAGAAAACTCCTTCATTCTGATCTTTTTTGTTTTCAGCGCGCTGCTGTCCGTTTCCCTTGGAGAAGCGATGATGTACGAGGACATGACACTTCTTCAGGCCCAAGCCATTATTGCCATCTACATCGTGATC
>JBNKVA010000008.1:0-20155 GCA_050298955.1 Pontiella sp.
AACTATGCCGCCGAAGCGCTGGAGGTGCTGGACGATGCTCATATTCTGGCCGTGAAGCACAACGACCCCGCCGAACTCGACCGCCTGATCAAGGAGGACCCTGCCGAAGTGGTGCGTATGGCTTTACGCAGCTATGGAGCGATGTCGGTTTCGCGCTTGATCGAAAAACTGGTCCCGTCCGTGCTTCCCGAAGCCGGGTGGAAAAAATTCTGGGAGGGGGCGCGCCGCGGCCTGAAGGGGGATGCTTCTGTGGAGATCCCCAAAAAGCGTTCCGACAACATTGTGTTCCACAGGAAGGGGCTGTCCTACGACGACAGCTGGTTCAAGCTCGTGATGGATGAACGGGATATCGAAAAGCTCTTTGAGCGGTTCAAGGAAATCATCGAAAAGAAAATCGATACTGCTTCAGAATTCGCACAGAAGGCTTTGTCGGACCGTCTTTCGTTCATCATCAAGGGGGCGCCGTCGGCACGCCCCGAATGGAAGGCCGAAGGCTTTATCTATGCACGGATGTTTGGGATCGAACCATCGGGGCTCGATACGGCCAAGCTGATTCACGACCTCATTGAAGGCGATCTGGTAACGACGCTTGACCGCCTGCCCTCGCGCCAGCTTCAGACCCTGCTGACCATCCTCATCGAAAACGACAGGGATGCGGTTGTCGCAACCCTCAGCGAAGTCATTCCTGTTGTCAGCCATCCGGTGCTCAATGAGATTATGTCATCGCTGATCGATCACGGCGCCGAGGAGGTCGTTCGTGATATCATGAGCAATGCGGTGGCACGCCGTACCGCCAGTGCGCCGATGCTGCTGTGGTGTCAGCGCTCCGAGGACTATGTTGAAAAGTGGAACCTGATTTCCAGGGGCGATCTGGCGTTTCGCATTCAGGAAGTACTCGAGGTCAACAGTGCCGGTGCCATGCTGCGCGCCCAGAATCAGCTGCGCGAACGGTTCCAGCAGGAAGAATGGCTGCATGATGTGATGGGGACCATGACCGACCAGCAGCGCCGGGATTTTATGCGCCGTATCCACGAAGGACACGGGTGGGATGTGCTCGACCGCAAGTCCGTGGTTGCAAAGATTCTGAGAAAGTTCCCTGAATTGCAGGACATTATTCTGCCGACGGCTTCCGCGGCGCCGAAGAAGGAGGTTCCTATGACCTCTACCCGCAGTTATACCGCCAGACAAAAGCAGCTCGAACGCATCATGACTGTTGAGATTCCGGAAAATTCGAAGGAGATCGAGGTGGCCCGTTCCTACGGTGATCTGCGGGAAAACGCCGAGTTCAAGTACGCGAAGGAGCGTCAGGGATTGCTGATGGCCCAGGGTGCCCAGTTGGCCGAGGATCTGGAACGTGTCAAGCCGACCGATTTTGCTGATGTCGCTTCAGGTGAGGTGACCATGGGATGCGGCGTTGAATTGGAATATGACGGCGGCAACACTGAAATCTTCTATATCCTCGGTATATGGGACCAGGACGAGGCGCTTTCTATCATCTCCAGCGAAACCCGCCTGGCCAAGGCCCTGATTGGGCATGTGGCGGGAGATACGGTGGAAATCCCGGCCGGTGAGTGCCTCCTGAAGGCTGTTCTGCCGTTGCCGGAATCCATCCGGCTTTGGATCAAAGAGTAGTTGCAGACCGGTGGTTGGACATGGATCTGGATCTGACACCAAAAAAATACAAACCGAAGACTGTTACATCGAAGCGGCGCAGGAAGTCCCGCCTGATGCGAAACTGGCACAATCCCTTCCAGCTGGCCATCTTTGCTGTGGCGGTCATTGCCTTCATTGGAACCGCGGCATACGAACGTGTGCGCGACCGGCAAAGCTATAATGAGCTGTTTTCGAGCGCCTCCTCAGCGGCGGAGGAGGCGGCGGTTCTTAACCGGGAAGCTCACGAGGCATACGATGAACTGCAATCCGCTACAGCCAATGTGGTGCTCAAGCAGAAAACACCGCAGGAAACCGAGGTCGAACATCGATTGGATAAGCTCGTCGAAGCAATTGACGCCTGTTTTCAAACCGTAAATGAAGGCTATAAAGTCATGCCGCCGCGCTACAAGAGCAGTCTTACGGTCCGGCAGTGGTATATCGAATTTACGCAACAATGCATCGACGCCGCGCTTGTCCGAAACGATGTTGAACAGGCGCGCCTCTGGTTCAATGCTTCTGCTCTCAACAGTGATCTTGCGGAAGTCCGGAGCCGTATCGAGGGACGGGGAAGTCTGGAAATCAACGTCGCGGCAATGATCGAACAGGTCGTCGTCCTTCCCCTGAAATCAGATGGCCCGCGACTGGTTCCCTGCGATCCGCTTCGCAAGAGCGATGCGTTCCCGCTGGTGATCCCCGAGCTCGATATGGGGTCCTATCTGCTTTGGGCCACCCGGACCAATGGAACGTTTTCGATCTTCCCGCTCTACATCGCACATGGAGAGCAGAAGCACTGTGAACTCACGGTGCCTGCCTCTATTCCTGAGGGCATGGTCTATGTACCGGCCGGGCCGTTCTTTTGCGGGGGGGATGAATCGCCGATATATCGCCGGCATTCACGCAGTCTGGCCGCTTTCTTTATCAAACAGAAGGAAGTAACCATCGGCGAATATCTGGAGTTCTGGAAGTCGCTGAATGATGAGAAGCTTAAAAATGCCTGCATGAGCCGGGTATGCTTCGATGAGGAGCAGGATCCGGTGCCTGCCTGGGATGAAGAAGGGCGTTTGCTGGACGAGCGACTGCAGTTGGACTTTCCGGTCGTCGGCCTCACCCACGAGGCCGTTGCAACCTATTGTGAATGGCTTGGCAGCCGAATGGACCGCAAGGTCAGGCTGCCCTCAGCTTTTGAATGGGAAAAGGCCGCACGGGGCGTGGATGGCCGCACCTATCCATGGGGGTACGGCTTTGAACCGGATGCCGATCTCGCCCATTGCCTGGCTAATCCGAAGGGGAAGGACCGATATCCGTTGTGGGCGCCGCCGGGCAGCTTCCGGCGCGACGTCTCGGTTTACAGCGTTTATGACATGGCGGGCAATGTCCGTGAAATGACGTCCACGCCGATACCCGGACATGATGGCGTTTTCCAGATTAAAGGCGGCAGCATGACCACGCCCTCGGCCTATCTTGCCTGCGGCTATGTTTCCGGATCGGAGGAGGGGCCGAGTGATCTTGGCTTCCGGTACGTGATGGAACTGAAAGGAGATCAATAACAATGCGGAAAACGGCGACATCTGATCGGGCGTTGAAGGCGTTGGCGCTGGTTGAGTCGTTCCAGCACCGCTTTGTCAGCCGGCTGGAAACGCTGGGCGGCGTATCGTTCGAGTCGACGGAGTGGATGCGCGACGGGGGACGGCACGGAGGAGGGCGTCGTTTCGGAGTAGCGGACACACCGCTGTTGGGACGCGCGTCGGTCAATGTCTCTCAGGTCCACTATGACGATGAGCCCGAACGGAGGCTCGGTTCCGCCTCGGCAATCTCCACCATCGTTCACCCGAACCATCCATTGGCGCCGTCTGTCCACATTCATATCAGTTGGACCGAGCAGAAAAACGGCCGCGGGTACTGGCGAATGATGGCGGATCTGAATCCATCACTTCCCAATGAGCAGGATAAAGACCGCTTTGCCGAAGCACTGCGGGTGGCCGCACCCCGGTTGTTCGAGGAGGCGGCTGAACAGGGTGACCGGTACTTTTTTATACCGGCGCTCGGGCGGCATCGGGGGATTATTCATTTCTATCTCGAAAACTACAATTCCGGTGATTTTGAGGCGGATCACGCATTAGCAAAGCGCGTGGGGGAGGCCGCCATAGATACCTATTCGGCCATACTGGAAGCCGCTGTCAAGGATGCCCCTGAATCCACCGATGAACAGCGCGCGGCCCAGCTCGCTTATCATACACTCTACTTCTTACAGGTTCTGACCCTCGATCGGGGCACCACCACCGGACTGCTGGTTCATGATCAGAACGACGTGGGCATCCTTGGTTCTCTCCCGCCGCGCATCGATAAAAATCTGCTGATGTCATGGCGTTCCCGGATGGCGGAACCGCAGGATCGCCTTCTGGACAAGCTCCTGGCAGCCTTGCCGAACCGAGGCATCTGCACCGTTGATGATGAGGTTAAGCAGCAACTCGCCCATGCCGTACGCAGTCATTATCAAGCTTATCCGCAAGCACTGGAAATGCAGGCGTCCGGAAACTCAACGCCGCCTACCATCGATAACCATCGGTGAATGATCCAGCGGATTTCGAACTTGGCATTTCAGATAAAGTTTTTATGGTCTGACGCATCGGTAAAATGGAGGTCATACGATGGATTTTTGGAAAGAATACGTTTTTGGTGAAGTGACGTGGGGGAATATCATCATACTGCTTGGCTGGTCGGTCGGGGCCATGCTGCTGGGCAAGTTGATCCAGGTGGTGCTGACCACCTCCGGCAGGCACAGGCATGTGGAGGACAGGAAGATCGTTCAGGTCACGCTCAAGGCACTGGGCCGTCCGATGCCGTTTCTGTTTTTTGCCATCGGACTTAAGTTCGGATTGCAGCATCAGTTTGGGCCGGAGCCGCTCGCGATCATCGACGAGAGTCTGTCGGTTCTTTTCACCTTTGCGGTGACCTTCTTTATTTATTCACTCGTTGACGTACTGGACTATGCCATCACGCATTTTACGGCCAGAACTCATACAAAGATGGACGACATGATGGCACCTATGGTGCGCAAGAGTCTGCGTATCGTTATCGTCATACTGGCATTGGTGCAGGTAGCTCAGATTCTCAGCAATAAGCCCATCACCTCCATTCTTGCCGGTCTCGGGGTCGGTGGCCTGGCCGTGGCGCTCGCGGCGCAGGAAACCATCAAGAATTTCTTCGGTTCGCTCGTGATATTCGCCGACAAGCCGTTTGAGCTGGGTGAGCGCATCGTGGTTGGCGGGCATGACGGGACCATCGAAGAGGTCGGTTTCCGGTCAACCCGCATCCGCACCCTGGATGGTCATCTTGTCACCGTACCTAATGGCGAGCTGGCGAATCAGATGATCCAGAACATCGGAAAGCGACCTTACATCAAACGGGTCATGAACGTCACCATCACCTATGACACACCTCCGGACAAGGTGCAGCTGGCTGTGGATATCCTCAAGGAGCTGCTCGATAACCACGAAGGCATGGATCCCGAATTCCCGCCGCGCGTGTTCTTCAACGACTTCAATGCCTGCTCATTGAACATTCTGGTGATCTACTGGTTCCATCCGCCGGCCTACTGGGATTTTCTGGCACACGCCGAAAAACTGAACATGGAGCTGCTCAGGCGCTATAATGAAGCCGGCATCGAATTCGCCTTCCCGACCCAGACGCTCTACGTCAATCAGGTGGATGGGGTCGAAGAATCCTAGGCCCGGTCTACTCGGGAACGATCGGAGAAGCGTTCTCGCTTGAGCTCAGGTTGGGGGCAAGCAGTTCTTCACCCTTTCCCAGCTGCTGGAGGTCGATGAAGTCGGAGAGGATGTGCATGGCTTCGCTAAGAATCAGATCGTTCGATTCCTCGGATTCTTCATCCGCTAAAAAGGCTTCACTCTGGATATCATCAAGCTTCTTTTCGGCTTCGGCTTCTTCCAGTCTGTCGGGCAGGGAGAGGGAAACCGTCTTGGTGTCGTAGCGCTCCTTGAGCCGATCGCGTTGGCTTACGTAGGTCTGGAACTCGGCATTGTTTTCGAGGCGCTCCTTGGACTGGTCGGCAAGCAAGGGAATGATTTCCGTTAAACCCTCCTGTTGTGTGCGGTACATGGCGGGCCGTACAGTATCCCAGGGGAGGGCATGTTCAAGGGAGTCTTCTCCAAGACCCATGACATCAAGATAGGAAGATATGATGATGTCCGGCGTCACGCCCTTGAGCTGGGTTGAGCCTCCGTTGATGCGGTAAAATCCTGCTGTAGTGAGCTTCAGTGAACCCTTGCGGTCACCGAGAGGCATCAGGGTCTGGACCGTTCCTTTGCCATGGGTCTGTTCGTCGCCGACAATGATGGCGCGCTTGTAGTCCTGCAGCGCCGCAGCGAGAATCTCTGAAGCCGAGGCGCTGAGACGATTGACGAGAACAATCATCGGTCCGTCATATTCTACGATCGGGTCGGCATCGGGAAGTACCTGGATGCCGTTACGTTCCTTGACTTGAACAACCGGACCGGAGGAGATGAAGAGGCCGGCGGTTTCGATGGCTTCTGCTAGCGACCCACCTCCATTGTTGCGCAGGTCGAGGATGAGGCCGTCAATGCCTTGCATGACCTGTTCATGAATCAGATTGCGTACATCGGTGGATGCACGCCGGGCGGTTTCGTCGTTGAGGTCCGCGGAAAAGTCGGCATAGAAGTCAGGGAGAGTAATGATGCCGATCCGAATAGGTTTGCCATTGCCGGGATCCAGGGTTTTGACTTCGCCGGATGCGGCCTGTTCTTCGAGTTTGACCTCGTCGCGAACAAGTTCGATTTTCTTGGTGCGGGTGCCGGAACGGTCGGATGCGGGAATGATGGTGAGCACCACCTTCGTATCCTTTTCCCCCCGAATGAGTCGGACCGCCTTGTATAGAGGCCAGTGAAGGATGCTGACGGGCTCTTCGTCGCCCTGCGCAACCGCGATGATCTTGTCTCCCGCCGCGAGGCGTCCGTCGCGCTCCGCCGGCCCGCCGGGAATGATGCGGACAATCTTTGCGGCCCCGTCGTCCGGCCGAAGCATGGCACCGATGCCCACCAGGGAGAGCTTCATGTTAATATCGAAATCCTCGACGCTGCTGGGCGACATATAATCGCTGTGCGGGTCATATACGAGGGCGAAGGCCGTGAGGTAGCGCTGCAGGAGCATTTCCTCGTCGAAGGAGTCCATGGTCAGCTTAAACTGCCTGTATCGTTCAAGAATGAATTCCTCGGGCGAGAGGTCGGCCTCTTCGAGTGCGGTATCTGTGCCGGTGCTCGCGGTTTTCGTCTCATTCGTTGTATCGCTGGCTGAAACGACGTTGGTGGTTTCGGAGACGGTATTCGTTTCCTCGGCGTAGAGCTGCTCGGACACGAGTCGGGCCACATATTCGTTCTTAAGGCGTTTACGCCAGAGTTCATCCCATTCCGCTTCGTTCCTCGGCCATGGAGCATCCTTGCGGTCCCAAAGGTAGGTTTCATCCTGTTCCGTGTCGAATCCTGCGGCCAGCTGTTTCTCTACAAAGGCCAGGCGGTTGTCTATACGCTCCATAAGGATTTCATAGGCCTCGCGGGCAAATGAGATATCACCCTTACGCAGTTTTTTATGCAGGTCCTCGGCCTCCGGCTTGAACCCGTCGATATCGGATTGAAGAAAGTAAGCATGTGCGGGGTCGAGCGAGTCCAGGAACAGCGTGAAGGCATTGGTCGAAATGTTGCGATCCATAGGGAGCTGATTGAGGTGGAATACCGGCAGGGAGTAGGCGACGGTCCGGCTGATGCGCTTGACATCCAAATCACTCTTCCCCAGCTCGCAGTTCGCCAGTATGGGAAGCGTCAGTATCAGCAGGGTCGCTATTTTCAGTCGTACTCTCATAAAATCCTTCCAGTCGCTATAGATTGCTGAAGACATTACTGGCTGCCCGGAAGCAACTCAAGTTTGGTTTGTTTCATAGATTCTGATGTTTTTTGTGTTTTACCCCTGCCGCGCAATGCCTGTATTTTCAGTCGCTCACACGGATTTTAAAGGGAGTCTACACTATGACCATGAAATTGACCGAACGTTCAGAATGGAAAGCACTCGAAGACCACTTCTCAGCGACGAAGGATGTGGAGCTGCGTGAGCTTTTCACCGATTCCGGCCGCGCAGCTCAATTCACCCTGCAGGCGGGAGATTTGCGGCTGGATTATTCCAAGAACCGCATTTCCGCCGAAACCATGAACCTGCTCGTCCAACTGGCTGAGTCGGCGGATCTGAAGGGCTGGATCGAGTCTATGTTTACCGGCATGAAGATCAATATTACTGAAAACCGGGCGGTTCTGCACGTGGCTTTGCGCGCTCCCAGGGAGGCGGTTATTGAGGTCGACGGCGAAAATGTGGTGCCCGCCGTACATGCCGTACTGGACAACATGGCAGCGTTTTCGGACCGGATCCGTTCCGGTGAATGGAAGGGCCATACCGGCAAGCCGATCAGGAATATTGTCAACATCGGCATCGGCGGTTCCGATCTTGGTCCGGTGATGGCCTACGAGGCCCTGAAGCCGTATTCCCAGCGGGATCTCAACGTGGTGTTTGTTTCCAATGTGGATGGCACACACATCGCAGAAGCGCTGCGTGATCTGGATGCCGAAGAGACCCTCTTTATCGTGGCCTCGAAAACCTTTACCACCCAGGAAACCATGACCAATGCGCATACGGCACGGGCATGGTGTCTGGAAACGCTCAAGGATGAGGCGGCCATCGCTAAGCATTTCGCAGCGCTCTCCACCAATGGGGACGCGGTCTCGGAATTCGGAATAGATACGGCCAACATGTTTGAGTTCTGGGACTGGGTAGGCGGACGCTATTCCCTGACGTCCGCGATCGGCCTGCCGCTGATGATCGGCATCGGCCCGGCTAATTTCCGCGAGCTGCTGGACGGCTATCACAAAATGGACATGCACTTTCGGACGGCGCCTTTTTCCGAAAACATGCCGGTCATCCTGGCGCTGCTGGGCATCTGGTATAATAACTTTTTCGGCGCCGAATCGCAGGCCATCCTGCCCTACGATCAGTATCTTTCCCGCTTCGCGGCCTATTTCCAGCAGGGCGACATGGAGTCCAACGGTAAATACATCACGCGCAACGGCCAGAAGGTGGAATGGCAAACCGGTCCGATTATCTGGGGCGAGCCCGGAACCAACGGGCAGCACGCCTTCTACCAGCTTATTCATCAGGGCACGAAACTGATTCCCTGCGACTTTATCGGGTTCTGTAAATCGCAGAATCCTATCGGGGATCATCACGTCAAACTGATGGCCAATTTTTTCGCCCAGACCGAAGCGCTGGCGTTCGGGAAAACGCGGGAGGCGCTTGAAGCCGAGGGTGTTCCCGCCGACCTGATTCCGCACAAAACCTTCGAAGGAAACCGCCCGACCAACAGCATCATGGCCGAAAAACTGACCCCGTCCGTGCTGGGCCAGCTGGTTGCCCTCTACGAGCATAAGATCTTCGTGCAGGGTATCATCTGGGATATTTTCTCCTTCGATCAGTGGGGGGTCGAACTTGGAAAAATCCTTGCCAAGGCGATTCTGCCGGAGCTGGAATCCGACAGCATTCTCAAACATGATGCTTCCACTAATGCGCTGATCGAATACTTCAGATCAAACAAGTAAGTCGGTTTGACGTCATTGCTAAAATGCGGGGTTTTTATCCTTCATTTTTTTGTTTTTGCAGAAATACGGCTTTAAATACGGGGTCTCAGGGCCGAGTGGAGTAATAAGGGGAGGGGTTTAGCGCATCCCGCGATACTCTCTGGATGTATAGCGGTCTCACCCGGACTCTTGGAGACGGAGCCGACTCCTCCATGATTGTGACCGGGGCTTCGCTACAGATGGTAGGCGCTACCAACCACCGAGTTCCTGGGCGAGGTCGATCGCAATCGTTTCAGCCATGCACTCGGATTCGGCGGTCTGCAGGGCGGCGTCGAGCATTCGTTCGCGAATGGAGATCAGGTTGCGTATCTGATCTAGCGGGGCGTCGGCCAGAATGGATAGATCCTCGTGTAACGTCTTCAGCAAAGGTTCAGTTCGACGCTTCTGATCGGTCATCCGGCTGTAGTAGGCGTTCGCCATGGCGAGCGTCACGCGCAGGCGGTTTTCAATCAGCATGCGCTGCTGCGACTGCGCGGCAGCGTAAAGCATCTGCTGGTGCTGATAGACGGCGATATCCGGATTCCTAGTTCCCCAGGGAAGTATGATGGACGCTGAAAGCTCCCAGCCGTCCGTTCCGTTCCCGTGATCGACCCGATAAGCCGGCTGGATATATTTCAGCCGGAACCCGTCTTCGGTTCGTGCGGCTTCTTCGGCCAGCTTCATGGCCTCCATGTCGACCGCGAGCTGCCGGTAGTCGGCCCGTTGCTCCAGCGCGGTTTTCAGCAGGGTTTCGATTTCCAGCTGAGAGGGCATTTCAATGACCGCCAGCTCCGAGAATTTTTCCAAATCTGCCTTCGGTCCCACAATCATTCTGATCCGCCGCTGGGTATTAAGAAACTCGTTCATGAGTTCGCCATAGTCGTTTACCAATGCGAGGTAGGTGCTGTAGAGGCGGGCCCGGTCGCTGATGGTCAGCTGGTTTAACTCAACCCGCTGGTCCGCCAGTTCCAGATAAGGCTCGATAAAGCGCATCTCGCTTTCCGTGAGCGCAAGCTGTTTTCTGAGCATGCGGTAGGAGCAGAAGTCCCGGTAGATTCCAACCACATCCTGCCATTCCAGGGCAGCAATCCGCAACTGCTCGGACTCGGCGGCCAGGGTCAGCTGTCTGTGCAGTCGTTTCTTGCTCCAACGATCAGGCAGGTAGATTCGCAAGGCCAGTCCTGCATCGTCATCACTGACGCTGGGGCGCAGTTCGAGGCCATAGTCCGCCCGGGAGCGTGCAGAGGTTTTAGACTGCTCCAGTTCGGTCGACTCGTTGCTGAGTGCACCTTCGTTCTGGCTGCGGATGGTCTCGCGGAAGGCGGCCTGTTCCATGAGCGTGCTGAGCTCTTGGTCCAAGGCGGCCCGCGCATTGGAACCGACGAGGCAGAGTGCGGCGATGCTGATACAGAGAAGATGTTTATCCATTCCGTTTTCCAAACCATTGTTCAAAGATGGAAATATCGGGGACGACCACCACCTGCTCGCCCGGGAGCAGTTCACCGTCTCCGACCTCGATGACGATGCGGCGTCCACGCAGCAGCTGATCACTGAATCCGGTGTTTACTGGAAGCTTGCGGATGTCTGCCGTGATGGATTTGACTTCGCCATGATACACCTTGCGGTTGGCCTCGGTAATGATCCTGCACCGTTCGCCGACCGCCAGGTCCATGCGATGCGCCTCCGGCATAAAGGCGATCACCCGCCGGGTGGAGACATTACTGATACGCACGACCGGATCGCCGGTTTCAACAATATCACCCGGTTGGTGCAGTACTTCGGCGATGATGCCGGACATGGTGGCCTCCAGTCGGCACTGCGCAGCAACCAGTTCATTCAGTTTTTCAGAATCCAGCTGCCCTTCATCCTGAATGGCTGCATCGAGTCGTGTTTCCAGCTGTCTGATCAGCTCCGGATAGCGGGAAAGCACCTGACGGGTAGCTTCGATTTGCGGGCGCAGATCTTCGATATCCTGTTCGAGGACGAGGCGTTTCTGCAGCAGCTCTTCGGTGCGGGTCCATCGCGCTTCGAGTGCAATCAGTTCCGCCTCGGTCCTTGCCTGCTGGAGCTTCATGCTTTCCAGTTCATAGCGGATGGAATGCACCTTGTCGCGGGTCTTCATCAGCGATGCCTGATCCATGAGCAGTTGGGTCGCCAGCGCCTCGCTGTCCAGCTCACCGATCAGCTGGCCGGTTTGCACGACGTCGCCCATATCGACTTTCAGGTTTTTCAACCGGCCGTCTTCTAGGGGGGAGACATATTCATAAACGCGTTCTGCAAGGCCGTGGAATCGAACGCGGTACATGCCGCCGGGCAGCATCACGAGCACCATGACAGCGGCGAAGAGCCACACGAGCCATGGCCAGCTGTTGAAGACTTCGCGGATCACGTGGCGTTTTCGTTGACGCAGGCGAGGACGCTTGAATTGTTTACTTGCTGACATTGGGTCCCCCTACAGTTCCACGGTGGTCCGTTGCATGACCAGGTTGACTTCCGCGATGGTATCAAGAGCTTCGAGTTTTTTGACCAGATCGACCTGATAGGACGGATCAATCAGGCGCACCTGATAGGAATATTCAAGCAGATCGCCCTGAACAGCCTCACGCATGGCGATGAGCATATAGGCGGAACAGCATTCGGCCATAATGCGGTCGACATCCTCCCGCACCGTTTCGTCGTCCGCTTCCACAAGGAAGCGCAGCATCGCTTCGTAACGGCGGCGCGTGGCAAAGGGGGCCCAGTTCAACAGCACAATGACCGTACTGATCAATACACAGCCCGCAACCGCTACGGAATACATGCCCGCTCCGCATGCAATCCCGAGCCCAAGGGCCGCGAAGAGGAACATCATGTCGCGCGGGTCGCGCACCACAGTACGGAAGCGGATGAGCGAAAGGGCTCCAAGAACACCAACTCCCCGGGCGATACTGTCACCCATCGACATCATTACCATGCAGGTAATCATGCCGCCCAGAATCAACGTGTGGACGAATGCGCGTGAGTACGACAGCGACTGAAATGTCAATTGGTACAGTTTTGCCAGCACGGAACACAGCACAAAGCTCAGCAGCAGCGCTGATATAACATGCTGCAGGCTTAGACTTTGCGAGCTGCTTGCCGCAGCCAGTAAGTCCAGAAATCCACTTGTATCCATAACACCCCTTTGCTTAATCGAAAATCAACTGGTCGGCAAAAGGGCTGTCTCCTTTTCCGATCAAAAGTTTCTCCATCCATATTGCCGTTGAATACTTACAATTCCCAACACGAATCAGTTCAAAGTGCTGCACCAGTTCAACCATCCAGGTTGGAACCTGCTCCGTGCATTTGACTTCCAGTATGAGCCAGGGCTCCTTGCGGTACTTGACCATGCCGCTGTCCATCGAGATAAACCGACCGTTTATTCCCCAGTCATATGGATCGCGCACGGGCTGGTAGCAGAGTTGCGAATCGAAGGTCACCCGGGCATAGTGATCATAGAGTCCGACAAAGGCCTCCCGGCTGTAGCGGACATAGACGCGAGGTTCCGCCCCGATCTCATCGTGGAGGCGCACAAACTCGCGGAATGCTTCGCGTTCCTTGACGGATTTAAGGTTCAGTTCATCCACGTGGCGGCTGAGCACCCCGGGTTTCCATGCTTCAAACGGAATGCAGGCGCGCGATTTAATAATGCGATCAAAGTAGCGTCGCTTGATTTCAAGGAATACAGGGGCGTGACCGGGAGGCTTGCCGTAGGTGCGCACCCTGAGCTTGAATCGGTGTGCCAGCTCCCACTCTTTGGCATAGTGAAGCGAGAGCGAAGGGGTGTCGTATTGGCTGGTTATGATATAGTAGCGTCCGCCCGCTTCCGCACAGTGTTTGTCTAATCTGCAATAAGGTTTTATAAATTCCTTGATAGGTTCAACCAGGTTGCACGGAATTACATACTTGGCCTCGTAGCGATCCAGTTCCGTGGAAAACTCCGCAGCATTCTTGATTTCGTTGATATGTTTACGCGTGCTCATGGCATTATTCGAGTTGTAGCGCTAATCAACGCCCGATATCGAGAGAATATTGCTAGAACCTTACAAAGGTTGAGAAATCACTCTACATTTGTCGAGCTTATGTTAACTTAATCGATTAAGTATTCGACATATAACTTCAACGGATGGATGAGCCGCCATGTCTTCTGTACAGAGTGGGAAGCCATACATGTCGGCAATTGGAGACCATCAAATGCAGTACAAATTTATCTTGGGGCTGTTGACATTCACACTGGGGGCAGGGTCGTTGCATGCCGCCACACTCCAGCATCGATACGACTTTTCCACGGATGTTTCAGATAGTGTGGGATCCGCTGACGGAAGTCTGGTTTCGGGCGCCTTCGTTAGCGGTGGACAGCTGCAATTGGATGGATCGGCTGCCTATGCGGAACTGCCGGCAGGTTTGATTGCCGGTTACGATAATATCACGATCGAAACCTGGGTGACCGACAATGGAAGTGCAACGTGGGCCCGAATCTTCGATTTCGGAAACGGAAGCAGTGATGAGTACATGTTTCTAACTCCTGTTTCCGGTAATGGAACTCTGAGGGCCGCCATTACCTTGGCCAGCAGTGCCGGGGAGCAGACCATAGATTGGGCCGGAACCCGGTTGCCGATCGGATCATCGCAACACGTGGTTTGGACCTTTGATTCCGCAAGCAGTACGGGAAGGCTGTATGTCGATGGGACGCTAGTGGGGGAGAACACAGGCGTGACGATCAAACCGTCGGATATGGGATCGACTGCCCAGAACTGGCTGGGGCGCTCGCAGTGGCCTGATCCCTATTTCGATGGATCTGTCGATGAATTTCGTATTTATGATGGGGCACTGACGTCATCAGAGGTAAACAATAATTATCTCAGTGGTCCGAATGGTCTGGGGCCTGTTTCTATTACTCAGGATCCCGCCAGTCACCTGGTGGAAGAAGGTCAGCCAGCGTCCTTTGAAATCAGTTACATCGGAACGCCCCCGGTCAATGTGCAGTGGTATCGCGATGCATCGCCGGTTTCCGGCGCGACGAACGATGTCTATACGATTGCTGAAACATTACT
Organism: Pontiella sp.; assembly: GCA_050298955.1. Classification (GTDB taxonomy): domain Bacteria; phylum Verrucomicrobiota; class Kiritimatiellia; order Kiritimatiellales; family Pontiellaceae; genus Pontiella. The sequence goes on from JBNKVA010000008.1 coordinate 14,414, forward strand.
CTCCGACGACGGGGCCGTTTTCTATGCGGAGGTTGCCAACATGGATGGGGGATCTCCCCACACCGATACCAGCGTAACCGCCACCCTGAACGTGATACCGGACACCACTGCACCCACTCTGGTCAGCGCCACCAGTATTTTTCCCTCCGGCCTGCGCGTGGAGTTCAGCGAAGGGGTGAGTGATGCCACAGCCCTGGTTACGGGCAACTATTCCATTACATACAGCGGTGGTTCACTATCGGTCACGGATGCGGTCTTCGGCGAGAATGAATCCGTTGTAACCCTGACTACTGCCGCACAAGTGCTGGATACCGCCTATACGCTTCATGTCTCCAATGTTCAGGATCGCTCCAGTGCCGCCAATACCATTATACCCAACAGTCAGATTGCTTTTATAGCCTCGACCTATCTTACCGAGGATGTCGGCGCGCCAGCCATCAGCGGTTCGGCGAACTGGGTTTCCGGAGGCGTGGATATCACCGCCGGCGGCAACGGCATTGGCGGAACCGCGGACGAGTTCAGCTTCAGCCATAAGATCTACACGGGTGATTTTGACATCCAGGTTCGTATAGACGGTATGGACCTCTCCAGCCAATGGGCGCGAGCCGGACTGATGGCGCGCGACGGGTTGGATGACGATGCGCCGTTTGCGGCCGTCTTTGCAACACCGGGACCGGTCGGATGCCAGTTAATGTCGCGCTCCGCGGTGGGGGCGAGTACTTCCGAGGAAGGTTACTTCCCGGCCAGCTTCCCGAGCATGTGGCTGCGGCTTCGCCGAACGGGGAACCTTTTTGAAGGGTTTGCCGGCATAGATGGAAACACCTGGCAACGGCTGGGGTCGGAAACGATCTCGATGTCGAGCAGTCTGAATGTGGGCTTTGCATTAACCTCGAGCGAGCCGTTGATCTCCACAACCGCGCGTTTTCGTGATGAGTCGACCGGCGGCGGTACGATTGTTTCAAGCATTGCACTGCCGTTTGAACCGCTCGGACCGAGCAGTCGTCGGGGAGCTATGATCATCAGTGAACTGATGGTGGACACGCCTTCTGCATGGGGGGGGACCAACAGCCTTGAGTTCATTGAAATCTACAATACCGGCCTGATTACGGAAGATCTGACCGGCCACCGATTTTCCGGCGAAATCGACTATACATTCCCGAGTGACACGACACTGGCTCCCGGCGGGTTTATTGTGATTGCCAAGGATCCGGTTGCGGCTCAGGCCTTCTACGGCGTGCCCTGTCTGGGACCGTATGACGGCAAGCTCTCCAATAGTGGCGGCACCCTGCGGTTCCGCAATGAACTTGACGGAATCCTGCTGGAAGTCGAATACGACAACCGGGCGCCCTGGCCCGTGGCCGCCTTCGGCACCGGACACTCCCTGGTACTGAGCCATCCGAGCTATGGCGAAAATGATCCGCGCGCCTGGTCCGCCAGTGATCGAATCGGCGGTTCTCCCGGTTCGACCGACGGTTATGGGATGGAACCTCTCAGAGGCGTGGTCATCAACGAATATCTTGCGCATACCGACCTGCCCCTGGTCGACTACATTGAGCTGTTCAATACCAGCACGTCTCCGGTCGATCTGTCCGGTGCATGGCTGAGTGATAACCCCGCCACCAACAGGTACCAGATCCCCGGCGGAACCACCATACCCGCGCGCGGCTTCCTGAGTTTCGACCAGAATGAGCTCGGTTTTGCGCTCTCTGCCGACGGCGAGCAAATCTACCTGGTGAATTCAAACCAGACGCGCGTGATCGATGCCGTATCCTTCCGGGGCCAGGCCAACGGTGTGTCCGAAGGACGTTATCCCGACGGCGCCCCCGGCTTCCAGCCGTTGTCATCAGTCACCGAGGAAGCGGCGAATGCTGCGCCGAAGCTACACGCGGTGGTTATCAACGAAATCATGTACCATCCGATTTCGGAATCGAATAACGACGAATATCTCGAGCTTTACAACCGCACCGGAAGCCCCGTGGACCTTTCCAACTGGCGGCTGCAGGGCGGGATTTCGTACCAGTTCCCCGATGGCGCTTCGATTCCCGCCAACGGCTATGTCGTCGTGGCGGAAAATTCGACCAACCTGATGGCAAAATACGCGCAGCTGAACAGATCCAACACGTATGGTAATTATGGGGGTACGCTGGGGAATGGCGGCGATACGGTACGGCTATCCATTCCCGACGACCTGGTTTCCACCAACGGCAGCGGTCTGGTGGTGACCAACATCTTCTACATTCCGATCGACGAAGTGACCTATGTTGACGGCGGCCGCTGGGGTGAATGGAGCGATGGCGGCGGCAGTTCGCTTGAACTGATTGATCCCGATGCCGACAATCGACAGCCGGCCAACTGGGCCGATAGTGATGAAACCGCCAAGGCTCCATGGACGACAATTGATGTCACCAGTGTGCTTAGAAATGGCCAGGGCACCCCCGACCGGATTGAGCTATACGCACAGGGTGCCGGTGAAATATTGCTGGATGATATCGAGTTCCTTAATAACGGGGGAGGGAACCTCCTTTCGAACGGAGATTTTTCCAGCGGCACGAGTGGATGGGGGTTCGGCGGTGTGGTCCGCCATTCCTTTGTCGAAAGCGGCGTGGGTATAGGCGGGTCGGCTGCCATGCATCTGGTTTCCTCGGCCCGTGGCGACATCAGCTGCAACAATGCGGATCATGCCCTGGACAGCACGGCGTCCACCGGAGGATCGAATACCGGTACCATTCGTGCCAAGGTTCGCTGGTTGAAAGGTTCGCCCTACGTCATGATCCGCCTGCGTGGACAGTACATGGAGGCCTCGCAACCCATCAGTGTGCCGAGCGACTGTGGAACGCCGGGACTGGCCAATTCGCAGCTGGTTTCCAACGCCGGTCCGGCGATTCATGACGTAGCGCACAGTCCGGTGCTTCCCGAACCAGGGGATGCGGTGGTGGTTACCGCCCGGGCGAATGACCCTGACGGGGTGAATTCAATGACGCTCTATTCGCGGACCGATCCATCCGGATCCTATTCGGCCACAACCATGCACGACAATGGAACCGGCGGGGATGCGATTGCCGGGGACGGCATCTATTCGGCGACGATCTCCGGCAAATCCAGCGGTACGTTAGTGGCGTTCTATGTGTCTGCATCTGATGGTTCTGCATCATCACAGTTCCCGGCGGATGTGCCGACCCAGGAGTGTCTGGTGCGCTGGGGTGAACCCGGCTTCGCGGGGAGCCTTGGAACCTACCGGCTCTGGTTGACCGCTGATAACATGAGCTTCTGGTCCAGCCGGGAAAAGAACGCCAACGATACGATGGATGCCACGTTTGTCTATGGCAACTATCGCGCCGTTTACAATGTGGGCACCATGTACAGCGGAAGTCCGTTCCATACGCAGAGCTACAACGGCCCGCTTGGATCGTTTATCTGCGACTATGAAATCAATTTCCAGCCCGGCGAGCAGTTTCTGGGAACCGAACCATTCGTCATGTCCGGCGAAGGATTCGATGGGGGCAATTTCTGGTATGATTCTTCAACACAGGTGGATCTCACCAGCACATGGATCGGGCGAAAACTGGGGCAGCAGTACAATTATCGCCGCCATGTGCACATGGTGCTGAACGGGAACGAGCGCGGTATGATTTACCTCGACTCCCAGCAGCCCAACAGTGACATGCTGGACCAGTACTTTCGCAAAGATTCCAATGGTGACCTGCGCAAGGTCGAAGACTGGTTCGAGTTCAGTACCGACGATGTAAACTTTTCTTATATCACGGCGACACTTGAGCGTTTTGAGCGTGCTGACGGAGGTGTCGATGCGAAACGCTACCGGTGGAATTTCCGGCCGCGCACGACAGAAGATCATGATCGGTGGTTAGCGTTCACCAATATGGTTGCGGCAATCAATGATACGGGAGCAGCGGACTATGAAAACCGGGTGCGCAGCTGGGTGAATATCCGCGATTTTGTCCGGCCGGTGGTGGTGAATCGAATTTGCGGCAACTGGGACAGCTACGGTTACGAGCGCGGCAAGAACATGTATCTCTACAAACCGGATGATGAGGGCTGGCGTATGCTGCCGTGGGATATCGAATTGGCACTGGGCAACGGCAGCCGAGGAACTAGCGATCCCATTGACGACATCCACGATCCATCCCTCGAATCGTTGATCCATGATACCCCCGCATTCTACCGTGAGTATCTGATGGCCTTCCAGGAGGCGGTTGATGGCGCGATGCTGGCCGGCGAGGCCAACCCGATTATGGATGAACGCTATGAGAATCTCATAGCCAACGGAGTCCCGGTCAGTTCGCCTTCCAGCATTCAAAGCTATATTTCAGGGCGTCGCTCCTACCTGCAAAGCATTTTGCCGTCTGCAGGTTTCGGTGTCGATGGACCCAGCTCTATCTCGGTCTCCTCTAACAGTGTGGTCCTGACGGGAACGGCTCCACTGACGGTGGCGGAGGTCTGGGTCAACGGCATTCCTTATCCGCTGGAATGGACGAGCACAACAGCCTGGCGACTGACGATTCCGTTAACAGCCGGGCTCAACAATCTGACCGTGACCGGCGTTGATCGCTTTGGCGCATGGGTATCCGGCGCTAGCGATGCGGTTTCGGTTACCTACACCGGCGCGGACCCCGATCCTGAAGACGTCTTGATCATAAGTGAGATTCATGCTTCTCCGGAAGATCGTGACCTGCAGTTCCTTGAGCTGCACAACACCAGTTCAACGAATGTGTTCGACCTCTCCGGATGGCGTGTCAACGGTATCGGCTATACATTCCCGACGGGCTCCGTCATCCACGCAGACGAGTACCTTGTGCTGGCGGGGGATGCTTTCCGCTTTGCTGATCGGTACAATGATGTGGCGGTCTTTGATGTCTATGGGGGGTCGCTGGATCCACAGGGCGAAACCCTGACGCTCTTCCGCCCCGGCCTCCTGCCGGCCGAGGAAATTGTGGTCGATCGGGTCCGCTATGAAGGTGGCGATCCGTGGGCAAGTTCGAAAGGCGGAAGCTCGCTGCAGCTGGTCGATACTACGCGCGACAATGCCCGTGTGGCCAACTGGTTGAGTACCGGGGGAACGGCGCCCTCCGGTCCGGTCAACGTGATCGATATTGAGCATGTGTGGAAGTATGACGACAGTGGTTCGGATCTGGGCACGTCCTGGCGCGAGGCCGGTTATAACGACACTTCCTGGAGCTCCGGTGCGGCCCTGCTCTACGATGAAGGATCATCGCTTCCCGCCCCGAAGAATACTGTGCTGGATCGGCAAAACGGTAAAGTCACCTATTATTTCCGTACCTCCTTCAATTATACAGGCTCGCTTGCCGGAGTGAGCCTGGAACTCAACACCGTCGTTGACGACGGCATGATTCTGTATTTGAACGGTACGGAGATTTATCGGCTTGGCATGCCGGGTGGTTCGGTGGCCTTTGATACACTCGCTGCGCGCACCATCGGCAACGCGCAGTATGAAGGACCGTTTATGCTTCCGGCATCAGCACTGGTGTCAGGGCAGAACGTCCTGGCTGCGGAGGTTCACCAGGTCTCTGAAAACAGTTCCGATGTGGTGTTCGGCATGTCACTGGATGTGGTGAGCAGCGGCGACATCGTCGCCACCACGCCAGGATCGCCCAGCTCAGTTGCTGCTGCGCTTCCGGCCTTCCCGGATCTCTGGCTCAACGAGCTGCAGGCCGACAACATCACCGGTCCGCAGGACAATTACGGCGACTACGATCCCTGGCTGGA
>JBNKVA010000009.1:0-17177 GCA_050298955.1 Pontiella sp.
GGAATATGCACAAGCCAAACAGGACGCATTGAAACTGATCCAGAATTTTGACGGAGTGACCGTCGATTAGTTCCGTACAGGAACCATAAAGCGCAGCACCTTGTTCAGGCGTTCGATCCCCAGGTCGTGGAAATCCTCGATATCCTCCTGGCGCACCACGCCATGCATCCGAACCAGCACGATGAACAGGCCGGTATAAACGACGGCAACCAGCAGCAGCAGAGCAATGTTGACGGCCTGGCTTTCAAAGCGGCTGAACAGACGGGTGGCGTGTACAATCCAGAAGAGCACTCCGCCCTCGATTACGAGCGTCGTACTGACTCGCAGGAAGAATCGGGCCGGGAAGTGCACGCCGCCAATGATTCGCCCAATATACCGGACCCGGATCGGAATGGTCAGTACGAAGGTTCCTAACACGGCACCGATGCCTCCCCACACCCCCATCCGGAAATGAACAATGAGCAGCCAGTCCAGCAGCAGATTGACCACAATCTGCAGCAGGAGCATCGGAACCATATTGAGCATCTTTTCCTTGGCTTTGATGGCCGCAGAAAGCGGAATTGAAAACAGGGGCAGACAAAGCACCAGGCAAAAAGCAGAGGCCAGCTCGCCGGCCTTGTTCATTTCCCCGTTATAGATGATCCGATAGGCCGCCGGCGCAAAAAAGGCGCCCAGAACCGCTACCGGAAGCGACACCATCATCAACAGCTTGTAGTAGGATGAAATCAGCAGATCCAGACAGCCGCGATCCCGCACATAGGCCTCGGCGAACGCCGAGGTGAACAGGCCCATCAGCGCGAGCGGAATGAACGACACCGCCGTATACGGCAAGGTATAGCCGAGATCATACATGCCGGCCAGCGTTGTGCCGCCGACCGCCGCGATGAAAAACACCTCGGAGTACTTGAACATCACCATCCGCAGAATCGAGTTGAGCATCACTACACCGGAGAACGAAAGGGTTCGACGCTTACCGATCCCGAACTCTTTCCTGGTCCAGGGCAGCGCGGCGATATGGCGGAACAGCACAATGACCCCGTACACATACACCACGGCAACTGAAAGCATCTGCACGAGAAAAACGGTGCCGACCTCAGGACGGATATCGAGGGCTATCAACAGAGCGGTAAACCAGATCAATCCCTGTACCACGGAAAGAATGGCCACCGCGCGCACCTTAAAGACGGAGGTGAACACGGTGCTCACGAAATCCTTGACCAGCCAGAGCGCTGTAAGCCCGCATGCCAGTTTCAGATAGCATCCGAAGGATTCGATATGCTCCGCGTTGAAGAGCCGCTGCAGAGGACGGGTGAGCGCGATCAGCAGGGTCGAAACAAGCAACACCGCGATCAGCTGCAGTATGGCGGATTTCCAGAGCAGCTTTTTCAGCGCCCACCGATTCTGTCTGGCCATCAGTTCCGGAATATAGCGCATGAGGGCCGTGCACAACCCCAGACCGCACAGTACAAGCAGGTATGACGCTATATTGGTCATCAGGCTGTAAATGCCGAACTTTTCCTTCCCCAGCCCGTTGACGGTTAGAATGCTGACTCCGAAATAGACCACAAAGAGAATCAGCTTGGAAATGATCATCCAGGGAACTCCACTGATCGCTTCCCGCGAAAAGAAGCTCCGTTTTCCCGGTTCGACCTGATCATTGTGGGAATGATACGCCATCGAAAGAAATCTCTCCGGCCGCCTTTTGGCCGCCTATTGTTGCCGGGCGCGCTCGATGCGCCGTGATATCGAAGGGTGGCTGTGCAGCAGGAACTCGATCCAGGCTGCGGGCTCCTTGTTCGAAAGATTCTGGTCGGCCAGTTTTTCGAAGGCCGATACCAGCGCATCCGGCGAACCCATCTTTTCAATGGCATACGCGTCGGCAGCAAATTCACGACGGCGGGAATGCATGTTGGCAAACGGCATGGAGATCAGGGAAAAGATGAAGATACTGAAAATAAACATCGGTGCCGCGGCAATATTATCAACCCCGGAAAGCCCGTAGAATGAAACCAGTGCCGTCAGGCAACGGTGCGCGATGTAGAATCCCAGCACCGCCAGCAGCGAGCTGGTTACCATCAAGCGCAGGGTATCCCTGTTTTTATAGTGCCCGACCTCGTGGGCCAGAATCGACAGAATCTCCTCCTGCGAATATCCCGACAGCAAGGTATCGCCGAGAATAATGCGCTTGGTCCGTCCGATGCCGGCAAAGGCGGCGTTGGCCGTTGCGGTCTTTTCTTCGAGCCCCCACTTAAAAACGCCGACCACCTTGATGCCCGACTCCTCCATCATCTGGCGGACGGCTTCGGTGAGCTCCCCTTCCTGAAGCGGTTCAAACTTGTGAAACAGCGGCATGATGACCACGGGTGCCAGCGTGGAAAGAACTACGGCAAAGAGGATGTAGAAAACGGCCGCCGCCAGCCACCACATGCCCGGCAACCAGCGCAGCAGCGCATAGATGACCGAAAAGAGCACCGTTGCCAGCACCAAATCAATCACCAGTGACTTGATGAAATCGGCAAACCAGTCGCCGAAGGTTTCATTGGATAAACCATAGTGATGTTCCAATACATGCCCGCTGTAATAGGAAAAAGGGAACATGCAGGCAGCAAATCCGAACACGGAGATGATCGCGTAGGCCGCGTTGGTGGCGAACCAGTATTTTTCACCGAAGCGCGACGCTAGTCCCTCGGCCAGCGCCTCCGAAGCTCCGCTGAATTGGTACAGAGCCAGCAGGATGCCAAGCACAAGAATCTGCAGGAAAAACAGTTTGTTGTGGATGGCATCATATTCCTTGGCCATCGTCTCGCGGTCTTGATTCGTATCGGTCATAGCTTACAGGTCGCTCGTATATCCAATGATAGTCAGCAGGCGATCGAGCTCTTCATTGTCGTGATAATCGATTTCAAGCGATCCCTTTACCTTGCGCCCGTTCGTCAGCGTCTTGGATGGGGAAATCCGCACACTCGTGCCGAAAAACCGGTGCAGGTCGTCGGTCAGGTTCTGGAGATAGTCGCCGGGCAGGTCCGCCTTCTCGGCCCGCGGTTTTTTCGGCGGCATCCCGAGCTTTTTGACGATTTTTTCCAGCGCGCGCACCGACATGCCTTCCTTGATGCAGCGTTTGGCCAGCAGATCCTTCTCCTTTTCGCTGTCGACACCGAGCAGCACCTTGGCGTGCCCCACGGACAGCAAGCCTTCAGCAACATATTTGCGGATACCGTCCGGCAGTTCCAGTAAGCGCAGGGCATTGGCTACGGAAGCACGCGCCTTGCCCACCTGCTCGGCCACCTTTTCCTGGGTCAGGTTGAACTTTTTCTGCAGCAGCGCGTACCCCTCCGCCTCTTCGATGGGATTGAGATCCTCGCGCTGCAGGTTTTCGATCAGAGCAATCTCGAGCGCTTTTTCATCCGAGGCTTCGATCACAATGACCGGCACTTTTTTCAACAGTGCGGCCTGGGCGGCCCGCAGTCGCCGTTCGCCGGCGATCAGCTCAAATTTTTTCCCGACTTCACGCACCAGTAAAGGCTGCAATACGCCGTGCACCTTAACGGATTCAACCAACTCGGATAGCGAAGCTGAATCAAAAACGGTTCGCGGCTGCCACGGGCTGGCCACCACGGCGGATGTTGCCACCTCGCGCACACCTTTCTGCGGCTCGGCCGTGGCTCTGGCCGGAACAACCTTTTTGGTCGCCTGCTGTTTAGCAGTTGAACCGTCCTTGATTAATGCATCGAGTCCGCGCCCGAGTCCCTTGTGTTTTCCTGCCATAAATATCCCTTTTCTGCCGCAAATCCAAAAACCGGTACATAATTCAACCATATCATGGAAAATGGAAGGCTAAAGTGCCCAAAGGCACACCGGACCGATCCGTTCGGATAGGGCCGCGCGACTAATCCAGACGCATGCGCGGGCTATCGGGCTCAGGCGGCATGTCCGGTTCTTCTTCAGCCTTGCGCTGACGGTAGGACTTGATTTCGGCAGGTTCGATTTCCGGCTGGAAGCAGCCGCGCACCCAGACCAGGTAGATACAGGCCATGATACCCCAGATGCAGACCACGAACGTCAGCACCGCCGGGCTGATTAATCGCATGCTCGCAAGCGTGTCAACCGAAGCAGGGGCGTAGTTCATCGCACGGAAAAGGGTCGCCATATCCAGCTCGGAGAACGTCAGCATCATCGATGCCGCGATCAGCACGATGATGGCATAGGCCATCCACCATGCATGCATCCTGCGCATGAAAACGCCCCAGCCTATGTAGCCACACGCAACGGCAGCCGCAAAAACGACGATAAATCCTTTCCAACCCGTCCATACATAGCCGAAGAGGAATACGGCATAGTTCGTGGTGGCTCCGAAAACAACGGTCAGGCAGCCCGACACCGATACAAATCCCATAGCCAGCAACGGCAAAGGGTAACCGTCGGACCAGCAGGGTGAAGAATTTTTCCGTTCGCAGGTTGTCCGGACACCTTGGAGACCATAGAAAGCGATCGTGCCCATCGGCAGCACCAGCTGAAGGAAAAACAGCATACTGATCGCAACATAGAGTGCGGTCATCGCAGATGCCGGTGAAAGGGCGGAAGACTCCAGCAGCAACTCATATGCTCCCGGCAGGATATACAGCAGCAGTGCCATGGCCAGTGTACCAAAGAAAACGGCAGCCCAGGACCCGACCAGGGCCAACACCCGTGCCCAGCGGGCAGCCCTGATGCTCCCGAGTCCTATCATCGCAAACCAGCCGGTCAGATAGAAAAGAAGGCCCATGACCACCCAGAAATGGGATGTTTTCATACCGGCCAGCCCGGTCTCCGAAACCAGAATCATGAGAAACATGGCTGCTGAAAATGAGAGGATGCCCAGTATAATTTCCAGCACCCCGAACACAAGAAGGCCGGTCGAGTGATCACGGTCCGGATTACCCTCCAGCCAGACATGCTCGCGGGCCTTTATCAGCAAATCGATCATGCGCGACTACCCGGGAAAGCAGATACCGCGCCAATGCCCGCCTCCGGGTGACGCCTGAAAACGGCAGGCCACCATCACCCCTGATCCTGAAGGATTGCCTGGTAGACCTCATGGTCGTGACCTGAAAAACAGACGCAGTAGACCCGCTTCACGGATGAACCTGCGTTGAGGCATGCCAATATTTCACGCAGGGCTATACGGCCGGCGCGCTCGAACGGGAATCCATAGATCCCGGTGCTGATACAGGGAAAGGCAATCGACTCCAAACCGTGGTCGTTTGCTATGCGCATCGCCGTCCTGTAGCACGAGGCCAGCAGCTCATCCTCATTTTTATCGCCGCCATGCCAAACCGGCCCCACACAATGAATGACATGCTTCGCCGGCAGGTTGCAGCCTTCGGTAATCTTTGCATCCCCCGTCGCGCAGCCGCCCAGTGCGCTGCACGCCTCCAGCAGTCTCGGCCCGGCCGCCCGATGGATCGCCCCATCCACACCACCGCCTCCGAGCAGCGTGGTGTTGGCGGCATTAACAATCGCATCGACTTGGAGCTTCGTAATATCGCCTTTGATTATCTCAACCATGACGGTTAGAATACTGCTCCTCAACGAGGTAGTTTTCAAATGGAAACCATGCGTGCATTCATTGCGGTCGACATCGGTGACGAGATCCGGGCAAAGCTCGACGAGCTGCAGCGCAGGCTCAAGAAGGTTCATGCCAATGTCCGCTGGGTCAACCCTCGCAACATGCACCTCACCCTGGTCTTTCTGGGTGATGTGCCGGCCGGGCAGATCGCCGCCGTCAGGCAGGTGATGAATCAGGCCGCTCATGGTCAGGGTTCATTTACGATCGCAGCCCAGGGGGCCGGTTTTTTCGGCAAACCCGGCTATCCGCGCGTGATCTGGGTCGGGCTGGGCGACTGCCCTACCCTCATGCAGCTGCAGGGCCGCATCGTGCAGGGCCTGCACCATGCGGAAATCGATTTCGACAGCAAGCGCTTCTCGCCCCACCTCACGCTGGGGCGCGTCAAAGGAATCGATCAACACATCGGCCCGCTGCTGCAGAAGGTGAAAAAGTTCAGGGACACCGAGTCCGGATCGGCCCTGATTGATCGCGTGGAGTTAATTCAAAGTACACTCACCCCACGTGGCGCAGAATACCGGGTACTACATCGGGTCAACCTGAATTAGACGAAACGGCCGGTTCCCTACCAGGTTCAGCCGAACAAATCCTGCTTCCAGCCCCAGTGATCAGCTTCGACTGACTGAAAGGTCACATACACGCGTTCACATGGGATCCCCAGGTGGTCGTTGAGCAGAACGCAGATCTTAATCGTCAACTCATGGTTCACTTCGCGAGTCAGGCCGCCTATGCTTTTCACCTCGACATAGGCCGCATCACCTTTTTCCCCCGCCATCAGGACAACAACCGGTTCGGCTACGACCATTACATATTGCTCAGGCTTGCCGATGGTAACAGATACGGCCGTCGAAAGCCGGGCAATCAAATCGTCGGGGATCATTCTGGTGCACTTCAGATTCAGCAATGGCATCCTAAGCTCCTTATGTCATGGGGTTCCGGGAACGTGGAAACCATACACTTTACCGGTGTGCCTGCGCAAGGGGGCAGTGTAGGGTTCAATTATTGCTCGCGCTTCTGACTGCCGGGCCGTTGGAAGCGTACCAATCCAGTGGTCTATATCAATACGCAGCCACGGCGCATCTGCACTTTGGGGCACCGTATATTGAATCATTGCGGGATAGCCAATGGGGAAAGCCTCCTTCAACCCCAGCATCATACGGTAGGAGAGCGCGTACGGGTCGCGGCGCGATTTAACGAAATGCCGCTTCCAGTCGCCCCATTCCTTTCCGGTTGATGCGCAAACCTCCTCGGAAAACACCGTGGCCAGCCCTTCCATGTACCAATCGGTGATGTACGGATTCAACAGGTGAACACATTCATGGGCCAGCAAGGCGTAATAGTTGGAATGGTCGGGGTCAACACCGATATAAACGACGAAAACACCGTTTGTTGGGTCGACACATTCGGTGAGCGAAAAATCCTCCCCGATTCTATAGCGGCGCGCTTCTTCTGTCTTGCGCGAACGGCGAAGCAGAATCTCGTTTACGGGAATAGCCGGCGCGCCGAACCTGGCGCTTGCTTTTTCCAGTGTATTGGAGAGAAACGTTTCGGCTGCGGGATCTTCAATCGGCTCGTAGGCGTCATACCAGGGGCCCGGCAGCTTCGAATTCAGCAGGCCGGTACAGCCGGAAAGCACCATACACCATAAAAAAAGGAGCAGCGACAAACGTGCTCCTTTCATCCCCCTTGAATACCCGCTCACCAGGTACCTATTGCGTAAGTTCATCATCGGACGAAGCGTGTTTTTCCGGCGCCCCGACAATCTCTTTTACCTGAACGGTAATCTTTCCTATTTCAGCGAGGCCCAGCGATTCACGAACACTTTCGCGGATCCGCTGCTGCAGCACCTGGGAAAGCTCGGGGATTTTGTTGCCCGAAACCACGCTCACACTGACGGCAATGTCCAACGCACCTTTACCGTGGATCAACCGCGTATCAATGTCCCTGACTGCCGCAAACTCCCGGCCTACGCGTGCGACAAAATCCTGAATAGCCTTGGTGCTGATTCCGACATTTCCCTCTTCCGACTGATAGTCGATGAAGGCCTCTTTTCTTCTGCCGCACCCCCCGACCCAGCGCAATACGACCGAGAGGATCAGAATCGTTCCCAGCCCTCCGGCCGCCAGGGGAATGGCCAGCGTGTCGGCAATGATTTTGCCCACATCCCGATCCCAGACACTGCCGTAGAGCAACCCGGCCCCGATACCGAGCAGCAACACGGTCATCACAAAATTGCCAAGCTTGCCGGAGCGCGCCTTCATGTTTTAGTCCTCGCTTTTGGATTCGCCCAGGTTACGGATGCCCTGAACAACCACATTAACGGCATAGACATGCTGACCGGTCATCTCCTCGACCGACTTCTTGACGGCCTCCTGCAGCTGCACACAGACGTCCGGAATACGAACACCGAACTCGAGCACCACAGCGAGGTTGATCGTCAGCAGTTCTTCATTCTCCTTTTCGACCCGAATGCCCTTGTCCTTGGATTTCTTGCCGATGATGCCGGCAAGATCGTCAGCAAGGGAACCCTGCAGTTCCACGACACCGGCCACCTTCTTGGCGGTTTCGTGGGCGATGATAGCGATCACATTGTTGTAGATCTGAATCTGTCCCAGTCCAGCATCCTCTGTCTCTGCCACCGTGAAATCCTGCGGATCGGCCACGGCATTGCCTGATTGATCTTTCATTGCCACTTCTCCTTGTCGTCTTAGGATTTTAGAAATACTTCATGCATGAATTTTTCGAGGAAAGCGGTGTTGTAGGTTCCCTTTCGGAACCGGCCGTCTTCCATGAGCGCCTCGCCCAGCGGAACGGAGGTGTGCGGACCGTTGATGGTGAACTCCTCCAGCGCCCGGCGCATGCGGGCGATGGCCTCCTTGCGGTCCTTGCCGTGCACGATGATCTTACCGATCATGCTGTCGTAGTAGGGCGAGATGGTGTAGCCCGAGTAGACATGCGAATCGATGCGGACACCCGGGCCGCCCGGGAAATGCACCGCCTCGACCGGCCCCGGCGCCGGCGTAAAGTTGTTGTACGGATCTTCCGCATTCACGCGGTATTCGATGGCATGCCCCCTGATCACCACGTCGTCCTGTGTGAACGAAAGCTTTTCGCCGGCCGCTACGCGGATCTGCTCCTTCATCAGGTCGATTCCGCTCACCTCTTCGGAGACCGTATGCTCCACCTGGATGCGGGTATTCATTTCCATGAAATAGAACTGCTTCGCATGCTCATCGTACAGGAATTCCAGTGTGCCGGCGCTGTCGTAGTTGACCGCCTTGGCGGCCTTGACCGCCGCGTCGCCAAGCGCCTGCCGCTCTTCGTCGGTCAGCGTCGGGCACGGGGCCTCCTCGACCAGTTTCTGGTGGCGGCGCTGGATCGAACAGTCGCGCTCGCCCACGTGGCAGACGTTACCGTGCTTATCGCCGATAATCTGCACCTCAACATGGCGGGCCGACTCGATGTATTTTTCCATGAACAGGTCGGGATTGCCGAACGAGGCTTCGCCTTCGGCCGATGCCGCCATGAAGCCCTGCACAAGACTCACATCATTGCGGGCCACGCGCATGCCCTTTCCTCCGCCGCCGGCGACGGCCTTGAGCAGTACCGGATAGCCCATCTGCTGCGCCAGCTTCAGCGCCTCATCGGAATTTTTCAGAATGCCGTCCGAACCGGGCGTGATCGGCACGCCGGCCGCCTTCATCGTATCGCGGGCAATTGCCTTATCCCCCATATTGCGGATGCAATTGGGCTGGGGACCGATGAAGGTAATATTGCACTTGGCGCAGATTTCCGCGAAGTGGGCATTTTCGGCCATAAAGCCATAGCCCGGATGGATCGCGTCCACATCGGCGATTTCCGCCGCGCTGATAATATTGCTGATCTTGAGATAGCTGTTGGTGGCGGCAGCCGGTCCGATGCAGATGGCCTCGTCCGCCATCTGCACATGCAGCGAATCCGCATCGGCCTCGGAATAGACGGCAACGGAGCGCACGCCCAGCTCCTTGCAGGCACGGATTATGCGCAATGCGATTTCGCCGCGGTTGGCGATCAATACCTTATTAAACATGGGTGACTCCCTTACTTGGGTTCCACGAGGAAGAGCGGCTGTCCATACTGCACCGCTGCGGCGTCGTCGACGAGGACCTTCTTGATCACGCCCTTCACTTCGGCCTTGATTTCGTTCATCACCTTCATGGCTTCCACAATGCAGACCACCGTGTCTTCCGATACCTCGGAACCGACCGACACAAAATTATCGGCGTCGGGCGCGGGCTTGCGGTAGAAGGTGCCTACGATCGGAGAGGGAATCTCGATCAGGCCGTCTTCTTCCGACGCCGATTCAGCATCCGGAGCCGCCGCGGTCGGAGCCGCTGCCGGCGCTGCGACCGGGGCTGCTGCAGGCGCTACCGCCGGGGCCGCATACACGACCTGTGCGTCGCCGCTTCCGCGCTTCATCGTCAGTTCAAAATCGTCATCCTTCATCGCGAATTCAGTGAGATCGTTGTTCTTCATCATCTCCACGATGCGTCTGATATCTTTGATTTCCATAGTCACCCTCTCCTGATTTTCAAATGTGCTATCTCCGACACACTAAACAATATTTCCTCACTGTTGCCTAGTACGAATATCGGCTATTGGCGAATGGCCTATATTGACAAAACGGAACACTTATGGGAATACATTTCAAATCGTCTATCACCCCCTGAACGGAGAACATCATGAAGCGTCGACTGCTCACTTTACTGGCCTGCTGCATCGCCACCGCCGGCTGTGCGGAGGATATAGGAGGCTACCTGTTCGTCACCTTCCGCGGCGAAGGAACCCCCATGACCGAGCAGGTCTACTTCATGCTCAGTGATAACGGCCGGCGCTGGAAGGGGCTGAACGACGAGGAGCCGGTGCTGGTCAGCGCGCTCGGCGAAAAGGGCGTGCGCGATCCCTACATCATCCGCTCGCACGACAACACAAAGTTCTATGTCATCGCCACCGACCTCTCGATCCACCTCACCCACCACGACTGGGGCCGCGCCGTGAATACCGGCAGCAAATCCCTCGTTGTCTGGGAATCAGAGGATCTGGTCAACTGGTCCGAGCCGCGCCTCTGCAGGGTCGCTCCCGATGAAGCCGGCTGCACCTGGGCGCCCGAGGCCGTCTACGACGAGGAAGTGGGAAAATACATGGTCTTCTGGGCCTCCATGAGCGAGCGTGACGGGGTCAACAAGCACCGTATCTGGGCCGCCTATACAAAGGATTTCAAGGATTTCGAGGAGCCCTTCATCTACATCGAAAAGCCGACCACCGTCATCGACACCACCATCATCCGGGAAGGCAACACCTACTACCGCTTTACGAAAGATGAAAAGTACAAAGCCATCACGATGGAGAAAAGCGCCCGCATCAGGGGCGACTGGGAGGATGTGGCAGACTTTTCTCTCGCCAAGCTCACCGGATATGAAGGCCCTACATGCTTTATTATCGAGCCGGCGAAAGCCGGAAAGCCCGCCAAATGGTGCCTGATGATCGACCAGTACAGCACCGGCGCCGGATATCAGGCCTATGAAACCGACGACCTCGCCGGCGGCGACTTCAACGAGGGCGACCGCATGGACTTCCCCTTCCACCCCGTCCGCCACGGATCCGTACTGACCCTTACCAAATCAGAATACAACCGCCTCAACAAGGCTGACCGGGACGAATCCTTCAAGGTCGGCGGCAAGCTGATTGACGACTAAATTGTTTCCCCTGCAGCAACATCAAAGGCGGCCGTCGGCCGCCTTTTTTTTTTAATTTCCCGTGGCGTCTTCGGTTCTGTGAGATTCCGATTCTGCATGCTCAGCATCTTCAACGATTCCGGGACTTAGAGGCTCTAAATAGATGAAGGAGGTGGGCTATGCATCCGGCAACCACAATGAAACATGGGAGCCATCCCTGGCATGACAGATGCCGGCTGATTCTATGGCATCATGCAAGCGCGCATCTCCACAGCCGCCATTTCTGGGCCGGCGTGGTGGTGACGTTGCTGGTCGTAGGCATCTTAGCCCTTCTGTTTATCCTGGCGAGCAATGCTCCACTTATCGTCCCGCCCGAAATGCCGCCGTATGTCCCCTACGGGCTATAATCCCGCAGCCGCGGCCGCCATACGGTGAAGGGGAATATCTGTATCTTTGGCCGGAGCGATCTCACTACAGCGGACTCGGGGATTCACAGAGCGGGCTTACCGGGTGATTGCCGGCTCACTTCGGCCTTTTCATATCGGCCTCGCGTCGTGCGATGTTTGAGGGCTGCAGTATCTGACGGCAACAGTGACCCTCCCCGTTAATCCCCGGCGCAGCAAAAAAAAGGCGGCCCGAAGGCCGCCCGGTTGGTGGGGTTTGGAGGGAGAGATGTTATTCGGGGAGGTATGGAAGCACGACGGTGTCGATCACGTGGATGATTCCGTTAGCGGCGGGCACATCAACAACAATGATCACGGCAGCCTGGTCAACATTGTCCATCAGAATTCCTCCGTCCTGCTTCAGGAATTCGCCCAGCAGCGTGCGGATCCGGCTGGAGCCGACCACATCCTCGGAATCACGTTTTCCGTTGGCCACATGATAGAGGAGCACGTCGGTAAGGAAGCCCTGATCCAGGTCGCCGATGTTGTCCGCATCAAGCCCGAGCGCTGCGAAGGCATCGTCGGTTGGAGCAAACACGGTATGCTGTCCATTGCCTGAAAGTGTGGCCAGGACAGCCGGATCGGCGGCACCGACCGCAGCAATGAGTGTGTCGAATGCACCTGCGTAGGGACCCTCGCTGTTGACCGCCACTGCCACATCAACAATGGTGGGGCCCTTTGGTCCGGCCTGAACTGAATGTACTGCGGCAAACAGACTGACTGTTGCAATTGCTGCGATGAATAATCCTGCTGACTTCTTCATGACGAGCTCCTTTCAAGTTATCCGGAAGGTGTGAACCATTCACACCATCCATGTCGTCTTAACTACCTCCTGTTCGAACAGGGCTCCGATTCCTTACGAAAAAAATGGATGGGGCCGCCCCCATCCATTTTCACCACAATAAAAAAAGCGGCCGCCGGGCCGCTTTTTCCTTCGTTGAATATTCATCCGTGCCTGGTTACAGCCTATCGACAATCTGCTCTGCCATGCCGGTGTAGGATGCCGGCGACATCTCAAGAAGCCGCTGTTTGTCTTCGGTCGGAAGATCGAGTGCTTCGACAAACTGCTGAATGGTCTCTTTAGTAATGCGGTCCTGTCCACGGGTGAGATCCTTAAGCTTTTCGTAGGGCTTCTCAATGCCGGCCTTGCGCATGACGGTCTGGATCGGCTCGGCCAGCACTTCCCACGCGTTATCGAGATCCCCGGCCAGATTCTGCTCATTGAGCTTGAGCTTGCTGAATCCCTTCAGCGTCGAGAGGTAGGCGATCATGCTGTAGCCGAAACCAACGCCCATGTTGCGCAGAACAGTGGAGTCGGTGAGATCACGTTGCAGCCGGGAGACCGGCAGCTTGGCGGAGAGATGCCCGAAGACGGCATTGGCCAACCCGAGATTACCCTCTGAATTTTCAAAATCGATCGGATTGACCTTGTGCGGCATGGTGGAGGATCCAACCTCCCCTTTCACGGTCTTCTGGCCGAAGTAGGCCATGGAGATGTAGGTCCAGATATCGCGGTCGATATCGATCAGAATGGTGTTGAAGCGGCTCACAGCATCAAACAGCTCGGCCATGTAGTCGTGCGGCTCGATCTGGGTGGTGAAGAGGTTCTGCTTCAGCCCCAGCCTGCCTTCGATCACGCCCTTGGCCAACGCGGGCCAGTCGACGTCCGGATAGGCGGAGAGGTGCGCATTGAAGTTTCCCACGGCGCCGTTGAGCTTGCCTAGAATTTCGACGGCCGATTCCTTTTGCATCTGGAAAGCAAGGCGGTCGGCGAAGACGGCCAACTCTTTGCCGATGGTGGTGGGCGAAGCGGTCTGCCCGTGTGTACGCGCCAGCATCGGAACCGCTTTCCATTGCGCCGCAAAGGCTTTAAGCTGATCAACCAGTTCCTGCTGGTGCGGAAGAATGGCGGCAAGCCCGTCCTTGAGCATAAGTGCATGCGACAGGTTGTTGATATCTTCGGAGGTGCAGGCAAAGTGCAGGAACTCGGAAAGTTCCTCGAGCGAGGAGCCGGCTAGCTTTTGCTTGAGGTAGTATTCGACCGCCTTGACATCGTGGTTGGTGGTCTTTTCGATCTCCTTGACCTTTTCGGCTTCCTGCGGGGTAAAGTCGTCGACGATACCGGTGAGCAGGTTGAGTTCCTCGCCGGAGAGTTCGCGGCATTCGGCTATGCCCGGTTCGGCGCATAGCGCCTGGAGCCAAAGGACTTCCACGCGTACGCGGTTGCGGACAAGGGCATATTCGGAAAAGCATTCGGTGAGTTCGGCGACCTTGGAGGCGTAGCGTCCGTCGATCGGGCTGATGGCTGTAATCATTTATATCTCCTTGGATAAACCTGGCCGGATTTACAGAATGGAGCGGTTCAAGTGTCCAGCTGAAGGATTCTTATCCTCCTACCACCCAAAACTTAACACCGGCGTAAACTTAAAGCTCAAAGCTCTAAGCGAAATAGTAAATATAGACAGGGGCGGAGGGTTTGCAAACCCCCGAGTTAAAGGAATGCAATCGGTGCGTCAAAAACGGGTATTTCTGGAGCTAGAAGGAAAGTTGAGGCTGATCAAAACCGGCCTCGGGAAGCACGCGTCTCGGTTGTATAACCTGTAATCGATCTGTAAGCATGCTGCCGATCTCAGCAGCCATTACCTCATCTGCATTTTTCTCCAGGGCCAGCTTGCTGCCTTTAACCGCAATGAGTATTCCCCGGCTGTCCCGAACGGCCACCAGATAACCCTCGTATTCGATGCCTGACTTCCAACTGCCTTTGATCTGCTGCAGGTCCAGCGGATATCCGTAGTGGGTGAACTCGTAGCCGGTGCTTCCAGTGAACGAAAATGGTATCCTGCTGCTATCGATGATGATGTATCGGTCGACTTCCCTGATACGCCCCAGAATAACCATTTCCAACGTCAAAGGAGCCGTGTAATGCTCTGTGGAGGTTCGGCGAAGGCGCACGGAGGGCTCAACCACTTCATATTTAACCGTGTAATCATATCCATCGTTACCCAGATAACCGACGGTATAGCTGTTAACGCCCGGTTCCACATTGATCTCGATACGCGGCGGCGTGTGAATCATGACATATTCCTGATCCGCGTCACTGAGCATACCGTGGTCGACCTTGAATTCAGCGCCCTCCTCATTTCGAAGAACAACTGATTCCACTTCGCGTCGAACATATTCAGCCGTTACCGTTTGGCCATCCCGATCAGTCCACTTGCGGTATTCCGCCACGCTTTCTGCAAGTAGGCTGAACAGGAGAGTCATCAAGATTGGGAACGCAGTACCGTTCTTCATAATTACCTCCGCATTATATATGTAGGACAGTCTGCCGCCCGGAAAGGTTCACAGCGGATGTTAGCGTTCTCACAACCGGACGCGCCTCGGCCTGGGCTTTTTCTGCGGGAGTACAGAGCGGTTAGCGGAACCCGTAAGGACCGATACTACACCCCCTGCAACAAGGAGCCCCACGCATCCCTGGCCTTGTGCAATGCATTGGCCCTGTGCGAGATGCGATTCTTTATATCCGAAGATAGCTCGGCAAATGTTTCGGAGTAACCGTCGGGAACAAAGAGCGGATCGTAGCCGAATCCGTGGGTCCCGCGCTGCTCATCAATGATGACGCCGGGGCATTCGCCGTCGACGGTCTGCACACTGCCGCCGGGGTCCGACAGTGCAATCACCGTACGGAATCGGGCAGTCCGGTTGGTTTTTCCGGCCAGTTCGGCGAGGAGTTTGGTGTTATTGTCGGCGTAGGAGCAGTGTTCTCCGGCATACCGGGCGGAATAGACGCCGGGAGCACCATCGAGCGCATCCACTTCAAGGCCGGAGTCATCGGCCAACGCCCAGCATTGGGTTACTCCTGCAATCTCCACCGCTTTTTTTATGGCGTTTGCTTCGAGAGTCTCACCGTCTTCGACGACATCCGGAACCGACGGGAAATCAAATGCAGACAGCACTTCAAGATGGGCGAAATCAAAGATCGCATGAATCTCTTCGAGCTTATGGGCGTTACGGGTGGCAATGACAAGTTTCATGGGTGCAATCAAAGAACTGAATCAATGTTACCTATAGGTAGAAGTTCGCGCCGCGTTGTCCTTGGGGAATGTTTAATGAAGATCGCGTGCCCTTCTTAATAAAGGTCTTTTCCGTAAATACATCGTCCCGCTTGAACTTAATCAGGTGCTCATGCATCCTTTCGTAGGTCCGGTTACTGCCTTTCGCTTCCAGGATATTGCCCTCATCATCGCGAATGACGACCACGTTTCCGTTGTATTCCACCCCGTTTTTGGCCACATCAAAATAGCGGATATGCGTCACTTTGCTCTGCATTTCAGCATCATCCCCCATTTTGAAGTCGAATTCCTGTTTGGTTCGGTCGAGTAAAACCAGGTATTCGTCGCCTTTGTGCACCCCCACCACAAACAGCTCCGCTGTCAATGTGCGGTCGTAGGGTTCCAATGAGCGTTTCCGAACCTTTACAACCACCGTTACATCGCGGTTTACAAAGCCATCACTTTTGACGGTATCGGTCTTCTTTGAGGTTTTTACGTCGATGCGCAGGGGATTCGGCCGGTCCAGGGCACTTTTTGTCGGATCGATCAGATCATCGGGAACTTTGCCCTGCAGGTAGGTGCGGTCCTCTTCTGAAAGTTTCATCGGAGGCACAGAGAGCTGGGTACCATCCGCTTTTTTCAGTATAATATTTTTGCCGGATGAGCGGATGAATTCGGCTTCAAGCTGATTGCCGTTCAGATCGGTCCATACTCTCAACTCAGCGTAAGCGGAGAATGCCATCATGGCCGTCAGAATGAGTATTGTGAGTTGTCTCATGCCCCTGCACTCCTACATGTATTAGTATTAGAAGTGCTAAATACATCACAGGCTGCAGATAAGAACAAGAGACAAATCCATCTCCTTTGATGACCCTGTTAATCTGATGCGGCATAAAAAAAGGCCCTGAATCGAAATTCAGGGCCTTAAAAATAAAACCGGCTGCGTGCTACTCTCCCGAGGTCTACCCCTCAGTACCATTGCCGCTGGGAATCTTCACTTCTGTGTTCGGAATGGGAACAGGTGTTTCCTTCCCGCTATAGCAACCGGAAAATCTAAAATTTACAACTGCATAGTATTGAAATAACAGCAACGCGCTGCATGCCTTACGGTTATCGGTGCGGCAGTCTTTTGCGAACTGCTGACTTCAAACCTTTTCCCCGAAGGGAAAAAATTAAGATCAAGCCTCACGGCTAATTAGTACTGGTCAGCTTCATATGTCACCATACTTTCACATCCAGCCTATCAACGTCCTAGTCTAGAACGAGCCTTGAGTGCTCCGAAGAGCAAGGGAAGTCTTATCTCAGAGGGGGCTTGGCACTTAGATGCCTTCAGCGCTTATCCTTCCCGTGCGTAGCTACCCAGCGA
>JBNKVA010000010.1:0-61106 GCA_050298955.1 Pontiella sp.
GATGCCGAGCGCGCCGGCATAGTTGGCCTGCATCGAGGCGAGAAAGGTGTTGAGGTGGCCGGTCAATACAGATGCCGAACGCGCCGGACTCGATGTGGTGTTCAGGTTGATCAGGCCGGTAAGCCCGTACTTCTTGACGTATTCGATCGAGTGCGAGGAGCAGTATACGCGCGTCGGATAGCCGAGATCATGCAGGTGAATGGAGCCGGTGTCGTGCGCCCGTTTGACTTCCGGGCTGAAGATGGTGTCGAGTGCCCACTGTTTGAGGACGAGCTCCGCCACCCCCAGGTTTACCGCCTCGGGATTGTTGTTGACGATGTTCGAGTTTTCCGTCGACTTCGTGTACATCAGGTTTTCGAGATAATCCTTGGACACACGATACAGGGAAAGGTCGCGCAGCTGCTGGGAATAGCCGCGTTCCATCAGCTCGTTGTTGACCAGCTCGCGAATAAGCGTGGTGTTGATGACGGAAAGGTCGCTGGCGATGATGCGGTTTTCGACGGATTTGGCGACGTTTATGGCGACTTCAATGGAGAGGTCGGTTTTATCGAGGATCTGCTTTACGATGCGCTTGCGGTCCCACGGGAGATTGACATTGCTGGATGAGGATTCGACCAGCAGGAGGCTGGCATCGGTCACATCGACATGGCCCTGTGAATCGCTGCCGCGAACGCGGATGTTGCGGCGGGCGATTTCGCGCTGCTTGCGGTAGCGTTTGTAGGAGGCCACAACGAGGGTTTCGCCCTGCTCGGCCAAAACGATCTCGACAAGGTCCTGAACGTCTTCGATTTGCGGAATACGTTTGCCGTTTTCGTCGGGATGTACATAGAACTCGTTGACCGGATTGTTCAACTGCTGCAGAACCTGGTCGGTAACCTTGGAGGCCAGCCCTTCGTTTTTTGCGGTGTGGTGTTTGCGGGCCACGTCGTCAACGGCGCGGTCGATAGCCAGCTCGATTTTTTGCCAGCTGAATGGAACAACGAGTCCCGAGCGCTTCTGGAAGCCGTCGAATGCGGCATTGATTTGGGCTTTCCCTCCAGACATTATTTCCCCCTTTTTGTCAGTGGTTTCTGAAAAACGGCGTCACCTTCGCCGATTTCCGATTATCTAAGCTATTCTATCTAATGTGTTAGTGTCAAGAAGCCGACACAATATATTGTGGTTTTTGTTAGAAAAGTCGCTTTTTTCTAGGAAAAAAACCCCTTGGCTGGACCGGTTGACTGCGCGTCCTCAATTTCTCATGAACTGGCTTTTAAAATGCTATGTATAGGGGGCATATTCGGGGTGCTAAAAGGAGTGCGAAGATGCCTGCTTGGCTCAGCTATATTGATATTGGATTTACCGTCGTGGTGCTGCTGTTTGCGTGGGGCGGCTTCCAGAAAGGATTTGCCGGACAGGTGGCGCATATCCTGGCCGCGCTCTTTCTGGGCGGAGCGCTGTTTTTTGCCTTTCCCGCGGTCTACGGGTACCTCGGGCGGGTGTTCCGCCGCATTGACGAGACCTATATCATGTGGATGTTGGTCATTATCCTGGTCATTCTGTCTGTATTGGTATTCATCGGCATCAGCAAGCTGCTCGTCAATCTGCTCAAACTGCACATCACCGAGAAATCCGACCAGGTCAATGGGCTGCTTCTGGGCACGGTCCGCGGTATCCTGACGGCATTGCTCGGCATGATTCTTCTGGTTATGCTCGGTCCATATCGCATCGAGGAAAGCTTCCGGTACAGGTCCTACACCGGCCGGTTTGTGGTTCATGAACTGGTGCCGCGCATCCGGCCGCATGTCAGCCGGGAAATCTGGAAGGAAAATGCGGAAAAGGTGCAGCAGCGGCTTCAGGAGGAGCGCGATAAGACGACGCGGGCGCGCAATCTCGACGACTAAAGCGCCCAGGCCAGCAGCACCGGAATGGTCACCACGGCCGCAAGATGGGTCACCAGCAGGGTGGTGGCGATAAAGTCCGAATCCCCGCCGAACCGTTCACTGAACACCAGGCTGGCCACCGCCGCCGGCATTACTGCAACCACGCAAAGTATACCGTAGGCCATCTCGCCCATCGGGATCAGCCGGAGAAGCAGAATGAAGACCACGGGGGTCACCACCAGGCGCAAGGCCGATACAATCCAGACCTGCCTGTCAAATGCCGCCATCACATCGAGCGCAGCAATCCGGCTTCCCGAAACAATCATTGAAACGGCTACCGTGGCCTTGCCGATGGTGCCGGTGCCGAATGAGAAGAGATCCAGCAGCCGGTGCATCAGATCAGCAAAGAATCCTGATGAGGGCAGCGCCGGAGCGGCCAGATCTCGAACGCAGACCCAGACGATGGAAAAGATCAACGCCACCAGGGGCGGTCCGAACATCATGCGGATGCCTTCGGAAAGCCTGCTGGCCCGGTTGAACAGGAATACCCCCACGGTCCAGACCGTCAGTTCGAAGCCGAGCGAGGCGAATACCAACAGGGCAACCCCTTCTTCCTCCCATAGAAGCAGGACCAGCGGGAGCGGCAGGAAGAGATAGTTGTTGATGGTGTTCTGAAACAGGAACGCGCTGGCACGCTGCCGGTCGACATTCTTCATGAACCGTAATGCAATCAGGCCGAGCACCAGCCCGGTGCCGGCAATCGCCAGTGCCATGACCGGCATGATCCAATTGGCGGCCAGCTCCCGGGCATTCATGCGCGTTACGGAAGAAAAGATCAGGCAGGGATAGATGATCGCCACCAGGATACGCACCATTTCGCTGGTGCCCACCGCACTGATCAGTCCGCGCTTGCGGGCGATGAAGCCGATCGCCATCAACACCAGAATGAATAACACCTGCAGAATATAGGTCATGCTTTCCTCTCGGGAACCGGCTTCATGGAATAGCGGATAGGAACCGTATTGAAAGTTTCATTTTCATCTTTTAGCGGGAGGGATTCGCGGGGACGTTGATACCAGGGCCGAAAAACCAGGGCAGATAGCGAAACATATCGCATCCGGGGTAGCGCCATTATGGCACGATGCGGCATCCGGTTATTCATCACGCACAACCGGCGGGACTCTGGGGCCTGGCGGCCCAGAACGTTCGGTACGCAGAATGCGTAACGCATGATGCGTATTTCGGGGCAAAAAACTTGCATCGGGCCGGATAATACGCATTATGCGTTATGCAGGAGGCGTAGTATGAGAAATCCCTTTCAATATGGCGGCGTGGTGTCGGGCGAATCGTTCTGCAACCGGACGAAGGAGGTGGCCGATCTCAAGCGCTCGGTCGAAAATGCGGAAAAGCTGTTTGTCTATTCCGAGCGCCGGCTGGGCAAAACGTCGTTGATCCGCAAAGTGCTCGCCGAGCTGCCGGACGATGCCTATCTGAAGGTTTACATCGATCTCTGGCCGACCGACGGGGAAACCTCGTTTGTTCTGGCGTGCGCAAAGGCCTTTTCCGAAGCCATGGCCTCCACGACCGACCGGCTGCTGCAGGTGACCAAAACCTTTTTCAGCCGGCTGGTACCGGCCATTTCGGCCGGGGACGACGGGAAACCGGTCGTGTCATTCAAGTTTGACCAAAAGCGTCCGGATATGCCTTTGCTCGAGGACGTGCTGGCCATGCCCGCCCGGGCGGCTGAAAAGGATGGGCGCCGCGTGGTGGTGGTCTTCGACGAGTTTCAGCAGATCCTGGAATATGAAAGCGATACCGTTGAGCGTCTCCTGCGAAGCTCCATTCAGCACCAGTCCGAGGTCGCCTACATCTTTTGCGGGAGCCGGAAGCATTTGATCCGGCAGATGTTCATGGATTCGCAGCGGCCCATGTACCGCTCGGGCGCACATTATCCGCTGGGGCTGATCGATGAAGGGCATTGGCAAATCTTCATCACGGAAAAGTTTGCCGCAACGGGCAAGAGCATATCCGCAGAGATCATATCGAAGCTTTATGCGTTGACCGAAGGCCATCCGTTCTACACCCAGCATCTATGCCATCCGTTATGGGAGTTGTGCGAGAGCGGAAAAGCGGTGTCGGAGGAGATGATCGGTCAGGCAACGGCGCTGCTGCTGGATCGCGAAAGTTACGCCTTCGAAAACCTCTGGGACTCGCTCACCCGCAATGCCCGCCGCCTGCTGAGAGGGATTGCGCTGGAGGGGGCGGGTGCCCAGGTCTTTTCATCGGAGTTTACCCGCAAATATCAGCTTGGCAGTTCATCCAACGCGCAGCGGGCGGTCGATTCCCTGATCCGGAAGGATATCATCGACAAGGATGACCGCGGTTTTGTAATTCCCGACCGCTTTTTCCGGCTTTGGATCAACAGCAAGCAGTAGATGAACTGCAGCGGAATGGATGGCCATGCCTTCAAAACACGTTGAATGGGCGCGCAGGATACAGTCGATCGCGCAGATTGGGCTGGAATATGCCGTGGATCCGTATGACCGCGAACGCTACGAAGCGCTTCGCCTGCTCGCGGCTGAAATGATGGAGGGAGCCTCGGATGTTCCCGTTAACCGGTGGATGGAGTTGTTTGAGAAGGAGACCGGGTATGCCACGCCAAAGGTCGATGTGCGCGGCGCCGTATTCCGGGACGGGACGGTGCTGCTGTCGCGCGAGGCCGACGACGGGCGCTGGAGTCTTCCCGGGGGCTGGGCGGATGTGAACGATCCGCCATCGCTGGCGGTGGAGCGCGAGCTTCGGGAAGAGACCGGGTATGACGTGCGATGCACCCGGCTGGCGGCCGTGATCGACCGCGACCTGCACTACCAGGAGGACCATCGCCCGGTCCACACCTACAAGCTGATGTTTCTTTGCGAAATGGTCGGCCAAACTCATGCGCTGTGCCACGATATACTGGAAACAGACTTCTTTCCGGTCGACGATCTGCCACCGCTCTCGCTGCACCGGACCTTGCCGATGCATATTGCACTGCTGCATCGTCATTATCTCGAGCCCGGCCTGCCCACGACTTTTGATTAGGGCACTGGCAGGGCAGGGCGCACCTTGACCACTTTCTCCCGTTTGATGGTTACGCTTCCGGGTTTGGCGCCCCGTGGTTTACCGACGTGTTTTGCCTCGGTATAGCACACGGGAACCGTTCCGGCAGTGCGTGCCCTGGAGTGCCATGCGGCGATGGCTGCGGTCAATCTGATGGTGGCGTTGTCCGGTTTTTCGTTATCGGCATGGCGTAGAATGACGTGGCTGCCGGGAAGGCTTCTTACGTGAAACCAAAGGTCATTGGGGGAGGCTACCCTCAGACTCAACAGGTCGTTGTCGGCATCCGTTTTGCCGGCCAGGGCTTCGAAACCGCCGGGCAGCTCATATTTCCAATAATCGGGTTGAGTGGTTCGCTCATTCATCGCGCGGGATATGTGATGGTGGTTTGCTAATGGGATTGCTTTCCAACCGCGATAACGTACATGCTTTTTGCAGAATAACAAACAACGGATGGCGCGTAACTGTGAACGAAGTAAATCATTTGTTTGCCTACGGAACACTCATGTGGCCGGAGGTGATGGAGTCGGTGATCGGCCGCCGGGCCAAGGGGGTGGCGGCTACGCTCCTTGGGTATGATCGATTACGTATAAAAAACAGGTCCTACCCCGCGCTCGTTGCTGCGGAAGGCCGGCGGGTGTGCGGCGTATTGTATGCGGGAATTACAGCGGCGGATTTCGAACAGCTTGACCGGTTTGAGGGTAATGAATACCAGCGCATCCAGGTTTTCATTGAAGGGGAGGGTGCGCACACCTATCTGATTGCGGACGCGTGGCGCCACACGGTTGAGGATACGCCCTGGCTGCCGGAAGAGATGCCGCCTGAAAAACTGGCCGCCTTCTGCCGTGAAGGTCACAACCGTCATGCGCACGAATGCGACCACCCGGGCGGAGAACGGTGAATAACGGATATGAGCATCATCGCCGTTCACGGCCCGGGAGCTGAGATGGTTCAGTCATTCAATACGACCAGAGCCCGTTCATTGGTGTCGGTGGAGAGCACCACCATGCAGCTTTCATCCGTCATCGGCGCGCTTGCATACAGGTATTTGATGTTAATGCCGCTATTGCCCATCCGCTCGCAAATGCTGCTGAGCATGCCGGGGGAATGGTGAAGCTGGACCTCAATCGAATCAATTTCAACCGGTGCATAATTGTGTTTGCGCAACGCATCGATCGCTCGAAGATTGTCGTCTGTAACTAGCCGGACAACGCCCTTTTTATCATCTTCCACCCAGGCTGCCGCCGCCCGAATATTGACGCCTTTATCGGCCACAATTTTGGTGAGCTGGGCGAGAATGCCGATATCGCTCAGCACCTGAACGGACACCTCCTTGCATTGTCTTGCCGTGATCATCACTACCACCTCCTTTTCTTTACGCCGGTAGGATAGGCCATTCAAGGGGTTTTGTCTAGCCATCGCGCGCAGGAGTCAGGAGGTGTTGGCTCCCGGGCATGGTGATGAGCGGTGAAACAAATTTGAAATAGGGAATGAAAGATGCTTTTCTTTAAGTGATTAATGAATCGAATCCACCAATCTATGTCCGCCAAACTGGCTTTATCGATGCTGCTCATCGCAACGGGGGCGCTTTTATTGCTGGACGTATTTCTCGTTCACCGGTTTGAGGATAAAGTGGATCAGCAGCTTCGGGCGGCATCCTCCATTCCTGCACGGCTCATGAATGTGCAGGCCATTTCTCCTTCCATGGCCCGTGACCGGGAGGCCCTTTCCGGTCTGGTGGGCGAGGAGGTCGCCCTGGCGGTAATCAAGCGGCCGGACGGCACGATTGAATTCAGCTCGGATCCCGACCTGGAGGAGGCGGCCGACGCGGAATCACTTTTCCCGAATGACATGCTGCGGCAGCGGTACAAATCCTCCGGCGAAAGCCTGATTGGCGAGCTCGAGGAAGACGGCGCTTCGTATCTCGTCTCCTCAACGCCCTTGTATGTGGGGGGGCGTCCTTTTGGAGAACTGCATCTGAAGCTGGGGACGCACAATGCCGAGCAACGGAAACGCACGATCTCGCAGATTTTTGCATGGGGTTTTGTGGGGTGTGCATTGTTGATTGCGATAGCCAGCGGTTTGCTGGTCCGCTGGATGACTGTACCGCGGATGAAAGATATCATGTCTTGTGTGAGGGCGGTCGAGGACGGCGATCTCTCGGTCCGTGTTGCAAGGGCCAAGTCATGCGACGAACTGGGCCGGCTTGGTGACAGCGTGAACCGTATGGTTGAGGAACTGGAACAGCGCCGCCTTCAGCAGGATCAACTCTCCCTGGAACTCAAGGCCGCAAAGGATGCCGCTGTAAAGGCCAGCCGGACCAAGAGTGAGTTCCTGGCCAATATGAGCCACGAAATCCGTACGCCGATGAACGGCGTGTTGGGCATGTCCCAGCTGATCCGGGATACCGAGCTTACCGAAGAGCAGGCCGAGTATATCGACACGATCTCTGCATCTGCGGAAAACCTCCTCAAGATCATCAACAACATTCTCGACCTGTCCCGCGTTGAGATGGGCAAGTTCAGTCTCAACATCGATACCGTTGATCTGCATAAGATGCTCAATGAACTCAACGCTTTCTTTATACCCTCCGTCAAGAAGAAGGGCCTCGAGCTGATGGTCGACTGTCCCGACACACTCCCCATAGTACGTGCTGATGAGGGCAGTATCCGCCAGGTTCTGATCAACCTGATGGCCAATGCGATCAAGTTCACCCAGAAGGGGCATGTCGAGGTCGGGGTGCAGTGCCTGGGCATGACGGGGAATGAATGTACCCTTAGCTTCCGCGTTTCCGATACAGGTATCGGCATTTCCAAGGAGGCGCAGGATGTCATCTTTCAGGAATTCACACAGGCGGATGGGTCCCATACCCGTGAGTATGGCGGTACCGGTCTGGGGCTTTCCATTTCAAAGAAGATGGTCGAATCCATGGGCGGAAAGCTGCATGTTTCGAGTGAACCGGGAGAGGGTTCGGAGTTCAGGTTCAATATCACCGTGAATATGGAAGCGGATGCCGAATCGCATGTGCAGTGGGGGAAACAGGAAGCGCTGCCGGGCATATTCAGCTGCCGGATTCTGCTGGCGGAAGACAATAAACTCAACCAGCGGGTGGTTACCAAGATGCTTCAAAAAGTGGGCTGCCGCGTCGATGTTGTTGAAAACGGACGCGAGGTGTTGTCCAAACTCCTCCTGTCCAACCCCCCGGAAGAGCGGCCCTCCTATGACCTGATTCTGATGGATGTGCAGATGCCGGTGATGGATGGCCTGCGGGCCACCGCGATGATTCGTGCCCAGGAAGCTCCCGATACCCACATCCCGATTATTGCGATCACGGCCCATGCCATGAAAGGGGATCGTGAAAAGTTCCTTGAGCAGGGCATGGACGGCTATCTGTCCAAACCGGTTCGGCAGGAGGATCTGATTACTTTGCTTAAGGATTACAGCTAGCCATCAAGCTGCTCCGGCTCGGGCGGCGGTCGCTCTACGCACAGGCCATGCATCTGTTTCTCTCTGGATCATAATGTGGGATTGAAAGAAAGAATCCGAATCGGTGAATACACACGGGAAAGTTCCTGTTTTTTTGAGATGAAGTCTCACCAGGGGAGTCTTTGGGCCGCTGTAGTGGTGCTGGTTCTCGGAGTCGCCTTCTTTTTTGAAAGTCACAGGGATCCGGGGAATGTACCGGCACATGAGAGAGCCAAGCTGGTGCTGGCGGTTTCCATTGTTATCTCCGGCCTGCTGTTAATTATCGCAACCGGGCGGATGTGGTTCTCCCATCTCTGGCATGACCGCTATCGTTGAACGCGCCATTCCTAGGGGCCGCTTTCAAAATCCAATGCTAAAAAGCTCGAATCCTTTGACACAGTTGCTACCTTTTATAGGTGAGTCGGATTAATCATTTTGAGCTGAACCGGCCGGTCCATCTGGCACGTCGCGATGTCTACTTCGAAAAAGCGGCGGAGCTGATTGCGGCTCAGGGCCATGTTGAACGCTTGCGCATCGAGGTTTATGAGGAAATTCTGTTTATGCTGCGGACCTCGAGGCAGCATGCGCGCTTCTCCATACGCAATGCAGGGAAGAACGAAAACGACGAACAGTTCAGCCGTTTCCTCAACCTCCTGGCCGGGAACGTCAAGGCCGTGCTCTCCATGATCAATCTGAAAGGCATGGTGGAAAACACACAGGGATCTTCATTCAGCTTCCTGGGAGTCAACCAGGCTTCTGCAGGACTCCAGGCGGAGGAATATCAGCGCCGGGCCAACGATATTATACGATCCATACAGAATACCCTTAAGCTGGCCCAGGAACCGTTCGAAAACCTGAAGACAGAAAACCGGGAAATGGCCACGGATGAGGAAAATGCGCGTTACATTAAAGCTCGAAAGCACTTTTCCCAGCTGGTTCACAAAAAGCCTTATATAAGGAAGATTCCCTCCACCATACGGAAGTTCATGCGCCTGTAACCGCCTGTCAATGGCGGCTGAATTTGCGGTCGAGTTCGGTAAAACTGGTATAGATCAGCGTGGGTCGGCCGCGCGGTGATGTGTAGGGCATCTCGGTCTCGGCCAGATCGGCGACCAGCTTTTCAATCTCCTGCGTGGAGAGCTGATCTTTTATGCGCACAGCCGTCTGACAGGCGGCCTGGGCAATCTTCTCCTGCAGCAGCTCGCGGGTGCCCTGCTGCTTGCCGGACTTTTCAAGTTCGTGGGCGATTTCCACCAACATGGACTCCGCCGGTCCAGCCTGCACATACACCGGCAGTGCATCGATGATGAACGTATCTCCGCCAAATTCGGAAATACCAAAACCCAGATCGTCAAGGATGTTCAGATGGCGGCGTACCACCGCTGCATCGGATGGCGTCAGGGCAACGGTTTCCGGCGCAAGCAGGCCCTGTTTCTGTATGGCGCGGGAGCGCACCGCCTGGATAAACTTTTCGAACAGCACGCGTTCGTGCGCAGCACGGGGCTCCATCAGCACATAGCCGTCTTCGGTTTCCAGCACAACATAGCTTCCGCCGATCTGACCGACGATCCGGCACCAGCCCCATGGCGATTGCCGATCGGCCGGTTGGGAGGGCCGAGGAGAGGGGGCGGCTGCGGATGAGGCCGTCGCGGTGGCGGCTTCATCCGTTCCATGGGCCTTATGCGCTGTTTGTGCGTTCGCTACATCCGGCTGCAGCAGTTCATTCATTTGTTTCTGTGTTTCGAATCGGGGCCGCGCAGCCTGGAGGCTCGGCAGGATGATGGGTTCCCCGTCATCGCCCGGTTGCGAATCTGATGCAGTACCGAAGGTCAGGGCCTTGCCAAGAGCGGACAGAACGGCATCCCGCAATGCATTGGGCTGTCGGAACCGCACCTCTTTCTTGGTTGGGTGAACATTGACGTCAACCAAGGCGGGATCCATC
Organism: Pontiella sp.; assembly: GCA_050298955.1. Lineage (GTDB taxonomy): Bacteria > Verrucomicrobiota > Kiritimatiellia > Kiritimatiellales > Pontiellaceae > Pontiella. The sequence goes on from JBNKVA010000010.1 coordinate 10,366, forward strand.
TCGATGAACAGGAAAACCGCCGGATAACGGCCCTTTGCAATCAGGGTGTGGTATGCCTCGTTGAGTGCATGGTAGATTACGGGCGCCGAGGCCGGCCGGCCATTGATGAAAACATACTGGTCCTGACGGTCCTTGCGGCCGGTCTGCGGCAGGCCGGCATAGCCCGAAACGGCATGTTCGCCGTCGCTGTGCTGTATCGGGAGCAGCTGGTCGCAAAAGCCCTGACCGTACAGCGCGGAAATCCGGTCTTCCATGGTGCCGGCCATGGGCAGGGTGTAGACCTCCCGCTCATCGACCCTGAGGCTCATGCCGATAGCGGGGTGAGCGAGCGCATGTACGAGAAACAGCTGGCGGATATGAGAAAGCTCGGTCTGCTCCGCCCGCAGGAATTTACGGCGGGCCGGCACATTAAAAAACAGATTGCGGATTTCAATCCGGGTTCCCACCGGGCAGCCGATGTCTTCCACGCCGATCATTTTCCCGCCGGCAATCTGTATCTCCGTGCCTTCCAGCTGTTCTTCGGGGCGGGTGACCAGCGTAAACCGCGACACCGAGGAAATGGCGGCCAGGGCCTCGCCGCGGAAGCCGAGCGTGTGTATTTTTTCAATATCCGCCTCGGAACGGATTTTACTGGTGGCGTGCCGTTCTATGCTCAACAGCGCCTGATCCCGATCCATTCCGCACCCATTGTCCGTAACGGCGATAAGCTGTCTTCCCCCGCTGATCACTTCGACTTCCACCTGCGTCGCTCCGGCATCCAGCGCGTTTTCAAACAGTTCCTTCATGACCGACGCGGGGCGTTCGACCACTTCTCCGGCAGCAATCTTGTTGATGACCTGATCCGGCAGCAATTGAATGACGGGTTTGTTCTGCATTCGGAGCAATGTAGCAAACCGGAAGTGAACATTGGAAGGGCATCGATGGCATTTCGCACCGGAATAGTGGAGGAATGCGATCATGTATGACCAAGAAATGCATTAACCAATAAAAAACATGAAAGAAAAAGAGTTTCGGCAGAAGGAGTAAATGGCTACCTTGTTTTTGCAACAAGGAAAACGCATGTGTGCTTTGGTTTATAAACATCGTCCTTCGGGTTCCGCTCTGATGGCTGCTTTGCTGACGCTGATCGGCGGAACCGCTATTGTCTGCGGTATGGCGCGCAACCGCATGCCGGGCGAAGGTATCCTATCCGAAGAACTGCTTGTCGGATGTGCGACCTTTCTGTTCATCGGGATTTTTCTGGTGATTGCATTTGCCCGCTACAAATTCACCCATCTATGGGTTAAGTCCCGCCCCTCGGTCAGGGAGGGCACGCGAAGCCGCCACGTCAGGTGCCGTTAGAACGAGTCTTTAATCACAACGTCCTCAAGGGGAAGTTTGTCTTTCGTCGTCCCCGTCTCATCAAGGGCTTTCCCGATCGCTACAAACAGAGAGATCGCATGGTCCTCGGGCAGGTTGATAAGCTCAGCCACGGCATCGAAATCAAAGCCGTCCATAGGGCAGGAGTCATACCCCATTGATTTTGCGGTAAGCATCAGCGTCTGGGCCGCTATGCCGCACGAGCGCATGGCTTCATCACGCTGCACCTGATCAAGCCCGTCATAGTAGCTCCGGATGGCAGGAACGATGAATTCCCGAACCGGCTCGGGAGCCGATTGCCAATACCGCAACGGTTCCTTTTCCCATGCCTTGAGATCGGCGCATAGAATAATGAGTACTGAAGCGTCCGTAACCTGAGCCTGGTCCCAGGCTGCTTCCCGCAGTTTTTTCCGCAGTTCTCGGTCCTGCACAACAACAAAACGCCAGTTCTGGATGTTGAATGCCGTGGGCGAGTGAACTGCGAGCGACATGAGTTTTTCGATCTCCTTGTCGCTCATGCTGTGTTCGGGGTCGAAATGCCGGACTGACCGGCGGGTTTGAATAGCGGATGCAACATTCATGAACGACTCCTTCCTCCCTGAGAATGGACGGGAGTTTATAGAAGGGCGGTCTGCAAGAAAAGGGATAAGTTGGTAAACGAGGCGGGAATTCCCGCCTCGCAAAAGATCCTGTCCCGCCCGATTGCTACGGACGGATATTGCGCCGGTGGTAGTGCATTTCAAAATCCTGCTTGCTGTTGGCCTCGAGGGCGATCGTAAACTTCAGGGTGTACGCGTCCTCCAGCTCATATTCCAGGTTGCATTTCTGCATATCCCACTGTCCGGGGATATGCTGGATCAGTGTCAGCTGTGCGGGCGAGTCTTTGAAGTTTTCAATGGTTGCCGTAATCAGCTCATCGGTGTCATACAGAACCACGGCGTTCTTGTTATTGCGGCGAAGGTTGATCTGCTTGTCGATCATCTTTTTCTGGGTCACCGTGATATCGCGGCTTTCACCGATGTAGACTTCCATCTCTTCCCCGACCGGTACGAGCTCCGCATAATCTTCGCCCAGCACAATGGTGCTGCCGTGCCCGTCATCCTGGTAAACGCGCGCCTTACCGCCGTTGAGTGCAAATCCGCCCAGCCCGTTTTCCGCTGTGTTACTGAGTTTATATGAAACGGGAATGCCGACATTGCCGCTGACCTGTTCCGGATCCCAGGGCAGTTTGGCGGCATCGAAGGTCCACGTCTTTTTGATGGCGACGTCCCCGGGATTCAGGAAAAGCAGCTGCTTCGTCTCCTCGTGGCGGATGCCGCGCTCGAAAGCTTCGCCGTAGTCCAGCAGCACACGTGCGTTTTCGAAGTCCTCGCCCGAAAAGTTGCGCAGCACGAGATGGCTTTTCAGGTCGACCTTTGTTTCATCCTTGTCGGCCACCATCTTATACGTCACCAGTCGGTCAATGTTGTAGAGCAGGTAGGAGATGCGCACGGTTTCTTCGACGGCCTCCTGGCTGCTGATTTCCCACACCAGCGCCTGTTCGTTGGGTGGATAGCTGACATTGAGCAGCGTGACGCTGTCCGGATGATCCAGCACCTGCAGCCGGATCGAGTCCGAGTCGATGCTTACGCCCTTCCACGAAAAGTCCACCTTGTTCAACCCCTTCTGCAGGGTCAGTACGCGCTCCTCTTCGATCAGGGTTGCGCTCGGATTGTCGAGCCGGATGTCGGTGTCTGCCCGTTCCGGCAGCGCCACCATCTTGATGCGGGCCTGGGATGCGGCGGTGAAGGTTGCGACGATGATGATTATGATTAAATATTTCATGGTGTTACTCCTGGTTGTCTCCGTGATGCGTGGTGAGTTGATACGTAAACATCTGTTTGGATTCCGGCGGCAGTTCGAGGGTGAACTTGACGGTGTCCGCGTCGTCTTTTGTAAACGTTCCGTAGTCGCCGGCCTTGTCGAGCTTCCAGTATGACGTGCCGAAGTTGCGCTTGATTTCGACCTTTATCGGTACCGGCCGCGTGTTACGCACCTCGATGCGATAATCCCGGATCTCGTCCCAGCCGGTAATGTTGCCCTTGTTGCGAAATGTATAGTTGTCGGTTGCAAACTGCATCAGCCGGGGTTCGACAATGACGTTCTGAACCGGGCCCAGGTCCAGTTCCACCTCTTCGCCGACGGGAATGTACTTGAAACTGGACTGCCCTTCGTACGACAGATGCGAGTCCTCGCCGGTGCCGCGGTAGACTTTCATCGCTCCGCCCGGAATCGGTGTTTCGCCCAGCTCGTGTTTATCGTCATTCTTAAAGCTGAGGAAACGACGGGCCTGCGCCCCATAGCGATCCTCCTCGAACTTATAGAGATTCTTTACCGGGATATCGGCCGTGTCAAAGCTCGGCAGCCGCTTTGACCACTGGTTCGGAATGGTTTCCGTCCCTTCGATCGTATAGAGAAAGTATTCACTCAGGCCTTCTTTGGTAATCGCTTTTGGCTCCGGTTTCGGCATTTCCATAGCCGGTACAGCCATATCGTATGCCAGGGCCAGCTTTGCTTTTTTCAGGCCGGCCTCTCTGCCGCCGGCCACTGCACTGAAGGGCTGTGGTCCGGGGCGTCCGTAGGGCGGATCGCGCCGGGCCAGGGTGGCGATCTCATCGATGAGGTGAACCTTGCCGACGATGAGGCGGGTCTGGGCATTCTCGTAGTCCTCTCCGCTGTTGTTGGTCACCCGTACATAGCCCTGCAGACGTAACTTGGTTTCGTCGGGCGTCAGCGTACCCATGTAGAATGCACGCCAGGAGAGGCCGCTGGTGAGATAACTGATTTCCACCGGTGACTTACCGCTGATCCGGCTGTTTACATTCCACAGGCCGAGGTTGTTCACCCGGGGAGGATAGACCAGATCCTGAATGTCGATCTGGTCTGCATTCGCCTTCGGGAGCATTTCCAGACTGGTGGGATCGATCAATGTGTTTTCCCACGAGAACTGAAGTTTGTTAATGCCCTCCTTGAGGGTCAGTGCACGCTGCTCGCGCACCAGCGTCATGTCAGCAGAGTTGTAAATGGTCAGCTGCACCGTGTCGCGCGTCGGAATCGTGACCAGATCCACTTTCGCCTGCGCTGTACCGCACAGGACCGCCGCCGCAATGATTGAGCCTGTTTTGTTCATGGTTACCTCCTGTTAATTGCTTCCCCTGCGTGATCCATGGCGGACCGTGAGTTCGTACTTGATTACCCTCCTGCTGCGCGGTTCAAGCTGAACCGTGAAACGCAGATGGTTCGCATCGTATTTTTCGTGCGGGTGGTCCGTATCCACTTCCCAGTAATACGAACCCGTTCCCCGTGTAATCTGCACTTCGACCGGAAGATCGCGGGTATTGGCAAGGTCGACTTCCCACTCCGTGATTTCATCCCAGCCGCTGATGTTTCCTTTGGAGTCGAATTCATAATGATCGGTGCGGGTACGCATCAGTTTCGGTTCCGCTTTCACCTCGGCTGTGGGGCCGAGTTCAAGTTCCGCCGCTTCACCAACAGGAATGTATTTAATATCCGCGCCTCCGATATAGCCGAGGTGGTCGGGCGGGACCGTCCGATAAATCCTGACGCGACCGTCGGGCAGGGGGCTGGTGCCAAGCGCACAATCCTCGGTGTTGGCGAAGGAGAGAAATCGCATTGTGTTCGAGCCCCAGCGCTCTTCGTCGAATTTATAGAGGTTCGTGACGCCGATCTCCTGTACGTCAAAGGAGGGCAGCCGTTTGCCCCATCCATCAGGGATTGTTTCGCGGCCCTCAATGGTGTAGAGCTGGTATTCGCTCAGCGCCTGCTTGAGCACCTCTTTCTGTCTGTACGCATAATAGTCGCTCTGAAGTTCCGACACTTCGAACAGGTCATCAATAGACTCTTTATCCCGGAAATCAAAATCCCACGTTTGGCCGCGATCTTCCAGTCTCAGGGCACTTCCGTCACTTCCGTACCACGAAGGGGGTGCGGGCTGGTAGGCAATCCGTCCGGCCAGCTCGGAAATCTTTTCCTCCAGATTGATCTCGCCGACGACGAGGCGGGTTTGGGCCTTTTCGTATGCTTCGCCGCTGCCGTTGTCCACGCGGACGAACGATTTGAGCTGCATGGCCTGCTCATCCGGCGACAGGGTGGCTTCGTAGAACGCGTTCCATTTCAACCCGGAGGTAAAGTAGGTCAGTACAAATTCGGCTTCGCCGCTGAACTCGGAAAAGAGGGTCCAGCGAGCCAGCTCGTTGAGACGCGGCGGATAGACGAGCTGGGTAATTTCGACCTGGTCGGCGTGGGTTATGGGCTCCAGTGACAGCGAGGTCGGATCGATCAGCGTGTTGCTCCACATAAACTGAAGCCAGTTCCACCCCCGTTTCAGCGTGAGTTTCCGCGTTTCCCTCACCAGCGTCAGGTCCTCGGCATTGTAAATGGTCAGCTGTACGGTGTCGCGCCGCGGCAGGACATTGAGCTCAATATTGCTGGCCGGCGCAAACGGTTTTTCAGCCCGGAGCTCAGCGAGCGAGGGCTCTGCGTGATCGGACGAGACACTTGCACTGTATAGTGTTTGAGCAGGTGAGCCACCTGTGGTGCTCGCTGTTTGGAGGAGCGACCGCTCTGTCGTCTTATCGTTCTGGGCCATGGCCGGCATAGGCGTATCATGGTCAGCCACATCCAGAATCCTCTGCTTTTTGGCTGCCGGTTGCAGCTCGGATGCTTGTTCATAAGCCGCCGGCTTTTCAGGACCATCCGCACTGTGGCGGGCCTGGTCGGTCCGCGAGCGCTCCGCGCTTTGATTCGATTCCGGCCGGAAGATGCCGAGCAGAACAGCGATGCTCGCGGCCGCTGCAAGAATGGCGGCAGGGCGGAAGGGAATGGTTTTTTTTGCGGGCCGGATCTGCAGAACGGAGTCCACAATGTTTTCCGAGACTTCGGGCTGATCCTTCAGCACGTCGAGAGCGGAAAATTGTGTTTTTATGTTTTCGAGTTCGGCGCGGCATTCGGCACAGGTTTCGAGGTGGGCCTGAAGGTCCATCGAATCCTGTGGATCAAGCAGGCCGAACTGATAGTCGCGAAGCTGGTCGGTGTTGTAATGCATCACAGGGCACCTCCTTGCGGAAGCAGGGTGGACAGTTTTTTGAGTGCGCGCGACATGTGGCTTTTGACGGAGCCGATAGAGCAGCCCATGATCTCAGCCACTTCCGTGTAGGTATGGCCCTGGTAGTACGCGAGCACCAGTGCCGCCCGCTGCTGGGGTGGAAGCATTTCTATGGCGGCCTGTACCGATTGCCGCAACTCACTGCGGGCGGCATCTTCGGCGGGATCACAGGCATTCGGCTGCGCCGGGTCACGGTCTTCAAGTGAATCGGTATTCGGACGGCGGAGGTCATGCCGGAGGCGGTCAATGGCAATGCGCGTGGCAATGGTGTAGAGCCAGCCCTTGAACCGGGCACCGGACCGGTAGGTGTGCGCCTTGCGGTGCACGCGCAGAAAGGTTTCCTGAAAGCAGTCCTCCGCGATTTCGCTGTTATTGACCATGCGCATGAGATAGCCGTACAACAGGTTTTGGTATCGATGGACCAGATGCGGGAAAGCGGATTGGTCGCCGTCCCGGTACGCTTCCATGAGAAGTTCGTCTGTCCGCTCCATCGGTGTTTGCCTGTTCCTTTACCTGCCTATACGCCTGCCGCGACCGTTTGGTTTACAGCGATCTGCACTTTTTTGCAGATCAGGAAGTCTAGGCGGGTTTCGGAATTCGGAAAAGTCCGAATTCCCGCTTCCAAAACGGTTCGCCATCGGCGAATAATACGGCCCGCTTTACTAACCAAGGGATGAGTTATGCTGGATATCCGATTTATTCGTGAAAATGCTGATGCGGTCAAGGCCGCCATGGCCAACCGCAATGCCGATGTGGACATTGATACCGTGCTCGAGCTCGATAACCGCCGCCGGGCTATCGTGTCCGAAGCCGAGGAGCTGAAGGCCGAGCGCAACCGGATTTCCAAGAGCATCGGCCAGATGATCAAAGAGGGCAATGACCCCGAAGAGATCAAGGCCCAGGTGCGCGAGATGGGGGACAGGATCTCCGACTTTGATGAAGGGCTCCGCAAGGTCGATGCAAAGCTGCGGGAACACCTGCTGTTTATTCCCAACATGCCCGCGGACACAACCCCCCTTGGGCAGGATGAAAACGACAATCCGGTGATTCGCTCCTGGGGGGAAAAGAAAACCTTTGATTTCGATCCGAAACCGCATTGGGATCTGGGTGTGGCACTGGGCATGTTTGATTTTGAACGCGGGGCCAAGATAGCCGGCTCCGGGTTTCCGCTCTTCACGGGCAGGGGGGCCAGGCTCGAACGGGCGTTGATCCAGTTCATGCTCGACCTTCATACCGAGGAACATGGTTATACGGAAGTGGCACCGCCCTTCATGTGCAATGCAACCGCGATGACCGGAACCGGACAGCTGCCCAAGTTTGCCGAAGATATGTATAATGTGCAGATCGACGAGCTCTATCCGATTCCAACGGCCGAAGTGCCGGTGACCAACATGTACGGTAATGAAATCCTGGATCAGGAGCTGCCGGTCTGCCATACGGCCTACACCCCCTGCTTCCGCCGTGAAGCGGGTTCCGCGGGTAAGGATACGCGCGGCCTGCTGCGCGTGCACCAGTTTGACAAGGTGGAGTTGGTCAAGTTTACCACGCCGGAAACCTCGGAAGCAGAGCACGAAAAGCTGACGGAAAATGCAGAGGCCGTGTTGCAGAAACTGGGTCTGCATTATCGCGTGATCGAGCTGTGCACCGGTGATCTTGGATTCAGCGCGGCCAAATGCTACGACATTGAACTCTGGGCTCCGGCTCAGGATAAGTGGCTGGAAGTATCCTCCTGCTCAAACTTCAAGGATTACCAGGCCCGTCGAGCCAACATCCGCTATCGCACCGAAGAAGGGAAGCCGGCGTTTGTCCATACCTTGAACGGATCCGGAGTCGCGCTGCCGCGTCTGGTGATCGCCATCATGGAAAACAACCAGAATGCGGATGGAACCATTGATCTGCCGGAAGTGCTTTGGCCCTACATGGGCGGAGTCAAAAGACTGGCGTAAGGCTAGGCTGCCTGTTCGCTAATATCCTCTTCATGCAGAATGGCTTTCAGGTCGATGTGTTCGCCATCCGCTTCCGAGCCGGAGGTGCAGGCCTTGATTCCGATGGAGAGATAAACCAGTGTCAGCGCCATCGGAATGACCTCGGGAATATGTAATCCCAGAACCGAAAACAGGGTGATCAGTATGATCGACGGTGTCGCGGCCACCGTTGCGATGCGCAGGGTGGTGCTGAAGGTCAGCTTGTGACGCATGACGGCTGAAATAATAAGACTGATCATAGACACGAGCAGCAGGGCCACCAGGGCAAAGGTGTAGGAGAGCATCAGAAACAGACTGTATGAAATCGGTGCAATGGCCTCTTTGGCCGTCTGCAGCCAGCCATTGACAATATGCTTATCCACATAAAAATCGCTCACGCCGGAGAGGTCAAAGGTATTGAACGCCTTTTCACCCCGTCGAACAATCAGGGATGATTCCATGAGCAGTGCGACAACGTTCGGGTCTTCGATGTAGTTCATGCTGCCCGTGGTGTCGATGATCATGGCGGACTTGCCGTCCTTCCGGGTGATATAAAGGGGTTCGCGTTGGTCCACAAGAACGCGCCCGTCCGTGATCTGGATGTCGGGAATCTGGTTGATCAGATGCGTCTGGTTGTTTTCCAGCCCTTCGGTTATGTGCTTGCGCAGCGCGACGGCGGGGGGCAGGCAGCAAACGGCCATCAGCAGAAACAGGTAGGCCATATTCATGCCTCTCCAGTTCTTCCCTACCTCGCGGTAGACCTTTTTCGAGAAAAACGCAAAGAACGGGACACTCAGCAGATTGTATTTTCGAATCTTCATGCTCCGGGATGTAGCAATTCGCGTGCCGAAATCGGCGGAGCCGGGTTTGACAGCCCTTTATATTTCAGTGCCGGCTCACCCCCAGCCCGCATCCGCCGGCTCAAGATTCGTAAACTTGATACTCTTGCGCGGTTCCGCCATCATGTGCTCCACGGTATCACGCCATACCATATAGTGTGTGGTTTCCTTATGTTTAGCCGCATCTTCGGGTTGCCGATAGACCTCCACGAGCGCAAAGCGGTTCGGATCGTCCTGCTGCTCCAGAAAATCGAAACGCGCGATGCCTTTTTCCTGTATGGAATGTTCGACATTCAAACGTGTCGCATTTTTGAAATCGTCAATACATTCAGGTTTTACATGAATGAATACATGGACGATGAACATGGCTGCCTCCTTTAGTCCGTGTTAAGTACCCACCGTTTGTTGTGCCAGAAATACTGCTCCGGCGTTTTCAGGATTTCGTTCGAAAAACCGGTCATGAGATCCTGCATCATCCGATGCTGGTCTTCGATTCGATCGGCCTCGGGATCGGGTTGGATCGGTTCCAGCAAGACGGCATCATGCCTGGTCCATCCGATACGGCGGACAACGATGGGGTAAATGGGGCAGCGGCCCAGCTGCGCGAAGCGGGCTGCTCCGGGGGCAACGGTTGCTTTTCCATTCAGGAAGTCGACGTCCACCCCGTTTCTGCGCACGCTGATATCGGGCAGGATGCCAATAATCCGCCCCGTTTTGATGCGATCTGTAACCCCCTTCCAGATCTTCGATTCGCGATGGATGACTTCGAGATTAAACGACCTGCGCATCTTGTTAATGTAGGTGTTGATGAGCGGGTTTTTCTGCTTCCGAACGATCACAGAAAGCGGCAGACCCATCAGATCCCCGGCAATCGCGGACATTTCCCAGTTCCCCATATGGGGGGTGGCCATTATAAACCCGGTTTCACACTCCTTATGAATGCGCTTCAGCTCCGGTTCGAGGCGGGCGATTGGCAGCTTTCGTATTTTTTTGGCGTTCAGCCTGGAAAAGCGGAATCCTTCAATGGCGTTGAAGCAGAGGTTGCGCCATGCAAGCCATGCCACGCGGCGAACCTCCTCATCGGAAGCATTCGGACCCAGCACCTGTCTGACGCGGCGGCGGGTCCGGTCCACATGCACGCGTCCCAGATAGTGGCTGGCGACCGCCACCAGCCATCCCACAGCCAGAGCGATCCGCAACGGCAGCACGCGAACAAGACCGCCCAGCAGCACCACAAGGACATATTCAATAATATGTGCAGGTTTATATTTCATCCGCTCTATCCCTGCCTGCGCTGCTTCCATTTTCGTTCCGGCGGCGGGTTGCGCAACGGCGCCGATTTAGCGGCGATGTAGACCAATCCCTCACCGATGGTATGTTCGATTCGGTGCTCCAGTTCCGGACAGGGGCGTACCTTAAAAGCATGATCGGCATTGATGAAAACCTTCGGGCCGTCCACAAACTCAATGCAGAGGTGCAGCGGTGTACTGCCGGTGAATTCCGTAGCTACATCGCGCAGGGTTTCCATCACGTGTGAGTTTACACCCATTTCCGGCAGGTGGATGCTGACGCGGTCGCAAAACAGCGATGAAGCCTGTTCCAGCGGAAATATTTCCATAACCTGGAATTTAGGGTCTCCGCTCTCCTCCTCCATCATGATGCCGCCGAACATCAGGGTGGCATCATCCTCGACCAGCTGGCCGTACTGCTCATATGGATTGGGAAAGATAATGGCGGGGATTGAGCCCTCAAGCCCTTCAATGCGAAAGGTCGCCATCGGTTTTTGGTCCTTCTTCGTAAAAAGCTTCCGCATTTCGGTTACCATGCCGCCCACGCGCGTGCGGGTGCCGGAGGCCAGCTTCTGGATGTCCTTCATCCGCGTCAATGCAAAGCGGTCGAGCACCCATTCGTGCCGGGCCAGCGGGTGGCCCGAGATAAAGAAGCCGATCAGCTCCTTCTCGGCAGCCAGCATCTCGGATTCCGTCCACGGCTTCACGTCCGGCAGCTCCTCGTCCGAGCTGCCGGCGGCTTCTTCCTCACCGCCCATCATATCGAACATGGAACACTGGCCGGAGGCCTTGTCCTTGCGCGCTTCATCGGCGCGGCCCAGGGCGATATCGATGCCGTCGAAAAGCCGTGCTCGGTGAATGCCCGAAAAGTCGAAGGCCCCGCAGCGGATCAGACTTTCCAGCACCTTCTTGTTGGCATTGGGCACGCGGGCGCAAAAGTCCATCAATCCTTCATACAGTCCGTTTTCGTCACGCTCCACCACGATGTCAGCCACAACGCCTTCGCCGACCCCCTTGATGGCCGCCATGCCGAAGCGGATGCCGCTGCCGTCCGGCACCGCGTTGAAACGGGCGATCGATTCGTTGACGCACGGCGGCATCACATCAATACCCATCTCCTTGGCCTCGCCGATAAAGCCGGTCAGTTTATCGGAGTTGCCCATTTCGCCCGAGAGCAGCGCGGCCATGAATTCGGCCGGATAGTGCGCCTTCAGCCAGGCGGTCTGGTAGGTCACGAAGCCATAGGCGGTGGAGTGCGATTTGTTGAAGCCGTACTGTGCAAACTTCTCGATGTTGTCAAAAATCTTTCCGGCCTGCTTGGCATCAATCCCGTTGGTCGCGTTGCAGCCCTCCACAAACTTTTCGCGCTGGGCGGCCATGACCTCCGGCTTTTTCTTGCCCATGGCACGACGCAGGATATCCCCCTGGCCAAGCGAGAAGCCGGCGAGCTTCTGCGCGGCCTGCTGGATCTGCTCCTGATAGACGATGATTCCGTAGGTCTCCTTCAGGATCTCCTCGAGCAGCGGGTGATCATATTCAACCTGTTCCTGCCCATGCTTGCGCTTGGTGAAGGCCGGGATAAACTGCATCGGACCCGGGCGGTAAAGCGCGAGGATCGCGATGATGTCCTCGATGCAGTCGGGGCCGACCTGCCGGAGGGTGTCGCGCATGCCGCCGGATTCCAGCTGAAAGACGCCCACCGTATCGCCCCGGGCCAGCAGCTCGAAGGTCTTGGCGTCGTCGATCGGCAGTTTTTCGGGGTCGATGTCGATGCCGTGATTCCGTTTGATCAGCGCGCAGGCTTCATAGATGGTCGTCAGGTTTTTCAGCCCGAGAAAGTCCATCTTGAGCAGGCCGATCTCCTCGGTCGGGCCTTTTTCAAACTGGACCACCGTCAGTTTTTCCTTCGGCTCTCGGGTGAGCGGGATGATATCGATCAGCGGCCTTTCACCGATCACCACGCCGGCGGCATGCATGCCGGTATGGCGCGGCAGGCCTTCGAGCAGGCGCGCGTATTTCATGATCCGGCGTGCATCTTCCTCGCTCTCGGTCGCCTTTTTGAAATCCGGACTTTCGGCCAGCGCCTTTTCCAGCGTGGTGCCCGGTGTCTCGGGAATCATTTTGGCAAGCCGGTCGCAGTAGGGCAGTGGAATCTCCAGTACGCGGCCCAGGTCGCGCATCAGCGTCTTGGCCCCGAGGGTGCCGAAGGTGATGATCTGCGCTACGCAGTCTTCGCCATACTTGTCGCGCACATATCGGATCACATCCGCGCGGCGGGTGGGGCAGAAGTCGATATCGAAGTCGGGGGGCGAGACGCGTTCCGGATTGAGGAAGCGCTCAAAAATCAGGCTGTACTTAAGCGGATCGACGGTGGTGATTTCCAGCGAGTAGGCCAGCAGCGAGCCGGCGCCGGACCCGCGGCCGGGACCCACCGGAACGCCGTCGCGCCGGGCGTATTGGATAAAGTCGGCCACTACGAGGAAATAGTTGATGTAGTTGGTTTTTTCGATTACGCCCACTTCGTAGTAGAAGCGATCCTTGATCTCCGCCTCGCGCTCATCCCTGGGATGGTCCAGATCCTCAATGCCATAGAGGTTTTTCAGGCCGGCTTTTCCAAGGTGGATCAGGTAGTCCTTGTCGTTCTTAAAGCCTTCCGGCAGCGGAAACTCGGGAAAGTGCAGATCCTCTGCCTTTTCCGGGAAAAAAAACTCCACGTTGCAGCGCTTGGCGATCGCGATGGTGTTGGCGATGGCTTCCGGCTGATCGGGGAAGAGGGCCGCCATCTCCGCGCCGCTCTTCATGTAAAACTGATCGCCCTCATAGCGACCGCGGTTGGGATCGGCAACCAGGTCGCCGCGCTGAAGGCAGATGAGCACATCATGGGCTTCGGCATGCTCCTTGCGCACATAGTGGACGTCGTTCGTTACCACCAGGGGCAGACCGGTGCGCTGGGCCACCTCGAGCATGTTCTGCCGCGCCGTCTTTTCATCGGCAATGCCATGATCCTGCAGCTCGAGGAAAAAGTTGTTCTCGCCCAGAATATCGGAATATTCGCGGGCCAGTGCTTCGGCCTTGTCGAGGTCGCCGAGCATGCAGGCCTCGTTGACCTCGCCGCGCAGGCAGGCCGACAGGCCGATCAGTCCCTTGCTGTGCTGCCGCAGCAGGTCTTTGTCGATGCGGGGTTTGTAGTATACACCTTGCAGATGGGCGTGGGAGACCAGTTTGACGAGGTTGGCGTAGCCCTCCTGCGTTTCAGCGAGCAGAACCAGGTGCATGTTGTTGCGCTGGGAGCTTTTTTCCTCGATTCCGTGGCGCGCGACATATACCTCGCAGCCAATGATCGGCTTGATGCCAGCCCCCATGCAGGCCTTGTAGAATTCCACTGCGCCGAACAGCACGCCATGGTCCGTCATGGCCAGATATTCCATGCCCATGTCATTGGCCGCCTTGACGGCATCCTTGATCTTAACCGCGCTGTCCAGCAGGCTGTAGCAGGTATGGAAATGCAGATGGCAAAACGGCACTTGGCTCATGTAAAACGACTCCCGACGAGTAGGAATGAGAAGATAAATTCCGACGACGGTATTGAACAGAAGAAACTGTCAGAGGATCGCCGGAAAGGGCTTTTCCCCCGGAATACTTGGCTCAGATACGCTATGAGCCCATAGGAGGTGCACTTGCGGATGCGGATCGTGGAATAAGCCGCAAAATACTCGAGGCGTGCGCTTTCCGTAACTTCGGTTCAATGCTCAGCCGCAATACCCTGGAAAAAAAAGGAATTGAGCATTCGATCTAAGGCCCTGGAGCAGGTTGCAATCCGTAATCCGCTCGGTCATCGGGGTGTCACAGCGCCCTGACCGGGGCCGCGCCTGAAATAAACCTGAAATATTCCTTGCAGACAGTGCGGTTTGATGTAGTTTACCGCGAATTAATGCGGGAGATGCGTATATGCACGAAATTATGACAATCGAAGAAGTTGCTGACTATTTGCGCGTTTCGGAGCGTACGGTGTATGACTGGGCTCAAAAGGGAGACCTTCCGGGCGGCAAGCTGGGTACTACATGGCGCTTTAAACGGGAGGATGTGGAAAACTGGGTCAACTCACGCTTATCGAGCAAGACGACCCCGGCCATCTCAAAGAAAAGCTCCGGCAGCACCGACCTGCTGACGCAGGATCGCATCGTTATTCTGGAGACGGCGGACAAGAAGACGGTGCTGACGAAGCTGGTCGACCTGCTGGCTGAGTCGCCGCTTGTCCACCAGCGCGATGAGCTGCTCAACGGCATTTTTGCCCGCGAAGAGCTGATGAGCACCGGCATTGGATTTGGTGTCGGCGTCCCGCATGTACGCATCGATTCCGTTTCGGATCTGGTTATGGCCGTGGCAGTCTGTAAACAACCGATATCCGGGTACTCATCGCTGGACGGGAAACCGGTGCATATCGTCTGCATGCTCGCCGCGCGATCGGATCAGCATGCAAAATATATCCGCACGCTGTCGGCGGTGAGCAGTCACCTGAAAGATGCCGATGCGCGCAAGAAGATCATCGATTCGGATGATCCCGCATTCATTTATTCGCAACTCGTTTCCGAGGAGTAGCCTGATGCATTTTGAGCTTGGCGTATTGGCCGTTCTCGGTATCTGTGTGGCAGGCGGAGTGGTCGGTGCATGGATCTTCCAGAAGCTGAACATACCGCAGGTCGTCGGCTATATCGTGGTCGGTGTTCTGATCGGGGATACCGGCTTTGGCCTGCTGCATCCCCAGGATATTGCGGATCTCGCCCCGTTTAATAATTTTGCGCTGGGCCTGATCGGTTTTTTGGTAGGAGGGGAGTTGAGTGCAAGTATCTTCAGGAAATACGGCCGGCAGTTCACGGCGATCCTGCTGGGCGAAGGTCTGGCGGCGTTTCTGTTGGTGGGCCTCGCTTCGACCGGCATTGTCTATCTGGTCATTCAGGACTGGGTGATGGCGGTCGCGGCAGGGATCGTGTTTGGAGCCATCGCATCCGCAACCGATCCGGCCTCAACGATCGATGTCCTCTGGGAATACCGCTCGGCCGGTGTATTGACCACGGCGATCATCGCTATCGTAGCGCTCGATGATGCCCTGGCCATGACACTCTATGGACTGGGTACGAGCATTGCCTCCATTCTGGCGAGCGGCGGCGGAGAATCCGTCGGCGCGGCGATGCTGCATACGGCGATTGATCTGGGCGGTGCCATTCTGATGGGGGTTGCGGCGGGCTTTGTCCTCAATGCCATGATGCACTACATGCCGCAAACCGAAAAACGCCTGGGGATTTCGGTGGGCATCATCCTGCTCTGCATCGGACTGGCCGTTGCATTTGAGATGGATGTCATTCTGGCCACCATGGCGATCGGCATCGTGCTGATCAACCGGGCGCCGCGACGCTCAAAACACCTTTTTGAAGTCATCCGTTCATTTTCCACGCCCATCTACATCATCTTTTTTGTCCTGGTCGGCGCGCGGCTTTCACTCGGCAACATGCCGCTCTGGCTGTGGGGCCTGGTGGCGTCGTATGTGCTGATGCGGAGCCTGGGAAAATGGCTCGGTTCCTTCTGGGGCGCGCGGATCTCCAAGGCGGAAAAACCGGTGCAGAATTACATGGGCATGGCCCTCTTTGCACAGGGCGGTGTCGCCGTGGGCCTGTCGATCGTGGCCAGCGACAGCCTGCAGCATATTCCCGTGGTTGACGGCATGAGCCTCGGCGACATGATCATCTTTACCGTGACGGCGACTACACTGTGCGTACAGCTCATCGGTCCGGCCTTTGCCAAGCTCGCCATCAAAAAGGCGGATGAAGTGGGGCGCAACGTGACTGAAGAAGATGTGATGGCCGAGCTGAAGGTTTCCGATGTGGTGGATACCGACGTGGTGCCGCTTACAGAAGGTACACCCCTGGCCCAGGTGGTTCATAACTTTGCGGAGCAGGATGCCCTGGTCTATCCGGTCGTGGCCGCCGACGGCACCATTTCCGGCGTGCTCACCTTCGATATGCTTAAAGAGGTGCTGGTTGACCGCGATACCTGGCTCTGGCTCGTCGTGGGCGATGTGATGCAGCCTTTGCAGGACCGGGTGCTGGCCGGCACCAACCTGGCCCAGGCGCTGAGGGATATGCATGACACCCAGGTCGAGGTGCTGCCGGTGGTTGAAAACGAAGAAAGCGGAAAGCTACTGGGCGTGCTTGACCAGCGCGCCGCCCGGCGCAAAGTGAGCGCCGAACTGGTGCAGCGGCAGACCGCCGCTGCATGATACGATACGAATGAAGTCACGCTATCCATTTTATTTTCTTCTGACGCTCTTGCTCAGTCTGGGTGTGCTGGCTGCCAGCATCGCGCCCTGCTGTGCCTCCAAGGCAACCGCTTCGCTTGGCGAAGTAGAGGAGGATAGCGTTGAAGAGTGCATGGAGGATCTTCCCGAGGAACATCCCGACGGCACGTGTGACCTCACTGGTTTTGAAGGCTATGAAGTTCTGGACGAGCACTGTGCGGCCTGCCTTTCACAAGCTGCGCATGCCTTCACCGTTTCCGCCTCACACCGTTCGCTCGGCTGGTTGATGCCCTTGCGAATTTAATCTGAACGATGGACGTACCTATACGTACAGGCAGGTCGACCGGGTCGATCTGTAATCTACAGCGTCTATTCCATTCACTGATTAAATTCCAAGGAGAACCATGAAAGCCAACTTAGAAAACACGACCGTTAAAGACATTTCGTATCTGATCAATACCACCTGCCTGCGTGCGGGCGCTACTACCTCGCTGGAAAAGCTTGCGGAGATGCTGTGCACGTCCGACCGCTACAAGGTTTATCTCGAGGATGAAGCCGGGGAACTCACCGGAGTCCTGCAGGCCAAGCAGATTGCCATGAAGGTGCTGGAGCTTTCGCGCCAGAAATCGGACGAGCAGGAAATGCTGCCGGCCATCGCCTATGTACTCAATTTCCATTCCGGCGGTGATCTCGCCGAGCCCCCGGTCACTGTCAGCGGCGGCTCCCTGCTGAAGGAAGTGATCGCGTTGATGGACCAGAACCATATTCGCGAGATTGCCGTAGTCGACGATGACGGCCGGTTGGTCGGCACGCTGGAGGCCAAGAACATTCTTGCTCACTATCTGCACGCCAAGGCCGAAACCAATCTGTAAGCGGAGGTCCCCTTATGAATGTAATGAACTACACCCGTCGGATTGAGTCGTGGCAGCCCCATGTTGAATCGCTCAGCCGCAACGAGGTTCTGGACCGGATTGTCCGGACGCTTTGCACCGATGAATTCTACCAAGCCAACCCCAGGCTGTCGCAGGATGAAATCGTGGCGGCACTCCTCAAACGCGAAGAGCAACGCACTACCGCGGTAGGCGATGGCATTGCCTTTCCGCATGCCCGGTTGGAGAACCTCGCAAAGGCGCTGTTTGCCGTTGCGACTTTTGACGAGCCGGTCATGTTTGAGGAGTTTCCCGTGCGGATCATCTGTCTCTATCTGGTGCCGTTGGAAGAACAGTCGATCTCGCTCAAGCTGATGTCACAGATGGCCCGCCTGCTGACGAATCCCGACGTGCATGCAGAAGTGCTGAAGGCAGAAAAGCCGGAAGAGCTGCGCAGCATCGTGAAGCAGCACAATCCGCGTATCGACAAGATTATCGAAGCGCGTGATATCATGCGTCCGCCGCGTTTCAGTATCCGCGAAGATGAGCCGGTTTCCCGATGCACGCACATGATGAGCGTAAACAACCTGATGGCCATTCCCGTGATTAACGCGGAGGGGCAGGTGCTGGGTGAGATTACGGTGGAGCGGCTGTTCCGCTATGGGTTGCCGGATTTCTTTTCGAAACTGAAGAGTGTTTCGTTCATCGCCGAGTTCGATCCCTTCGAAAAATACTTCGAGGACGAACGCAACATCCTTGCGCGCGACATGATGGAGGCGCAGGCCAAGACCGTGCCCATGAACTACACCATCATGGAAATCGTGTTTGATCTGGCGATCCGCAATTGCACCAAGCTGTACGTCACTGATGACAGCGGGCGCTGGGTCGGCACGATCGATAAGGGCGTCGTGCTTGACAACGTGATCAACTTCTAATCCGGGGATACAACATGTTACTTCCAATTCTAGTCTTTCTCGTGGTCTATTTTTTCATTGCCACGGAACTCATCGATAAAACGATCGCGGCACTCATCGGTGCCGGCCTGATGATCGGACTGCACCTCGTCGGATACGAGGAGGCCCTGCATGCCATCGATATGAACGTGCTGTTCCTGCTGATCGGCATGATGGTGATCGTCAACACACTTACCGACACCGGGGTGTTCGAGTGGTTGGCCATCAAGCTGGCGCGTGTCGCCCGGGGCAACGGCCTGCTCATCGCGGTCTTCTTCATGGTTTTGACCGCCGTACTTTCCGCCTTTCTGGACAACGTCACGACGGTTATCCTGATGGCGCCGATCACCATTCTGCTCTGCCAGCTGCTGGAGATGCCGGCGCCGCCGATCCTGATCATGGAAGCCGTCTTTTCAAACATCGGCGGTACGTCCACGCTGGTGGGGGATCCGCCGAATATCCTGATCGGTTCGCAGACCCATCTGTCATTCAACGACTTTCTGGTCAACCTGGGCCCGCCGGTACTGGTAATGATGATATTGCTGCTGGCGGTCATGGCCTTTATGTTCCGCAAACGGATCAGGACGACCGATGCCACCCGCAGGCGCATCGAAACCTCGCGGCCGGAAAAAGCGATTCTCGAGCCCGGCGTACTGCGCAAGGCCCTGGTTGTTTTCGGCCTTGTCCTGGCCGGATTCTTTGCGGGTCATGCGCTGCATGTAGAGCCGGGGATCATTGCACTGGCCGGAGCCATGGTGATGGTACTGGTCTGCCGCAAGGATATTCATCACTCGCTGGTGCACGTGGAATGGAACACCATTCTCTTCTTTGCCGGCCTCTTCATGATGATTGCCGCTCTGGAGCATCACCATGTTTTTGAAAAGATGGGCGAATTTATCCTGCACATTTGCGGCGGCGATCTGGCCAAGACGGCCCTGACGATTCTCTGGTTCAGTGCGATCGCATCGGCCATCGTCGACAACATTCCTCTGGTGATGGCCATGATTCCGTTGGTCAAAGGGATCATTCCCGTCTTTGCCCAAAGCATGGGCATCGAAGGCGCTGAAGAAATCCATCTGCATATTGCCGAGCCGCTGCTGTGGGCGCTGGCGCTGGGGGCCTGTCTGGGAGGAAACGGAACGCTGGTGGGTGCATCGGCCAACGTGGTGATTTCGCAGATTGCCAACCGCAACAACTGCCGGATCAGCTTCATGGGATTCACGAAATACGGGTTCCCGTTCATGTTGGCCTCGCTGGCGATAGCGCACGTCTATCTATTCGTCCGTTTCTTCATGTAACGGAGGCGTATGTTTAAACCCAAGCTCTTTACATTGGTAAAGGGTTACAACACGGCCACCTTCATTGCCGACGCGATTGCCGGCCTGACCGTCGGCGTGGTGGCCCTTCCACTGGCCATGGCATTTGCCATTGCCAGTGGTCTGCCGCCTGAGCGTGGCCTCTTTACGGCTATCATAGCCGGCTTCCTGATTTCCCTGCTCGGAGGAAGCCGGGTGCAGATCGGGGGGCCCACCGGCGCGTTCGTGGTAATCGTTTCCGGCATCGTCGCGCAATACGGCTATGCCGGCCTGGCATGGTGCACGCTGCTTGCAGGCCTCATTCTTGTCCTGTTCGGGGTTTTTCGGCTGGGCGGCCTGATTCGCTTCATTCCTTTCCCGGTTACAACGGGTTTTACCTCCGGCATTGCCCTCGTCATTTTTTCGACGCAGATCAAGGATTTGTTCGGGCTTCATATGGAAGAAGTTCCCGCCGAATTCATTCCCAAGTGGGGCGCCTATTTCCATGCCTCCGGTACAGCTTCGCTTTCGACGGCTGCCGTCGGTCTGGGGACGGTGCTGGTGATTATTCTTCAGCGTCGGTTTGCGCCGCGCCTGCCCGGCATGCTGATTGCGATGGTGCTGGCGACTGCCGCTGTTGCGCTGTTCCACCTCGACGTAGAGACTGTTGGCGGGCGTTTCGGCCAACTGCCTCGAATGCTTCCGAAGCCCGGCCTGCCTGCTCCTGATCTCGAGCACCTGCGCGGTCTGGTATCGGCATCGTTCACTGTGGCCCTGCTGGCCGCCATCGAGTCGCTGCTCTCCGCCACGGTGGCCGACGGGATGATCGGCGGCAAACACCGTCCCAACACCGAGCTGATTGCACAGGGCATTGCCAATATCGGCAGTGTCTTTTTCGGAGGTATTCCCGCCACAGGCGCGATTGCCCGTACGGCCACCAACGTTAAAAGCGGTGCACGGACCCCGATGGCGGGTATGATACACGCCATCATGCTGCTGTTGATCCTGCTGGCCTGCGCACCGCTGGCGGTGAAAATTCCGCTGGCCTCACTCGCCGGAATTCTCGTGGTGGTCAGCTATAATATGAGCGAGCTCCGCCATTTTGCTTCGATTCTCAAGGGCCCGCGGAGCGATCGGCTCGTCCTGTTGCTCACGTTTCTCCTGACCGTGCTCGTTGACCTCACGCTGGCCGTCCAGGTGGGAGTGGTTCTATCCTCCCTGCTGTTCATGAGGCGTATGTCCGAGCTGGCCAATGTCAGCGAGATTACCCGCGAGCTGAAGGGCGACGAGGATCCGGAATTTGATCCGATGTCGATTGCGCTTTGCGAGGTTCCTTCAGGCGTCGAGGTTTACGAAGTGAACGGTCCCTTCTTTTTCGGTATAGCCGACACGTTCTGGAATGCCCTGCGGGAAATCAAGCGCGAGGTGCCGGTGCTGATTATCCGCATTCGAAACGTTCCCTCCATTGATGCCACCGGCCTGCATGTGCTTGAAGAGCTTCATCACAAATGCCGCCGGCAGGGAACGCAGCTGATTTTCTCGGGCGTAACGCAGCAGCCGTATTCCGTATTCAGTCAATCCGGGTTCCTGCTAGAAGTCGGTTCAGAAAACTTCTGCCCATCCATCGACGCATCATTGGCCCGTGCCCGGCAACTGCTGGCTGAGCGCCAACCGTGACCTGGACTCGTCAGTGGGATTCGAGATGCGAACGGGCTTCGCCTGCGGTGGGGTAGGGTTCCGCATAGTCGACGAGCAGAACCACTTCCTTATCTATACGCACTTCCAGCACCCCGTCACCTGCGGCGTAGTATTGGGTTTTATCGCCCGCCTGGACCTTGAGAACGCCCGGTTGCAGGGCGGCGATCATCGGGGCGTGGTTGGCCAGCACCCCGATATGACCCTCGGAGCCGTAGGCAACGATGGCATCGGCGTCATCGTCCCAGATATTGCCCTCGGGCGTGGTGATATGGAGGTGAAACTGCGGCATGGTTAGAGGCTCTTGGCTTTTTCCAGTACGTCGTCGATTCCGCCGGCCATGTAGAAGGCCATTTCCGGAACATCGTCATGCCGGCCTTCAAGCACTTCCTTGAAGGAGCGGATCGTGTCATCCAGCTGAACAAAGATGCCGTCGATGCCGCTGAACTGCTTGGCGACGTCGAACGGCTGCGACAGGAATTTCTGCACCTTGCGCGCCCGGTCGACCGTGAGGCGGTCTTCCTCGGACAGTTCGTCCATCCCCAGGATGGCGATGATATCCTGCAGGTTCTTGTATTTCTGCAGGATTTCCTGCACCCCGCGTGCGACATCATAGTGCTCCTGTCCGACAATATGGGGATTCAGGATCGAGGAGGTGGAGGTCAGCGGATCCACGGCGGGATAAATGCCCAGCTCGGAAATAGGGCGGGACAGCTCGGTGGTCGCATCCAGGTGGGCAAAGGTCGTTGCCGGCGCCGGGTCGGTATAGTCGTCGGCCGGCACGTATACTGCCTGAATTGACGTGATCGATCCGTTTTTGGTGGACGTGATGCGCTCCTGCAGTGCCCCCATGTCGGTGCCGAGCGTCGGCTGGTAGCCCACAGCGGACGGGATGCGTCCGAGCAGCGCGGAGACTTCCGAGCCGGCCTGGGTGAACCGGAAAATGTTATCGACGAAAAGCAGCACGTCCTGGTTCATCTCATCACGGAAGTGCTCCGCCATCGTCAGCGCGGAAAGAGCGACGCGGGCACGGGCACCCGGCGGTTCGTTCATCTGGCCGTAGATCATAGCGGTTTTGTCCATGACGCCCGCTTCGCCCATTTCGCGGAAGAGTGCCGTGCCCTCACGGGTGCGTTCCCCGACGCCGGCGAACACCGAGTAGCCGCCGTGGCCCTTGGCGATATTATTGATGAGCTCCTGAATCAATACGGTCTTGCCCACACCGGCACCGCCGAACAGGCCGATCTTTCCGCCCTTCTTGTACGGGGCGAGGAGGTCGATCACCTTGATGCCGGTAACCAGCATGTTATCCGCCGTGTCCTGCTGGTCAAAAGCCGGAGCATCGCGGTGAATGACGGAGGTGGTTTCGCTGTCAATCGGACCCTGCTGGTCAATGGGTTCACCGAGCAGGTTCATCACGCGGCCGAGTGTTTTCGTTCCGACCGGCACGCGGATCATGTCGCCGGTGTTGCGGACCGGAGCTCCACGGACCAGACCGTCGGTGGTGTCCATCGCGATGCAGCGCACGGTATTGTCGCCCAGATGCTGCGAAACCTCGAGGGTCAGGTTTTCCGGTTCATCACTGATGGAGGGATTGGACAGCTTCAGTGCAGTCAGAATATGGGGAAGGCTGCCTTCCGGAAATTTAACGTCAATGACCGCTCCCAGAATCTGGGAAATTTTTCCGGTTGCGGTATCGGTTGCCGTGCTCATGGGGATTCTCCTGTTACTCAAGTCTCTAAACAAAGGGTTATAGGGCTTCTGCGCCGGAAATAATTTCAATCAGCTCGGTGGTAATGGCGGCCTGCCGCGCACGGTTGCGCAGCAGCGTATATTCGTCGATCATCTTGTTCGCATTGGTGGTCGCGTTGTCCATGGCCGTCATGCGCGCACCGTGTTCACCCGCCGCATTTTCGAGCAGGGCGAAAAAGACCTTGAACACCACCAGCATGGGAACCAGACGGGGCAGCAGTTCCACCAGCGGCGGCTCGGCGATGAAGTCATCCTCCTGGATCGTCTCCACCTTGTCATGATCCGCCAGTGTCGTCATCGGCAGCGGCAGGAGCTGGTCGCTCTGCGGCACCTGCGACAGCGGGCTGGCGAAATGGTTGTAGAGCATGTGGACCTCATCAAACTCACCTCGGCCGAAGGTCTCCATCAGATCATCGGCAATCATCGTCGCATTGCGTGAGCTCGGGGCGGCCGTGACATCAGGATAGTCCTTGAAGACGTTGGCGCGCTTGGCAAAGTGGAGGTAGCCGCGGCGGCCGCAGAAGGCCAGGCTGACGGCCTTGCCCTGGGCTTCCAGCTGGTCGCACTTTTTCTGCACGGACTTGATGAGGTTGTTGTTGAATCCGCCGCACAGACCCTTGTCCGATGAAAAGACCAGCAGCAGGACTGTTTCAACCTTTTCCCGCGGGGTCAGCAGGGGATGCATGTCCGGCTCGACTGCGCCGGCAATGCGGTAAATCAGGTTGTTGACCTGATAGGCATAGTCCCTGGCCCGGCTCTGGGCGTTCTGGGCACGGCGCAGCTTGCCCGCCGAGACCATTTTCATGGTCTTGGTGATCTTCACCGTGTTCTTCAGGCTGCCAAGCTTGCGGTTGTATTCCTTGATACTGGCCATAAGGGTCTACCGGGTCAAAACTACGCTTCAAAGGTACGCTTAAAGTCCTCGAGGGATTCCTTGATCTGCTCCTTGAGCTCGTCACTCAGGACTTTCTCTTCCTTGATCTTCCGAAGGACTTCCGCGTAGCGGGAGTCGAGGGCTTCATAGAGTTCCTGTTCAAACCTGCCGACGGCGGCCACCGGGACATCGTCGAGAAAACCGTTCGTGCCCGCAAAGATGATCATGATCTGTTTGGCCACCTCGACCGGGACATTTACGCCCTGCTTGATGACTTCCATTAGGCGCTGCCCGCGCTCCAGCTGCCGGCGCGTTGAGGCATCGAGGTCGGAGGCAAACTGCGCGAAGGCCGCGAGCTCGCGGTACTGGGCCAGGTCGAGGCGCAGCGTGCCGGCCGTCTGCTTCATGGCCTTGACCTGTGCGTCACCGCCAACCCGCGAAACCGAGAGGCCGGGGTTGATCGCCGGGCGCTGGCCCGAATTGAACAGGTCGGACTCGAGAAAGATCTGTCCGTCGGTGATCGAAATCACGTTGGTCGGAATATAGGCAGAAACATCGCCGTCCTGCGTTTCAATAATCGGCAGCGAAGTCAGGCTGCCGGCACCCTTCGCGTCGCTCATCTTGGCGGAGCGCTCGAGCAGGCGGGAGTGTAGATAGAAAACATCGCCGGGATAGGCTTCGCGTCCGGGTGGGCGGCGCAGCAGCAGCGACAGCTGGCGGTAGGCCTGGGCCTGCTTGGTCAGGTCGTCATAAACAATCAGGGCATGCTTGCCGGTGTCGCGGTAGTATTCCGCCATCGCCGTTCCGGAAAAGGGCGCCAGGAACTGCATGGGTGCCGGATCGGATGCGGTGGCCGAAATGATGGTGGTGTATTCCATCGCACCGTGTTTCTTGAGCGTTTCGGCCACCTGTACCACCGTAGAGCGCTTCTGGCCGATGGCCACGTAGAAGCAATGTACGTTTTCGCCGCGCTGGTTGATGATGGTGTCGATGGCCAGCGCCGTCTTGCCCGTCTTGCGGTCGCCGATGATCAGCTCGCGCTGTCCGCGGCCGACGGGCGTGAGCGCATCGATGACCTTGATGCCGGTCTGCATGGGTTCATGCACGTCCTTGCGGTCAATGATTCCCGGCGCCTTGACTTCGATCTGGCGGTATTCAACGTCATGCAGGGCGGGGCCGCCGTCAATCGGCTGGCCCAGCGCATCGACTACACGGCCGGTGAGGCCGTCGCCGGCGGGGACGGCGGCAATCGTTTCGGTCCGCTTGACCTCGTCGCCTTCCCGGATGTCGGTGTCCGATCCGAAGATGGCGACGCCGACATTGTCCTCTTCGAGGTTGAGCGCCATGCCCTTCATGCCGTTGGCAAACTCCACGAGCTCACCGGCCAGCACATGGGACAGTCCGTAAACCCGGGCGATGCCGTCGCCGACGCTGAGTACGGTGCCGGCCTCGTATTCCGTCGCCCGTCCCGCGAAATCCTTTATCTGCTGTTTTAAAATGGATGATACTTCATCGGGCTTGATGTCTAGTGCCATGATTATACCTTCAACTTGTGGTGTTCGTGCTCCGCATACATCACGGATTGTTCAAACTGGTCGAGCTTGCTGACCAGGCTGAAATCCCTGATCAGATCGCCCACCTGAACTTTAAAGCCGCCGATCAGCGAGGGGTCGATCTGTACTTCCGCTTCAATGGTTTTCCCGTACTGGGCATGGAGTTTCTGTTTCATTGCCGATAGCTGCTCGCCGGTCAGTTCATGGGCAGCGATGATTCTGACCCGGAGAATGCCTTTGTCCCTGCAGATACGCTGCTCATAGGCATCGCAGACCGCCCGCAGCTGGCTCAGCCGCCCGCGCGCTGCGAGAAACCGGATGAACAGCAGGGTGGCCGGATGCACCTTTTCATGAAACAGCGCGGCTACGGTCTTCTCGGCCACCTTCGGCGTGATGGTCGGGTTCTCCAGAAAATCCGCAAAGTCGGCCGTGTGGCCGATCAGCTCACGGATGGTGGCCAGGTCAATCCGCACGGCATCGGCCACGTTCTCCTCGACCGTGAGGTCATAGAACGCCTGGGCATATCGACTGGCTACGGCTGGAATATCCATCGCTGTGCTACAGCTCCTGAATGAGTTTGTCGGTCAGGGCCCGGTTCTTTTCGTCGTCCAGGTTGGCTTCGATCAGCTTGCTGGCCAGCGCCCGCGCCCACGCTGCGCTTTCCGCGCGCAGCTCGTCCTCGGCCTTGGCCCGGCTGGCATCGATCTCACGCTTCGCGTTTTCCGCCAGGATCTGGGCTTCTTCACGCGCCTTGGCTTCGATCACCCGGGCCTGCTCCTGTGCGCCCTTGCGGGCGGCTTCGAGCACGGCTTTGGATTTTTCATCGGCCTTGCCGATGATTTCCGCGCGCTTCTCGTCGATGCTTTCAAGTTCCTGCCGGACCTGTTCCGCATGGTCGATGGAGTCCTGGATATCCTTTTCTCGCTGATCCAGCGCGGCAAGGATGGGCTTCCAGGCCACCTTGTAGAGCACGAGCAGCAGCAACACGAAGACGACCCACGTCCAGATGACCATCTGGCCGGAGATCTCCATCGGGTTCACGTCCGCAGAGTGATCATCCCCATGCGGAGGCTGCGTTTCAACCGTTGCTGAAAGATTGTGCTCGGTGTCGGTGTACTGTACCGGATCAGCCATGGCTACTCCTGGATAAAACGTTCGTTACCGGATTAGTTGGCCAGGAAGCAGATCACTGCGCCAAACAGGGCGACGCCTTCGATCAGGGCCGCGGCAATCAGCATGGCGGTCTGGATCTTGGGGGCGGCTTCCGGCTGACGGCCCATGGCATTCATGGCCGCAGAGCCGATCCAGCCAATACCGAAGGCTGCTCCAATGGTTACGAGTCCCGCACCTAATACTGCTGTGTTCATTTTATTCTCCTGGGTTATTTAGTTCCGTAATTCTGGTTCGAAAGTCATTTAATCAATGCGCCGGGTGGTACATCTGGCCGATGAACATGGCCGAGAGCAGGGTGAAAACGTAGGCCTGCAGGAAGGCGATGAAGATTTCCATCATGCTGATGGCAAGGGCCATGACGAGTGCCGGCAGGGCGGCCAAACCAAAGGCGACCACCAGGCCGATCAGCGAAAAGACTACGATGTGCCCGGCCAGCATGTTGGCAAACAGGCGAATGGTCAGCGCCGCGCTTTTGATCACCAGCCCGATCATTTCGAGCGGGACAATGATGAACAGGATGGGCCACGGTACGCCGGAGGGCGCAAAGCTCTTGAAAAATTTGACCGGCCCGTTCACATAAATCGCGCCGAACACCATGAAAAAGAAGGTGATGGTTGCCAGTCCGAAGGTGACATTAATGTTGCCGGTGGCCGTGGAAAACATGGGGCACAGTCCCATCAGGTTGCAAACGGTAATAAAGAAGAAAAAGGTCAGGAAGAGGGGGGCCATCTTCCGGCCATCCTTCTCTCCCAGGTTCGCGATACAGATGTCGTCGCGGACAAACTTCACCAATACCTCCATGGCATTGGTCCAGCCTCTGGGGGCGCGGCCTGCTTTGTAGCGGCACAGGACGCCGAATATAAAGAGCAGCAGCAGGCCGGCAATGATCAGCATCAGCGAATTGTTGCTCATCCATCCCGGCAGGTGGAATTTCTTTAACGGCGTATGCCAGAATCCGGAATCGGTTACATGGTGCATGATCCACTGTAGGACATAGTGCGACCGATCCAGGGTCTCCGGCGCCTGGTGTGCAACTTCTTCGGCTATGGCGGCTGGTTCATTCATCTTTTTTGTCGCCCGGCGGGTTTTCCGACAGCCTCTGCATGTGGTTTTGAAGGCCGTATATCACCACCGCGAGGAAGGTGAAATACCCGAAAAACGTCTTCAATACAAACCCGCGTGCATTTAAAATTTCCCATTCTAAAAAACAAAACAGCAAAATCAGGAAGATTCCGTCCCGAATGCCGTTACCCAGAAGCGCCCAGGCAAAAAATCCGCCGGATTTCCGCTTGAGCGCCTTATTCGCTATAAAGATACCGATATAAGCATTAAAGAAAACGAGCAGCCAACTATAAAATATCTCTTTTGTGGGGGAAACATGATCACCTATCTCATGAATCAGCAGTGAGCCCCCCATGAAAAATGCAGCTGCGAGGGGTAATGCGGCCCGAACAGACGTGATGAATGCATCAGGATGGATGTGAACCATGGTGTTCCTTTCCGCTATTCTTTTGACCGTGTTCTTCGTCGTGGATTTCAGGGTTTGACCAGGCCGCCATCTTCCAGAGTTCCCAGGCCCCATACAGAAAGCCCAGACCGATACCGATCAGGGTAAAGAGGTGTTCATGACCGGTTTTTGCATCAAGAGCCCGGCCGGCGACGGTGAACAGCACCATACCGACGGCGAAGGAGGTACCGAAGCCGATGGCGTTGGCGGACCGGCTTTTTTCCGTGGACGCTTCCTTTTTGCCTTGATCCTGCGCACTCATTGGAATCCTTCCATGATAAGGGCGTAGTGTGCGTACATGGATGCGCATTCTTCAGCGTCCGACAACAGACGGCACTGCAGGGCGAGCCGACTCCGGCCGGCATTATTCAGTTCCCGCAGGACGCGCTCCTTTTCATCGGCCGGGATCTCGGTGACGGCTCTCATATCCGCCCTGACGGCACAGGTGTATTCGGTCCTGCTTCTCACAATCATCACATCGGCCTCAATATCGGCATCGCGCAGGGCCAGCGTGATTGCACTCCAACCCGCCAGATCCAGCATGGAATCAATACTTCCCGCAAACGCCGTTCCCTTATCGTTCAGGTTTTTTGCCAAGGGCGCCGTCAACTCGACCCGGTTCCCGTCCCATTCGGTAAGTTCAATCCCGAGTGCCTGCGCAGGGGGGATGGTATTCAGGAGATTCTTCATCGCTGCAGGCTAGGCCGTTCCAGCGCGCCGGTCAAGCGATCCCGGTTCGTGGCTGGTGCAGGCACTATTGGATCAGGCGGAAAAACCGGCAGGGAACGTCGGTGTCAAGATTGGTGACCGTCATCAATTCCGTGCCGGGGAGGGTGATCCAGCCGCTTGTGTTGGTCAGGCTTTCGTTGTGCTGCAGCTGCCAGCCTGGGCCGGCCTCGCTCCAGTTCAGCTCGATCTGGGAGGGTGATTGGAGCGTCAGCTGCAGCGATGGCAGGATGGTTCCTCCCCCGATTCTGTAGACCATCACCCCTTCTTCCCCTGCTGCAGCATAAAGCAGGTCTCCCGACAGTGCCATCTTAGTAACGGTATGATCAATAACGGTCTCTGCCAGCACTGGATCTCCGACGTTAAGTTGAGTGGCATCCAGTATCCACAGCTGGTTCGTGCTCGCAAGGGCGATCCGGTCGCCTTCGACGCACAGATATCGAGGTATCTGGCCTGTGGGTGCCGTCCACGAAGCGATGACGGGAAAATGTGCGCTGTCACTCAGATCCAGGACCTCCAGGCCGTTGGTGATCGCCAGGATCGCATTGGTGCGGAAAGCATCCATCATTCCGACGACGTCCACGATCGGTGCCGCGGCTGTATAGTTGGTCAGGGTCTGCAGCGACGGATCCTGAAGAGCGATGATCGCCAGACTGGCGTTCGGGGTGGGCCACATCACGTTATCGACAACCAGAGCGTACGCATCGCCAACGACATCCAGTGACACAATATCTGAGAGGTATTTCTGGCGCACATTCGTCAGTTGGGGATTCCGGTCGGCGACTGAAAGCGTCATCCCGTAATCACCGGTCCAGCATACAAAATCAGGGCTTACCGCTATCTTAACGGCCGGTGAAAATAATAACTGGTTGGTAACGGCAACCGGCGTTTCCGGATCCGTTACATCGTACACGTATAGCATATCGAACATGCCATTATAAAGAGAGGCATAAACCTGACCGTTGTCGGCCGCGACTGAATTTACGGTTCCCGCG
The DNA here is from genome assembly GCA_050298955.1 of Pontiella sp. Classification (GTDB taxonomy): domain Bacteria; phylum Verrucomicrobiota; class Kiritimatiellia; order Kiritimatiellales; family Pontiellaceae; genus Pontiella. The sequence goes on from JBNKVA010000010.1 coordinate 40,665, forward strand.
ATCTGTCCGATCAGGGTGAGGGTGGGGGATGCCGTATTGAACACGCACAGTCCGTTCTGGCTGTCCGCCAGGAAAAGCACATCGCTGTCAAGGGCCAGTTGTTTGGCTTCGCCGTGCGCATAAAGGCGATTGGTTTCCGTGATGTGCATCGGATTGCTCAGGTCGAGTATGTGAAGGTCCGGCAGACCATACTCAACATCAGCGGCCAGGACATAGGCGAAATTCCCATCTACGGCCATGTTCTGAACAGGGCCGGGAAACGGGTATGTTCCGCGAATGGACGGACTTGCGGGGTTGGTTGTGCTGACCATCATGAACACGTTGGTGTTGGCGAATGTCATGCAGGCATGATCGCCGATCAGCCGGATATCGGTGGGCTCATAATCCCCGGGATCAAGCGGCAGGAAGCCGGCTTCAGGCATGGCCGCCGGGTTGCCGGCGCTGACCACATGAAGACCGTCATGAGCCGCCAGATAGACATAAAGCGCATCATCCACGGCCAACGCATGGCCAGCGGCGCCGGCAGTGAAGCTTCCGAGCAGTTCATCTTCGTGCAGGGCATTGTAGACCCTGAACCCCGAATCAGTCGGGACATAAAGCCGCGTACCCAGTACGACGACCCGTCCCCAGGCGTTGGTGATTACCGGGGCCGGGCTTCCGGCTGTGCCCCAGTAGGAAACCGAGAGTCCGTTTAGGTTATGACTCGAGTAGACTTTTTCACCATGCTGGTACACCTGGTTGGGGGTGTGGTGCAGTGAACCTGTCCAGACATGTTGAGGATCCTGCGGATTGCTCACATCAATACCCTTGATCCGCTTGGTCGGGCTGCTGCTTACGTAAACACCGATTGCCAGCCGGTTGCTTTCACTGAGCAGGTGAATATCCGTCGGGGATTCCTGGTAGTCAAAGAGCCCGATGAATGACAATGACGCAGGATGTTCCGGATCGCCGAGATCGAATATCTGCAGTCCATCGCTTGTCGTTACGTAGGCATTGGATGCCGCGGCCGCGACCTGTCGCAACGGATGCCTGTCGTAGCCCGGCCATGAGTCCACCGGTGTAATCGGTTCGGCTTCGGCAATATGCCCGAAACTGGTTAAACATAGAGCGAGCGCCGTTGAAGCGAACGTCTTCCGGGGAGCCCGCTCATGGAGTAAGGTGCGCGTTTTCATGGCGTGATACCCTCCAGTTTTCTGTTCCGCCATGCGGAACATCATCCAGATTCTTCCCATGATTTCGGCTGTACAGCTGCTGTCCCGCAGAACAGCGAACAGGGTTTAATCGCAGCAAAATCCTTTTGCAGAAATGCCGTTCCCCAAGGCTCACCCCTCTCTCCGAAGCCCAAGGGCAATATGGTCCATTCTGCTTCGGAAGCAATCCTAAAATCGCGATCTAAATACGCAAAATGATTCGCATTAAAGGCCCGCAAACATTGAGTCTTCGTGCCGGTGGAGTGATGAGTGCGTGATCTGTGGATTCGACATTGCAGAACGGTAAGCCGGCCAATTTCCACATGCGCTTGGTTTACTTATCTATTAGGGCGCTATAAAGTGCACGGCATTCTCAACATTTGAATCGAAAGGATTTCTTCATGCGCAGTGATAAAGTCAAAAAGGGATTGGAACGGGCACCGCACCGCAGCCTGATGCGGGCGACGGGGATGTCGTCGGATGACATTGAAAAGCCGTTCATTGCCATCTGCAACGCCTTCAATGAGGTGATTCCCGGCCACGCCCACCTGGACCAGGTCGGTAGGCTGGTGAAGGAGGCCGTGCGCGAAGCGGGCGGTACACCGATTGAATTCAACATGATCGGAGTCTGCGACGGCATTGCCATGGGCCATGCGGGTATGAAGTATTCCCTGCCGAGCCGTGAGCTGATTGCCGATGCGGTTGAAACGATGGTCGGTGCCCATGCATTTGACGCCATGATCTGCATCCCCAACTGCGATAAGATTGTCCCCGGCATGATCATGGGTGCGATGCGCGTCAACATTCCGACCATCTTTGCCAGCGGCGGTCCCATGAAGGCCGGTATGACGAAAGACGGCAAGGTGGTTGACCTGATCAGTGTCTTTGAAGGGGTTGCCGCGCGTAAGCAGGGCAAGATTTCCGAGGAAGAGCTCACGGAGCTGGAGTGCAAGGGCTGCCCGAGCCAGGGATCCTGCTCCGGCATGTTTACGGCCAACTCGATGAACTGCCTGTGCGAGGCCATCGGTCTGGCCCTGCCGGGCAACGGCACGATTCTGGCGGTCGATCCGGCGCGGCACGATCTGTGGAAAGCTGCTGCCCGGCGCGCGGTGGAGATGGCGTATGCCGACGGACCGCTTCCGCGCGACATTGTTACGCAGGAGTCGCTCGATAACGCCTTTGCGCTCGACATGGCCATGGGCGGGAGCACCAACACCGTGCTGCATACCCTGGCGATCGCCAAGGAGGCCGGCGTGGATTACAGCCTGGAACGCATCAATGCGGTTTCCAAGAAGTGTCCGAACATCTGTAAGGTATCGCCGTCGTCGAGCTATCACATTGAGGACGTGCATGCAGCCGGCGGCATCAGTGCTATTCTGGCCGAAGTGGCAAAGCGGGAAGGGCTGCTGAACACCGACTGCATCACCGTTACCGGCAAGACACTGGGTGAAAACATTGAAGGTGCTGAAAGCAGGGACGAACAATGCATCCGGAAGATCGATAACGCATACAGCCAGACCGGCGGGCTTTCGATCCTCTGGGGGAATCTGGCCGAAGGCGGCTGCGTGGTGAAGAGCGCCGGCGTCGATCCGAAGATGCTGGTTCACACCGGGCCGGCGGTTATCTTTGAATCGCAGGAGGATGCCTGCGAAGGCATCCTTGAAGGCCGGGTTAAACCGGGCGATGTGGTGGTGATCCGCTACGAAGGTCCGAAGGGCGGCCCCGGCATGCAGGAAATGCTGGCGCCGACCTCATATATCATGGGGCAGGGGCTGGGCGACAGCGTGGCGCTGATCACCGACGGGCGATTCAGCGGCGGCACGCACGGCGCCTGCATCGGTCACGTTTCTCCGGAAGCCGCCGAAGGCGGGCCGATCGGCCTGTTAAAGGAGGGCGATATCATTGAGATTGATATTCCGAACAACCGGCTGGCGGTGCAGCTCTCCGATGCGGAGCTGGATGAGCGCCGCGCGGATTGGACGGCGCCGGCGCCGCGCTTCACGACGGGATGGCTTTCGCGCTATGCCAAGATGGCCACCAACGCCAGCAACGGCGCGGTGCTGCAGGGATAAGGCGGTGCACATGGACAAGAGGAACGGCCTGGTTGTGTTGCTCTTGTGCATGGTATTGCCCTGGCCTGCGCAGGCCGGCCAGCTGAGCGACTTTGAAGCGGCGGTATCCAAGCCCTCAAAGTCCTCCTCGTCCTATACCGACTACTATGACGATGACAAGAGCGGTTTTTTCAGCGCGCTCTCCAGCGATTGTGCAGGCAACGTTTTTGCCGGTCTGATTATCGGCACCTACAATGGGGTAAAATGGCTGGTCTACGACTGGTGGGCCAAACCGGAAGAGCAGTATGCCGATGTTGTATTCGAAGACCCCTCCGATCCGGCATCCTCCAACTACATTCCGCCGCCGGCCCCGAACGCGGATCAGAGCAGCATGGCGGACGAACGTCAGTTCGGCAGTGAACGCTATGCGGGGGAATCGGATGCCTATTCCGAGACGGAACCTGATTTCATCGACGAGGCGGTCGGGCATGAGGCGGGGGCCTTCTCTCTGCCGTACCTGCGTGCGGATTATCGCTGGCAATATCTGAATCACGACATGGATGCCAATGACTGGGTCCTGGAGGCAGGCTATAAGATGGTTGCGTTCTATGGCCGGTACACGAGCTATGAAGACCGTGCGGCTGAGGAGCACCTCGATATCGGTCAGTACTATGGCCTGCTGCGCATGGGTGAATCTGATGATTTTCTCATCGCGGGCTGCTTCCAGGCCGGTATAGGTGCTGGTGGATATGTCATTGACGGTGTAGACCGGCACGCCGGTCCGGCCCTGACCCTGCCGGTGCAGATCTATCCTGCCGATTGGTGGGGCGTTGAAATCCGTCCGGCCTGGGCGAGAATCAACGAAAAGACCATAAGCGACTATGATGTCTCCCTGAGCGCCGGCTACCGTTTCCTGCAGTTGCGCGCCGGCTACCGCTGGTTCTGGGTGCAGCAGGAAGGTCACTGGCTGGACGGTCCCTATGCCGGAATTTCTATCAGTTTCTAATACCTATGGTGTCGAGGATACCCAGGTTAATGGTCGGATGCTGCTTAGCCTTGCAGGCGCTGGTTTGTGCCGGCCCATCGAGTGCAGACGCCATCCCGCGGGATGCATCCTACACGCTGTAAAGCGCCTTTGAAAAACATCGCCGGTATCACCCCGACATCCGGGCGGTCGAATACAATGCGTCCAACGGCCATCTCCGGTACGCGGGGGTCGGTCGACTATCACAACGAAGGCGGTCGGCGCCTGTCGCTGGATGTTTTTTCTCCGGACGGGGATGATCCGAGGCCGGTCGTGATGCTGATTCATGGCGGCGGCTGGAGCTCGGGGGATCAGCGCCTGATGCATCCGCTGGCGGATTATCTGGCCGCGCACGGCCTATGGACGGTTAGCGAAAACGGGACTATTGAACGCGGTGATGGGCTGGAAAACGGATACAGCATCCATACAACCGGCCGCCGGCGAGCCTGTTTTATTAAAATGACCATGAAGTCGGCGACATGCAGCTGGACCTGTGGTTCCGGCCGGACAAGACGGCGGGGCCGGCATCTCGTGGCCGCGCGGCACCTCCGCCATCTGTAGCCGGTTCAAGGTTTCATACCCCGGGAAAACGCCGAACGGATTGCGCTTTTAAACCTTCGCTCTTCTTTCTACATTTATTTGTCGGTCAAGCGATAGATGGGAGCGGCCATGGCCAAACAGATGATTGAGCGGATCAAGAAGTTTATCCATTTTCTGCAGCATGACCTGTGGCGGATCGATTTGGTACACGATTCACGGCTGCATGCATTCGGTGTGGAGACTCTGCGCGTCATTCACCTGGTGCTGAAAGGCGTGAAGGAAGACCACTGCATGCTGCATGCCTCGGCCCTGACCTATGCTACGCTCATGGCCCTGGCCCCGTTTCTGATCATTCTTTTCGCTATCGCCAATGCCATTGGATACGCGAAAGCGCGCGAAGAAATCCTCAATCTGCTCGAAAGCAACGAGGCGCTGCCACAGCAGCTGCATGAGTTTGTTGTCGGTATTCTGAATACCATCGGCGGCATCAGTCCAGCGGCCCTGGGCGGGGTGACCGGCATCGTATTCCTCTACATCGTCTTCAAGCTGTTGAACGGAATCGAAGAATCGTTCAACCAGATCTGGGGGGTACAGACTTCGCGTGCTATTTCCGAAAAGATCCGGAACTATATCTCTGTGCTGGTCATTGCACCGGCACTGATGCTCGTGGCCCAGTTTGCGTCGGGGGCGATGACGACCTACTTCGGGGGCATCGAATGGATGGGGCCGGTCATCAAAATTCTGCTCCAACTGGCTCCCGTGGTTATTCTCGCCCTGGCATTTGTTGCCATTTTTATATTCCTTCCGAATACCAAGGTGAAGCTGAATGCGGCCCTGGTCGGGGCACTGACGAGCGCTTCGCTTGCGATCTTGCTTCAGGTTTTCCTGCTGATGTTCGGGAAGGCCATCTTCGGTTCGGACAAGTATGCGGTCTATGGATCCTTTGCCGCGATTCCGGTCTTTCTGTTCTGGGTGCATCTTAACTGGACCATTCTGCTGTTCGGTGCCGAATTGGCCTTTGCCATTCAGAACCGTACGACCTATCAGGAGGAACAGCGTGCTGTGCGGGCGAGCATGGTTTCGAAGCTGTGGGTGGCGTTTTCCGTGATGCAGGAAGCTGTACGCGTCTTCGAGGGGCCGGCTGCCTCGTTCGATTCAAGACAGTTTGCTAGCGATAACAATATTCCGGTCCGCCTGCTGAACGAAGTAATCGAGGTGCTGGTGCGGGCCCGGCTGCTGGGGAGTGTTACCGGAGACGGGCAGGGGTTCTATGCCCTGCTCCAGGCGCCTGAACACGTGTCGGCCAAGAAGATATATGACCTGTTGCTGACCGATGGCGAGGCGCCGGACGATCTCGGCCTGCACAAAATCGAAATTACGGATGAGGTGTTGAAGACCGCCAACATCAGCCTGGACGAATCGCTCGATTCCATCACGCTGCGCCGTTTTTTCGAGCAGCAGTGACGTTTCGGTTTGTCAGTCGTTGTGATTGGTGTTCTTTTCGATCAGCTGATCGATCGTCAACAGCAGGGCTCCTGTGAGCTTTCCCTCATGGGTGGTACGAATCCGGCACTTTTCGAACGAAAAGCCGATGGATCGTTTGCCCACTTCGCGCTGGAGGTTTTCAATGTAATAGGGGTAGGCGTCGGCGAGCCGGCTGTATACGAAGACACGATCGGGATTAAATATGTTGATGGCCGCTGCGATGCCTTTGGCCTGCCATTCGAGCACATGGCCGGCGATCTTGGTTGCGCGCGGATCATCTTTGGCGAGCGCTTCCAGTGCTTCTTCAGCGGGAAGGTCCAGTTCCGTGTAAAACGCCCGGTCAGCCGCAAGCGTTTCCAGGCAGCCCCGGTTTCCGCACCCGCACTGTTTGCCGCCGGGCTGCATGATGATATGGCCGATTTCGCCCGCATAGCCGCTGCCGCCGGAAAGATGCTGCCCGTTGGCAACCACGCTCATGCCCACGCCCGCGCTGAAATCAACCGTGAGGTAGTTGCTGGTGGTGTCAAGGGTGCGCAGCTGTGCGCGGCTCAGGGCCCGTTCTTCATGCATGATAAAGGCGGGAATACCCAGATTCCGCGAAATCCGGGCGGCGGGCCGTATCCCTTCGAGCCAGTGCAGGTTGGGGTTCAGTACACTCTGTCCGGTTTCCATCTCGATCAGACCGGGTACGCTGACGCCGATCAGCTTACAGGGCGCTTTAACTTTTTGCTGCAGCGCCTGGTATTCCCGTTCGATGTTGGCGAAGAGGTCGTCCACGTTGTTTCCGGTCGGGAAGCTGACCATGTTTTCGGGTTTGATATTGCCCTGTAAATCCGAGAAACAGATACAGGTTTCCTGCAGGTCAATCTGTACGACACCCACCTGCAGGGTGGGAGAGAGCTGGTAGAGAATCTTGGGCCGGCCAAAGGAGGTGTCCTCCACCGGGCTGACCTCGATCAGGCCCTTGCTTTCGAGCTGGGCGAAAAGCTTGGTCATCGTCGTCGTGCTGATGCCCAGCTCCCGCGCCAGATCAATCTTGGAAAACAGTTCCATTCGGCGCATCTGCCGCGTCACGGTTTGCAGGTTGATCTGCCGGACGATGCGCGGCTGCCCGGAGCTCTTCTTTTTCTTGATTGCACTCATCCTTAAGCTACCCATGTAAATGTGGAAATCTAAACGTTGCCAGACTGACGGCGCGAAGTAAAGAGCGAGTCTAGTGGACAAATCCCTCCCTGGTCGCCTTCCGGCTGCCGCTAAGGAGGCGGTCTCATCAGGGTCTTGCAGTGCGCTGTTCCGGGCGGTCGACTCCACCCGGCCTGCCGCCTCAGGTAATCCATAATTCTCTCCTAAACTTTTTTTGTTTTTCTATTTGAGCGCCGAGGCGGTAGTATGTCATACAAATTGGTTTACGAAACTATGTTTTATAAGTGGCGGGCGACTGGGTGGCCCGGAATAAAAAACGAAGGCAGGGAAACGGGGCGGAGCGCATATGAGTGATACAACGAAATCGGGGATCGCAGAACTAATTCAGAACGGACAGGGCATAATCGGCATCGAAATGGGATCGACCCGTATCAAGGCCGTATTGATCGGCCCCGAAAACATGCCTCTCGCATCGGGCGGACACGGCTGGGAAAACACGCTGGCCGATGGCATCTGGACCTACCCGCTGGAGGAAGTATGGGAAGGCATACAGGCCAGCTTTGCAGCGTTGCAGAAGGATGTGGAGGCGCAGTATGGCGTGACGCTCAAGCGGGTGGCGGCCATCGGGTTCAGTGCCATGATGCACGGCTATATGGTATTTGACGCCGAAGGGAACCAGCTGGTTCCCTTCCGTACATGGCGGAACAACCTGCAGGAACAGGCTTCGAAAGAACTCACCGAACTTTTCGATTATCCGATTCCCCAGCGCTGGAGCATTGCCCACCTCTATCAGGCCATCCTCAACAAGGAAGAGCATGTCGGCCGGATTGCCCATGCAACAACCCTCGCCGGGTATGTCCATTGGAAGCTAACCGGCCGGCAGGTACTGGGTGTCGGCGAGGCCTCCGGCATGTTCCCCATCGATATCAAGACGCAGGACTACTATACCGCACTGACCGACAAGTTTGATGCCCACATTGAAGGCGAGGGTCTCGGCTGGAAATTGAAGGATCTGCTGCCCCGGGTGCTGGATGCCGGGGAACCGGCCGGTGAGCTGACCGAAGAAGGTGCCCGGCTGCTGGATCCGTCGGGCAGCCTGGAAGCGGGTATTCCGTTCTGTCCGCCGGAAGGCGATGCCGGAACAGGGATGGTGGCCACCAACAGCGTTGAAGTCCGCACGGGCAATGTTTCCGCCGGCACATCGGTCTTCGCCATGCTGGTGCTCGAAAAGGAACTTTCGAAGGCGCACCATGAAATCGATCTGGTGACCACGCCGGACGGGAAACTGGTGGGTATGGCTCACTCCAATAACTGCACATCGGACTACAATGCCTGGATCAGCCTGCTCGGTGAAGCGGCCAAGGTCCTCGGCGCTGAATTTGACACTCCGAAGCTGTTTGATTCGTTGTTGGAAGAGGGCCTGAAAGGCGATGCCGACTGCGGCGGACTGCTTTCGTACGGCTATATTTCCGGGGAGCATATCACCGGACTCAGCGAAGGACGGCCGCTTTTTGTCCGCTCGTCGGACAGTAATTTCACCCTGGCGAATTTCATGCGCACCCATCTGTTCACGGCCCTGTGCGCGATGCGCACCGGAATGAACATTCTGATGGAGGAAGAGGGTGTGCAGGTGGATGAAATCCGCGGCCACGGCGGGTTCTTCAAAGCCGCCGAAGTGGGGCAGCGGATCATGGCGGCGGCCACGGGAGCCCCGGTTTCCATTCTCGAAACCGCCGGCGAAGGCGGAGCCTGGGGCATTGCCCTGCTCGCCTCCTACATGATTCAGAAAAAGGACGGCGAAACCCTGCCCGAATTCCTGAAACCGATTTTTGCCGGAAGCATCGGCGAGCCGGTCCAGCCGGATCCCCGGGATGTGGACGGATTCAATGTCTACTTTGAACGGTATCACAAGGGACTGCCCATTGAGCAGGCAGCCGTTGATGCCCTGTCATAAAGCTCCTGCAGGAAGGTATATTCAACATGGCACATGAAGAACTGAAAGCGCGCGTCTGCGAGGCGAACAAGGAGATCAACCGGGTTCAGCTGGCCATCCTCACCTGGGGCAACGCCAGCGAAGTGGATCGCGAGGCCGGCGTTTTTGCGATCAAGCCCAGCGGTGTCGACTATGATGAAATGACCCCGGCTGATATTCCGATCATATCGCTCGAAACCGGTGAAAAGATCGAAGGTAAGATGAATCCTTCGTCCGACACCGCTACGCACTGGCATCTCTACCGGGTCTTTGAGGACATCGGAGGCGTGGTTCATACCCACTCCACCTATGCCACGGCGTGGGCGCAGGCTCATCGTGAAATTCCTTGCCTCGGGACAACGCATGCGGATACGTTCTACGGGTCCGTGCCGTGCACACGCCCGCTCACGCAGGGCGAGATCGAGGAGGAGTACGAGCTGAATACCGGCAAGGTGATTGCCGAACATTTTGAACAGAACGGGCTGAAAGCTTCGGAGCTTCCGGGTGTCCTGGTTTCCAGCCATGCTCCGTTCACGTGGGGGGCCAGCGCCATGAAGGCGATGGTGAACGGCCGCATCCTGGAGGAAGTGGCCAGGATGGCGTCCATCACGCTGGGACTCAATCCGGGTATCGGTGCGGTGGATCAGTTTTTAATGGATAAGCATTATCTCCGGAAGCACGGAGCGAATGCCTATTATGGGCAAAAATAAATAGGAGAGGGTGAATGACAACATTGCAACCAATAGGAGTTCTGGCAGCGGCAGAGCCCGTTTTTTCAGGACTGGACTGGGGCGTATTGGTGATCTTTGCGATGGCACTGATCGGGATTATTGTGTGGGTAACCATGCAGAAGGAAGAGGACTCGCAGGACTACTTCCTCGCCGGACGCGGCGCGGGATGGATCGCCATCGGGGCATCGATTTTTGCATCCAACATCGGTTCGGAGCACCTGATCGGTCTGGCCGGTGCCGGCGCATCCAGCGGGATGGCCATGGCGCACTGGGAAATCCAGGGCTGGATGATTCTGATCCTGGGCTGGGCCTTCGTTCCGTTTTATTCGCGCAGCATGGTACTGACCATGCCGGAGTTTCTTGAGAAGCGCTACAACCCGGAGTCGCGGACGATTCTTTCGCTGATCTCCCTGATCAGCTACGTGCTCACCAAAGTTGCCGTCACCGTCTATGCCGGCGGCCTGGTCTTTCAGCAGGTATTCGGCATCGAAGAGATGTGGGGCATTGACTTTTTCTGGATCTCGGCCATCGGCCTGGTGCTCATCACCGCACTCTATACCGTGCTGGGCGGCATGAAATCCGTGCTGTACACCTCGGTGCTGCAGACCCCGATCCTGCTGCTCGGTTCGCTCATTATCGTGGTCCTCGGCCTCAAGGAACTGGGCGGATGGAACCAGATGATGGAAGTGGTCCGCGCCACGCCGGTCAATGAATACGGCGACAGCATGGGGAACCTCATCCGCAGCAACAGCGATGCCGACTTCCCGTGGCTGGGGGTGCTGATCGGTTCGTCCGTCATCGGTTTCTGGTACTGGTGCACTGACCAGTTTATCGTCCAGCGTGTTCTGTCCGGTCGTGACCAGACGCAGGCCCGCCGCGGAGCCATCTTCGGGGCCTACCTGAAGCTGACCCCCGTGTTCCTGTTCCTCATCCCGGGCATGATTGCTTTCGCCATCCACCAGAAGACCGGCGCTTTCCTTCCGTTGCTGGAAAACGGCAATGCCAATGCGGATGCCGCCTTCCCGACCCTGGTGGCCACACTGCTTCCGGCCGGTGTTAAAGGCCTGGTGGTCTGCGGCATTCTGGCGGCGCTGATGAGCTCGCTGGCATCGCTGTTTAACTCGTCCGCGATGCTCTTCACGATTGACTTCTACCAGAAGTTCAAGCCGGACGCATCACAGCATCATCTGGTGCATGTCGGTCGTGTTGCCACGGTGGTCATCGTGATTCTGGGTATCCTCTGGATTCCGATCATGCGGAGCGTAGGCGATGTACTCTACACCTATCTGCAGGACGTGCAGTCCGTGCTGGCTCCGGGTATTGCCGCGGCCTTCCTGTTGGGCGTGCTGTGGAAGCGTGCCTCCGCCAAGGGCGGTATGTGGGGCCTGCTCTCCGGCATGATTATCGGCCTGACCCGCCTCGGTGCAAAGGTGTACTACACCACCGCCGGTGTTGATGCCGGCGAAAGCTGGTTCAAAACGCTGTTCTTTGAAGTGAACTGGCTCTTCTTCTCCGGCGGCATGCTGATTGTCTGCATGCTGGTTGTCGCTATTGTCAGTATGGTGACCGAAGCTCCGGCGGAAGATAAGATCAGAGGGCTTGTGTTCGGTACCGAAACCGAAGAACAGAAAACGGAAACCCGCAACAGCTGGAATGCCATGGACCTGGTTCACACCGGCATTATTCTGGCCTTCACCGGCGTCTTCTACTGGTACTTCTGGTAATCCAACGAAAGGAAATCATCATGAAGAAAACAATCTTTGCACTCATCGCATGTGCAGCCCTCGTGGGCTGCACCACGGCCGGCGTAGATGTGGCCGACTTTGACTCCATTCAGGAATACACCCTCAAGAACAAGAACGGCATGGTCGTGAAGATCACCAACTACGGGGCCACGATCACTTCGATTATCGTGCCCGACCGCGAGGGCAACATGGCTGACGTAGCGCTGGGTTACGACAGCGTCGAAGGCTACATTAACGCCATCGACCGTCCCTACTTCGGTGCGGTGGTCGGCCGCTATGGAAACCGGATTGGCAAAGGCCTGTTTACCATCGACGGCACGGAGTATGAGTTGACCACCAACAACGGTGAAAACCACCTGCATGGCGGCAACATGGGCTTCGACAAGGTGGTCTGGGATGGCGAAGTCGTTGAAGACGGTGTAAAGCTGACCTATGTCGCGAAGGACGGCGAAGAAGGGTATCCGGGCAACCTGACCCTCAGCGTCACCTATACCCTGACCGATGACAATGAAATCGTGATGCATTATGAGGCCACGACGGACAAGGCGACGATCGTCAACGTGACCAATCACACCTACTTCAATCTGGCGGGTGAAGGCGCGGAAACGATCAACGACCATATTCTGCAGATCAACGGGTCAAAGACCACGCCGGTGGACGCCGGCCTGATCCCGACCGGGGAGTTTGCAGCGGTTGACGGAACCCCGTTTGACTTCCGCGAACCGACGGAAATCGGCAAGCGCGTTGATGCGGACGACCAGCAGATCAAGTATGGTCCCGGCTATGACCATAACTGGGTGCTTGACCGCAAGGGCAGCGGCATGGAGCTGGCCGCCACCCTGTTCGAACCGAAGAGCGGACGTGTGCTGGAAGTGATCACCGAAGAGCCCTGCATCCAGTTCTATGGAGGCAATTTCCTCGACGGGCGGCTGACCGGTAAATCCGGTAAGCCTTACACGTACCGCAGCGGCCTGTGCCTGGAAACCCAGCATGCCCCCGACAGCATCAATCACGAAGGTGAAGAGGGCTGGCCGAGCGTCATTCTGCGTCCGGGCGAAAAGTACGACACGACCACCATCTACAAGTTCAGCACCAAATAGATGGGAGCGCAGTCCGTTCCTCTTGAACGGACTGCGGATTTGACCAGTAATTCAACATTATTAAATAAGGAGTAGTTCACATGTCACAGAAATTCGAACTCTGGTTTGTGACCGGCAGCCAGCACCTCTACGGGCCCAAGACCCTCGAGCAGGTTGCTGCCGATGCAAAGCAGATTGCCGAGGCGCTCAACGCCGACGCAACCATTCCTGCCAACGTGGTATGGAAGGAAACCGTTAAGACCCCCAATGAAGTGTATGAAATGTGCCGCGACGCCAATGCCGATGAAAACTGCATCGGTCTTGTCACCTGGATGCACACGTTCAGTCCGGCCAAGATGTGGATCAAGGGCCTGACCTCCCTTAAGAAGCCCTTTGTCCACCTGCACACGCAGTTCGGCCGCGATATTCCCTGGTCCGAAATCGACATGGACTTCATGAACCTGAACCAGTCCGCTCATGGCGGCCGTGAGTTCGGCTTCATCTGCTCGCGCCTCCGCAAGAACCGCGGCATCGTGGTGGGACACTGGGAAGATCCGGAAGTCCGCGACGAGCTGGGCGTCTGGACCCGCGCCGCACTCGGCTGGCATGAAGCCCAGAACCTGAAGGTGGCCCGCTTCGGCGACAACATGCGCCAGGTCGCCGTGACCGAAGGCGACAAGGTCGAAGCCCAGATTAAGTTCGGCTATGAAGTCAATGGTTATGGCATGGGTGACCTCAAGATCTATGTCGACAAGGTGACGGATGAGCAGATTGCCGACGTCGTTGCCGAATACGAAAAGCTCTACGACATCCACGGCGATGCCCTGGATGAAAACGTGCGTGAGCAGGCCCGTATCGAAATCGGCCTGCGTGCGTTCCTCGAAGAAGGCGGTTTCAAGGCGTTTACGACCACCTTTGAAAACCTGCACGGTTTCAAACAACTGCCCGGCCTGGCCGTTCAGCGCCTGATGGCCGATGGCTACGGCTTCGGTGCGGAAGGCGACTGGAAGATGGCCGCCATGGGCCGCATCGTTAAGGTGATGGGCGAAGGTCTCGAAGGCGGAACCTCCTTTATGGAGGATTATACCTATCACCTCGACAAGACCGGCGGCCAGAAGGTCCTCGGTTCGCACATGCTTGAAATCTGTCCGTCGATTGCTGATGGCAAGCCTTCTCTGGAAACGCATCCGCTCGGCATCGGTGGCAAGGATGATCCGGCCCGCCTGGTCTTCAACTCACCGGCCGGACCGGCGATCAATATTTCGCCGATCGACATGGGCAACCGCTTCCGCGTGGTTGTGAATGAAGTGGAAGCCGTTGTGCCGGAACATGACCTGCCGAAGCTGCCGGTTGCCCGTGCGCTCTGGATTCCGCAGCCCAACCTCAAGGTGGGGGCCGCTGCCTGGATCCTCGCCGGTGCCGCGCACCACTCGGTCTATACGCAGCAGATCGACACCCGTCATATCGAAGCCTTCTGCGAAATGGCGGACGTTGAGCTGGTCGTCATTGATGCCGAAACCAAGCTGCGCAGCTTCAAGAGCGAACTGCGCCTGGGTGAAGTGGCCTACGGATAGAGCGCTTCATTCGCTCAATGAGCAGGCGGCCATGCTTTCGGGCATGTGCCGCTTTTTTTGTTCCATCCCCGTTGAGGGTGCCGCCACCGCCCGTGGGGCCCTTGTCTATTGGGGTGTCTGACGGGAGCTTGGAGCACCGTCATCTGGCATTTTACGCCCTCCTGATTAAACGATTCGTTGCTTTGTTTCCGGTGACTAATGCGTAAACTACCGTTTTTCCCTGGAGAAAACTGGCAGCAAATGAAGCATGATTTCATACAGCGGCACCTGGTCCGGATTTCGGCATGGGTTTTAATGACCGCGGTTCTGGCGGTATCGACCGCGCGGGCTCAGGTTGTGATGTCGAATACGGTGGCCTTCTGGGATTTTGAGAATTCTACAATGCCGGCAGCACCTCCATTGATCTCAGCGGATACCACCTGAGCAACGACTATGGCGATCCGGAGAAATGGGCCATCACCGGCGGAACGACCATTGCGGCCGGCGAATTCCTGCAGGTTGAACTGGGTGCAGGGAGTTTAACAAACAACGGGAGTGTTCTGCTCAGCCGCGATACCGGCGGCATCCCGGAAGTGATCGACTATCTCAATTACGGCTCGCTTGCGGTGGATTGGAGCTACGGCAATTATCCCGACGGAGAGCCCTGCTTCCGCATGCCCATGTACGCGGCCACACCCGGCTTTGCCAATACCAATGCATCCCCGCCGCTCGGTGTGCGCATCAATGAATGGATGGCGGACAACTCCTATACCCTGATGGACTCGATTGACGGAGGTTACGAGGATTGGTTTGAGCTCTATAATCCCGGAGATGCTGCGGTGGACATCGGCGGCTATTTCCTGACCGATGACCTCGCCGATCCCTTCCAGTTCGAGGTGCCGGTAGGCGGGAAATATACCATTCCGCCGTATGGCTACCTGTTGGTCTGGGCCGACAATGATCCGGAACAGAATGATCTCGATCCTTCGACGCTGCATGTCAACTTTGCCCTGTCGAAGGGCGGAGATGCCATTGCCCTGGTGGCAGCGGACGGCACGGTGATCGACAGCGTGATCTTTGGTGTGCAAACCAATGATGTCAGCGAGGGACGGATTCCGGACGGAGAAAGCGCGGTGGCTGCGATGGATCCCGCCACACCGGGCCAGGCCAACCAGGTGGCCAACTCGGCACCGGCGCTTGCTGCTGTTGCGGACCTCTACGCATATCCCGGGGAGATGATTGCCTTCACGGCCACGGCCACGGACGCCGAGAGCGCCTTCCAGACCCTTACGTTCTCGCTGGATCCGGGGGCCCCTGCCGGTGCAACCATTTCCACGAACGGAAACTTATTCTGGGTGATTCCCGCCTCCATGACGTCAGGGGCCGTCAACGCAACAATCCGGGTGACCGATGACGGCAGCCCCGCATTGGATGATGCCGGCACGTTCACGCTGAGCATAAGCGATCTGCCGGTCTTCGGTATAGCGTGGTCGCCCCTCGATAATGCGTTTAGTCTTGGGGCTGACACCGTTCCGGGGCATACCTACCAGCTGCAGTACAAGGATGCACTGACCAACCTGCTGTGGCTGCCGCTGGGCAGCGGTGTGGAGGGTGACGGTACCCCGATGGAGTGGCAGGCAACAGTGACCAATGCGCCCGTTCGTTTCTATCGGCTGATCATCGAATAGGTGTAGACTTTTACATATCATGTGCAGTCCGAGTAGGGTGCAGCGGCCGCCGCCCGTGAGTCTGTTCCATCGATTTCTGGACGGCGCTTTCCGGTTGCGATAATTATATATAGTAAGTTTTTGAGGCTGCAAAAGCCTCTATTTGATGCTGCAGCGTGCAGTGCAGGCTGGAACGATTTCAAATAAATAGCAGGAGCGTCGGAAATGATGAATGGAATGAAAACGTACAGAACTGCTTTCCTCCGCCTGGTTACAGGGGGCTTGCTGGTGATGACTGGAGCGTGTGCGCATGGCAATGAGGCCCATGAGCAGGCATCCCTGCCCAAACCCGCCGACGTGCGCAAGATCATCACCCGCGTCAATGACCACTGGCAGGACGGGCATGACGATCCGGGGCGGGCGTTCTGGGATAACGCGGCCTACCACACCGGCAACATGGCGGCGTATGATATCACCGGCCGGTCAGAGTATCTGAAATATTCAAAGCGGTGGGCGCAGCGCAACGACTGGATGGGGGCCAAAGGCGCCGTGCCGGCGCGGTGGAAGTATTCATACGGAGAGTCCGACGACTTTGTACTGTTCGGTGACTGGCAGATCTGTTTTCAGACCTATGTCGATATATATAACATTGAAGGTAAGGAGTACATGATCAAGCGGGCCCGCGAGGTGATGGAATACCAGATGTCGACCGATGCGAACGACTACTGGTGGTGGGCCGACGGTCTCTACATGGTGATGCCCGTCATGACCAAGCTCTATAAGGTGACCGGCAATGAACAGTATCTCGATAAGCTGTATGAATACTTCATGTATGCGAAGAGCATCATGTACGACGAGGAAACCGGCCTGTTTTTCCGCGACGGAAAGTATGTTTATCCCAGGCATAAGTCGCATAACGGCAAGAAGGATTTCTGGGCGCGCGGCGATGGCTGGGTGTTTGCCGGGCTGGCCAGGGTGCTGGCCGATCTGCCGAAGGAGTATACACATCGCGACGAGTTTCTGAAGATCTACAAGCGCATGGCGGTGTCACTGGCCGACTGCCAGCAGGACGGGGGCTACTGGACCCGCAGCCTGCTGGATCCGGAACATGCGCCGGGCTATGAAACCAGCGGAACCGCCTTCTTCACCTATGGCTACCTCTGGGGTATCAACAACGGGATTCTTGACAGCAAAACCTATCTTCCCGTGGCGCTCAAGGGGTGGAACTATCTGACGGAAGTCGCGCTGCAGGATGACGGCCGTGTCGGATATGTCCAACCCATCGGCGAACGCGCCATTCCGGGTCAGGTCGTGGACGAGGACTCCACCGCCAACTTTGGCGTCGGTGCCTTCCTGCTGGCGGCCTCGGAGATGCATCGATTGGTTGATTAGAGCACTCAGACCGTTAGGGGCTGCTGATACGGTATCCGTTCCGTTCGGCATCCGCTCCATCGAATTCATCGCGAAGAAAGGCTTCCTGCTGAACGGCGAACCGCTGCTGTTCCATGGCGGCAGCAGCCACCATGACAACGGTGCCCTGGGGCGGAGGCCATCGACCGCGCCGAGGAGCTCGCCGGACAGACCAGCGAAGAACCCAACCGGCCCGCCAGCTTCCAGGCCCCCGTCTGCACGACCTTCAAAGGCCGCTGCCTCGTCATCCTGCGCCCGACCGGCAGCGACGGTGAAATTAGATTACGCGCTGAAGCCGACGGTTTGGAGACTGCCACGCTGACGGTCCAGTGCAGGTCCCGGTGACTTAGGCCGTTAATATCCAAAACAGTGAATAGTCTCAGTCTTTCCAGACTGGAGGGATGACGTATTCCGTTGTTCGCTAAAAAACGTAAAACGGCATTTGAGTCAGGGTGGCGGCTTGCGTGTATTGTTGGCTGTTTATTAGTCTGTTCTATTCAATTAAGAGGGAGGAATGCATGAAACAAAGAATCTTTACCGCTACACTGGCCGGACTGCTTTGCTCAGGAGCGATCGCAAAGGATTATCACCAATGGGCCGAAACGCCGCCGATGGGCTGGAACAGCTGGGATATTTTCGGAACGTCTCTCACCGAACAACAGGCGAGGGAGCAGGCCGATGCGATGGAAAAACATCTGCTTCCGGCCGGCTACGATGTATTTACCGTGGATATCCAGTGGTATCAACCGACGGCCAGGGGCCACTATTATGATGCGAATGCCATCTATGATCTGAGCATGGATAAATATGGCCGCCTGACCCCTGCACTCAACCGGTTCCCCTCGGCCGAGGGCGGCAAGGGCTTCAAGCCGCTGGCGGATTATGTTCATTCGAAAGGGATGCGCTTCGGCATTCACATCATGCGCGGCATTCCAAAGATGGCCGTGAAGGAGAATACCCCGGTGCTCGGAACCAAGGTCCGTGCCCGGGATATCGCCCTGACCAGCTCGTTCTGTCCATGGAATCCGGATATGTACGGCGTGGATGCCACCAGGCCGGAAGGACAGGCTTATTATGACTCCATTATCCAGATGTATGCCGACTGGGGTGTGGATTACATTAAGTGCGATGACATTTCGCGCCCGTACGATGATGTGCAGAAGGCCGAGATCGAGGCCCTGCGCAAGGCGATCGACAAGTGCGGCCGCCCGATTGTGCTGAGCCTTTCTCCGGGGGCCACGCCGGTGAGTGCCGGCCCGCATGTCATGGAGAATGCCAATCTCTGGCGCATCACGGACGACTTCTGGGATCGCTGGGGCCTGCTGCGTGAAATGTTTGAGCGGGTTCATGCGTGGGAACCCTATCGCGGCCCGGGGCACTGGCCGGATGCGGACATGATCCCGTTCGGCTTCGTCGAGTTTGGCCGCCCGACCAAGTTTACCGAGGAAGAGCATTATACCCTCATGAGCCTGTGGAGTATTGCCCGTTCTCCGCTCATCTTCGGCGGCGACATGACCAAACTCGACGACTTTACCATCCGCATGCTCACCAATCCGGAAGTGCTGGAGGTCAATCAGAACAGCACCAACAACCGGCAGGTCTCGCGTGACAAAAACCTGATTGTCTGGACCGCCGACGTGCCCGGAAGCAAGGATAAGTATGTGGCGCTGTTCAATGCCCAGAGCATGGGGGAGAACCTCTCTTTTGGCGACGCCGACTATGCCAGTCCGGTCATTGCGGGGCAGTGGAAGTCGCAGGAGATCGAGGTGTCCGTGAAAGACGGCAAGAAGCTGATTCTGTTCGTCAAGGATGGCGGTGACGGATTCAGTTTTGACCATGCGGTCTGGGTCGATCCTGTGTTGAAAGGGCCTAAGGGCGAGCTCAGCCTGACCAGGCTGGATTGGATCAATGCCAATTCCGGCTGGGGGGCGCCGCATGTCAACCGCACCTGTGAAGACCAGCCCCTGATGGTGGAGGGCAAGAAGGTGACGGGCATCGGCACGCATTCCGAATCGATCATTATCTATGACCTGCCCGAAGGCTATGACACCTTCTCGGTCAAGGGCGTGATGAGCAATACCGGATCGGTGGTGTTCGGTGTGTTGGTGGACAGGGGTGCCGCGGACGTGTCCGATGCGAGTGTGGTGTCCGTGAACTTCGACGATCTCGGATTCAGCGGCAAGGCGCTGGTGCGCGACCTGTGGAGTGGAGAGATGCTGGGGGAATTCACCGATTCGTTTGGTTACGAGCTGCCACTGCACGGTGCCGGTCTTTACCGCATCCGCCCGCTTGAATAAACAGATTTTGCAGATGCGCATTCCTGGAATGCAGAATTCACGGCCCATTTTCCCACATAAGGGGAATGGGCCGTATTGTTTCCTAACGCGGACGAATGGTTCGACGATCGGCCACATCGATGGTATCGGGTTCCAGTACGACAGCAAGAACCAGATCGCGCTGGCCTATGACGCGTATCCGGACAAGAAACTGATCCAGACGGAGAGCTTCTGCTTTAACGGTGACAACACATGGTTCGACGCGACCACCCGGAATGACGGCATGCAGGGGCTTTCCAGAAACCTGCAGCGCAATTTCGAAAACGGGTTCAACGCCTTTTTTGCCTGGAACATGATACTGGATGATACGGGGCTGGGTCCATGAAATTGGCGGCAGAGTGCGCCGGTTACCGTAAACAGTTCTACCGGCCAGGTGACCTATAACTACGAGTAGGCGCATCATGACCTCCGGCTGGTGGGGCGACAAGATCGCCTTCATCAATCCCGACGGCTCCATCGTACTGGTCATGGCCAATGCATCGGAAAATGATTACGAAGCGACGGTTCGGATTGGTG
>JBNKVA010000011.1:0-51220 GCA_050298955.1 Pontiella sp.
AATGGGCAGGGCGGTTTCGATGAAACCGCCGCGGACAGTTCGTCGCATCGTCCCTACCGGATGGCGGGCTCCAGTTCGGCCATTTCAATCTCGAAGCCGGCATCCTCAATCATGCGCTTGTCCTGGTCATAGCTTTGTCCCCCGGTGGTCAGGTAGCCGGCGGTGAACATGGAGTTGGCAGGATAGAGCGCGAGGGGCTGCAGGTCGCGCAGCGTCGTTTCACGGCCGCCGGCGATGCGTACTTCGACGGCGGGCAGTACAAACCGCATCATCGAAAGTGCCCGGAGGCAGTCATTCGGTTTGAGCGGATTAGGCTTGCCGTAAAACGGCGTTCCGGGGCGGGGATCAAGGAAGTTAACCGGTACGGAGTCGACATCGAGATCGGCCAGTGCAAAAGCAAGATCGACGCGGTCCTGCAGGCTTTCCCCCATGCCGAACAGTCCGCCGCAGCAGAGGTCGAGCCCAACCTTCTTCACGATGCGGGCGGTGTTCACGCGATCTTCAAATTCGTGGGTGGTGACGACTTCAGAAAAGTAGCTTTCGGAGGTTTCCAGGTTGTGATTGAAGCGGTCGACGCCCGCCGCTTTCAGCTTTGCCGCTTTTTCCTCGGTCAACAGGCCTAGCGAAGAGCAGATTTCGAGGTGGGGGTGCTGCTGTTTGATCTGGATGGCGGCTTCGCAGATGGTTTCCAGCTCATTGGGATTCGGGGCACGGGTGCTGGAAACCACACAGTATCGCTTCGCATTGCGGTCGGCAGCCGCCTGGGCGCCGGCAACGATGCTCTCAACCGTCTGCATGTCGTAGCGCTCGACATCGTTGATGGCGGAGGTCGACTGGGAGCAGAACGCACAGTCTTCAGGGCACTTGCCGCTCTTCACATTACGCAGCAAATGAAGCGATACCCTGTTCCCAAAATATTTTTTACGAATCCGGTATGCCGCGTGCAGAACGGCCAGCAGTTCATCGTCGGCCGATTCCAGGATGGCCAGCGCCTCATCGGACGTAATTGCTCCGCCTCCCAGGATGCGGTCGCTCAAGTTTTTCCAATCCATGGTTGTTCTCTCCGTTGTGGGCGGGGCATCCGCTCCGTGCCCGGACGGCCCCATCGCCGTCCCTTCAGGTTTGTTTAACGGGTGCGGATAGTAGACGGGCGGGTGGAATGGTTCAAACCGTAAAAGTTGATAATAATAGTCCTTGTTGTGGGTTGACTCTGACACTGCGGCGCGTAGATTGGCCATCAACATCGCTAGGGGTGCTTCGCAGAGGTGAAGCTGAGAAAAACCCTTCGAACCTGTCCGGATAATGCCGGCGTAGGGAAGCGTTCCTTCCTCCAGCCGGCATGGTCCGCAACCATAAGGAGCCGGCAATGATTCAGGAGCAGCACACATACAACGACTATGGAGACAACTATCCAAACTCCCGCAAGGTGTACATCACGGGGAGCCGCCCGCAGATCCGTGTACCCATGCGTGAGATCAAACTGAACGAAACGCATAAGTCCGACGGCTCCATCGACGAAAACCCGCCGATTCTCGTGTATGATACCAGCGGCCCGGTTACCGACCCGCACTTTGAGCTGAATCTCGAGCAGGGGCTCCCGAAACTGCGTGAGGCATGGATTGAGGAACGCGGCGATACGGAAATGTATACTGCCCGCGGATACCAGCCGGGTGACGATGGGCAGGGACAGGATGAAGGCCGTATTCCGTTTGTTGGCTCGACAGGGATGGCCCGCCGCGCAAAACCCGGAGCCAACGTCTCCCAGATGCATTATGCCAGGCAGGGCATCATTACGCCGGAAATGGAATATATCGCCATCCGCGAAAACCTTGGTCGGCAGGAGGCCTTCAGGCAGATGCACTGCAGGTCGGAGCATGAAACCGGTCTGCTGACCCAGGCACAGACGGCTGCCATGCGGCATCCGAATCACCAGCATCCGGGGCAGTCTTGGGGCGCGAACATTCCCGATTTTATTACACCTGAATTTGTGCGTGATGAAGTTGCCGCGGGCCGCGCAATCATTCCGGCCAACGTCAACCATCCGGAAGCCGAGCCGATGATTATCGGCCGCAACTTCCTGGTGAAGATCAATGCCAATATCGGGAACTCGGCCGTCACCTCGAGTATCGGCGATGAAGTCGAAAAGGTGCAGTGGGCGACACTCTGGGGCGCGGATACGATTATGGATCTCTCCACCGGTCAGAACATTCATGATACCCGCGAGTGGAACATCCGGAACTGTCCGGTACCGGTTGGAACGGTTCCCATTTATCAGGCGTTGCAGAAGGTAGGTGATCGGCCCGAAGATCTCACCTGGGAGCTGTTCCGTGATACGCTGATCGAACAGGCGGAGCAGGGGGTCGACTATTTTACGATCCATGCCGGTGTCCGCCTTCGCTATGTGCCCATGACCGCCCAGCGGGTCTGCGGTATTGTCAGCCGCGGCGGCTCGATCATGGCCAAGTGGTGTGTTGCACATCACAGAGAAAGCTTCCTGTACGAGCACTTTGAGGAAATCTGCCGGATCTGCAAAGCATACGACGTTTCGCTCTCGCTGGGTGACGGCATGCGTCCGGGGGCGATCGCGGATGCCAACGATGAGGCCCAGCTTGGCGAACTTGAGACGCTGGGTGAGCTTACGAAGGTGGCATGGGAGCACGATGTGCAGGTGATGATCGAGGGCCCCGGTCACGTGCCGCTGCAGGGCGTGAAGGAAAACATGGACTGGGAACTGGAGGCCTGTCATGAGGCGCCGTTCTACACCCTCGGCCCGCTGACCACCGACGTTGCTCCCGGATATGATCACATCACCAGCGGAATCGGAGCCGCTAATATCGGCTGGTATGGCTGCGCCATGCTCTGCTACGTCACACCGAAAGAACATCTCGGGCTGCCGGACAAGGAGGATGTAAAACAGGGGGTGATCACCTACAAGATTGCCGCCCATGCCGCTGATCTGGCCAAGGGGTTCCCCGGCGCACAGGTCCGCGACAATGCCTTGAGCAAGGCGCGGTTTGAGTTCCGTTGGGAGGACCAGTTCAATCTTGCGCTGGATCCGGTGACCGCCCGTTCATACCACGATGCCACACTGCCGACCGAAGACGCCAAGACGGCGCACTTCTGCAGCATGTGCGGACCCAAGTTCTGCTCCATGCGGATCTCGGAGGATGTCCGCCAGTATGCTGCCGAACAGGGCCTGAACGAGGTGGATGCCATTGAACAGGGCATGCAGGAAAAGTCGCGCGAGTTTGCCGAGCAGCAGGCGGAGCTGTATATCTAGCCGCCGGTGATGCCGTCTGCAAAAGAAAACCCCGCTTATAACGGCGGGGTTTTCTGTTCTGCACGTACGATCGGCGGGATTTAGGCCGATGCGTACTCCTTGACCAGGGACGTACCGACGATGTCGCGCTGGATCTGGTTGGTGCCTTCGTAAATCTGCAGGATCTTGGCGTCGCGCATCATCTTTTCAACCGGATATTCCTTCATGAAGCCGTAGCCGCCAAGGACCTGCACCGCATCGGTCGTAACGGACATGGCTACGTCGCCCGCATAATACTTGCACATGGCGGAAATCTTCGAGACATCCTTCACTCCGGAATCGATGGTTCGGCAGGCGGCATAGGTGATGGCGCGGGCGGTTTCCACCTTGGTCGACATCTCGGACAGCATCCACAGCAGGCCCTGGTTCGCAATGATCGGCTTGTCGAACTGCTTCCGGACCTTGGCATACTTAACGGCTTCGTCGAGTGCGCCCTGCGCCAGGCCGACGCCCTGCGCGGCAATGCCGGGACGGGAGATGTCGAAGGTTTTCATCGCGAGCAGGAAGCCCATGCCTTCGCGGCCGATCAGGTTTGCTTCCGGAACCTCGCAATCCTCGAAGATCAGTTCGCGGGTGGCGGAGGCGCGGATGCCCAGCTTGTCTTCCTTCTTGCCGAAGCTGAAGCCGGGGGTGTCCTTTTCCACGATAAAGCAGGAGACGCCGCGTGCGCCCTTGGCTTTGTTGGTGACCGCGAAGATGGTATAGATATCGGCTTCGCCGCCGTTGGTGATCCACTGCTTGGTGCCGTTGAGCACATACTTGTCACCTTTTTTGACTGCGGTGGTGGCGATGCCGCCGGCATCGGATCCGGCATTCGGTTCCGTGAGGCCGAAGGCCGCCCATTTTTCGCCGGAAGCCAGCGGCGGGAGGTATTTCGCCTTCTGTTCGTCCGATCCGCCAATCAGGATCGGGTCGGCGCCCAGGGCGTTCGCCGCAAAAGAGACGGAGACGCCGATGCAGTATTTGGACATCGTTTCGACCGCGAGGCAGAAGCCGAGCTGGTCGGCGCCGAACCCGCCGTACTCCTCGGGAATGTAGAGCCCCATCAGGTCCATCTGCGCAAGCTCCTTGAGCAGGTCGCCCGGGAAGATGCCCTTTTCATCGAGTTCCGCGCGAACCGGAACAATGCGCTCCTTGCCGAATTCGTCGATCAGGTTGACGATTTCCATTTGGTCTTCAGTAATGCCGTAATCGATTGTTGCTGCCATCTCTTTCTCCTTGGTTGATTGTCTGCTGTAAAAACTAGGCCTTGTAGGCCGCGATCTGCTTCTGGAACTCCGGGACTACCTCATGCAGATCGCCAATCAGTCCGAAATCGGCCACATCGAAGATGGGCGCATCCGGATCCTTGTTGATCGCCACGATCACATCGGAACTCTGCATGCCGGCCAGATGCTGGATGGCTCCGGAAATACCGCAGGCTACATACACCACCGGGCAGACGGTCTTGCCGGTCTGACCCACCTGATGGTGATGCGAGATCCAGCCGGCATCGACGGTCGCGCGCGAAGCGCCGACGGCAGCGCCCAGCTCGGAGGCCAGGTCGTAGATGATCTTGAAGTTTTCGGGCTTCCCGACACCGCGGCCGCCGGAAACGATGAACTGTGCGGCGTTGAGGTCGATGGTGTTGTCGTCTTCATGCACGGATTCGAGCCGGCGCATGCGCTCCGGAACATCGGAGAGATCGACTTCGTACGATACCTGTTCCCCGGCTTCGTGGTCGGAAAGCCTGGTCTTCTTGAAGACGTTCGAGCGGACCGTCGCCATCTGCGGACGGTTGTCCGGGCAGATGATGGTGGCCATGATGTTGCCGCCGAAGGCCGGACGGGTCTGCAGCAGGTTTCCGGTTTCCGTATCGAAGTCCAGCTGGGTGCAGTCGGCGGTCAGGCCGGCGTCGACCATCACGGCGACGGTCGGTGCCAGGCTGCGGCCGATGGTCGTTGCGCCATAAAGCACGATCTCGGGCTTTTTTTCGTTGATCAGCTGGGCGACGGCGCGGGCGTAGTAATCGTTCTGGTAGTCCTTCAGCTTGGGGTCATTGATCGTGTAGACCTTTTGCGCTCCGAAGTTGTAGAGCTCCTGGCAGAGCCCGTCGCCGTTTTCGGCCGGAAGGACCGCGCAAAGCGTATACCCTGACTTTTCGCAGAGCACCTGCCCTTCGCTGAGGAGTTCATGCACCACGCCGGCAATCCGGCCCTCGCGCTGTTCCGCAAATACCCAAAGTTCCTTTGTCGTGCTCATAGTACGCTACGCTCCTTCAGCTTCTTGATAAGTTCAGTGATCATGTCGGCGGGCTCGCCGGAGAGGACTTCCTTGTTCAGCTTGACCGGCGGTGCGAAAACCTTGCTCACCTTGGTGGGCGAGCCGGCCAGGCCGATATTTTCCTCGGTCGGCTCCAGCTCGTCGAAGCCCCAGGTGGGGATCTCGGCTTTCTTGGCGGCCATCTTTTTCTTGAGCGACGGCATGCGCAACTGGTTGGCTTCCTTTACAACGGTCAGGGCGCAGGGCCTGTCGATATCCCACACTTCGTAGCCGTCTTCGGTTACCTTCGTGACCTTGAGCGTGTCGCCTGTGACCTCGACGGCTTTGGCATAGGTCAGCGTCGGAATATCCAGGAAGTGGGCGACCCCCGGTCCGACCTGCGCGGTGTCGCCGTCGATCGCCTGCTTGCCGAAGAGCACGAGATCCACGTCTTCGAGCTTTTTAATGGCGAGGCTGATGGTATAGGATGTGGCCCATGTATCGGCGCCTCCAAACTTGCGGTCGGATACCAGAATCGCTTCGTCTGCGCCATGGGCCAGTGCCGTGCGCAAGGCTTCTACGGCCTGCGGCGGGCCCATGGAGACAACGGTCACTTTCCCGCCGTGCGCATCCTTGAGCTGCAACGCCATTTCCAGTGCA
Organism: Pontiella sp.; assembly: GCA_050298955.1. Taxonomy (GTDB): domain Bacteria; phylum Verrucomicrobiota; class Kiritimatiellia; order Kiritimatiellales; family Pontiellaceae; genus Pontiella. The sequence continues at coordinate 6,221 of JBNKVA010000011.1, forward strand.
TTTTCATCGAACGGATTGATAATGCTTGGAACCCCTGCACGGTTCAGACGGTTGGTCTCGCGGTCGATCGTGACCTTGTCTGAATCGGGCACCTGCTTGATGCATACGACTATGTTCATCAACACCCCTTATTCAGTTAAAAAATAAGAGGCGAGTTATAGTCGAGCGCCGCCGTATTCTCAAGTTAGATCACGTATAGTTAATGGGTGTTTTGATTTTTAAGCGCAAGATCAGGGTTCCCTTTTGGGTTGGAAAAACGTTAAATTCGGCCATTGCAATAGATCGGCAACCTGATAAGTTGTCGCCTCCTTACAAAGAAAGGACATACCAGAATGATTGAAAAAGGCAGTACTTATGTCGTTATGGGCCTGCTCAACACCGACTCGATCGCCTATGCCGCCGGCAAGATGATCACAGACATGGGCGGCAAAGTGATCTACACCGTTCAGAGCGAGCGCATGAAGCGCATCTTCTTCGACCGCAGCCCCGATTTGACCGACGAGGAAAAGGCCGCCATGCACATCGAATACTGCGATGTCACGGTCGAAAATGAAGTCCGCAACCTGTTTGAAAAGACCGGCCCGATTAATGGTGTCCTGCATTCCATTGGATTTGCCAATCCGAAAACCTGCCTGGGCGACAACATGTACACGCCGGCTTATGAAGACATCAAACAGGCCTTCCATATCAGCTGTGCCTCGTTGGCCACGGTTTCCCACTTTGCCCTCGACAAGATGGAGCATGGCGGTTCGATCGTGACGCTTTCGTTCGAATCGCAGGTGGCATTTCCTTACTACAACTGGATGGGCGTCAACAAAGCGGCACTGGAAGCGCTGGTTCGGGCACTGGCCCGCGAATATGGCCGTGAACACGTCCGCGTAAACGCCATCTCCGCCGGACCGCTGGCGACCAAAGCGGCCAAGTCGATTCCGCACTTTGCACATTTGGCGAAAACCTGGCGGCAGATGAGCCCGCTCCCCTGGGATGTGGTCAAGGACAAGCAGGAAGTAGCCAATTCGGTTGTATTCATGCTGGGTAAGTATTCCAAAAAGATTACCGGTCAAACGATCTATGTTGATGGTGGTGCCAACAATGTCGGCGGAGTCCTGCTTCCGCGCGAAAAACCGCTGATGCGTACACCGGCCAAGAAGGCCGCCGCGAAAAAAGCCGCCGCAAAGAAAAAATAGAGCAAGTGACCGGTGAAACGTGAGGCGTGATTCCCTTTTTCACGTCTCATTTTTACGTATCAGGGGTTTATCATGGGATTGAGTGTAGGTATTGTCGGGCTGCCGAATGTCGGGAAGTCGACGATTTTCAATGCATTGACGCGCGAGCAGAATGCCGAAGCCGCGAACTATCCGTTCTGCACCATCGAGCCGAACAAGGCCGTGGTGCCCGTGCCGGATCCGCGTCTGGACAAACTGGCCGAGCTGGCCGGCTCGCAGAAGATCATCCATGCCACCGTGGACTTTGTCGATATCGCCGGACTGGTGAAGGGCGCGAGCCATGGCGAAGGGCTGGGCAACAAGTTCCTGACCAACATTCGCGAAACCGATGCCATCCTGCAGGTCATCCGCTGCTTCGACAATGAGAATGTCGTGCACGTCGATGGTTCCATTGATCCGGTGCGTGACATTGAGATCATCGAGGCCGAGTTGATCATGGCGGACTTCCAGATGATGGAAAACCGGCTGGGCCGGGTGCAGAAGGCGGCCCGCGGCGACAAGGCTGTTGCGGCCACCCTTCCGGTCTTCGAGCGGCTGACCGCGCATCTCGGTGAGGGAAAGATGGCCCATGTCTTTCCGGAGCGGGATACCGAGTCCGGCCGGAAAATCTTCAAGGAGATGCAGCTGCTGACCGACAAGAAGGTCATCTACTGCTGCAATGTCGATGAAGATGGGCTGATCGAGGATAATGAGTATGTTCAGTCCGTGCGGGCCTATGCCGATGATCGCAAAGCCGAAGTCGTCAAGATCTGTGCTAAGATGGAAGAGGACCTCAACGGTATGACCGACGAGGAACGGGACGAGTTTCTGAAGGAATATGGGGTGCAGGAGAGCGGTCTCGATAAAATTATTCACACCGGATACCGCACGCTCGGCCTGATCAGCTATCTCACCCAGGGGCCCAAGGAAGCGCGCGCGTGGACCATTCATCGCGGCGATTCAGCGCCCAAGGCGGCCGGCGTGATCCATACCGACTTTGAGCGGGGATTTATCCGCGCCCAGGTGATAGCTTTTGACGATTTTGTTGCCAAGGGCAGCGAAGCCGCCTGCCGCGAAGCCGGCCTATTGCGCACAGAAGGCAAGGAATATGTCGTCCGGGACGGCGACGTAATCGAATTCCTGTTTAACGTCTAGCTCCGGAAAGCGGCTGGCTGGCGCGCTGCATGCCTAAAAAAACGGCGCATGACAAGGGGGAGCCATGCGCCGCTAAACGCGCCTCCGCTTGGGAAAGCACGTTTTCAGGGTTGTACGTGTACGCCTCTTTTGACCACTTCCCTGCAAAAGGTTCAAAGAAATCCTGAAAATAAACACCCAAATGTATTACGGGGGCATTTTTGCCTTATTTTAGCGGGATTACGCTGCCGTTTTGCCCCGGGGAAAAGCCCATGATTTGTTTGTACGTCGCGGTCGGTTTGAGTATGGTTTCCCCCTATTTTGAAGCGAAAGGACAATTATGATGAAAAGGCTGTTTTCCCTGCTGATCGTTACTGTTTTTTTAACCGCTGGCAGCGTGCACGCCGCTGACGAGGTGGTGTTCGTGGACCTGCAGGAAATTTTCAAGCAGTTCTACAAGACCCAGCTGGCCCAGGACCAGTTTCGGCAGCAGATTGACGATATGAATGTCGAGGTCGGAGAGATGGAGACCGAAATTGAATCCCTCAAAGAGGAGATCGAGGTGCTCCGGGCGGACTCGCGGGACGAAACCCTCACAGAGGAAATCCGGGCCAACAAGCGCGATCTGCTGGAGGAAAAGCTGGTCGATCTCCAGAAAAAGGAGCAGGAAAAGGCCGAATTCGGTAAACTGCGCCAATCCCAGCTCGAATCCCAGAACCAGCGCATGACCACCAAGCTGTTCGACGAAATTTATGACAAGGTCAATACCTATGCGAAAATGCAGGGCTATGCGGCGGTCATTGACCGGGCTTCAAAAAGCCGGATGGGGACGGATGCCGTTCTTTTTGCCAGCGCAAAATTTGACATTACCGCGGAGATTATCGAGGCGCTGAACGAAGGGCGCATGCTGGAATCAGAAGACGAAGAACCCGTATTGAATACAGAGGAATAACATGAAGCTATCTGAGATTGCGACACGCCTGGGCGGCGCCCTGGACGGAGATGGGGCGATTGAGATTACCGCCGTGGCCGGTCTTAAGGAGGCCGGAGAGGGGGAGCTCAGCTTTCTGGCGAACCCCAAATATGCGGGCCAGGTGTCTGCGACAGCAGCTTCCGCTGTGATTGTCCCGGGTGACTGGGACCGCCCGGTCAAGTGTGCGTTGATCCGGGTTGAGAATTCGGACCAGTCCTTTGCGCAGGCGGCTGAACTGTTCTATGAGCCTGTTCCGGCGTCCCGCCCCGGAGTCCACCCGTCGGCGGTCGTCGACGAATCGGTCCAGCTCGGTGAACATGTGAGCATCGGTCCGAACTGCACGGTGGAAGCGGGGGTGACCATTGGGGACAACACCGTTGTTCAGGCCAACTGTGTGATCGGTTATAAGACGGTGATCGGCAGGGACTGCCTGATCTACCCCTTGGTCTCAACGCGTGAATTTACGAAAATAGGGGATCGTGTTATCATTCACAACGGCACAGTGGTCGGGTCGGATGGCTTCGGCTATGCCGTTCAGAAGGATGGGTCGCGCACCAAAATACCGCAAATTGGTAATGTGGTGATCGAGGACGATGTGGAAATCGGTGCCAATGTGGCCATCGACCGTGCCCGGTTCGGAAAAACGAAGATCGGCCGGGGAACCAAGATCGATAATCTCGTCCAGATCGCGCATAATGTAGTGGTTGGCGAGCATTCTGTTATGTGCGGTCAGGCCGGCATTTCCGGAAGTACCACGATTGGTTCCAAGGTCATTCTGGCTGGGCAGGCCGGCCTTGCCGGACACTTGGAGGTTGGCGACGGAGCCATCGTCGGCGCACAGTCCGGCGTGATGAAGGACATCGAGCCAAAGGATTTTGTCATCGGTTCGCCGGCCATGCCGCATCTGCAGTATAAAAAAATGGTCGCAAACACGATTTTGCTCCCCAAGCTGAAGGAAAAAATAAAACAGCTGGAAGAGCGTGTAAGTGCCATTGAAAGCTTGGAAAACAAGTAGTAGGGTACACGGATTATTCCATTTATGTAGACCACCCGGCGTTTTGGTTACAATATTGTATCGCATGAGTGGTTTCAGGGGTTGTGATTATATTCGTAAAGTTTTGAAGATTAAGGGGATAAGTTGTTTTTGTCTTAGTGGTACACATCATGCATAAAGCCCATCAAATTTTGCGGACCATCATGATTTCAATATTCGGCTGCGTCGATCGATATCAGCTGGATTGGTTTGAGTAGGGTGCATTGCCGTCGGCTTCCGGGGGCAATTTAATTATTAAAGGAGAACTGAGATGAAAAATAACATTGAAGCCTTTGGCGAAAACGTATTCAGCATGCCGGTCATGGAGGCCCGTCTGTCGGCGCCTACGTTTGAAAAGCTGAAGAAAACCATCGACACCGGCGCCGAGCTCGACGCCAACATCGCAGACGAAGTGGCGGAAGCGATGAAGGAATGGGCCATGGAAAAGGGTGCAACCCACTACACCCACTGGTTCCAGCCGCTGACCGGCTCTACGGCTGAAAAACATGACTCGTTCATCTTTCCCGATTTCAAGGGCGGAGTAGTCACCAACTTTTCGGGTGACGAACTGATCCAGGGTGAGCCCGACGCCTCCTCCTTCCCGTCCGGCGGCCTGCGTGCCACCTTTGAAGCCCGCGGTTACACCGGTTGGGATCCGACCAGCCCGGCTTTCATTAAGTATGATGGCGCCGGTGCCGCTACGCTCTGCATCCCGACCGTCTTTTGCGGATACAATGGCGAAGCCCTCGACAAGAAGACCCCGCTGCTGCGCTCCATGAAAGTGCTCTCCGAGCAGACTGTACGCCTCGGCAAGCTCTTCGGTATCGATTGCGGTGACAATATGGCCATGGCCACCCTCGGTTCCGAGCAGGAATATTTCCTGATCGACGCCGATCTCTATGAAGCCCGGCCTGACCTGCAGCGCACCGGACGGACCCTGTTCGGCAAACCGGCCTCCAAGCATCAGCAGCTTGATGACCACTATTTTGGTTCCATCAAGCCGCGTGTAGCAGCCTTCATGGCCGATCTGGACAAGGAACTGTGGAAGCTTGGCATTCCAGCCAAGACCCGACACAATGAAGTATGTCCGGCCCAGTTCGAAATCGCTCCGGTCTTCGAAACGCTCAATGTATCCGTTGACCACAACATGATGACCATGGACGTGCTTCGCACAACCGCCGAGAAGCATGGCTTTGTCTGCCTGCTGCACGAAAAGCCGTTTGCCGGTGTGAACGGTTCCGGTAAGCATAACAACTGGGCCATCATGGGCCCGGATGGCAAGAACTGGTTGAAGCCGGGCGACAACCCGCACGAAAATGCCAAGTTCATGGCGATTGTTGTAGCCCTGATGAAAGCCGTTGATACACACGCCGACCTGTTGCGTGTTTCCGTGGCGTCCGCCGGCAACGACCATCGCCTGGGTGCCAATGAAGCACCTCCGGCCGTGGTTTCTATCTTCCTCGGCGACCAGCTCACCGACATTGTTGAGCAGATCGAAGCCGGTGGAGCGAAGGAATCCAAGGGCGGCGGCGATATTCACCTCGGCGTTGACTCCATTCCGAAGCTGCCGCGCGGCAATACCGACCGTAACCGTACTTCGCCATTCGCGTTCGTCGGAAATCGGTTCGAATTCCGTGCCGTTGGATCCAACCAGAGTCCGGCGGCAGCCAACATCGTGCTCAACACGATCGTGGCGGAAGCATTCGACTACATCTGCACCGAGGTGGAATCTGCGATCGCAGGCGGCAAGGAATTCAATGCAGCCTTGCAGGATGTGCTTGCAGCTATTATTAAGGAGCACAAGCGGATCCTGTACAACGGCGATGGTTACACCCAGGAATGGCTCGACGAAGCCGCTTCCCGTGGTCTGCCGAATCTCGTTACCTCGGAAGAGGCACTGGAAGTGCTCACGACCCAGAAGGCCAAGGACATCTTCTCCAAGTATGGTGTACTGAGCAATGAAGAGCTGGAATCCCGCTACAACACCTACACGGAATGCTACGAAACCTTGATCGGTATCGAAGCCGCTACGGCCCTCGATATCGCTAAGAGCATGATCATTCCGGCGGTTGTAACTTCGATCAACGAATACGCAAGTGTTCCGGCGGTTGCCTCTATCACGGGCGAAATGTCCAGCCTGCTCGAAAAGACCGTTGCTGGTGTCGCAGCGCTTGAAAAGGCCGAGCATGCTTCGGATCAGATCGCTGCCATGGGCGAACTTCGTGCTGCAGTAGATGCGCTCGAAGCCATCGTTCCGGCTGACATCTGGCCGCTGCCGAGCTATGCCGAGCTGCTACTCGTCTAACTGATCGGTACAGATCACTGAAAAGGCCTCGCATTGCGCGAGGCCTTTTTTTTATGCTGAAAGCATGAAACGTATAGGAATCACCATTGGAGACATCAACGGGATCGGTCCCGAAATTACGCTTAAGGCCGTCGGCCGCTACCGCTGGCCGGCCAACATACGTTTTGTTGTCATAGGCCCGGAGCGGGGGATTCGTGAGCAGGCGGCTTCTATGCGGATTCCGGTTTCCCGCCGGATCGAGTTCGTGGAGCCTGACGCGACAGCCAAATGGGTGCCGGGAAAGGTGCGTGCCGATGCTGCGCGTATTGCGGAGGAGGCGATACGAATTGGGGTTGCAGGTTGTATGTCCGGTGAACTGGATGCCATGGTTACGGCTCCGATCTGCAAGGAGGGTTTTCACAAGGCCGGCATCGATGTGCCCGGCCACACGGAGCTTCTTGCAGAACTGACGAGAACCCGCAACTTCGGCATGATGCTTCTGGGCGGTGGTTTGCGGGTGATGTTGGTGACGCGTCATATACCTGTTTCCGCCGTACCTGTAACACTGACCAGAAAAAACATCCGCGAAGCCATTGAACTGACAGGGCAGTCCTTGAAGCTGTTTGGCTTTAAGAACGGAACGATCGGGGTATGCGGACTCAATCCCCATGCAGGCGATGGCGGCATCATTGGACGTGAGGAGATCGAACTCATCAATCCGGCTATTCGGTCTGCACGTAGAAAGGGGTATATCGTTTCCGATGCCGTTCCGGCAGATACGATTTTTTACCAGGCGCTGAGGGGAGACTATGACGCGGTTGTGGCGATGTATCACGATCAGGGGCTGGGACCGCTCAAGATGATCGGCTTCGAGCAGGGAATCAATGTAACGCTGGGGCTTCCCATCATCCGCACTTCGCCGGATCACGGTACCGCCTTCGGCATTGCCGGAAAAAACGAGGCTTCGGCGAAGAGCATGAAGAGCGCGATAGCGCTCGCCATCGAAATGGCCGGCAAGCCCAATCCATGGAAATGATTTAAGCACCAGATTCGCCGGAGAGCAGGTCTTTGCGATGTTCTGGTAAGTAAACGGTTATGAATGACGAAACACGGTTGACGAGTCCAAAGGAAGTGCGCGGTTTGCTGGCGCAGCTGGGGCATCGTCCAAACAAAGGGTTGGGACAAAACTATCTCATCGATGCCAATATCCTGGATATTATCGCCGATACAGCAGACATTCAGCCGGACGAGTCGGTGCTGGAAATCGGCCCCGGGCTCGGGGCGTTGACCGAACGCCTGATTCCGCGTGCCCAGGCAGTCACCTGCATCGAAAAAGATCCGACAATGGCAAGCTATCTCATCTCGCGCTTTGCACATGCGGATGATGAAAATGGAGGGTCGCCGGCCTCGGCGACCACAGACAGCAGAGCCGCTGTCCTTCCATGCATTACGTTGATTGAAGAGGATGCGCTGGAGCTGGACCTCGATGCCCTGTTTGCCGGAGGCATCACCAAGGTGGCGGCGAACCTGCCGTATTCTGTCGCGAGCCGGCTGATGGTTGATATGGCCGAGTGCGATCATCGTCCTGAATTGATGTCGCTCACCATTCAGAAAGAGGTGGCCGATCGTCTGACCGCCCCGCCCGGCGACAAGCATTACGGCATGCTCGGTATTCTGAGCGGCGTGTATTATGAAAACTCGCTGGTGAAAAAGATCAGTCCCACCTGTTTTCTTCCTCCGCCCAAGGTGTGGTCGGCCGTGGTTAAAATGGTTCGTCGGGCCGAGCCGCTCGTCGAGCCATCAACCTATCCCACGTTCAAGAAACTGGTGAAGCACAGTTTTTCGCAGCGACGGAAGCAGATCGGGACCATCCTCAAAAACCTGGGCATCGCGCCGATAGATGAGTTGCTGGCTGATGCAGGTGTCGAGCACAAGGAGCGCCCGGAAGTCATCGAAATTGAACGGTGGGCGGCGCTGGCCCGCCTGCTGAAGGACTGAGGTGTAGACGTTCAGGCCGGCGGGAGCCGCTCTATGACGCGCTGTAGTTTTTGAGCAACCTCTTCGGCAATCGCCTCCAGGTCTGGATTGGTGATGGCCTTCATGCTCTCCAGCGGATCAATGGCAGACACTTCCGTCCGCCCGTCTTGATGCTCCTGTACGATAACATTGCAGGGCAGCATCGTGCCGGCGTGGCTTTCGCACACCAATGCCTTGTGCGCAAATGCCGGGTTGCAGGCGCCGAGTATCCGGTACTTTCGGAAGTCCACATCCAGTTTATTCTTCAGCGTGGCCTGTACATCGATGTCAGTCAGCACGCCGAAGCCTTCCTTCCTGAGTTCTTCCGTGACGGCGGTGATGGCTTCATCGAATCTCAGGGAAACGGTACTGGTGAAATAATAACTCATACATATCCTCCCTATACAGGCATGGAGGATAGCCGGATCAGGATCGGGTTACGATCTCTTTTTGCGCGGACTCCGACGGAAGCCGTTGCGGATCGCCAGCGTCCACACCACCCAGAGCGCCTCATAAACGATGTTTCCGCTCATCTTTGAGGTGCCTTCCTGACGATCCTCAAACACGATGGGGACTTCCCCGATGCGGAAGCCTCTCATCCAGGCCTTATGGGTCATCTCGATCTGGAATCCGTAGCCGTTGGCCTTGACCTTGTCGAAATCGTAGTCCTGCAGCAGCTCCCTCCGGAAGCATTTGAACCCTCCGGTGGGGTCGGTGACCGGCATGCCCGTGATGAGCTGGACGTAGACACCGGCGCCCCGGCTCAGCAGGAGGCGTCCCATGGGCCAGTTCAGGATGCGGATACCTCCGACATACCGGGAGCCAAGAACAAGGTCATGTCCTTCAAGAATTTTATCGCGGAAGTTCGGGATTTCAGCCGGGTTGTGTGAGAAGTCACAATCCATTTCCATAACAAACTTATACTCGCGCTCCAATGCCCATTTGAAGCCGGCGATGTACGCACGCCCCAGGCCGTCTTTTGAAGTGCGGTGCATGACGTGAATGCGGTCACTTTTTTCAGCAAGCTCATCGGCGATCCGCCCGGTTCCATCGGGTGAATTGTCATCCACGAACAGGATGTCAACATGTGGAGAGGTATCGAGCACGGTCGGAGCCATCTTGCCGATATTTTCTTTTTCGTTGTAGGTCGGTATGATGACCAGTGTGTCGATATCATTCATAACCTTGAAACTGTAGAATGAATAACAGGGGTTCTTCAAGCGCATGCGCTAAAAATCAACGGATATCGGTCTGCAGTCTTTAGATGATACGATGATCAGGGTGACGTCCCGTCTTTCCATCCGGGGGAAGCGTTGCTCTGCAGCACGCTGATAGATCTCCATCTGGGCTCGATACTGCTTCATGACGTCTGTGGTTTCAGCTTCCGTAAACTTGTAGTCGAAGATGGAAAAGCCATCGGCTGAGTGGCACAGCAGATCAATGCTGCCGTCGATCAATCGGTCGTCGTGGTGCAGCACAAAGGGGAACTCCGGATAGAGTTCGTCCACTCTGCTCGTCAGTTTGATCATGAGGTCCCGCGTGCGTTCAATGCGGACGGTCAGGGCGGCCGCCGCTTTTCGCTTGATAGAAAAGTCATGGTGCAGTTTGTCCAGCCAGTCGGAGACCGACCCCTGCCAGTTGTTCAGGGCCAGCTGTTCGAGCACGGCGTGACCCAACGAGCCCATTACGGCAGAGGTGGGGGTGCTATGCAGGAACACGGATGCTTCATCCATGTCAGGTAAATCCGGATCATCCTGCTCTCTGGCCAGCCGGGTTGCCGGGATGCGCTGCATGCGGGATTGCGGGGGCGGCTCAGGGAGTGTGGCCAGTGCTTTTGCAAGCTGTCGGGCGCTTCGGGTGCTGCTGTGCATCGGTTGGGATCGGGTGCCGTCCCGGGCCAGTTCGGAATAGGAGATCGCCGGAACGCCGGTGCCGATCAGCGGTTCCATCTGATCCCGCCAGCCGGCTGGCTTTTGTCCGGCCGATGCGGAGGTGACGACCAGATCACGCGCGCGCGTCATGGCGACATAAAAGAGATTGTTGGATTCATGCCGCCGGACTTCCGCACTCAGGCGACTGGCGGCGTCCAGTCCCGGTGACTTGACACTGCTGCGATCCGGTGCGGTGATCCGCAACCCCAGCCGCGGTTCCCTTCCGTCAAAGAAGACGTGTGCAAAGCTGCGGTCCCCTTGATCAGAAAAGCTCATGTCGGGGATGAAAACCACACGCTTGGTCAGTCCCTTTGCTCCATGAACGGTCATGATGGTCACGGCATTCTGTGCCGGGTCGAGCAGGGCGGCTTCGGGAACCTGCGGCGGGTTGGCAATCTGTTCGGCCAGCTTACGGGCCACGGCCGCCGGGGTGGTGTGTGCGCCGCGTTCGGTTTCGCGCAGCCAGTCCAGCACCTTGCGCAGGTTGGCCAGTCGTTGCGTGCCGCGCGGCAGGCCGGCCAGCAGCGCGTCGTAGCCGGTTTCGTCGATCAGCATGCGGACCAGTTCCGATGCCAGCCTGGTGCCGGGCAGCGCACGGTAGCGGTCAATGACATCGGTCTTTGCCGCATAATGCTCCATGAGGTGATCGACTGAAAAGCCGTCCGCGCTCCACGCCAGCTCGGCAATTTCTTCATCCGAGAGGCCAATCCAGGGTGAGCGCAGAAATCCAACCAGGGAATAGGCATCGCCCGGGTCGGTCAGTACGTTGAGGAAGAGAGAGACATCGCGCGTTTCCTGTCGTGTAAACAGTCCGCGGCCCTTACCGCCGAGTGTATAGGGTATATCCGCGTGGCGCAGGGCCTGTTCCAGTGCCGACTGATATGTGGTCCGGCGCAGCAAGATCAGGATGTCGGAATACATGTATTTATTTGATGTATCCACCGGCAGAAACCCCTCATCTGCATAGCGGAATGCCGGCTTCCATTTGTCCGGTCCCTGTACGAGCAGTCGGATGCGGTTGGCGACGGCTTCCATTTCCGCGGCGACTTTTTCCGGTTTCGACCATTCGTCTGCACCTTCGTCCGGTGATAAATATTCGATGCATGGTTTTTCGTTGCCGGTCGCAAAGTCCGGGTTGGGCAGAAGGTTGTCTTTTTCGGAATACTCATTTTCCCCGTAAACCGTGGAAAATAGCCTGTTCACCACTTCGAGAATTGGGGACTTGCTGCGGTAACTGGTTTGCAGATTCTCGAGTTTTCCTCCCGCATCGAGAATGAGTTGCTGGAGATCGGGCATCACCTGTGGATCGGCGCCGCGCCAGGTGTAGATGCTTTGCTTTTTGTCGCCGCAGATCACGAGGTTCGTTTCGGGCGGACGGTCCGCATCGTCGCGTCCGCCGGCCTTGTCGGAGGAGCGGTCCGCGTGACGCACGGTCCCCATCCAAAGCGCCTGGATAATGTCGCACTGAATGCGCGAGGTGTCCTGCACTTCGTCGACGATGACATAGCGGAATCCGGGGGCGGCTGTGCCGGACTGAAGCAGCTTTGCGGCGAGGCGCAGTTGATCATCAAAATCGACGGTGTTCATCTCGTGCTTGCGTTGAGCGAAGTGAAGCACCACGGCCTGGACATAACGGGCAAAAGCCTTTCCCGCTGAAAAGCGTTCGCGGTAGAGTTGCCGGTCACGAGCCTCCTCTTTCAAGGCCTTGAACTCAGGATAGATGGCCCGGGCATCCCCGTAGGAAAAATGCCCCGAAAATTTTTGGTCGAACCGGTCGGCAACCTGGCAGGCATCCGTCGCTTCAGCAATACATGCATCCAGCAGTTGGATGGCTTCGATCACCTTCTTCGTGGGGGCTGCAATGGCCCGGAGTCTGATCAGGATCGCACTGAATTCGCCGATGGTAATGGGCGGCAGGGGCTCGGGTAGGAGTGATTCGGCATGCTCGAGCGATATGCCGAGGCTCCCGGCCTGGGCGATGAGCGCGGGGACGGTTTCGGTGATGCTGGTGCCGAAGCCTCCGCGGGTGCCGATCATGTGCGCACCGGAACAGAAGGTTTTAAAGTCGGGATCCGTGTCGAGTCGGCTCAGCAGCTCATCACGGCAGATCTGATCAAGCATTTCATCGCGATCATCCCCCGCCAGAACTGAAAATCCGGGTGACAGCCCGGCCTCCAGCGCATGTTCGCGAAGCATGCGGGTGCAGAAGGAGTGGATGGTCCCGATCGGTGCGGCTGCCAGCTTTGAAGAGGCGGATATGGCGCGGTCAGAACGTTCATCGTTGTTGCCGGCTTCAGCCTTGCGCCGGGCTTTCAATAAGCGATGCGCCACCCGCATGCGCAGCTCGGCGGCTGCATTGTCGGTGAACGTCATCAGCAGGATATCGCGTGGATCAATGCCGTCCTCAAGCACCAGCTTTTCGTAGAGCTGGGTCACCTGATAGGTCTTGCCCGTTCCGGCTGATGCGTTGTAGACGATATTCATGGCCCCACTATAGGCGGCGACGCTGCATTAGTCCAGAAACTCGATACAGATGGGCCCGCCGTCAAAAGAAACCTTCGTTCCGCTGAACTGGATAAGGCCGGTCTTTGGATTCACTTTAAAGAGGGCGATGTCATGCGATTTCTGGCCGCCGACGAGCATCCAGTTTCCGGTTGGATCAAGGTTGAAGTTGCGCGGGAACCAGACTTCGGAAAAGACGGTATCCACCCGCTCAAGGCCATCCTCAAAGCGCTTGAAGACCGTGATGGAATCCCGTTTGCGGTCTGTAATGTCACGGTTGGAGGTATAAACAAAGCGGCCGTTCGGGTGGATGCGGATTTCAGCGGCGGTCATGCCGCTTCGATCTGCACCTTCCGGCAGTGCAGAGACGGTTTTGACATGCTTCATCTGTCCTTCGTCGTCGGCTTTGAAGACCGACAGCGTGAGGTCCAGTTCGTTCAGTACATAGGCGATGGTGCCCTCGCTGTTCCATTTCATATGACGGGGCCCGCGGGAGCCTCCCGGCACCGCCGCAAATCCGGCCGGCGCCAAGGTGCCGTCTTCTGAATCAAGCGCGTAGATCATCACCTTGTCGATGCCCAGGTCACACGCATAGGCATGCGTATTCCGCGGGTTGGTGATCACGGAGTGTGCATAGGCTTTGTCCTGTCTTCCGGGATGCTCCCCCGCACCCTCATGCACGAAATAGGATTTTACTTTGGAGAGGGAGCCGTCTTCGAGGATGCGGAAAGAGGCAACACTCCCGCTCCCATAATAGGCGACCATTACACAACGTCCGGTCTGATCCACACTGACATGGCATGCACCGCGCCCATCGCCTGCCTGCCGGTTAATCAGGCTTAGTGTCCCGTCGGCATTAATCCGTAGAGCCGCAACGCCGCCCTGGCAGACGGAGTAGATGAACTGCCGGTTCGGATGAATGGCCAGAAATCCGGGGTGGCCTATTTCGAAGGCCAGCCTGGGTTCAGCGAGGCTTCCGGTCTCCGAATCAAATTCAGAAAAGTAGATGCCCTTGCTGTCGCTCGTGCCGAAATAGACGCGCGCATGCGGCGCGGCGATGGCTGAGGAAGACATGAGCATTAAGCTGAAGAGTAGTGACCTGGTTGTTTTCATGGTGATTCCTGCTTCGTTGATTGCCGTTCTGCCCGGGCCGGCATCGAAAGCGGCCTGCCTTCATTGTTCGGGTCACCATCCGGTGATTTTCTATTTACATCTGTTCCTGAAAGTTGACTTTGGCGATGTGAGGGAGCTCGCGGTAGTGGTTGTCGTAGTCGAGGCCATAGCCCACAACAAAGTGGTCATCCATGGGGAATCCGGCGTAATCGGCCTCGAACTCAACCGCGCGGTGGGCCTGTTTGTCGAGCAGTACGCAGGTTTTGACGGACCGGGCTCCGCGTTCGAGCATGAGGTCGCGGGTGAAGTCAAGCGTACGGCCGGTGTCGAGAATGTCGTCGACGAGCAGGATGTCAGCGCCGACAATGTCTTCGCGAATGTCGTGAACAATGCAGACGGTGCCGGAGGACGCCGTGCCGGAGCCATAGCTGGACAGCGTGAGGAAGTCGATGCGCGGGTGAATGTCGTGGCGATGCATGCTGCGCATGAGGTCGGCCAGGAACATGAAGCTGCCTTTGAGGATACCGATCACCACCAGATTGCGCGGTTCGGCGGTGGCGGCAATGTCATCAACCAGCTCATCAACCCGCTTGGCTATGGCGGTTTTATCGATCAGGATTTCTTTTACATCATGCGCACGCATGGGGTAGCCTCCAAGGCTTTCCACCCTACGACAAAACGAGGCGGAAACTAAAGGAGATTTGAGCAATGAAGATACGCACACGTTTTGCGCCGAGTCCCACGGGGCATGTTCATATCGGAAACATGCGCGCGGCGATCTATAACTGGCTGTTTGCCCGCCATAACGGCGGCGAGTTCTTACTGCGCGTAGAGGATACCGATCGCGAGCGGTCGACGCCGGAGGCGATCCAGACGCTGCTTGATGCCATGGCATGGCTGAAGCTGGATGTGGACGGCGAACCGCTCTATCAGAGTACCCGCATGGAGGCCCATCTGGCGGCCGCCGAACAGCTGCTGGAGAAAGGGCATGCCTACAAGGAGGATAAGGGCGGTCTGGGGCAGGGCGAATGTGTCATCTTCAAGATGCCGGGCAAGGACGTTTCCTTTCAGGACGGCATCAAGGGCACCTTGACCAAGGCGGCGGATAACATGCCGGATTTTGTGATCGTCCGCTCCAACGGCACGCCGGTCTTCCATCTGGCGAATGTACTCGATGATATTGAGCAGGGCGTGACGCATGTCATCCGGGGCGACGACCACGTGGAAAACACCTTCCGGCACATTGCGATGTATGAAGCGCTCGGTGCCGATGTTCCGCAGTTTGCGCATCTGCCGATGATTGTGAACCATCAAGGCAAGCCCTACTCCAAGCGTGACGGGGATGCGTTCGTGGGTGACTTTCGCGAAAAGGGCTTCCTGCCGGAGGCGCTGTTTAACTATCTCGCCCTGCTGGGCTGGTCACCCGGCGATGATCGCGAGATCATGTCCGTCGAAGAGATGGTCGAAGCCTTTGAACTGGAGCGCTGCCAGTCGTCGCCGGCGCAGGTCGACCTGAAAAAGCTGACGTGGATGAACGGGGAATACATGTTGAAGCTTCCGCTGGATGAGTTTTCGGCCATCTGTTTCGGCGAGCTTGAAAAGGCCGGGATGGATGCCGAGCCGGAATACGCGGAAAAGGTTTTTGCGTTGGTGCGTGAACGTGTCAAGACCGTGGCCGACGTCCTGCCGATGGTGCGCTACTTCTTTTCGGACGAGTATGAATACGATGAAAAAGCCGTCCGCAAGAAACTTCAAAAGGATGGGGTTGCCGATACCCTGGAGAAGGTTAAGGCGATCTTTGAGGAACTGCCTTCATTTGATACCGCCAGCACGGAGAAGGCGCTGCACGATTTTGTCGAGCAGTCCGGACTGGGTTTCGGTGCGGTCATGCCGCCGGTACGCATCGCGGTATCCGGCACGCAATCCGGTCCAGACCTGTTTCCGGTGTTGGCCGTACTGGGGCGGGAGCACGTGCTGAAGCGGATTGATCAGACGGTTGAGCGGTTTCTGTCGTAAGTGCAGGCCTCGCTGAACTTTGAAATGCATTAAGGGGGATACGAATGGGGGAACAGCTGCGGTTGGGTTTGTTTCAGGTTTTGTTGGTGGTTACACCGCTCAACGTCATTGCGATCTCTCCTCCCATCGTGCAGCAACCCGAACCGTATTCCGCGACCGCCCGGATTTCGGTGCAGGATACGGGTCCGAAGACCGCCTGCGATGCGCCATGTCCGCACTGTTCCGCCGGAAATCCCTATTTCATGCGCACACAGATTGAGATCCTTCGGTCGAAGCCCATACTCAACGAGGTGGCGAAGCGCCTCAACCTTGCAACCGCGTGGGCCGACAATGGAGAAGAGCGCTCCTCCGACGAGATCTATCGAAGCCTGAGAAAAAGTGTGACTATCCGCAATTATCCCAACACAACCATGCTGGAGATCACTGTTCATCGTCCCGATCCGAACGAAGCCGCCGGAATCGCCAATGAAATTGCCGGAACCTACCGCGATTATCGCCTGGATCTATTGGGCCGGGAAAAGCGTGCCGCCTTGGAACAGATCGAAGCATCACTGAAGCAGCAACAGGCCCGCGTGGATGCCGCGGAGGATGTGGTTCAGGCATTACGGCTGGAATTCGGGCTTCCGGCAGAAAGCGGCGTGCATACCGGTGTCGATCCTGTCGCTATTGAGCAAATTAAAGCCGACCGTCTGGCGGCCCAGAAGATCATGTTGGAGAAAGAGAGTTCACTGAAGATGATGGCGCATCTGGAGGAGAAGGATTTAATCTCCCGCGCGGCATTCGCGGCCAATTTTGATGAGCCCGCCCGGAAGCTGGTTCAGCAGTACAGGGATCTGGAGAAAAACCTCCAGGAACTTGGAACAGAGTATGGCCCGAACCATCCCGAGCTGAAACGTTTTCGTGCGCAAATGAACGCGCAGGAAAAGGTTTTGGAAGAACGTATAGCCACCCTGAATGTGCTATTGACCCAAATCACCGGAGCCGGGGGCTACCTAAGAGGTGAAAAATATCAGCCATTCCGGGCGGCCCTGGCCAAATTGGAGTCGGAACGGCTGATCTACAAGGAACTGGAGTCCAGGTTTCAGATCGAATCAGCCCTGCTGGAGGCTGAGCCGCGCAGCCCGGTTGAAATTATCTCTTCAGCCGAACCGGTCCCTTAGGGCCGGTTGCGGCAGCGTTCGGCGGGGACCGACAGGCGCTTGAGGATAAAATCCTTGAATTCCTGGGGCCAGATCTGTCGTTCAAGCGCCTTTTTCATGCACAGCAGCCAGGCATCGCGCTCTTCAGTGCCGATGGGGATGTGTGCGTGGGCCGGGGCGAGCTGGATCGGACCATATTCTTCCTCGTAACGCTCAGGCCCGTTCATGTACCCGCACAGAAACAAGCCGAGCTTGCGGCGCGATTCGATCAGATCATTGGGGTGCAGGGAGCGAATATGCGCGGCCTCCGGCAGGATTTCCATCTGGTCGTAGAAATCGTTGGCCAGCTTCATGCAGCCTTTCTCGCCGCCGGCGATCTGGAACTGGTTGTCGCCTTCGCGGTAGTGATTGTAGAGTTTTTCAAGTTCTTCGGACATGTCTTATACCTCACTAAATAGGTACTATATAATCATGGTTCGAGGTGCTGTTCAATGATTTTGAGAATCTCGGGTATATCGGAGGGGGTTACCTGAGAGAGCCAGAGGCCCTGCGGGTAGATCATAATGTTGGGACCGACACCGCAGACCCCCTGACACCCGGAATCCGATACCCGTACGCGGCCCTTCCACCCGCGGTCCTTCACTTCATCCTTGAGCACGGCTTTCAGGGATGCACTGTCGGCATCGGCACAGGCCTTTTCTTCGCCGTTCCGGGAGCGGGTACATACAAAAACATGACACGTGTATGGCGTCTTACGCAATTTCATCGCATTCTCTCCTCTCGTAAAAGGCGCCTAGATTGATCATGATTTGTGGGGATTGGAAGCTAAAAGCGGTTTGCTTTTTAAGCTGCCGATGCAGTTTGTCCGCCGCACCATGCTCGCAGATGATCTATCGCGTCAATATGGATGGACATGATTAAGGCGGCGAGGTAGATTGGCCCGAAACATGCGGAAAGCGCATCGATCGGATGGGGTTCCGGTTTTAAAGGGAATTGCATGTTTGGAATATCCAAGAGAATTGAGAAGAAGAGCGCGCCGCCGCCGCCGGGTGTGGTTGAATTCGTTTTTTGCGTTTTTGACGAAAAGCACCGTCTGCTTCATCATTTTTGTTCCGCCCGGGAGCATACGGCCGCGCTGAAACATTTCCGCTTTCTGGCCGATCCGGATCGGACGTTCGATAGCTGTGTCATGCGTGAAGCCGTGGACATGCACATGCCCACCTCGTTTTCGATCAAGTACGGGGGGGGTACGCGAAGCCATCTGGCGGTCCTTCCTTATGAACGAAAGCGAGGCAAGTGGCGGTATGCCTGCATACAGGTGACGCTTCAGTCCCCTGAAACCAGTTCGGACGCGGTCGAATTCGAGAGTGCCCTGGTCGAAGAAAAGATCTGTCTGATGCTCGTGGATCCTGATCATACGATACGCGTGGTGGGGTCCAAGATCCCTTCGGCGTTCGGATATACGCAGCGGCATCTGGCCGGCATGCGATTGAGCGATCTGTTTTCGGAAGTGGATGCGGGCGTAATCGCTTCGTGTTCCCCGGATACCAATGAAGCGATTCTCAGCTGCGTTTTCTTCTGTCTGGATGGTTCCCGCCGGGATGTGGAGATCAGGAAATATTCTGCAGCGGACCATTTCACCCTGTATGCCATCTGCGATGTCACGCCGACGCAGCATGCTGAAGAACTGTCGCAGGTGGCCACCCGCGAACGACGGAGAATCGGACAGGACCTGCACGACTCGATCGGGCAGATGTTGACGGGGATCAGTCTGCTGAGCCGTTCGCTGGCCAACAGCCTCAAGCGTATCGGGAACTCGGGTGACGCTGATGCCTTGCAGATTTCGGCCCTGGCGGATGATGCGAGCAACCAGATCCGGCAGATTTCACGGGGGCTGATGCCGTCTGAGATCGTTCAGAAAGGGCTCTTCGACTCGTTGCGCGAGTTGGCGCGCAATACCAGCAGCAGCTGCGATCTGCTTTGTGTGGCCCGCATTGATGAAACGGTCAAAATCGGCGACGGCGCGGTCGAAACCCACCTGTACCGTATTGCTCAGGAGGCTGTAAATAATTCCGTCAGACATTCGGGGGCTTCGCGAATCGACATTGTAGTCGCCAGGCTCAACGGCGTGTCGCGCTTAGAGGTGGTCGACAACGGAACCTGGCGGGACATGCCGGATAACACGAACGGGATCGGCATGAAAACCATGGAGTACAGAGCTTCGGCTATCGGAGCGCACCTGAAGGTGGGGGCGGTTCCTGATGGGGGATCCAAGGTCGTATGTGTACTGGAAGCGGATGATTTAATGATTGTAGAGGTTTAGCGAATGGGAACAGTGAACAAGCAGAGTGCTGCATCGCAAGCGGAAAAAAAGATGCAGGTCTATCTGGTGGATGACCATCCCATCGTGCGCCAGGGATTGATCAAACTGATCGAACAAGAGCCGGGCCTGGCGGTTTGCGGCGAGTCGGGCAACGTCGCCATGGCGCTGGACGATGTCCAGAAAATCGATCCTGATGTGATTCTGGTCGATATATCATTAGAGGAGTCCAATGGGCTCGAACTCATCAAGTTGATCGACGATCTGGGACTTCAGATTCCCATGCTGGTGCTGTCGATGCACGATGAATCGCTTTACGCGGAACACGCGCTGCGGGCCGGTGCCAGTGGCTATGTCATGAAGCAGGCTGCCGCCACCACACTCATCCAGGCGATCGAAAAGGTCCTGGAAGGCGAAATCTACGTCAGCAAGACCATGTCGTCACAAATGCTGAAAATGGCGCTGCGCGGTGGGGGTGATGAACCGCGTACCGGTACAGAACTTCTCAGTTTGCGCGAGCTGGAGGTGTTTGAGCTGATCGGCCGCGGAAATTCCACCCGGGAAATTGCCGAGCAATTAAGCCTCAGCGTCAAGACCATCGAAACCTACCGGGCACATATCAAGGATAAGCTGCAGTTGCGCAGCGGTACGGAACTGATGCAGCGTGCCGTACACTGGGTCGAGAATGAATCGAAGCGGTAGCGGCTGGATGCTGCTTATCCCGCGCTGAGCCTTTCGGGTAATCCGCTCTATCCTTTTACCTGTCCTGCATATACTTCCGGCACCTGAACACGCCTCTCCGCCTCCGCTATCAGGGTTTCCCCTATAGCAGGGTTCCGGTTTCCCCCTACGCCTTCTCAGGGAATGGTGGATGAACCTTTCAGCCGTCCCCCGTCTTGCGGTTTTCAGGCAATGCAGGGAACCTTTTCCCATGTTCACACAAGAAGAACAGGCCAACAGTTTGATGGGGCTGCAGCATGATGCCCTCAAAAAGAGTCATTAAGGTTGAAATGTCCATATTGGCACGAGGGTTGCTAAATATTCCGTGCGCTTAATCAAATAAGGAGAATATGATGAAGAAGCAACAGAGCACTACTCATAAACTGATCCTCATGTTGGGGATTGCCGCTGTATTCATGCTCAGTGGAATGATTACGTCGGCCCAGCAGCCCGAAGAGGCTGTCGATACATCTGCAGAAGGTGTGATCGAAGCCGGCGAAGAAACTCCCACTTCGGCATATGTTACCATCAACGTAAAGAATGCGAACATATCCGAGGTGCTCAAGGCTTATTCCTTGCAGACCGGACAAAGCATTGTGGTGGGCCCCGATGTGGTCTCAGACAATGTTAACGTTCGGCTCAACAACATTCCATGGCAGGAAGCCCTGGATGTTATCCTGAAGCCCTACGGTTTCGGTTACCGCCAGGTTGGTGACACGATTGTGATCAGCAAGCTGGAAAACATTGTGACGGTCGAAGGCATTGAGCCGCTGGCTTCCCAGCTGTTCACGCTTAAGTATCTGGATGCGTACGATATCAAGGATGTCTGCGAAGCCCAACTGACCAGTCGCGGTAAGTTCACCATTCTCCAGTCCAAGGGATTGCCCGGTTGGGAATTCGGTGGTGCAACGACCGGTACCGGCGGTTCCACGGAAGCCGCCGGCGTACGCCAGCGCGCCAAGAAGGAAATGATCCAGAAGAGTAAAACCATCGTCATTACCGACGTGCCCGCCTCCCTGACCGCCATCGCAGACATTATTGAAGAGATGGACGTTGCGCCGAAGCAGGTGCTGATCGAAGCCCGCTTCATGGAAGTCAATATCGGGGCACTGTCGGATATCGGGCTCGACCTCGTGACGGCGATCGAAAACGTGTCCGGACCGCTATTGGCGGGAGGGAGTGCCACGGCTGTAGATGGCGGCGGTAATGTTCTCAATCCGGTGGAAGCGCTTACGGATCCGCTGGTGGCGAAAAGTCAGGGCATGTACAGCCAGGATAACGGGCTGCGTCTGAGCTACGCCAACCTGGGCGACTTCGGCTTTGATATGCTGTTTAAGCTCCAGCAGTCGGATGACACCATCAATATCCTCTCCTCACCGCGCGTACTTACGCTCGACAACCAGGAAGCCGCGATTCTCGTTGGTCAGAAGTATCCGATTCTGCGTTCGAATACCAGTGGGGGGGCCGCCTCATCCCAGTCGACCATCACACTGGACTACTATGAAAATATCGGCATTCAGCTCAATGTGTTGCCGCAGGTATCCGATGGGGATCACATCAATATGGTCGTTCATCCTGTGGTCAGCGAAATTTCCGGATTTACGGATGGTTCCGTTGAACTGCTCGAGTCCGACATTACGGCCTCGACCAAGTATCCGATCATGACGATTCGCGAGGCGGAAACGCAGATTCTGCTCAAGACCAAAGAAGTGGCCGTGATTGGCGGGCTGCAGACGCAGAGAGAGAGCTCCGAAGTACAGAAGGTGCCCTTTATCGGTGACATTCCTTTCCTCGGACGACTTTTCCGCCGCGAAATCGATACGACCGAAAAGATTGATCTGCTGATCTTCATCAAGGCGACGATTATTGATCCTTCCGCTTATGCCAGCGAGTCTGCCGCCGCTCACCGCGAGAAAGAAGTCGCCATGGGCCTGATCGAAGACATGCCGGTGATGGAGCAGGAGATTGTTGAAGAGCCTGCGCAGCCGGTCTTGATTGAAGAACCGGCAGAGCCTGCTGTTAATGCGCCTGCCGTGGAAGAACCGGCGGCAGCTGCAGACCAAGACTCGGATATCGAGAATGAAGAAATCCTGAGCCTGGTGCGCGATATCGAAGAGTAGGCGCAGCTGATACAGATGGATGCTGTGCGGAGAAGGTGGCGTTGAACTAAGGCGAAAGAGACCATAAGCTATGATTACCGATCAACTAAGTGAAATGATGATCCGAAGCGGTCGTGTCGGAACGGTGGAACTGGAAAAGGCGTTGACCATCCAGGAGGAAACCGGGCAGGTGCTGACGGACATCCTGATCGAAAAGGAATTGGCTTCGCCGGAGGATATCGCGCTTACCTTCTCCGAACTGCTCAATGTTCCCTTCCTGGAACTGGGAGAGGATTTCCACCTGAAGCGCGACGAATTCGACATGATCCCCGAGTCCATTGCTCGTCGCTACTGTCTGATTCCGCTGAAGAAGGAAGAGGGTATTTCCATCACGCTGGTGATGAAAAACCCGCTCGACATGGATGCGGTCGACACCGTGCGTTCGTTAACATCGCTCGAAATCCACAAAGCGGTGAGTACGGAAGAGCGGATTTTCGCGATCATCGATAAATGCTACAAGGAAGAGGCCTACGTTGAAGCCGGCTTGCAGGACATTGTCGATGTCGAGGCCGCCGAAGCCATTGAAGCCCTGGGCGGGGCGGATATCGGCGATGTCGATCAGTTGCTCGTTCATGCCAATGATGCGCCGGTGGTGCGCTATGTCAACCTGTTGCTGATGGAGGCCGTACGCGACGGGGCTTCGGACATTCACTTTGAACCGGGCGAAAACAACTGCTCGGTGCGCCTGCGCGTGGATGGGTCGCTCCGACTCGTTACGCCGCCCCCGAAAAGCCTTTATTCGGCCATTGTCACCCGCATCAAGATCCTGTCCGAAATGGATATTGCCGAACGGCGCCTGCCGTTGGATGGCCGTTTTAAATTCAAGTTTTCCGGACGCGTGATCGACGTTCGTGTTTCCTCCATGCCGCTGGTGTTCGGCGAAAAAGTGGTTATGCGTATTCTGGACAAGCAGAGTCTTGTGGTTGATCTGGAAGATATCGGTTTTGAGGGGTACAACCTGAAGCGCTTCAAGGAAATCCTGGGCATGCCCAACGGTATTATTCTCCTGACGGGCCCGACCGGCAGCGGTAAAACCACGACCCTTTACAGCGCATTGAATATTTTGAAAAGTCCCACCCGCAACGTGCAGACCGTGGAAGATCCGGTGGAATACCTGGTCGAAGGGGTCAATCAGATGCCGGTCCGTCCCAAGATCGGACTCAATTTTGCGGAATGTCTCCGTCACATTCTCCGTCAGGACCCGGATGCGGTCATGATCGGGGAAATCCGTGATGCGGAGACGGCCGAAATCGCGATGCGCGCATCGCTGACCGGTCATATCGTGTTAAGCACCTTGCATACGAATGATTCCACATCATCATTCAGCCGCATGCGCGATATCGGCATACCTTCCTATCTCACGGCGGCCACCATGCGCCTGGTCATTGCCCAGCGCCTGGTCAAAACCATCTGCCCCAACTGCAAAACCGAATATCAGCCGGATGAAGGTGAGCTGGAGTGGGTTAAGCCGCTCTTTCCTGATTCGGCTAACTGGACCTATTACCACGGAACCGGCTGCAATCAATGCCGGGACCGCGGCATGAAGGGGCGGCGGGCCATCTTTGAGTTTCTGGAGGTTACGCCTGACTTGCGGGAATTGGTGCATCAGGAGGCCGACGATATTACGCTGCGCAAGCAGGCAATTGAAAACGGAATGCAAACGCTGGCGGAAAACGGATTCAGTCGGGTCCGCAGCGGTGAAACAACGATCAGTGAAGCGATCAGTGTCTGCCAAATGGATTAACAGCAAAAGGGTTTTGAAATGGCTCTATTCAACTATGTAGCGAAAAACAAGGAAGGGCAGGATGTCCGTTCGAGCATCGAGGCTTCGAGCCGGTTGGAAGCGTTGGAATTCCTCCGGAAGAAAGGCCTCACGGTGGTGGATCTCGTGGGCGTTGAATCGGCTCAGCCCAGGAAAATCGTCTCCTCATCCGAGCCTGAAAAAAAGCAGGCCAGGGCTAAGAAAAAGCCGGCTACAAAGATTTCCTTATCTAACAAGGTTAAGATGGGGGACCTGTCCGTATTCTGCCGTCAGCTGGCGATCTCCGTTACCGCCGGTGTCCCCCTGCGGGATGCCCTCGAAACCATCGGGGCCGAAATCGAGCAGGTGCCGCTGCGCAATGCACTGACCGATATCGTGCAGCAGCTCAATGATGGTAAGAATTTTTCCGAGGCGGCTGCCTCCCATCCCAAGGTATTCAACGTCATGTTCTGCGGTCTGATCAAGGTGGCCGAGGAGTCGGGAAAACTGCCCCAGACCCTGCAGCAGCTGGCAGAATACCTGGAGCGGACCGACAAGCTGCAGCGGCGCATCAAGGCCATGTCGGCCTATCCTACCTTTATCGGGGTCTTCTTCATCATCGTGTGCCTGATCATGACGCTTTTCATTCTGCCCCAGTTTACCGATATTTTCGTCGGCTTCGGCAGTGACCTGCCGGTGTTTACAAAAATCGTGTTTTCAATCAACACGTTCTTCGTCGACCACATCATCGAGATTTTTGTCGGTCTCGTTCTGGTTATCGCCGCCCTGGTGCTTTACGGGCGGACGGAGTCCGGCGCCTACCGCAAGGACCGGCTCAAGCTGGCCATCCCGTACGGGGGTGATCTGCTTATGAAGTATGTCCTGGCGCGCTTCTGCCGCAGCCTGTCGATCATGGTCCATAGCGGGGTTCCGATTTCCACCGCGCTGGAAATATGCGGTGAGGCCGCCGGCAACAAGGTGATTCAAAAGACCATTAGCGAAGTCCGTGAAAAGATCATTACCGGACACCGTATTGCGCGAAGTCTCGAGGAAAGTGGAATCTTTCCCGGGCTGATCACGCGCATGGTCACGGTGGGTGAGGATTCGGGGCAGCTTCCCGAGGTGCTCGAACGCGTATCTGACCTTTACGAGGATCAGGTGGAAACCTCCATTATGACCACGATGGCGTTGTTTGAGCCGTTGGTGATCTGTGTGTTTGGCGGTTTTGTGCTGGTGCTGGTCATGGCGATCTATCTGCCGATCTTCACGGTTTCGATGAGTGTGCGGTAGGGGAAAGGAGGCGAATGGCTATAGAAGTGATGGAGAATGCAGGTTAAGTTTTGTGCAGGATGTGATTGCACGAGGTGCGGTAGGGGTATCCGTAGGTATGAAATAAAAAAATGAGTGGAACAAACAAGGAGAACCACATGAATACAAGAATGCAGAAAAAAGCAGGTTTCACACTGGTGGAACTGATGGTTGTAGCCATTATCGTTGCGATTCTGGCGGCAGTAGCCATCCCGCTGATGTCGGGCAATAAGGATCGTGCCAAGGCCACGGAAGGCCAGGCCGGCTGCACCACGATTGCCACCCAGGTCCGTATGCACTGGGCGGAATTTGACGCAGCACCAGCCAGTATAGCGGATCTTCGCGGCATTAATGTCGGTGATCTGGATGGAACGTACTTTGATCATAACGGTTATACGCTCGATTCCACCACAGATCATAATAACTACACCATCTCTGCAGATGCTCGGGATGGCACCGTAGACG
Organism: Pontiella sp.; assembly: GCA_050298955.1. GTDB lineage: Bacteria > Verrucomicrobiota > Kiritimatiellia > Kiritimatiellales > Pontiellaceae > Pontiella. The sequence continues at coordinate 32,280 of JBNKVA010000011.1, forward strand.
CAGTCGTAATGACAGTTACCGACGGCGTGGCGGACTGGTCAAGCAGCGCCTTGCTGCAGTAGAGAAAAACATACTGTGCCGTTCGGGCAGCTGTTCTCGGCCCAGGGAAGGCTGCCTGAACGACCATCATTTTAAATGAATCGAGAGTGGTATGGCGGAACTTAAAGAGAGTATAGCGGGCATCAACATCGGCGACGGATTTGTATGCGCATCGCGGGTGGTATCCCGAGGTCGAAACCGAATGCACCTGACGCATGCGGGCTGGATGGAATATGCACCGGATGCCTCGGATGAGGAAATCGTACACACGATTCGCAAACTGTGGAAGAAGACCGGCATTCCGACCCGAACCGTATGCATGGGCCTTCAGTCGCGCTCGCTTTGCCTGAAATATTTTTCCTATCCCGACCTTTCTCAGGGCGAGCTTCATTCCGCCCTCAAGCTGGAAGCCGAGGAATCGCTGCAGCTCCCCCCGGAAAACATTGTTTTGGACTGGCATATCAACCGCCCCAAGAATGATCCTTATACACAGCTTGGAGAACAACTGCAGGGGGTTCTGGTGGCCGTGCCGAAAGAGCAGGCCAACCGGCAGATGATGCTGGCCAAGAAGGCCAATCTCTATCCCGTCATTATGGATGTCGGCTGTACGTCGCTCTGTAATCTCTATCTCGCGCTGCGCGGCGAGAAAGTGAGCCGGGAGACCGGCGTGTGCATTGTCAATCTATCGCGTTTCAGCGCAGATATCTCCATTTTATACAACGATCACTATATCTATCCCCGTACCATCATTTCCCGGTCCGTTGAATGGTCGAGTAAATTACAGTACCTGATTGAAAATATTTCCGACGCCTTGCTCTACTATCATGTCAAGGTGGACAAGACGCCGGTTACCCAGCTTGTACTGACCGGTTTTGTTCCGGACGATCCCGCTTTTGTCAGTCAGATCCACGATACAATCGGATTGCCCACTGAAGTCTGGAATCCGTTGAAAGACAAGAATTTTTCGATTGGAGGCAAGGTGAAAGAGGCCAATGTATTCACGCCGATCATGACCACCAGCCTGGGCCTCGGCCTGAGAAACACGTAGACATCCTGAAAGGTTCAATATGGTTGATTTTAATATCAATTTGGTTAAATCGATGACGAGCACGCCGGAGCAGCGGGCTAAGTTCTACAACCGGATGCTCATCTATCTGGTTACCTGTGCTGCGCTTCTGGTGGGGGCATCCTATGTCGCGTCCAGAAATGTCGTTGATGCGGTATATGCCAACCGCGAGCGCAATGCCCTGATGGATACCATGACGGCGGTCTATGAATATGGTGTAACGCTGAGTCACAATCCCGAGCAGGCCTACCAGGAGATCAGCGACTATGCCGACGATCTGAAAATGCTGCGAAAAGCCCTCTTGGAACGCTCCAAGTTTCTGCCGGTGATGAGCCTGCTGTTCAGTGATTTTCCAGCGAACGTGGGGTTGCAGAGTCTGGTGGCCTCTTCGGAGAACAAGACGATCGAGTTTGAGCTCGTTGCGCCGGTGATTGATGAAAATGGCGAGGACGTGCTCCGCAAGCTGCAGGATAACTGGCGCAACAACGATGAACTGCATATGCTTGCGCATCCCGTCACCCAGCAGACCAGTGAACGCCAGATGGTGGGGGACAGCATGATGGTCAGCGTGAAGTACAAATGTTTGGTAAAATAGAAGGTACGCTATGGATGTAGGAATTTTCAAGGCAAGCAAGACCCGGTTGGTGCTCTGGATTATAATCCCGCCGCTGTTGATTACATTGGTGGGGCTCAGTTCCTACTCCATGCGGCAACGGGCGGTGTGGAAACTGGAGCAGACCAGGGCGATGTCCGACATCATGCCCGATGTGATCCAGGCCCGCGAAGATGTGCATCAACTGTATGACAGTCTGGGGTTGTCTGCGGGAAAAAGGATTACATCGGGCGATCAGTTGATTGCATTGCTTGAGGAAAGTGCTCGCAAGCGGAACATCAGTCTGAGAAGAACACAGATTCTGGAGCGGGATAAGGAGCAGGGACGCGAGGTTCCGGTGATCAGTGCGATCATGGAAGCAACGGGAGAACTGAACAATTTTCAGCTGTTTCTCAACGATGTGAAGTCTTCCTATTCCCTGGTGTCCGCCCGTTCAATTGTGCTGAACGAGGGGCGCGAGGAAATGGATGAATCCAGTTTTCAGCTAAAAGTGGTATTCGATCTGCTGTTAGTTAATGAGGTTATGAAGTCAAGCGGAGGTTAATATGAAGCCGGAAAAAAACCATTTAAAACCAGCCGGAGGCTACTGCGAGGAATCTGCTAAGTTTGCCATTTGGGTCACCGTTATTGCCGTAGGTCTGGTTGCCACGCCGCTGGCGCTGGCCAACCGGAAAATCGACGAGGAAGGATCGAAGGCCGCCGATATTTCAAAGTATACGAAGATCGTGAAGGTCGTGGATGAAAACGTTCAGTTCGTGAAGGAAGTGCTGAAAAAGGGTATCGTCAAGGAGGATGTGCTTCGGGCGGGCGGTATCAGCTCGAAGGGAACCACGCTCATCACACCGCCGGTGGTGCCCACCAATATCAGTGAAGCAAGCAACGATCCCAACGCCCTGAACATTGTCCTCAGTGCCATCTATTGGAATCCGACCGAACCGCTCGTTACGATCGATGACGAAAACTATTATGTAGGCGATAAGGTCAAGGGATTTACCATTCTGGAAATCCGCAAGACCGAGGTGGTCTTCCGCAGCCCGATGGGCGAAAAGGTGGTGAAATATTTCTACGATTATCTCTAGGTTGATGCAACATGGGCGGCCGATACATGCGGCCGCCAGGCAGCGCGAACTGCAGGAGTTAATGTTGATGCCCGCTGCCGGTTCCGGTTGCGGGTTTTCTGTTTAGACCCTTTAAAATGAAAACAGCGGACGGGAATAGCAGACAGTTGTCGTTGGCCGGGGTAGGTTGAAATGTGCTTCCGCAAGGAGAGGCTTGAGTTGATGAAAAACAGTAACAAACATTCAGGAAAAGAGGGTTTTGGCCTGTTGGAGGTTCTGATTGCGGCGTTAATCATTGCGATCATGATTATCGGGGGTTCGGCGACGATGTATCAGACGGGAAGCAACATTGTGGTGCAGGGCCATCGGCGGGTCGCTCTGCAGCTGGCCAATCAGAGGCTCGAGCACGCCCGGAAACAGTATTATTATTCCATCGTTCCTCCCACCTACTTTGAGGAAAAGGGCGACATTTATTATCTGACGGAAAATGCAACCGATGCCTACAAACTGGATCTGAATAATGCGTTGCAGACCGAGACCTATACCCTCGACAGTATCGATTACACTATGACTACACAGATTCTGCGTCGGAATTCGGTCTTCGCTCCGGAATGCTTAGAAATACGTGTCGAGGTGGTGTACCGCCCTTCGACCGGTGAAAAGGTGGAAATGTCTACATTGATTCTACCCCCCGAAGTCAGCAACTGAGGAATATACATGAAGCCGGCAAAGACAGATGGATTTACGATTATCGAACTCATGGTCGGGATCATCGGATTTGGGATCATCGCCCTGGCCGTTGGATCCATGCTGGTGTTCGGCTGGATGAGCTGGCGCAGGAATGCGGAGTCGGTGCAGATGCAGCGCAACGCCATGGTGGCGGCGCGTGTCATCGAGCATGGCATCCGCAATGCCGACCCCAGTCAAGTTACCTGGGATGCAAATGGCATCTACTTCACGAAAGCCGACGACTCCGATTTTGAGACCATGGAGTTCACGGCGGGCGCATTGGTGGTCGTGGACTCATTCGCGGTATCCACCAATGCTGCTGAGGGCATCGATGTCACGTTTGGCCTCTCGACGGTCAGCGGCTCCGATGAAGACACCTATCAGATGACGATCTACCCGAGGAACCAGCCATGAATACGATTAGAGCGTACCAAAACGATAAGGACGGCGGGGTTTTGCTTATGGCCATGCTGGTCCTGCTTGCATTCAGTGTGCTTGCGGTTGGCATGTTCCGGATGAGTGCGACCAGCGGAGTCGAAGCCGTCTATCAGGACCAGAGCAAGGAGGCGTTCTGGTCGGCGGAGTCTGGCCTTGAGGATGCCGTTCAGCGGTTGCGCTACGATGCGGCCTTTCGTGCGCTGGTGCAAAGCGGATCGGGCTCGTATACGGTTTCGAACGCTGCTGATAGAACACACTACGATATAACGGTGACCGATACGTTTACAGGAAACGCAACTCTTGATCTGTATGTGTACGATGTGGATTCGGTGGGGTGGAAAGGCAGCATGAACCGCCGCATCCGGCAGCGTATGACGACGCAACCCGGCTATATTTCGGCGATCATGTCCCCCGGCAATATCAACGTGGATGCAAACACCCTGATTACCGGACCGATTATGGTGCTGGACAACGGGGAAATCATTCTCGACGATAAGATTCCGCCTGGCCAGGATCTCGAAGGCGATTACGATATTGTTATCCTGGATGATGATGCGTCGATCAACGACAAGAAGAGCGGGGCCAATGAAGGCAGCGACTACGATGTGGTGGATCTTCCGGTTCCCGACGATTTACCTTCTATGCCGGACTTCAGCAGCTATAAGGCAACCGCGGAGACCATGCCTGCATCTATTCTTACAAACACCACCCTTCCTTTGCTCGTGCTTACGGGAGGGACAACCTATTTTAATGAGCCGTCAGGAATCACCATCAATAAGATTACCGGTAGCGGTACCCTAGTGAATACCGGTCATATTACGATCAATGGTGATGTCAATGCGCCGAACGATGTGTCATCGGATGTGGCTGTGCTTTCGTTCGGAAACGTAATCATCGGGCAGAAAACCGACTTTGATGGTAACAACCTGATCTATGCATTTAATTCGGTCGATTACGGGAATGAAAGCTACATGCCCGGGAACTCCGCCATTCTCGCCGATGGCGGTACGTTTGGCGCGGGCCCGGTCGAAGACGTTGATGATATCACCATGGGCGGCCAGAGCCAATTCTACGGCATTGTTTTTGCCGACGAAGGCAATGTCAACATTCTGGCGGGCAGTGGCGGTGATAACAATACCCGCATCGAAGGTACCGTGATCGGCGGTGGTGATGTGGATGTGAATTCCAATACCGAGATCATGTTCAATCCTGATGTCTTCTACGGCGGAGATCTGTTTGATCTTGAAGCATTTTTCAATACGGAAATTATTACGACGAAGTTGGACTGGGAGGAGCTGCCTTCTCTCTAGGCGGCTTGCTGATGGAGGTCCTGGGTTTGGGAGAGCCGGCGACCACCCTGAAAGAAAGAGGTGGACCGATGAAGAAAAATCTGATGTACATGCTGGCCGGAATGCTGTTTGGCCTTTCCGGCGATGCCATAAGTGATGAATGGGACAGCGGTGATGACACGGGGGCCGGCGCGACGACGCTGTCCATTTCAACCAACTGGGCTACACATGGTCCGCACACGCTGACCAACAGTGTGGACACTCAAGACTGGTTCAGCTTTGATCTGGAAGCGGGGAAGCGCTATCGGCTTGAAGCAACCGGGGGCTCAGACACCGAAGCCATGCTGTTCTTTGATTCCTCGGGCAGTTCTGAGGTCGACTATCAGGATTACAGTCTGGGGGATGCCGGGGCCGGCGTGAATTTTCAGATTCTCTATACGCCTTCAGTCAGCCAAACCTATTATCTGAAGGTATATGACTATTTTTCCGGGCCAGCTGAATACACATTGCGCTATGTGAATGAGCCTGCCTTGGATCCGTGGGATCCGGCCGACGACGCATTCATCAGCGCAACCTGGCTGGATGTGCAAACGGTTATATCGAGCAACGGAATGCACAAGCTGGGGCCGGCCGACACGAATGACTGGTTCAGGTTTGTGCTGGTTTCGGGGGTGGACTACACGATTCAGTCTTTGGGCGGCTGGGATACGACAGGCTATCTGTTCGCAGATGATGCTATTACCGAGGTTGCTGATTCCGGTGATGCGGATGATGCCGGTGAAGGGACAAATTTCAGATTTGATTATACGCCGGAAGTGACCGGAATTTACTATCTGAAGATCCAATCCTTTGACCCGGGCTACGACATCAGCTACTCGCTTTCATACGAAGCATCGTCCGACCCGAATACCGATGGTGACGGGCAGTCCGATGTTGATGAATTTATTGCGGGAACCAATCCCTCCAATCCAGCTTCTCATTTCGCGATAACCAACTGGTCGACGGGGAGTTTCGTCATCGAGTGGCCGGCCTTCTCGAACCGCGAATACCGGGTCTACCGCAGCTATGACCTGACGAATGGCTTCGAGCAGATTGGACCGGTCATCCATTACCCGACCAACAGCTATACGGATACGGATTCCGGAACCAACGGATTCTACAAAGTGGAAGTACAGCTGCAATAGTTGGAGCGACGGACTCTGTCCCGTCCATGGACGACAGGGAGGTCGTCTACAAGACGGAGGCCCAGAGTAAGGCAGGGACGGACTGTCGAGCCGTCCGCACGCCAGATCGGTGGTGATTATCCGGCGCGCTCGTCGAGCACGCCCTACCTCATAACAGCACCCCGTCAGGGGCGTCCTCTTCGGCATCCTTGTCCCACCAGCGGCCGGGTTCGACCCCGATATATTTGATGCTCTTCGTCGTCATACGGTTGCCGCGCGACTTGACGCCCTTGACCGCAATTTCTGCGGGTTTGAACTTCTGCTGATGGATGCGCTGGTTCTTGGCGGGATTGTATTTTACGTAGATCGCCTCGGGAGTGCCGTCGGTCAGCAACTGCAGTTTCGATTTTTCGCCTTGGCTCATAAAGTACTCGCGGTTCATGATGGCGCCGCCGACCTTGAAACGCTTGAGGTAGGTGATGCGCGAATCGGTGTAGACACAGGTATACTGTTTGTCGCGGTCAAAGAGTTCGCAGCGTTCCAACCGGCTATCCACAAACAGTTTATCCGGCGGCGGCATGACCATGTATTTCCCGTCGGTCCATACCACGAGCAGTTTGTCGAGCGAAGAGCATTCGAGAATGGTTTCGCCCTTGACGTTGGTTCCGATGAATCCGTTGTCGTCCTGCCTGATCTGCAGCTCGGTGGCCGTCAGTTCGCGCACTTCGACCTCCGTGAACCCGGTGGCCTTGGTCCGTCTCGGATACTCATCCCTGTATTCCTTGATCAGCCGCTTGAGGTAGCGGGTCGCATAGCCCTTGAGGGCTTTCAGATCCTTTTCAACCTGAGCCAGCTCGGCCAGGATGTCTTCGATATCCTTGCGGTTCTTTTCGATGTCAAACAGCGAGATGCGCTTGATGCGCACACCTAGCAGCATTTCGATATCCTCATCGACGATGGCGCGCCGGAGCTGCTTTTTGAACGGTTCCAGCCCCTTGTAGATGGCTTTGATCACGGCCTCATACGTCTTGCACTGCTCGATGTGCTTGTAAATCCGGTTCTCGACAAAGATCTGCACCAGGGTCTTGTTGTGGAACTCATCGAGCAGTTTATTCTTCTTAAGCGTCAGCTCGCCCTCAAGAATCTCGAGCAGCTGCCGCGTATTTTCGCGCAGGACCTCGTCAACCGTCATTTCGACCGGTTTGCCTTCCCGCAGGCAGATCAGGCGGCTGGATACCGAGTTTTCGCATTTGGTAAAGGCGTACAGCGCCTGAATGGCCTTATCCTGCGAGGCGCCCTGCGATAGGGTCAGCTCGATTTCGACCTTCCCGGCGGTAAAGTCGTCGATCTGCCGCACCGGCACCTTTTTCTTTTTTACGGCATCCTCGATGGATGCCATCAGGGTGTCGGTCGTCACGCCATGCGGTACTTCGGTGATCACCAGCCGGTTGCTCTTGCGCGTTTCGATTTTTGCGCGCAGCTTGATTTTTCCGTTGCCCTTGTTGTATTCGGAGACATCCATCAGGCCGCCGGTCTGGAAGTCGGGCAGCAGGTTCAGCTCGACCGGCGTACGCTTCTTTTCGCGCAGGATTTCGATCTGGGCCTCCAGCAGCTCGATAAAGTTATGCGGCAGAATGCTGGTCGACAGACCGACGGCGATCCCGTCCGCTCCCAGCATGAGCATCAGCGGCAGCTTGGACGGCAGGGTGACCGGTTCCTTGTTGCGGCCGTCATAACTCGGCACCCACTCGGTCAGTTCCTTGTTGAAGATCTCATTGCGCGCAAGGTTGGTCAGGCGGCACTCAATGTAGCGCGATGCGGCCGCACGGTCACCGGTGTAGATGTTGCCGAAGTTTCCCTGGCCTTCGATGAGATATCGCTTATTCGTCAGCGTCACCAGTGCATCGGCGATGGAGGCGTCGCCGTGCGGATGGTACTGCATGGTGTGGCCCACAATGTTGGCCACCTTGATAAAGCGGCCGTCATCCTTCTCCTTCAGGGCATGCAGGATGCGGCGCTGCACCGGTTTCAGACCGTCTTCAAGCGCGGGGATCGCGCGGTCGCAGATGACATACGACGCATACTGCAGAAAGTTGTCGTCGACCAGGTGCTTCAGCGGACCGTGGTCGCCGCGCAGCGGGTCAAATTTTTTCTTCTCTTCGGCAGCCGGCTGTTCCTCCTGCATACCTGGGTCTTCGAACAGTTCCGGTTCTTCGGTTTTCTTTTTTCTAGCCATTATTCCACTTCACTTCTTACGGGCAGGTTTATCGCCACAAAAAACACAAAAACGCACTAAAAAAGGCAGGTCTGGTTCTTGAGGATTTTTGTGTTTATCGTGGCCATTCGTTAAATCTATCTGCGTAATCTTCGGGCCTCTTCTCACATCGCTTCGGCATCGATCACGAGGTTTTCCATAATGTATTCGCGGCGCTCAGGGGTATTCTTGCCCATGTAAAAGGAGAGGACTTCCGAGACGGAGTGGTCGCCTTCAACCGAAACCTCCGTCAGCCGCATGCCGTCGTCGGATATAAAGTCCTTGAATTCCCCGGGTGAGATTTCGCCGAGGCCTTTGAAGCGTGTGATTTCCGCGCCGCGGCCGAGTTTGTTCAGCGCCTTGTCGCGTTCGGCTTCGGAGTAGCAGTAAATCGTCTCCTTCTTGTTGCGGACACGGAAGAGCGGGGTTTCGAGAATCTTGAGGTGACCCCGCTTCACCAGCGGTTCAAAAAAGCGAAGGAAAAAGGTGATCATCAGGTTGCGGATATGCAGGCCGTCGACGTCGGCGTCGGTGGCCAGGATGACCTGGTTATAGCGCAGGTTGTCTGTGCTCTCCTCAATATCGAGTGCGCGCATCAGATTGTAGATCTCGACATTTTTATAGAGCGCATCCCGCTTGAGGTCGCATACATTCAGCGGTTTGCCCTTGAGGGTGAAGATCGACTGGTTGTTGGCATCGCGGCAGCTGACCAGCGAGCCTGCGGCCGATTGTCCCTCGGTAATGAAGATCTGCGTTTCCAGCCCCTTCTTCTTTTCGGCGTTATAGTGGTTCTTGCAGTCCTTGAGCTGCGGTATGCGGATCGAAACCGACTTGGAGCGTTCGCGCGCCAGCTTCTTGACGGTGTTCAGTTCCTTGCGCATCTTCTGCGTTTCTTCAATCTTCGTGATCAGTTTTTTTGCTTCCACGGGTTCGCGGTGCAGCAGCTCGTTGACCGCCTGGGTCACCTTGGCCACGAGGTCGGAGCGGATTTCGGTGTTGCCGAGCTTGTTCTTGGTCTGGCTCTCGAAAATCGGCTCCTTCAGCCGAATGGCCACGGCGCCCAGCACGCCTTCGCGCACATCGTCACCGTCATATTTCTTGCCGGCGAAATCGTTGATCCCCCGCAGCAGCCCTTCGCGGAACGCCGAGAGGTGGGTGCCGCCGTCAGATGTATACTGACCATTCACGAAGGAATAGTATTCCTCCGAAAAACGGTTCGTGTGCGTGAAAGCGAATTCGAGCGTCGTATCGGCATACTGGAACGGAGCATAGATCTTTTCATACTGGCTCTCGTCGCGGATCAGATCAAGCAGGCCGCCCTTGCAGTGAAACAGTTCGCCGTTGAAATAGATTTTCAGCCGGGCGTTGAGGTAGGCGTAAAACCGCAGACGCCGGGCCAGGTGATCCTCGTTGAAGCTGAACTTCTTGAAAATGTCGGGATCGGGGGAAAACGACACCAGTGTGCCGTTGGGCTCGTCGGTCTTTCCCTTTTCTTCGCGCGTCAGCTTGCCCCGTTCGAACTCGGCTTCGACAAACTCGCCGTCGCGGTGACTGCGCACCAGAAAGTAGGTCGAGAGGGCATTGACGGCCTTGGTTCCGACGCCGTTGAGACCGACGCTGAACTGGAACACGTCGTCGTTATATTTGGCGCCTGTATTGATTTTAGAGACGCAGTCGATGACCTTGCCCAGCGGAATGCCGCGTCCATAGTCACGGATCGACACCAGATCATCCTCGATCGTCACATCAATCCGGTCGCCGTGGCCCATGATGAATTCGTCGATGCCGTTGTCGATGACCTCCTTGACGAGAATGTAGATGCCGTCATCGTAATGGGCGCCGCTTCCGGTCCGGCCGATATACATGCCCGTACGCAGGCGAATGTGCTCGAGCGAGGAGAGCGTCTTGATCTTGTCTTCAGTATATTCGTGTTTTTTTCTGGCTGCCATGGTGCTGGATCTCCCGGGGACTGCAGGCTGCAAACGCTGATGTCCCTAAAACCGCACAACATAACGCACCGCTCGAAAGCCTTCAAGCTGTTCGATTCGTCTATCCGCATTTCGTGCCCCGCGGGCCTGTTATCGCGGGCCAATCTCTTTGCTGCGCCCGGATGGCCTTTACAATGGCGGAAAAGGCTATGTATCATGCCGCAAACGAAAGGGTTGTGTATGAGACAAAGGAATCTCCTGCGGCGGGCCCTGGCGGGCGTTCCGGCCGTCACCTGCCTGGTATCCGGCTGCAAAACCCGGTCACATGCCGGATAGGAGCGGTTGTGTCTAAGCGGCGAATCAGCACAAGATGGGTTGTCGTACGCAACCTCGCCCTTCTGGGATTGATCGGCTGGCTGGTGTTTGAAGGGCGGTTCTTTATCCCGAAGAGTATTCATCCGCCCGAGGGCATTCAGTCCATCGAGGTTGAGATGACAACCACCTCATACTGCCATTGCCGTAAATGCTGCAGTTATAAATGGCTGCTGTTTATTCCATACCAGAAGACCGGATTTATGCGCTATCGCGTCAAGCATGTTGGAATGACATCCTCCGGCGCCATGGTTCGACCGGGCTCGATCGCCGCCGACACGTCAATCTACCCCTACGGAACGGTCATGTATATTCCGGGCTATGGATACGGCCGGGTGGAGGATACCGGCGGCGCCATCAAGGGGCAGCATATCGATGTGTATCGGCCGAATCACTGGTTTGCGCGGCAGTGGGGCGTGCAGACTCTCAAAGTGAAGGTGTGGCTGCTGCCCGAAGAGGAGCCGGTCGATCCACCCGTGCCGGAACGACTGATAACCAATTCCCTGACCAACCTCCTGCACGGGCTCGAAACGGAACGGCTTGAAACAAATGGTCCGGGCGATGAAGCTGAAGCGCCGGTAACGAATCGGGCTGATACTGTCGAAGAATGAGCCTGCGGGCTAAAGAGGTTGCCTTAAACCGCTATTTCTTGTATCAGTTTTAATTCTAATCATTACGGAGGTATAGGATGAAAAATTGGAAGACGAGTGGTGTGATTGCGGTTGTACTTGCGGCCGGTGTATTTACGGCGGATGCCTTCCCGTTGAAGGTCGATATTGATGTAACCACCAAGCGCGATCGCAGGGAGCTCGGCGCAGGCAATGCCGGCAATGCCAAGGTTGAAACGGTTGTGGTGAAGGTCAAGATCCGCAAGTCCGGCGGTGATGTGCCGGAGGGACCAATATTTGCAGAACTCTACGTAATCGGGAAGCAGCTTCATACCGGATATTACGGCATCATCGATGTCCAGAAAGGTGAAATTGCGCTTACGAAGGAAAATGATTACACCGTTTTTTACGACAGTCCTCCATATGCACTGCCCCAGACCTCTGGAAACATCAAGGCCGGCGGCGTATATGAAACCTACCTGGTGGTCATTTCGGATGCTGAAGGCAATATAATTGACTGGCGCAGCGGTCGCGCATTGAAAGATCAAGGCGTGGATTTTATCCGTCAGCTTGGTCCTAAAACCCTGTTTGACCGGGACGGCAACGTACTCGGAGAATTGGAGAATCCCGGCGAAGCGTTCAAGACCGCGCTGCCGACGGCCCTGCAGGAAAGCAGATAGTGTCAGACGGAACGTAGAGACCAGCTCGTCTCTTCATCAGCCGATCAATGACGGCCTCCGGATGGAGGCCGTTTTTTTTGTCCAGGTCGGATTCATGCGTCCGTCATGAAATGCCGCTGGCTTGCAGGAAGGATCTGAAAAGCCGTATCTCCGCACCGGCTATATAGTTTGCTTTTCTGGTCCGTGTGTTTTATAAGCATGGGTGTAACCGATAAAGGAGCTTACAGGATGACAAATCGTATGAAGAGTGGTGTGTTCATGGCCGTGCTGGCTGCCGGTGTGTTAAGCGTGGAAGCATTCCCGCTGAAGGTCGATATCGATGTAACGACAAAGCGTGAGCGCAAGGAGCTCGGCGCGGGCGATTCCGGAAGCGCGAAGGCCGAAAGCGTCGTGGTTAAAGTCAAGATCCGCAAATCCGGCGGCGATGTGCCGGAGGGTAAGCTGCAGGCGGAGCTGTATGTCATTGGCAAGCAGCTGCATACCGGTTACTACGGCATCATTGATGTCCGGAAGGGCGAGATCGAACTCACGAAGGAAAATGATTATACCTTCACCTATGAAAGTCCCGCATACACGCTGGCCCAGACCTCCGGGAAGGTTAAGGTCGGCGGCGTTTACGAGACCTATCTCGTTGTGATCTCCGATGCGGAAGGAAACATGATTGACTGGCGCAGCGGCCGCGCATTGAGAGATAAAGGCGTCGCTTTTATCCGTGAACTCGGTCCGAAAACCCTGTTTGACCGGGACGGTAATGTGATCGGCGAGCTGGAGAATCCCGGCGAAGCGTTCAAGGCGGCATTGCCGACGGCCCTGGAGACCGATGGGCCTGGCGGTCCCCGTCCTGAACCGTATTAAGCTGCGCCCTCTTCATAACGGCCTCACGCGGGGCCGTTTCTTTGTGCCCGAACAAAGCGCCAAATGCCCTTGCCTTGGAAGCACCGCTTCCTGTATTTCTAGGCACCACTTTGTTACCAGAAAAAGGGCTCGTAGCTCAGTCGGTCAGAGCAGGAGACTCATAATCTCTTGGTCGGGGGTTCAAGTCCCTCCGAGCCCACCAGTTTTCGGCTGTATGGTGGAGAAACGCTTTGTTGATGTGTTCCGAAACATAAAATGGCGGTAAATCAGAAACAGATTGCAGAACGTTTAGGCGTTTCCATTGCGGTGGTATCGAGATCCCTCTCCGGCACGGCCCGGGCTATCGGGATCTGCGAGGAGACCATTGAACGGGTGAAGGAGACGGCCCGGGAGATGGGGTATGTGCCCAACGTTGCCGCGCAGACGCTCAAAGGTAAGTCTTCCAACACCATCGGCGTGGTGGTCTACGACTTTCTTGATCCCTTTTTCGGAACCATGCTGGAGTATCTCCAGCGGGTTGCGCATGAGGAGGGCTATTCGCTTGTGCTGGTGGGGTTCCAGGGCCGTCATCCCGATGATTCGGACCTGACACCCCTTCGCAAGCATCTCATCGATGGCCTGATCGTATTGGGATCAACAAGCGGTTCCAACTGGCTTGACGATTTTCAGCACCTTCCGGTTGCCCGTGTCGGACATGGCGCCGCCGGCGAAGAGAGCGTTTGCGTGACCATTGATGAGGAGGATGCCGCCGCACAGGTCCTGGAGCATCTTAAATCGATTGGGTACAGCCGGGCGTTGTTTATCGGCTCAACGTTGTACGTGCGCCAGCTGCGCTATAAGGCGTTTGAAAAGGCGGCTGCGCAACGGGGGATTCAGATCGACAATATGGCTAACGATAAAGATGGATTCATTGCCGGCCTGCGTTCGGTCGAGAAGCTGCTGAATGAAGGACATGAACCCGTTGCATTGGTTTGTGCAACGGATATGATTGCCATGGGAGCTCTGCATGCCCTGCATGATGCCGGCGCACAATGGCCGGTGACCGGCTTTGACGACATTCCCGCCGCTGCCCAGTTTATGCCTTCCATCACCACTATTCGCCAGCCGGTTGAGGAAATCAGCCGCAAGGCTGTTTCGGCAATTGCCAACGCGGGGTCGCCCTCGATAATCCTGCTGCCCGGCGAATTGGTCGTCCGCGAATCAACCCGGGTGTAATCCGGCCGGGGTTAATACGATAATCCCATGCGGGCTTGATGCCTCCCACAGGATCGGCCATACTGATTCTTTATGAAATATGAGGGAATAAGTCTTTTGCCTGCACTATTCCAGCAGGTTGCAACGTTCTAATGCGCGGGGAAATCAATGAAGCTGTTTTACGCCATCCGAATCTATTCTCTGGTGGTTCTTGCCGGTATTGCTGCCCAAGCAGTTGAGGCCGGCAGCAATCCGGACAAGGTCAATAAAGAGCAGCGCAATGCCGACGGGGAAATCATGCTGAAGGTGGAAACGCAGCACGTGGGATCATCATTTGACCTGAACGTCGATCCGTACTCATTAACCATTATTCGTATACCCAACCCTTAACGAGCAAGGAGAGCATTATATGAACAAGCAACTCATTCTCGCACTGTCAGCCGCGGCCACGGTCGTATCCATGACCGCCTGCGAAGCCAGGACCATGACCTGGAAAAATCCGATCGTACGGGAGCGTGCCGATCCGCATGTATTCCTTCATACCGACGGCTACTACTACCTGGCGGCCACCGTGCCGGAATACGATCGCATCGAAATCCGCCGGGCCAAGGACCTCGGCGGGCTGTCCAACGGACAGAAAAAGACGATCTGGAAAAAGCATGACAAAGGCGAAATGGGTGCGCACATCTGGGCGCCGGAAATCCATAATATCGACGGCGTTTGGTATGTCTACTTTACGGCGGCCCCGGCGGAGCACATCTGGGAAATCCGCCCGTACGTCCTCAAATGCGAAGACCAGAATCCCCTGACCGGCGACTGGGAAGAGCTGGGACAGATCAAACCGAACCGTCCGCGTTTCTCCCTCGATGCAACGGTCTTTGAGCACAAGGGTAAGATGTATTATGTTTGGACCGAGCGGGGCACGCCGCCTCATGACGGCACCAACATTTATATTGCTGAGATGGATTCGCCGACATCGTTCATCGGCGAACCGGTCATGCTGACCCACCCGGAGTATGAATGGGAAACGCAGCGTTATCGTGTGAACGAAGCGCCGGCGGTGCTCATCTGGAAGGACAAGGTCTACATGACCTATTCAGCCAGCGCCACGGATCACAACTATTGCCTGGGGCTGCTGACCGCCGATGCGGATGCCGACCTGCTGGATGCCGCTTCCTGGACCAAGTCGAAGGAGCCGGTGCTCAAAAGCAATGAAGAGACCAGTCAGTACGGGCCGGGTCACAACAGCTTCACCACTACGCCGGACGGCAGCAAGGTGATCAATGTCTATCATGCCCGCGACTATTTCTTCCGCGACGGCACGGACGGAAACGCGCTTTACAACCATGACCGGGCCACCCGTGCTCAGGAACTGAAGTGGGACGAAGACGGCAATCCAATCTTTGGCCCGCCGGTAAAGGATGGCCGCTATAAGCTGGAATACTAGGCTTCCCGGAGCCTGCGCCGCGTAAGAACGCGCGGCCAGAAGTCTGCGGAGTCATTTCAGACCCGGCCCCCCGGCCGGGCGCTTAGCAATCAGGGAATTTGAAATGGGTCGATGGATCATCATTGCCGGACTGGTTCTGGTGGCAGTAGGCGCGGTGCTGCAGTTTGCGCCCGGGCTGCTGAACTGGTTCGGTCGGCTGCCCGGCGACATCCGGATCGAGAATGAACAGAGCAGGGTGTTCATTCCGATCACGTCGATGTTAATCATCAGCGCTGTGTTGACGGTGTTGCTGAATCTGTTCAGGCGCTGAGTTAAAGGAGCGAGGAGGAAGGAACGTGTCACTGAAAAACCGATTCCCGGAAATTCTGGTTTTCGTATTATTAACCGTAGGCATCACCGGAGCGCAGGAATCCGGCATGCTGCGCCTACCGGACATGCCGCTGCATGATCCGTACATCGTGGCGCATGAACCGAGCCGGACCTATTACCTCTACACCTCGAACCACGGGCGCCTGTCCGGGACCCGCGGGGTGGGGACGATGGCCTACACATCCAGGGACCTGTTAAACTGGGAAAAGCCGAAAGCCGTCTTCATTGTGCCCGAAAACGCCTTCGCTGTGCGCGGGGGATGGGCGCCGGAGGTACATGAATACAGAGGAAAATTTTATCTGTTCGTAACCCTGCACAACGAGGATAAGGTGCTGGCTACGCCGCCGGAAACCTGGAAGACCAACTATGTGCGGGGGACCATCACCGCGGTCGCGGATTCCCCGGACGGGCCGTTTAAAATGCTCAACCCCGATGCCGCAGTGCCGCCGGCCGAGTTTATGACACTCGACGGCACGCTCTTCATCGATGAAGAGGATCAGCCCTGGATGGTCTATGCCCATGAATGGATTCAAAAAATTGACGGCACCATCGAGGCCGTGCGCGTGAGCGACGATCTCTCGAAGTCGGTAGGCGAACCGATCCATCTGTTCAAGGCCTCCGATGCACCATGGCTGAATACATCCATTCAGCCCGGCAACTTCAATCTGCATTACGTGACCGACGGTCCTCAATTTTACCGCACCAGAACCGGCCATCTGCTGATGCTGTGGTCAAGCTATGAAAAAGGCTCCTATGTGCAGACCATCGCCCGCTCGAAATCCGGGAAACTGCAGGGCCCCTGGGAGCAGCTTGACCCGTTGGTGAAGGCCGATTCCGGCCACGGGATGCTTTTTGAGACCTTTGACGGTCAATTGATGATGGTGCTGCACCGTCCGTTCAGGAACGCCCGCGGCAAGCTGTATGAAATGAAGGACTGCGGCGACCACCTGGAAGTGGTGCGGGAACGCATTGATCTGGATGGCGATCCCGAAGAGATTTTTGAGAGAGGAGCTGGGGAATGAGAGCATGCGCCACCGCACTGATCATAACTGCAGTAACGGCATCCACAGCGAATGCGTCTTCCACGCTGATGATCAACACGAAGGAAGCGAAGGCCAGGCGAGTCCGATTCATTACGGCCTGATGACCGAGGAGATTAACTTTTGCTATGACGGCGGCCTTTACGCCGAGCTGGTGCGCAACCGTGCCTTCAAGGATGATGAGGACAATCCCGTACACTGGTCGCTGCTGGATGAAAACAGCACCATAGAACTCGACCGGTCCGCACCGCTCAGCGATGCGGTAAACGTTTCCCTGAAGTGGGATATCCGATCCAGGCGCCTCTCCCGGCTGGCGAACGAAGGCTGGTGGGGGATACCCGTCCATCCGCACACAACGTACCGCGCCTCCTTCTATGCCAGGGTGGACGGCGAGGCCGGTCCGGTCGGTGTGGCCATCATGGATAAGGAGGGACGTAAGGTTTATGCCAGCGGCGAGGTCGAGGTCTCCGGCTCCGAGTGGAAAAAGTATGAACTGACCATCGAAACCGCAGAGGTGAAGGAGACGGACGAGGTGCAGCTGGTACTGGTGGCCGGGGAAAAGCGCACGATCTGGTTGAGTCTGGTTTCGCTGTTCCCGCCGACCTGGAACGATCGGCCCAACGGCTTGCGCAAGGACCTGATGCAGTTGCTGATCGATATGAAACCTAAATTTCTGCGCTTCCCGGGCGGCAACTATCTCGAAGGCAACACGATTGAGGAACGGTTTAAATGGTGGGAGACGCTGGGCGATCTGAAGGACCGCCCGGACACCCCTGTCCCTGGGGCTACCGCTTCTGCGACGGCATGGGGCTGCATGAATTCCTGCTCTGGGCCGAAGACCTGGGCGCAGAGCCGATCGTCGGTCTCTATGCCGGGTATTCGCTGAACAAGAGCTATATTGATGCCGGACCCGAGCTTGAGCCGTATCTGCAGGAGGCCCTCGACGAGATCGAATACATCATCGGCCCGGCGACGTCCAAATGGGGCCGGGTGCGGGCCGAGGCCGGTCATCCGGAACCCTTTCCGCTGACGTATGTCGAAGTGGGCAACGAGGACTGGTTTGACACCTCGGGCAGCTATGACCGCCGTTTTGCCCAGTTTTATGATGCCATCCGTGAGAAGTATCCGCAGCTGAAGATCATTTCCAGCGTCGGCAATGAGCAGGCAAAGTGGCTGGTCAAGAGCCGCGATCCGGATGTCCTCGATGAACACTATTACCGCTCCACCGATGAGTTCATCGAGATGGTCGGCAACGGCTATTTCGATGACTATGACCGCGACGGCCCGGTAATCTTTGTAGGCGAGTGGGCCGCGCATGAGGATAAAAACCTGCGGCCCTGGAATGCGGAATCGAGAGAGAAATATCCCGCCACTCCGGGGATGCTTTCAGCCATTGGCGACGCCGCTTTCATGGTAGCCATGGAGCGTAATTCCGACATCGTCACCCTGCAGGCCTATGCACCGCTGTTTGTGAATATGAACGAATACCAGTGGCGTCCGGACCTCATCGGGTATAATGCCGTACAGTCCTTCGGCTCACCGAGTTATTATGCCTTCAGGATGTTCAGCATCAACTTTGGCGATGAAATCCTGACGGCGACGCTCGACGATGATTCCGATCTGCACTGCTCGGTCACCCGGGACAGTGAGTTGGGGATCATCTACATCAAACTCGTCAATCCGGAGCGGAACAGTGAATCACTCAGGATCAGTCTGGATGGGACGGAAACGGTTGCGCCGAATGTACTTGTCGAGGTGCTGACCGGGGATGAGGACGACTATAATTATAATTCGCTCGA
>JBNKVA010000012.1:0-4033 GCA_050298955.1 Pontiella sp.
TACCTGTATGTCGGGCATGACCAGGCCGGGGAGCGGGAGCATGGGTACCGAATGCATGAATGGCTCTGTTATTCCTCGCAGGACCTGGTCAACTGGGAAGCACACGGTGCGATTCTCAAACCGACCGATTTTTCATGGGCCTCTGACGGTGCCTGGGCCGGGGAAGTCGAGGAGGAGGATGGAAAATACTACTGGTTTGTCACCACGGACTGGACAGAGGGTGGTAAGGCCATAGGCGTGGCGGTTGCGGATTCACCGACAGGACCGTTCAAGGATGCCATCGGCCGGCCCCTGGTCGTTCCCGACATGACTCCGGAAGGCCGTAATCACAGCTGGGAAGATATTGACCCGACGGTCTTTATCGATGATGACGGAACGCCCTATCTCTTCTGGGGCAACCTCACCTGCTACTATGCCAAATTGAAACCCAGTCTGATCGAGCTCGACGGTCCCATTCATACGGTCGACATTCCGGACTTCGAGGAGGCCCCCTGGATTCATAAACGCGGCGATCTCTATTATCTGACCTATGCCTCCTACTTCCCGGAAAAGGTCGCCTATGCGACTTCGGAGAAAATGACCGGTCCCTGGACATATCGGGGACTGCTGGCCGAAGGGGCCGGCAACAGCAATACGATCCATCCCGGCATTATTCATTTCAAAGGGAAGGACTATTTTTTCTATCACACAGGCATGATGACGCGCCCTATGATCGGCGGCAGCTTCCGCCGCGCCGTCTGTGTCGATGAATTGCACTATAATCCGGATGGCACCATACAGAAAGTGATCCAGACGACGGAAGGTGTTGAGCCGGCCGGCGAACCGGCGGCCTCTGCCGGAATGCCGGCGGAAGCGGATATGGCGGCCTACCTCATGGTTTATTTCAGCGATGCGGACCACAGCCTGCACATGGCGCTCAGCTCGGACGGATACCGCTTTACCGCGCTCAACGACAATAAGCCGGTTATCGACGGACACGGCATCGCCGAGCAGCAGGGCATTCGCGATCCACACATCGCCCGCGGACCGGACGGTGCTTTTTACCTGGCCATGACCGACCTTCATATTTTCGCTCAGCGCGAAGGATTGCGCGAGACCGAATGGCAGCGCGACGGCCGGACATACGGCTGGGGCAACAACCGCGGCTTCGTGCTGATGAAATCCGATGATCTGATCAACTGGTCCAAGGCGAATGTCCGCATTGATGAATCCTTTGACGGCTATGATGAAATAGGCTGCGCCTGGGCGCCGGAAACCGTCTACGATCCCGAAGCCGGCAGGATGATGATCTACTTTACGATGCGATTCCGCACCGGTCTGAACAAAGTATACTGGTCCTATGTGAATGAAGATTTTGATCAGCTGCTGACCCGCCCGAGCGTGATTTACGAGTATCCGGGTCCGCATACCTATCTGGATGCGGATATCACGAAGGTGGGCGATCAGTACCACATGTTTTATGTCTCACACGATGGAACGCCCGGCATTAAGCATGCGGTGTCGGACCGGATAAACTGGGGTTACTCGTTCGATCCCGGGTGGGTTGACGATCAGCAGCATGCCTGCGAGGCACCCAACCTGTGGAAGCGCATCGGCGAGGATCGGTGGGTGCTGATGTACGACTGTTACGGGATTCAGCCGCACAACTTCGCGTTCAGCGAAACCTCCGACTTCAAAACCTTCAAACACCTCGGCTATTTTAACGACGGGGTGATGAAATCCACCAACTTTACCTCACCCAAGCACGGTGCCGTCATTCACCTGACACAGGAGGAGGCGGATCGACTGGCCGGCCACTGGGGGCTGGATGACTACTAGAGCGTGCAATATCCATTTCGGGAACAAAAAAGCCGGTCATAAAACCGGCCATCTGATGTAATGCATGTCACCTGCGTTGAATGATTACAGGTGACCTTGTTTTATTCAGCGAGCGTCTGACCTGCAGCGCGGGCACTTGGCCTTGGCTTTTTCGGAAAAGCAGCATTCTCCTACATTTTTTTCCCGGACGGTACCCATGTCATTTTCACTTTCTGGATGACGACGTTGCACGACGTGATGAGCATGTTCTCTTTCGTGCAGTTTCATGTCATGCTCAACATGTTCGATGTGTCCGGGAATGGGCGGATGCATGCTCCCTTTTTGTGTATCCCGGTCCCAGGCTGCCGGCCCCAGTCCTGCGGCGGCGCTGAGGCTGAGGTCTGGTGTTTTATCCAGTTTGAATTTCATGAATAGCCTCATTCTTTCAATTCTTTAAGCCCGAAAATGTCCCTTTATTACTCCCTGTTGGGACGTAACTTATATAACATCGCAAGGTGGCCGTGTCCAGAAAAAAGCAAGGTACGGGCAAGAAGGGGGCCGCAGAATAGCGGGCATTACAGCGCACGTTTACAAACCGATGTGCCCTGCAAACTAAGGAAAATTCCGTCGCCGTGCCTGGCCTGAAGGCGGGTTGGCTTGCTGCTTCATCGATGCCGGCGATCAGGGCAGGGAAAACGCTAAGATTGAGCGACCGGTATCCATTAAGGCCGGACGCGCTTTGCTTGATGATGATCCCGCCGGGGCGCGGTTGAGACTAACCGGATGTGGAATCCGGCGCTGGATCTTTTCCGGGAACAGCAATCGCCTGTGCCCCTGAGTCCTGATTCCTTTTTTCCGACGCACGCTGGATGATGTAATAGAGCACCGGCACAAAGATCAGGCTGGCAATAGTGGCGACGAGCATGCCGCCGAAGACCGTTGCTCCCAGCACATTCCGGCTTTTTGCGCCGGCGCCGGTGGCGAACAGCAAAGGCAGCACACCGAGAACGAAGGAGAAGGCGGTCATTAATACCGCGCGGAAACGCAGGTTGGCGGCCGACAGCGCCGCATCAAAGACCGACTTGCCCTGATCATGTTCCTCTTTGGCAAACTCGACGATCAGGATGGCCGTCTTGGTACAGAGGCCGATCAGCAGCACGACCCCGACCTGGGCATAGACATTGTTGTCGAAGTGGCCAATCATCAGCGCAATCACCGCTCCCAGGATAGCCGTAGGCACCGATAGACAGACCGATAACGGAATGCTCCAGCTTTCATACTGTGCCGCCAGCACGAGGTAGACGAGAATGATGGCCAGCACATAGATGATATTCGATGAGCCCTGTGCCGCTTTTTCCTGATAGGAGAGTTCGGTCCATTCCACGCCCATCGTGTTCGGCAGCTTCTGTGCCGCCATGTTTTCCACAATGGCCATGGACTGGCCGGAGCTGAAGCCGTCGGCCGGCTGGCCCATGATTTTGGCTGAAGGATACATGTTGTAGCGGTTGATGGACTGCGGGCCGAGCACCTCCTGCACATCGATCACGGAACCGAGCGGCAGGGTTTTTCCATCACGGTTGCGGATTTCCATCCTCCGGATCTGGTCCGGATCGCGGCGGAATTCCGGTGCGGCCTGGGCCTTCACCTGGAAGACCCGGTTCATGTAGGTGAAGTCGTTCATGTAGACCGAGCCGAAGAAATACTGGAGTGCGTTGAAAACTGCGCTCATCGAGACATTCTTGGTCACAACCTGATCGCGGTCAATATCGACAAACAGCTGCGGCACCGTGGCGCGGAACGTGGTGTACATGCCGGTCAATCCGGTCTGGGCATTGCCATCCTGGATGAATTCGTTGCCGACCTGCTGCAGAGTGGTCATGCCCACGCCGCCTCGGTCCTGCAGCTGCATCACCAGTCCGCCGGAGGTACCGACACCCGGAAGGGATGGCATCGGAAAGGCCATGGCCAGACCGTCCTGCAGCCGGGAGAGCCGCATGTTGAGATCCCGAATGATGACCGACTGGTGTCGGTCCGGGCGTTCACTCCAGTCCTTGAAGGTCACCACACAGAATCCCGCATTCGGGATGGCCGCTCCATCGAGGATCGAGAATCCCGAGATCGTCATGAAATCCTGTACACCGTCGATGTCGGCGATAATACCGTTTACCTGGCTCAGGAAGGCCTGGGTGCGCTCCTGCGATGCCGCCTCCGGCAGGGTTACATTGATCATGCAGTA
>JBNKVA010000013.1:0-16241 GCA_050298955.1 Pontiella sp.
TTCAAAAAGATGGAAAAAAGGTTGCGGCACCTCAAGAAGTTCACTACAAAGTAGCCCCTTTACCCGAAATAGCAGGGATATACTACGGAGAAAATACGATATGGCAGTTAAGATTCGACTTCGCAGAATGGGCAACCGCAATGCCCCGTTCTACCGTGTAATCGCGCAGGATTCGCGCTATGCGACCACCGGCCGATTCATTGAAACTTTGGGTTGGTACGACCCGAAGCAGGATGGTAACAACTTTTCGCTGAACCTCGACCGCGTTGACTATTGGCTCGGCAACGGCGCACAGCCGTCCGATACCGCCAAAAGCCTGATTGAGAAGGCCCGCGTACTGCCGGCTGAGAAAGCGGTTTCCGGAGCCGTCAAGGAAGAGGATGTTCCGGCTGCAGCTGAAGAAGCGGAAGTCGTTGAGGAAGCGGCGCCGGCTGTCGAAGAAGCGCCTGCCGAGGAAGCTCCGGTTGCTGAAGAAGCCGCCGAAGAATCCGCACCCGCTGAAACTCCGGCGGACAAGGAAAAAGCCTAGGCATGAAGCAGATTCTCGAGACCATTGTAAAATCGCTGGTCGATGTGCCCAACGAGGTGCAGATTACCGAGGTCAATGGTGACAAGACCATCATTTTTGAGTTGCGCTGCAACGCCAAGGATGTCGGCAAGATCATTGGCAAAAGCGGCAAGACGGTTGGAGCCATCCGTACGATCCTGAATTCGATGGCGGCCAAGCAGGGGCGGAAAGCCATGCTTGAAGTCGTTGACTAAGCGATACGCTTTCCATATGAAAGCAGCGAAAAGAGCGGGCCTTGCGGGCCGCTCTTTTCGCTTGTTCGGCGTTGGATTGAATACGAAGACACCGGGTTCACGAAGAGGATGAACCATGTAAAATAGTGCCTGGTGGATCTTTGAGTCGGCAGAGCCTTTGTGTTTAATTAGAACGCTAAAGCTATGAGTGAGGTACTTAAAATCGATGTGGTGACGCTGTTCCCGCAGATGCTTGACGGGTTTCTGCAGGAAAGCATGATGAAGCGCGCTGCGGCTGCAGGACTGGTCGTGTTTAATGCCGTGAATCCGCGTGATTTCACCACCGATAAGCATAACACCGCCGATGATCGGCCTTTTGGAGGCGGGCCGGGCATGGTCATGAAACCGGAACCGCTGTTTGCGGCGATTGAGTCGGTTCAGACCCCGGAAAGCCATGTGATCCTGTTGACACCGGGCGGCAGAACCTTCGAGCAGGCCGATGCAAGGCGGCTGGCCGACGGGTACAGCCATCTGATCTTTGTCTGCGGCCACTACGAGGGGATTGACGAACGCGTACGCGAAGCATTGGTCGACGAGGAAATCTCCATTGGCGACTATGTGCTGACCAACGGTGTGCTGGCCGCCAATGTGGTCATTGATGCCGTCGTGCGGCTTAGGCCCGGCGTGCTGGGCGGCGGGACGGTCGCGACTGAGGAGGAATCATTTTCCTCGGGACTGCTGGAATATCCGCAATATACGCGGCCGCCGGAGTTCAGAGGCATGAAGGTGCCCGAAATCCTTTTTTCGGGAGACCATGGAAAAATCGCCGAATGGCGCCAGCAGAAAGCGTTGGAGCGCACCGGGGAACGGCGTGCCGACCTCCTCCGGAAACGTGATGAAAATCGCGAAAACAACGCTTGACCGGGAAAGGCCATCAGCTATTATCTAGCGCTCTTTTAATAAATCCGGAAGCGAGAGAGTTTTATGAACACTGTAGAAAAAATCAGCCAGGAACAGGCCAAACAGGATCGTCACCCCAGTTTCGTGATCGGCGACACCGTCAAGGTTCACTACAAGATCAAGGAAGGCGGCAAGGAGCGTATCCAGGTTTATACCGGCACCGTTATTGCCCGCAAGGGAGGTGGAGTTATGGAATCCATTACGGTTCGCCGTATTTCCTATGGCGAAGGTGTTGAGCGTGTATTCCCGCTGAACAGCCCCAACATCGACAAGATCGAAATCGATCGTCATGGAAAGGTCCGCCGCGCGAAACTGTACTACCTGCGCAATCTGGCCGGTAAGAAGGCCCGTATTAAAGAACGCCGCGTTTAGTCACCGCACGAGGCTGCCTCATGCCCGATGTCCTGCTTTACGAAAAAGAAGCCTGGACGTCGGGTTTTTTGCGTCTGGCCGGAATCGATGAGGCCGGGCGTGGACCGCTGGCCGGCCCGGTGGTGGCGGCGGCAGTCAGCTTTGATCCCGAATATATCCGGGCGGAGCTGGATTCCACCTATCGCAGGCTGACCGATTCGAAGGCGATGACCGAAGCGCGTCGCGAAGAATATTTTGAACTCTTATCTGCTTCCGGGTTCGTAACGGTTGGGGTTGGCATTCTCGATGCCGAAGAAATCGATCGCATCAATATTCTAAAGGCGACCCACAAGGCCATGGCCTTGGCGGCCGAGCAGGTGGACCCGCAGTTTGCACTGGTGGACGGACTGCCGGTCAAGGGCCTGCCGTGCGGGTCAAAAAGCATCGTAAAGGGCGATGCCCTGAGCATTTCTATTTCGGCTGCAAGCATTATTGCCAAGGTGACGCGCGATCGCATCATGGTGGAACTGGATAGGCAGTATCCTGAATATGGATTTGCGGGGCATAAGGGGTACGGAACGAAGCAGCATCTGGACGCGTTGAAGAAGAACGGTGCCTCGCCCGTTCACCGCCAATCCTTCCGGCCCGTCGCCGAATTGAACCAGATGGATCTGCTTTAGAGCACAATCCGCTTGCCCAGAATGGTGACACTGTATTCCCCGCCATCCATTTCCGATACATCGGGAAGGTGACCCCATTCCCGGAATCCGCAACGGGTCAGGATCTTGATGCTCGGCAGGTTGTGTGAATATACATAGGCGACGACGGACTTTATAGTGCCCGCATGAGCAGCAACCTGTTCGGCTTCCTCAATCAGTTTGCGACCGAGTCCTTTTCCCTGGTGTGCCTCGGCGATGTAGAAGCTGATTTCCGCCGTGCGCCGGTGGGCCGGCCGTTTATAAAACGGCTGAAAACCCACCCATGCGACGACCTGCCCGTCAATTTCATGCACGAGCAAAGGATAATCATTCGGCGAGTGGGATTTGAACCACTCCTGCTTTGACTCGATACTGACGGATTCCAGGTCAGCCGTTGCCCTGCGGGAAGGAATCGAGGCATTGTAAATTTCAATGATCGCAGGCAGGTCCTTTTCAGTTGCGTATCTCATTGTTCCCGTTCCGACTGTTTCCGGTCCTTTGCGGCCTGACGCAGGGTTTGGAAAAATTCCTGCATAACACCCCGGCATTCGCCTTCCATCAGACCGGTTTCAACCTCGACGGCATGGTTGAGGTCAGCATCGTTGAGTATATTGAACTTGGAGACGGCCCCGCCACGGACCGGGTCGGTCATGCCCCAGACCACCTTTTTGATACGGGCGAGCACCAAGGCGCCGGCACACATGGGGCATGGTTCCTTGGTCACATACATCACGGCATCGTTGAGCCGCCAGTTTTCCACGGCCTGAGTAGCCTGGGTAATAGCGAGAATTTCGGCGTGCGCAGTCGGATCCCTGAGCGTTTCCGTCTGGTTATGGGCCTTGCCGATCACTTCGTCATGCAGGACAATAACGGCCCCGCAGGGGACCTCGCCTTCCGCGGCTGCACGTTCGGCTTCACGCAGGGCCATGCGCATATAGATGATGTCGGGTGAGAGTGTGTCCATTATTTCATGCTTCGGGGTTCGGCTTGCCGGGAATGATGATGTTTAACGCGTTGGGCAGCACTTCGACTTCGACAAAAGTGCCGCCATCAAAAAGCTCGCCGTCAATCTGAATCGGCGAGTCGTTTTGCCGCTTCACGGTCATCTTCTTAAAATGGCGATTGGTGACATGCGGGTGCTGATGAAAGGTTTTTTCGATGAACCGGTGGACCTGGCTAAGGACGAGCGGGACATCGTTCTTCTCAATGGCGACAAGCTCAAGATCACCGCTGTCGGCCTTGGCATCGGGCGCGACGAGCACATCGCTACCGAACTGGGAGAGGTTGGCGACCGTGAATATAAGCGGATGCTTGAAATCAATCGATTCGCCATCAATGTCCACGTGAAACGACTGTGCCTTGTATTCGAGCAACTGCGTGGCGCCGGCGAGAACATAGGGGACAATCCCCCGGAATGGAAATTTTTCAAAGGTTTCCACCAGGGCACCATCCCATGCCATGCTGCAGGTGACAAAGAAAAGGCGGTCGTTCACTTTGCCGACATCGATAGGCGCAGTATGGCCATCGAGCAGCGCCTGGGCCGCAGATTCAGGCTGCAGGGGTATCTTGAAATGGCGGGCGAAGCCGTTGCCGCTTCCGGCGGGGACTACGCCGAGCCGTGCCGATGTATTGACCAATACGCTGCCAATGGTATTGACCATACCGTCGCCGCCCACCACCAGCACGGTGTCGGTCCCATGTTCGATGGCGCGCTTCACTTTTTCGGCTCCGTCGGCGGCGGACTGGCTGAACTGGAACGAGACATCATACTCGGGCGTGTCCCAGACTTTTTCAATGGCCGAGATATAGCGATAGGGACCGCCCACGCCCGATTTGGGGTTTATGAGTACCAGGACCTGTTTCATATGTGTTGGTGTGCTCCGGTCATTTTCGGTCTTTTATCACAGATGTGATGGGTTGGAAACACGTAGGTTCATGGATTTCTATGTAAAAAATTTGATTCGCATGCATTAGTTTTCATACGTTGTCCGTTATATGCGCTCGATCATGAAATACATCTTTTCTCGCTACCTTCGGAATACCGCTTTGCTATTGGCATTTGCGGTTGTCAGTGCGTCATGCACGCAGATTGGAAACCTGGCCGAAAAACGGGCCGACCGGGCCGCGTACGGCAATATCAGCGGTGCTCAGCAGCGGGGGCTGGGTGAACTGAGCGAGTTTACCATCGACGATGCCGAAGCTCAGCGGTTGCGGAAGATGCTCGAAAATGATTTGGCCGCGGATGAGCCCACGCGGCTGTCGTTGGCCGATACGCTTGCAATCGCCATCGCCAACAGCCGGTCCTACCAGTTCCAGAAGGAAGCCCTCTTTATCGAGGCGCTGAACCTGACGGAAACGCAGAAAAACTTCAACTGGGATACAAGCCTCTCCCGAATCGAGGCGAGCAGTTCCTACTCCGATAATGGTACCACCGCTGAAACCTTCGGTGATAACGGGGTCGACGGTTCGGCGACCCTCGCAATCAGTCGCACGATGGTTTCGGGCGCCCGGGTGACTATGGGGTTCACCAAAGAGATCGTCGAATACTTTACCGATCCCGATACGTCATCGGATAGCAGTACGCTTTCACTGAATGTCTTTCAGCCGTTGCTGAACGGGTTCGGGCCGCTGGTCAGTAAGGAGCCCTTGCGCCAGGCGGAGCGGAACATGATCTATTCCGTCCGGAACTTCCGCCGCTACCAGCAGAATTTCGTCATCGACATTACATCGCTCTACTATTCAACCCTGCGAAGCCGCGACCAGCTGCTGAATGCGCAGAAAAACTATGAGAGCACCGTCTTGAGCCGGGAGCAGACCGAGTCTTACGCCAAGGCCGGGCGCATTGCCGACTTTGAGGCGGCACAGGCGCGCCAGAGCGAATTGAACGCGGCCGACCGCTGGTCGATTGCCCGGGCCGATTATGAGCGGGCACTGGATGATTTCCGATACACGCTGGGCCTGCCGATCGATCTGAATATCGAGCCCGACCCGAAGGAACTGGACCTGCTGACTGACCGGGGCCTCGTCGGCCTCGATATCACCCTCGATCAGGCGGTTGATTCCGCCCTGACCAACCGCCTTGATCTCATCACGCAGCGGGAGCGGGTTGAGGACCGCGAACGCAACCTGGAAATTACGCGCCGTAATTTCCTGCCGTATCTGGATGTTGCCTACAATGCATCCTATGACGTGGATAAGTCTTCGAGTGAAGGGCTTGATCAGGACCTGAATGTGAGTCTGGAGATTCCCTTCGACTGGACGGAAAAGCGCAACGACTACCGGGTTGCACAGATCGGCCTCGACCGCGAAGCGCGCAATCTCGAAGAGGATGAGTGGGATGTAAAGCGGGAAGTCCGCAATCTGTGGCGCAACCTGGAACGCAACCGCTCGGTTTACAAGAACCGCCTGTTGAGTGTGCAGCTTGCTGAACGACGGGTGGAAAGCACGACGCTGTTGCTCAAACAGGGGAAAGCGTTAACCCGCGACCTGCTTGATGCGCAGGATGACCTGTTGAACGCCCGCAATGATGCGACCCTGGCGCTGGTGGATTATACGATCAACCGCCTGCGCTTCTGGAATGCTATCGAGCGATTTGAAATCGACCCAAAAGGAATGTGGTATGAACAAGTGGATCGAGATACTGAAGGATCTGTGGAAACGCCCTAGATCCAGATACATAATGATCGGCGTCGGCGTAGTGCTGCTGGTCATTCCATTGCTGTCGGGCGGAAACGCCGGCGACGAAGTGAGTGAAGATGCCTACCGTACACGCGTGCAACGCGGTGATCTGGTGGTGAGTATTCTCCAGTCCGGCGAGCTGGAAGCCAAGAAGAGTCGCGATTTTATCAATGAAGCCAGCCGCGATGCCAAGATCGCTTTCATTGTGGACGACGGGGCCTATGTAACCAACGGCCAACTGCTGGTAGAGCTGGAGTCCACCGAGCTGGAAGACCGTTACCTGCAGCAAAAGTCGTCTGTCGCCACCTCGGAAGCGGATCTCATGCACTCACAGGAGGCGCTTGAAATCGAGCGACTGAAGCATGAAAATGATCTCGAGAGCGCCAAGCTGAAGGTGGAACTGGCGGAGATGGCGCTGAATAAATACAAGGAGGCGGAATATCCGCAGTCGCGGGATGTGGCCCTTTCGGATATTGCCCTGGCGAAGCAGGAGCTGCAGCGTGCCCGCAGTGAGCTGGAGGGAACCCAGGAACTCTATGATAAGGGGTATTCAAACCGGCAGGACCTGGAGTCGGCTCAGTTCAGCGTGGACCGCTATGAAATCCAGGTGCGTAACAAGACGAAGGAACTGGAGATCCTCGAGAAGTACACCTATGTGAAAACCCTCAAGGAACTCGAAAACGCACTCTCGAATGCCAAGGCCGAGCTCGAACGTCTGGTGAAGAGTTTTACGGCTGAAGTGTCCCGGTCCGAGTCGCGTATCGAAGCCCAGAAAACCTCGCTCGAGATCGAGAAGAACCAGATGAAAACGCGTGAGGAGCAGCTGAACAACACCAAGATGTATGCGGATTTTGACGGGCAGGTGTTCTATGCGACCGAGCGGCGGAGGGTCGAAATTGAGCTGGGGGCGACGGTGGATTTCCGCCAGACAATTCTCTCCTTTCCCGATCTTAGTTCATGGAATCTTCGCGTCGGTGTGCCGGAGGCGATGATCGACAAGGTTGCGCTTGGACAGGAGGCTGTGGCGACACTGGATGCACTTCCCGGATTGCTGCTGCGCGGGCGGGTATCGAAGATCAGTGCGGTACCCGACAGCCAGCGCTGGTTCAACTCGGGCGTCAAGACGTATACCATCGTCGTGGATGTCAACTCGGATACCCCCGGCGCTAAGCTCAAGCCAGGTATGTCGGCCACGGTTGAAATCGTGACGGATCAGCTGCGCGATGTACTTTATGTGCCGATTCAGGCGGTGGTGTCGGATAAGGATAAGCACTATGTCTACCGTATTCAGCGCGGACGCAAGCATCTGCAGAAAGTCGAAATCGGCAAATACAACACCCAGTTTATCGAAATCAAGGACGGGCTGGATGAAGGCGAAGAGCTGCTGCTGTACGCTGAAGTTGAAATGGAGACCGATACCCAGTTTAAGAAGAGTCCGCTGGGTGAAGAAAATGAGGGCGGTAAGCAGCAGGAAACGAGCGGGAACCAGGAGTAGGAATGAGCAACCCGATCGTTGAGCTGAATAATGCGGTCAAGGAATATGTCATCGGATCCCTGCGCGTAAGAGCCTTGAAAGGCATCAATGTGCGTATTGAATCCGGTGAATACGCGGTCATCATGGGATCATCCGGCTCCGGGAAATCAACCCTGCTTAATCTGCTGGGTTGTCTGGATCACCTGACCTCCGGCCAGTATCTGCTTGGCGGTGACGATGTTTCGGATCTGACGGATGATCAGCTTTCTGAAATCCGATCGCTGCGCCTTGGATTTATCTTTCAGTCCTACAACCTGATCCAACAGCTGAATGTACTCGAAAACATTGAGGTGCCGCTCTTTTATCAGGGGGTCGCCGAGCATGAGGCCCGCGAGCGCGCCACCGAGCTCGCGCTCCGGATGGGCTTGCAGGACCGGCTGAAGCACAAACCGATGGAACTCTCGGGCGGACAGCAGCAGCGCGTCGCCATCGCCCGCTCCCTGGTCTGTGATCCTATCCTGATGCTGGCTGACGAACCCACCGGCAACCTCGACTCCAAGACCGGCGAGGAAATTCTTCAGGTCATCGACGAACTGCACGCCGAAGGGAAAACGATTGTCATGGTCACGCATGACGATGCCATTGCCCATCGGGCGGAGCGCATTATCCGCGTTAGCGACGGGGAAATTGTTTCCAACGACTGGAAAGGGGTTTCCCAGCTATGAAATCGATGAGTCCGCAGCGGATGATCAAGCTGGCCATCAAGAATCTCAGTCAGTATAAGCTGCGAGCCGGCCTGACGATGCTGGGTATTATTTTCGGGGTCTGTTCCGTCGTGGCCATGTTGAGTGTGGGCGAGGGGGCGAACCGGGAAATCCAGGAAAAGATCCAGCGTATGGGCAGCCGCAATATCCTGATTGAAAGTGTAAAGCCGCCTGCGGATGAGAATGAAAGCCAGACGTCACAGAGTTTTGTGGCCTCTTATGGTCTGACCTATAACGATGCGGAGCAGTGCAACCAGTATATTCCCAATCTGAATGCGATTACGCCGATGAAGGTGCTGCGTTTTGATGTCCAGTTCAAGGCCCGAAAGCTGCAGACCGATGTTTTCGCCACGAAGCCGTGGCTGCTGGAAGTACAGCGTCACCGCATGGTCCGCGGCCGCTTCCTGACCAGCGCCGATGAAGAATTCGGGGCACCTGTCTGTGTGATCGGCTCCCGCTTGGCGCGCATTCTATTTGCTGGATATGACCCCATCGGCCGCACACTGAGCATTGATCAGGATGCCTATACGGTGGTGGGGGTTATCGGCGATATTGCCCAGACCGAGATCAGCGTGAGGAACGAGCTGTGGCTCGAGGGCGAGAACCAGAATGTCTATATCCCGCTGCGTACCTATATGCAGAAGCGAGGGGACCTTTTCGTGCAGTGGAACGAAGGCGGAAGTACGGCCGAGGAGATCGAACTACATCGTTTGATCCTGACCATCGATAAGCAGGAGAACGTGGTTCGTGCTGTTGACGCGCTGCGTAATCTGCTGAAACGCAACCACGATAAGGAAGAATACAGCATTGTGGTTCCGCTGGAGCTCATTCGCCAGGCCCGGGAGACGCGCCGTCTGTTCAATATTGTGCTAGGCGCCATCGCTGCGATCTCGCTGATTGTTGGCGGTATCGGCATTATGAACATCATGCTGGCGACCGTCAGCGAACGTACGCGCGAAATCGGCATTCGGCGGGCCCTGGGTGCACGCCGCCGGGATATTGTACAGCAGTTCCTGATGGAAACCCTGCTGCTTTCCATCTCCGGGGGTGTTATCGGATTGATCTTCGGAGCGATTATCCCGCTCATGATTACGGCCGTGACCAATGTTAAGACCGTTCTAACGTTTCCGGCCTTTGCGGTGGCCTTCACCGTTTCGGTGACGGTCTCGGTCGTATTCGGCATCTACCCGGCGCGGCGGGCGGCGATGATGGATCCGATCGAGGCGCTGCGGCACGAATGATCAAAATGTGTTGCCGATGGTGAAATAGAGGCGGGGAGTGTATCCTTCGGCCTTACCCACGGCCAGGCGGCAGGTTCCCACATTTGTTTCGGCGGCCAGTCCTGCAAGTCCACCGAACTCAAGATCATCCAGACCGATATGGTCTGCTTCCAGCCATGCATTTCCCGCATCGCCTCGCAGCTGCAGGTAGAGCCCCTTGCCGAGCGCGGGCGGCAGCCGGGCGATGCGGCATCGGTATTCCAGTTGCGCCACCCCGTAATACTGGCCGAAGATCTGGTATGGAGCAAGTCCCGCAAATGAATCGATCCCGCCTATATCAAACAGCGCGTAGAACGGAAGTTCCGTTCCAATGCTGCTGCCGGCTGAAACTCGGGGAAACAACGTATGGGCACCGCGGGTGAAAGGCATCATGGCGGATGCCTGAAGGGTGCTGAACGATTCGGTGGATCCGGCCTCATTTAAGGCAAAAAGGCCGGACAGACCAGCATGATACCCCCGGGTGGGAAAGATGGGATCGTCCAGCTGATCGACAGCCAGACTGGTTGTTGCAGCCACGATGGACTGGTGCTCTACACCCAGGGGAAAGAAACCCGAAGTACCATCGCTTCGTGTATCGGCAAGCATTGCGCCCACCCGCAATTCACCATACTCGAATGCACTCAGGCCGAGATCGAGCCGGCCTTCGGCGACATTTTCCTCAACGGTCGCCGCAACGGTTTCGCCAATGTAGATATCCGAGTCGCGGTTATACAGGCGGATCGAAGGTGCAATGAACAGGGTGCCCGAAGCGGTTACAGGCTGGTACCATTCGGTTTCGATCCGCCGGATGTGGCCGCCGCTTTCCACCTCCAGATCCAGTTCGCCGTTGAGCCGGTTCAGGGGCATGCGGGCCACGTGCAGCAGAATGCTCCAGAATAAAGGTGTGACGGTGGAGCTTTCCGCCTTCATGCCGAAGTGAAGATAGTTGGGCCCCCAGAATTTTTCCCGGGTATTAAATACCAGCCGATAGCCCCCGCTGTCTTCCGGAACGAGCTCATAGGTCACCGTCTGGAACAGGCCGAGACCATGGATACGGTTCAGGTCTTCGTATACCGTCGGCAGGTTGATCGGCCCCGGCTCACTGCTTATCCGATTCCGGACGATCGCCTCCATGATGTGTTCGCTTCCGTTAGCCTCGACGGTGGATATTTGTATGTCCTTTTTGCGCTGATGGCGCTGCCGTGCGAGATATCGGGCATAGGCCTCTTTGCTGACGGCATATTCGGTAAGCTCGTCCGTAAGCGCCGCTGCGGCTGAACGGCCCGCGGGGATGATCGTTTCCGCCAGATGAAACTGGGATGCTGAGTAAACGGAAACATCCGGTTCAATAACGATGTCGGCGTCGGCGAGCTTTCGTTCCTGCTCGGGCCGCTGCGCGATGAAGTAGGTCCTGCTGACCACATCACCAAGTGACTGGAAATCGCTGGTTTCGTGTTGTTTTTCCTGGGAGGCTCCGACATCCACGGCAATGATGATGTCCGCGCCCATTGCCCGGGCCACATTCACCGGTATGTTGTTGAGCACACCGCCGTCCACCAGGATCATGTCGTCGATCGGGACCGGGGTGAAAACGCCGGGAACCGCCATGCTGGCGCGCATAGCCGTGGCCAGACTCCCCTGGCTGAGCACAATCGATTCTCCACTGCGCAGATCCGTTGCTACCGCGCGGTAGGGAATATTCAAGTGGTCAAAGTCGTGAACGCCGGCACTGTTGATGGCAAATGTGGACAGGATGTTGTTGAGTTTCTGGCCATAGGCCATGCCGGGAGGGAAGATCAGGCCCTCCCGTGAAATGCCGAACTCAAGACCCATGTATCGATCGTTATCCACCTTGCGCCGGTAGCAGAGATATTCATGCGGCGACTTGTCCTTGAGGATATCCCACCAGTCCAGGGCGAGGAAACGGTCTTCAATTTCACCGGGCGACATGCCGCAGGCATACATGCCGCCGACAATGGAGCCCATACTGGTTCCGGTGATGAAATCAATGGGAATATGGTTCTCTTCGAGTACCTTCAGCACCCCCACATGGGCAAAGCCCAACGCACCTCCACCCCCCAGTACAAGGCCGATCTTGGGGCGTTCCTTCCCGTCCTGTTCCGCACAAACTCCCGGGAGGGCGCTGAGCAAAACCAATCCGATGCACAGTACACGTGTCAGCATAGAGCGATGCTAGCAATCACCGCCGGACGAGCCAAGCGATTTGGTGTCGATGAATTAAGGATTGTGTCGCATGAACGGCCATGTAATCTAGCGTTCATGGAAACACTTGGAGACATGGGCGAACACGAGGCCATTCGACGATTGGTGGCGCTATTGGGCACCCATCCTGAACTGGTTACGCAAGCCGGAGACGATTGTGCTGTGACCCGGTTGGGGGATTCCGGATTTGACCAGGTCCTGACGACTGATCCTGTGATTCAAGGGGTGCACTTTACGGATGTGGAGAATCCACGACGCATCGGCAATAAGGCCGCCGGTCGCGTGCTGAGTGATATCGCCGCGATGGGGGCAGCACCGCAATGGCTGTTGGTTAATGTGGTCGCGCCTGCTGAGCTGGAGTTCAGTTATCTCGAAGGAATTTATCAGGGTATGACCGCTCTTTGCGGGCGCTTCGGTGCTAACATCATAGGAGGCGATCTGGCACGGGGTCCCCATGTGGAGATTCATGTGTTTGCCACGGGTGTCCTGCCGAGCGGAAGTGCTCTTTTGCGTTCAGGGGCACATGCCGGTGACGCAATCTATGTGACCGGCCCGCTGGGGTGCAGCCTGGAAGGCCGGCATCTCGATTTTATCCCCCGGGTTGAGGAGGGGATCTTTCTGCGCGAGTCCGGCCGGGTTTCTTCCATGATGGATATCAGCGATGGACTCGCCACCGACCTGCGGCATATACTGGAGCAAAGCGGGGTCGGAGCCGACCTTGCGGCAAACCAGATCCCCCGAAACGGCACCCTGGAGCAGGCCTTGTACGACGGCGAGGACTTTGAGCTTCTGTTTGCGGTGGCATCTCAACAGGTCGGTCCGCTGCTGGAGGGCTGGAGCTGTCGCTTCGGTCCGGCGCCGGTGCGCATTGGCCGTATC
Organism: Pontiella sp.; assembly: GCA_050298955.1. Taxonomy (GTDB): domain Bacteria; phylum Verrucomicrobiota; class Kiritimatiellia; order Kiritimatiellales; family Pontiellaceae; genus Pontiella. The sequence continues at coordinate 13,028 of JBNKVA010000013.1, forward strand.
ACGGATGACCCGGGGGTCCTCAGACTGGTATTGCCCGATGGCCGGATTAACATATTGAAAAACAAGGCCTTCGAACATTTTTCCGGGGACCGGGAGGCGTCTTGATACGGCCTTTTCGGGCGGCTGTACACTTGTCTTTCTTTAAGGTTCGTGAATAATAGGGCGCTCATTTTGCAAAGCCCGATGTACAAGCACTGGAGATAAGATGGCCGACAAGAAATCGTTCGAATCCACCCTTCACGATATTGTTTACAGTATCGACACAGGCACCGGTCTGAAGATCATCCGGATCAGCCTGTATGTCCTGATACTGCTGGTTGTGGTCATGGTCTATACCGCAACCCAGTTCCGCGGTCTGAAAACAGAAGAAGCGATGGACTATGCCCAGCTGGGCCGCAATTTTTCGATACAGAACGGATTGGTCACGAAATGCGTGCGACCCATGACGATGTGGAAGATGTCCACGCTGAACCCGGAAGAAAACCCGCAGATTGGCGGCCATCCGGACCTTCTGCACCCCCCCGCGTATCCGGCGATGCTCGCTCTCGGCTTTAAGTTTTTTGATCTGGTCGGTATTGACCCGTTTGTCACAGCCGAGGGCGCAAGAGGGGTTTCCATGCCCGCCGAACAATGGATTATTCTGTCGTTAAACCATATCTTTTCTATCCTCACGGGCCTGTTGGTGTTTCTTCTGGGCAAGCGGCTCTTTTCGCGGGAAATCGGATTTCTTTCCGTGACCATCTATTATCTGAGCGACCTGGTCTGGCGTGACTCGATATCAGGGCTGAATCTGTCCATGGCCGCCTTTTTCATCATGGCCGCTTTTTATACCATGATCATTTCCATGTTAAACAAGCGGGATGGAGAACCCCGCCTGAAATGGGTCATTCCGTACCTCCTGTCGATTGTTTCCGCGGCCATTGCATTCCATACGCGCTATATCGCGATTGCGATCGTGCCCGGACTCTGTCTGTTTGCCTGGCTGATGGCCGGTCGTTTCCGTGGCGGTACCCGTTTCGTTGTGGTATTCGTTTTTCTCTATTCGCTCATGATCGCACCCTGGCTGATCCGCAACCATCGTGTGTGCGGCAATCCGGTGGGCATGGTAGGCTATGCCGCGCTGGAGAATACGCCCATTTTCCCGGACAATACACTGGCGCGTGAGTACCACCCTGAAGTGAGCGTTTCCCGCGGTTTCGATATCTTGAAGAAAAAGTGGATCAGGAATTATGCCGGGGAAGGGTGCTCGGTGATTCCATCCATGGGCGGCGGCATTCTCATGGCCTTTTTCATCGTGACCTTCTTCTATCATTTCATACGTCCCCAGGTGAACTACCTACGCTGGGGCATAGGCAGTTCGGTATTGTTAACGGCTTTGATCGGCGGTTTTTTCTCAACGTCATCGATCAGCATGATCCATGCATTCTGGCCGTTCGTCATTCTGTACGCCCTGGCCTTTTTCTACATTCTGATTGACCGGCTTGACCTTGGCGTACGCTTGTACAACATCGGGCTGAAACTGTTGTTTGTGATTATGGGCACAGTGCCTTTCTTGCTTACCATCATGCCGCCCCATGAGAACAATCCCTACCCCCCATACTGGGCGCCGGTGATTGCCAGGGTTGCAGGAATGCTCAATGAGAGGGAAGTGATCTGTACTGATATGCCGTGGGCGACCGCATGGTACGGTGACCGTGTTTCCATCCTTTTGCCCAAGGATGTGGATACGTTTTATGAGATCAACGACTACAAACAGTACATCAGCGGTCTGTACATTACCGCCATCACGTCGGACCAGCCGTTTGCTTCCGCATTGTTCAATGGTCCGGACAAGAGCTGGCTGCCGATCATGAGCGGGCGAACTCCGCCGGATTTCCCGCTTAAGGAGTTCCTCACAATCGGACCGGGCCATGTATTCATTTCCGACCGAAACCGCTGGACCGCTGATTCAGCCGGCAGCACGCAATAAGAGGCTGCATGATGCGTATTGTCTTCATGGGATCAGCGGCGTTGGCCGTGCCTTCTCTCCGGGTTCTGATCGATAGTGCAGAGGACGATATAGTAGGTGTGGTTACGCAGCCCGACCGGCCTGCGGGCCGCAAGCGCAGGCTGATGCCCTGTCCCCTCAAAGCGTATGCGGAAGACCGTGGCCTGAGGGTCATCACCCCCGAAAAAATAGGGGATCCCGAATGCGTTCAACTGCTGGCCGATCTGAAACCGGATCTTTTTGTGGTGGTGGCCTACGGCCAGTATATTCCCTCGAAGCTCATCCGGTTGGCGCGGCATGAGGCCGTCAATGTACATCCATCCCTGCTTCCTAAATATCGTGGAGCGGCCCCGATTCAGTGGGCGATTCTCAATGGTGATCAGCTCACTGGCGTCAGCATAATCTATCTGGCCAAAAAAATGGATGCCGGCGACATTATCCGCCAGGAAGCGCATCCCATCGCCCCGGACGACACCTCAGCCACATTGCACGACAAGCTGGCGGAAGTCGGAGCCGAGCTCCTGCTTAAAGCGATTGATGATATCCGCAACGGTTGCGTTCAGCGTACGGTTCAGAACGAAGCTGAGGCCGGTGAAGTCAGAAAGCTGGCCAAGGAGGACGGTCAGATTGAGTGGTGCCTGCCGGCGGAACAGATCCGGAACCGGGTCAGGGCCTTTGATCCATGGCCCGGCAGCTCCTGCCTGCTGCCCGGAGGGGAACTGCTGAAGGTGTGGCGGGCGGTGGAAGAAGCCGGAAACGGACGTCCGGGGGAGCTGCTCGATGATCATCTGCTTGTGGCCACAGGGCGGGGTGCGCTGCGGCTGGTTGAAGTCCAGCCGGCCGGAAAGCCCAGAATGCCCGCCTCCGCCTTCCTCAACGGCCACCCGCTGCACAAAGGGGAGTTGTTGCGCTAGGACCCGACAAGGGGGAGCGTGCATGAACCGGGCCCGTTCCTCTTGAACGGATTTCCATACTCATGAATATAAAAAATCCTTGAAAACCGCATCCTCCCACGGATTTCCAAGGATTGATATAGAGCAAGGCCGGCCGCCCCGGGCGATCGGCCTTGAAATCAATTCGGCAATCAATGCCTATTTCTTCTTATGACGGTCCGCGCGACGACGCTTGCGCCGCTTATGGTTGGACATCTTTCTCTTACGCCATTTCTTGATGGTACCCATGTTAATCTCCGGTTTCGTCTCAAAAGGGCAACTACAATAGTTATGC